>JBMOOM010000001.1:0-26840 GCA_049323275.1 Pseudomonadota bacterium
CGTCGAGGTGAAGCCCGGATCGTAAGTGAAGACGCCGGCATCGCGATAGAGATGGCCGATGTCGACGACGTCCGGTCCGACCGTTCCCTTGCGGATCGGCAGATCGTAGTTCTTGTTGCCTATGGTGAGGGTGGCGCCGCTCTGCGCCACATCTTCGGTTTTCTTGGTCGCGGCTGTTGTTGTCATATCTTCTGTCCCTGCCGTTATCCGTTATGTGACCAAAGTTTATTGCACTGCACCATGACGGTCAACCAGACTTAAGGGCATCCGCAATACGGTTTAATGACTCGTCGCGCCCAAGAACGTCGAGCACATCGAAGATACCAGGCGACGTGCTGGTTCCCGTCAAAGCGGCGCGCAGGGGTTGTGCGAGCTTGCCGAGCTTGGCGCCGGTCGCTTCGGCATGCGCCTTGACCGCGGCTTCAAGGCTTTGGACGTTCCAGTCCGTCACCTCGAGCGTCGGGAGCAGCGCCGTCAGCGCAGCGACGCCGCCATCGGCCATGATCTGCTTCGCCTTGTCGTCGAGCGCCAGCGGACGCTCGGCGAACAGGAACTGAGCGCTCTTCATGAGATCGACGAGCGTCTTGGCGCGCTCCTTGAGACCGGGCAAGGCGCGCAGCAATTTCGCCTTCATGGCGGCATCGATGCGGCCCAGCATTTCCGGGCCGCCTTCGACATGCGGCAGGAAGGCGAGGAACGCCGCGAGCAGCTCGGCGTCGGGCGTGGCGCGCATATAGTGGCCGTTGAGATTCTCGAGCTTCACGAAATCGAAGCGCGACGGCGACTTGCCGATCGCATCGAGACCGAACCAGGCGACCATCTGCTCGGTCGAGAAAATCTCGTCGTCGCCATGGCTCCAGCCGAGCCGCGCGAGATAGTTGCGCATCGCCGCCGGCAGATAGCCCATGGCGCGATAGGCCTCGACGCCGAGCGCCCCGTGGCGCTTCGACAATTTGGCGCCGTCCGGCCCATGGATCAGCGGCACATGCGTCATGTCCGGCACGGTCCAGCCCATCGCCTTGTAGATCTGCGTCTGGCGCGCCGCGTTGGTGAGATGATCGACGCCGCGGATGATGTGAGTGACGCCCATATCGTGGTCGTCGACCACGACCGAGAGATTATAGGTCGGGTTGCCGTCGGATCTGAGGATGATGAGATCGTCGAGCTCCTTGTTCTGGAACACGACACGGCCCTGGGCGTGATCGTCGATGACGGTCTCGCCCTGCTGGGGCGCCTTGAAGCGGATCACCGGCTTGACGCCCGGGGGGGCGGTCGCCGGATCGCGGTCGCGCCAGGTGCCGTCATAGCGGACCGGGCGCTTCTCGGCCTCGGCCTTGTCGCGCATCGCCTGCAGCTCTTCGGGGCTGCAATAGCAGCGATAGGCATGTCCCTTGGCGAGCAGGATCTCGGCCACCTCGCGATGGCGCGAGGCGCGGCCATATTGCGACACGGCCTCGCCGTCCCAGTCGAGGCCGAGCCAGGTCAGGCCTTCCAGAATGGCGTCGACCGCTTCCGGCGTCGAACGCTCACGGTCGGTATCCTCGATGCGCAACAGCATCTTGCCGCTCTGATTCTTGGCAAACGCCCAGTTGAACAAGGCGGTGCGCCCGCCGCCGATATGGAGGAAGCCGGTGGGCGAGGGGGCAAAACGTGTGACGACGGGCGATGACATGGCCGCCTTTCTTGGCAAATATGGGGGTCGGGATGTTGGGCGGGGCTTAGCATAGAGCCCCGGCCTGTGTAAGGGGCGGTGCGTGGCGGACTGGGTCCAGGAAGTCGGCACGGAAGAAGGCGGCAGGCCTGATTGGCGCGCCTGGCTGGAAAGCCTTGTCGCCCGGCAATCGGGCACTTTCTTCCTGTGGTCGCCGGTGTGCCTGATGGCCGGCATCTGGACCTATTTCGCTTTGCCGCGCGAGCCGCCGGCCTGGGCCGCGGCCGGGCTCCTCCTGCTCCTGGCGCTGCTGTTCTGGCTGGTTCGCATAAGGCGCGGCCTCATCGCCACGATCCTGCTGCTGGCCCTTCTGGGCTTCAGCCTTGCCAAGCTCCGGACCGAATGGGTCGCGAGCCCGGCTCTACGGGCGCCGACGGGTGAGGTCATGCTGACCGGCGTGGTGGAGGATTTCGAGATGCGCGGCCCCAAGCGGGCGGCGGCCGTCCTGCGCATCCTGGCGCTCGAGGGCAAAGGCGTCACCCGCATCCCGGCAGCGGCGCGCCTCACTCTCTCCGGCGGGACGCGGCTGCGGCCGGGCCAGGTGGTCAAGGCCAAGGCCCAGCTTTTTCCCCTGCCGTCGCCCGCCATTCCCGGCGGCTATGATCACGGCCGGACCCTGTGGTTCCAGGGCATAGGCGCCACCGGCCGCCTCTATGGCGACCTTGCGATCGAGGGCGACGACCCCGCATGGCGGCTGCGCTTCCGGGCCGCGGTCCAGGATGTGCGCGATGCGATCGGCGCGCGCATCCGCGCCGTGATCCCCCCGGAACGCAGCGGTGTGGCGGAGGCGTTGATCACCGGGGAAAGAGGCACCATCCCGCGCGAGGTGAATGACAGCCTGCAGACCTCCGGCCTCGCCCATATCCTCTCCATTTCGGGCCTGCATATGACGCTGGTGGCAGGCATGTGCTTCTGGCTGGTGCGCGCCGTGCTGGCGCTGTCGCCGACCCTTGCCACCTCCTGGCCGATCAAGAAATGGGCGGCCGTGGCGGGACTGGCGATGGGCTTCGCCTATATGGTCCTGGCGGATGCCTCGGTCGCGACGCAGCGCTCCTACATCATGCTGGCGGTGATGTTCATCGCCATTCTGTTCGACCGGCCGGCTCTGTCGCTGCGCAATCTGGCTATCGCCGCTCTGATCATCATGGTCGCCTTTCCCGAGGCCGCGCTAAGCGCCAGCTTTCAAATGTCATTCCTGGCGGTCATGGGGATTCTCGCGTTCCATGACGTGTGGAGCAAATGGCTGCGCGAGGAGGATCCCGCCTACGGTCCCTTTGGCCGTCTGTGGCGATGGGCCTATCATGGCGTCGCGGCGGCCGCCTTCACGTCCCTGGCGGCCGGCGGCCTGTCGTCGATCGCGGCCGCCTATCATTTCGGCCGACTCGCGCCCTATGGCCTGATCGCCAATCTTCTGGCCTTTCTGGCCATGTCCATACTGGTGATGCCGATGGCCCTCGTCGCGGTTCTTCTCATGCCGCTGGGGCTCGAGGCGGGACCTCTTCGGGTCATGGACTGGGGCCTGATCTGGGTGCAGGCCGTGTCCGATTGGGTGACGAGCCTGCCCGCGGCGCAAGGCATGGTGCCGGCACTGCCGCTGCCGGGCGCCATTCTGCTCGGCATGGCGGCCATCGTTCTATGCCTGGCTCGCGGCCCGATGCGGGGCGCGGCTTTGCCGATTTGTGTTTTGTCTTTCCTATTCATGCAGTTGAGGGATGCGCCTGATATTCATGTTGAGGCGGCGGCCAAGACCATGGCGGCGCGCGGGGCGGAGGGGGAGATGGTCCCGGTGCATGCCAGGCGCGGGCGCTTCGCGGTGACCCAGTGGCTGCGCCAGGAAGGCGACGAGGCCGCCCCGGCGGACGCGGCGCGCCGTCCCGGCTGGACCTGTATGGAAGGCGTCTGCCGGGCGAGCGTCGGCGGCAGGCGCGTGGTCTATGTGGACAAGGACGGCCCCGCCATGGCGCTGCCTTGCGCCGAGGCGGATATTCTGGTGACCGGCTTCCCCTTACGTGGCCGGTGCCGCTCGGTGAAGCTGCGCATCGACCGCTTCTCGGTCTGGCGCGAAGGAGCCCATGCGCTTTATCTCGACGGCGACACCGTCCGGGTCGAGACGGCACGTGATCTTCAGGGGGAGCGACCCTGGGTAATCGTGCCGGAACCGCGTCGCAAGGACACATCGCGCCCCTGAAACGAAAGGTGCATGGCTCTGCCATGACCGATCAGCATCAGCAGAAAGCCGCTGGCGCGCTCGCCGAGCTGCGCCGGCGCATCGACGGCATCGATACAGAGCTCGTGTCGCTTCTCGCCAAACGTCAGCGCTGCGTCGAGGAGGTCATCGAAATCAAGCGCACGGCGAAGCTGCCGGCCCGTATCCCGGCGCGGATCGACGAAGTGCTGGCCCATATCCGCAAGCTCGCCGCAGCCGCCGATGTCGAGCCGGATCTCGCGGTGGCCGTGTGGCGCGAAATGATCGAGCAGTTCATCGCTTTCGAAGAGCGGCAGATCTGATAATCGTGGCGAAGACTCTGCGCTAAATACCCGATCTAGCTACAAATTTTCCGCAAGCTGGCCCAGTCGGCTTCGCTCAGCGTCGGCCGCGCCGTAACGCCTTGCGGCAGGGGCTTGATGGCGTCGATGCGCTCGTCGGTCACCGGATGGGTCGACATGATGTCGTTCATCGTCCCGAACAGTCCGCCGGAATCGCCCTTTCCTTCGAGTTTCTTGATCTCCTCGAAAAAGCGTTTGAGCCCGGTCGGATCGATGGCGGCCTTGACCAGCATCGCCTGGGCATAGGAGTCGGCCTCGCGCTCGGCGTCGCGCGAATAGCGCAGGATCGCCAGGAGTCCGGCGAAGCCGCTGACCGAATCCCCCCCGCCCGAGACGATCTGGAGCAGAAGCTCGATCCCCATGGCGCGGATGAGCTGCGCTTCGGCATGGCGATGCTGGACATGACCGATCTCATGGGCGAGGACGCCGGCGACCTCATCGGCGCTGCGGGCGGCGTCGATCAGCTTGCGCGTCAGGACGATGCGCCCGCCCGGCAAGGCGAAGGCATTGAGCATCTTGAGATCATAGACCTTGAGCTCGAAGGGCGGCGCGTCCGGATTGTCCTGCATGAGTCGGGCGCCCAGCGCGCGCAGCAGCGCATTGCTGGTGCTCGTGGCGCAGAGCTTGCCGTCGCCGGCGAAGCTCGCCTCGACCTGGTCGCCGAGATTGTTGCGCCAGCTGTCGGGCAGGACGAAGGCCAGCGACTGCGGGGCATAGGAGAGGGTGAGATAGAGCACGGCGATGGCGGCGGCGGCGCTCGCCGCGATGATCGCCGCGAGCCGGCCGGCGCGCTTCAGATTGGGGCCGCCGGCGAGATGCGGCGCCAGGCGGGCGAGTTCGCGGCCAAAGCCTTCCTGGGTGATCACCAGCCGGGCGCCGGGATGGGCTTCATGGCGCAGGCGCAGCGGATAGCCCGCACGCATCGGCGTTATGGCGGCGAGGCCGGCCAGGCTCCACTTGCGCGCCGTGACTTCGGGGCCTTCGATGATGAGTCCGTCCGGTATCAGCTCCAAACTGACGGCATGATCGCGGGCGATCTCTCCATCGAAAAAGCGGGCGTCGCTTCGCATGCTCAGATGCCTCCGACATCGAAGGCATCGGCGAGCCCTTCGCCGGTGCGCCCCACCGCTTCACGCGATTGCATGATCTTGTCGATATCGACGATGCCGTCGACCGTGATCCGATCGCAGAAATAACGCACCAGTCTTTGCTGGGCGAAGGGAGTGGCGATGCCGAGCGTGAAGATCACCAGGAGCAGGTTACCGACGATGAGCGCGATCAGGCTGGTGCCGGTGGCGTCCAGGCGGAAGCGGGCCAGGTCCAGGGTCGTGTAGGAAGCGAAGATCGCCATTTCGCGCGCCGTGTAGAAGGCCCAGATCATGGCGTAAAAGGCGCCGAAGACGAAGAAGCCGGCAAAGAAGGCGAAGAGTACGATGAAGCCCAGCATGGGGCCGGGCTCGCCATCCTCGGTGACATAGCCCTCGAAGACCGTCTTGATCCAGTCGCCCAGCAAATAGGTACCGAAGCCGATAAGACCCGCCAGCAAGACGAGGGCGAGAAGCGAGATCACCCAGCACAAGGCATAGGGGCCGTAGAGCGGGCCGGCCCGGCCGCGGAAGCGGAACGGCAGGGTGCCGATTCGCATGTCGCCGGTCATCCGCTCCTGCAGATTGAGGTTCATCGCCGGCGTCGACCAGCCGAGCGTCATGCCGCTGAGCAGGGTGGAGGCGAAATAGAGGAGGCTGTAGGTCACGGACGAGCCGACCAGCGCTCCCCTGATGCCCCGCCACAAGGTGCGTGACAGCTGATAACGCCGTGCCCGGTACAGCGCCATGCCCCAGAACAGCAGGAAGAACAGGAAAAGGAGAAGGTTGACGACGATGAGCAGCGGATGCTCCGGCCCGAGCGCCAGTTGCAGCACCATCAGGGTGACGATGACGGGGAGGAAAAACAGCCCGAAGACGATGAGCGCGCCCAGGAACAGCTCCAGACCGCGTCCGGTATATTCAAGAGGTTCGCCATTGACGTGGACACAACTCCAGATATGCCGGCGGACATTGGTCTTCGCCCAGAAGCGATAGATGGTCAGGGTGACCACGAAGAGCAGGGCGTTGACGAGGGCGATCCGCCCGAGTCCCGGTTTATCGACATATTCGATTGAGATGGGCGTGCCGCCGCCGGTCCCCGCCGCGTCAAATGCCTTGAAATTCATGGAAATTCCCGCCGTCCTTGCAACCGATTTTCCGACTCTGCAAGCTTAAGTAACAGAATGTTGCAGAAATGTCACAGGGCGCGCTTTTGTTAGGCAAGCCGCGAAGCCCGCCACAATCAACCTTCCATCCGCCAAATTTTGCCAATAACCCTATGTGCGGGAAGCTGCCGCCTGCAGGGCAGCCCCAAAATGGGACAGAAGCCGGGTTCACGGGCGGCGGTACGGACAGAATATGGATGCGAAAAGCATAGCAAAAACAAGACTTCCCAGCCGCCATGTGACTGAAGGTCCGCAACGGGCGCCGCATCGTGCATTCCTCTATGCCATGGGCTTGTCGCAGGCCCAGATCAATCAACCTCTGGTAGGCGTGGCCTCCTGCTGGAACGAAGCTGCGCCCTGCAATATCTCCCTGATGCGACAGGCCCAGGCGGTGAAACGCGGGGTTGCGGCCGCCAACGGAACGCCACGTGAATTCTGCACCATCACGGTGACCGACGGCATCGCCATGGGGCACCAGGGCATGAAGGCCTCGCTCATCTCGCGCGAATGCATCGCCGATTCGGTGGAGCTCACCATGCGCGGCCATTGCTATGACGCCCTGGTCGGGGTCGCCGGCTGCGACAAGTCCTTGCCCGGCATGATGATGGCCATGGTCCGCCTGAATGTGCCTTCGGTGTTCATCTATGGCGGATCGATCCTGCCGGGCACCTTCAAGGGCCGGCCGGTGACCATCCAGGACGTCTTCGAGGCGGTCGGCATGCATTCGGTCGGCCGGATGAACGATGCCGAACTGGAGACGCTGGAACAGGTCGCCTGTCCCTCGGCCGGCTCCTGCGGCGCCCAGTTCACCGCCAATACCATGGCGACCGTCGCCGAGGCGATCGGCCTGGCCTTGCCTTATTCCTGCGGCGCGCCGGCTCCCTACGAGATCCGCGATACGTTCTGCTTCGCCTCGGGCGAAAAGGTGATGGAGCTGATCGCCCGCAATATCCGTCCGCGCGATATCGTGACCCTGAAGGCGTTCGAGAACGCCGCGACCGTGGTGGCGGCGTCCGGCGGCTCGACCAATGCGGCGCTCCATCTGCCGGCCATCGCCCATGAATGCGGCATCAAGTTCGATCTCTTCGACGTCGCCGAAATCTTCAAGCGCACGCCCTATATCGCCGACCTGAAGCCCGGCGGAAAATACGTCGCCAAGGACATGTTCGAGGCGGGCGGCATTCCGCTGCTGATGAAAACCCTGCTGGATCACGGCTTCCTGCATGGCGACTGCCTGACGGTCACCGGCCGCACCGTGGCCGAGAACATGGCCAAGGTGAAATGGAATCCGGACCAGGACGTGGTGCGTCCGGCCAATGACCCGATCACCAAAACGGGCGGCGTAGTGGGGCTCAAGGGCAATCTCGCCCCCGAGGGCGCCATCGTCAAAGTGGCCGGCATGAAGCAGCTCAAATTCTCAGGCCCCGCCCGCTGCTTCGATACTGAAGAAGACTGTTTCGCGGCGGTGACCAGGCGCGAATATAAGGAAGGCGAGGTGCTGGTCATCCGCTATGAGGGGCCGCGCGGCGGCCCCGGCATGCGCGAGATGCTGGCGACCACGGCGGCCATCTACGGCCAGGGCATGGGCGACAAGGTGGCCCTCATCACCGACGGGCGCTTTTCCGGCGCCACCCGCGGCTTCTGCATCGGCCATGTCGGGCCGGAAGCCCAGCTCGGCGGTCCGATCGCGCTGCTGAGGGACGGCGACATCATCACCATCGATGCCGAGGCGGGGGGCCTCGACGTGAATGTCACAGTTGAGGAACTTTCTCGCCGTAAAAAGGACTGGAACCCGCGCGAACATGGCTATGGAGCCGGCGCGCTATGGAAATATGCGCAGCAGGTTGGTCCCGCTATGGGCGGAGCAGTGACTCACCCCGGAGGATTGCACGAAGGTGTTTGCTACGCCGATATATGATCGGCGCGCGAGTATGTGGGCGCGTGGAGTATTTGCGACGGTTGCGGTAATGACCGCCTGGCTCGCTTTCCACCTGGATTCCGCCCGTGCCGAGGATGGCGGCTGGACCTCCGATTTCTACTCCTACATGCCGGCCGCTCCCGACATCAAGACGCCGGACCTCGATTTCATTCCGTTCTGGACCGACGATCTGAAGAAGGCCAAGCGGGCCTATAAGGACGGCGACTTCAACAAGGCGCGCAAATATTTCGAGCGTGCCTCCGACGACAACAACATCGTCGCCGACTGGTATCTGGGCCATATGTACCGCCTTGGCCGCGGCGTGCCGCGCGACGACGCCAAGGCCTTCTCTTATTACGGCCGCGTCGCCGATGCCTTCGATTCGGAAGAAAGCGACCAGAACCGGTTGCGCATCATGGTCGACGCACTGGTGCGCGTCGCCGACTATTATCGCACCGGCAGCAAGGAAGCCGGCGTCAATCAGAATTTCGACCGCGCCAACCGCATCTATCGCCTGGCCGCCACCTATGGCCACCCGGCCTCGCAATATGCGCTGGGCGTCATGGCGCTCCGCGGCCAGGGCATGCGCAAGCAGCCGGAGCAGGGGCTGCGCTGGCTGCTGGCGGCGGCGAAGAAGCGCTACGCTCCGGCCGAGGCCGCCCTCGGCGATCTCTATTGGAAGGGCGAGGTGGTGCGCCGCGACCGCACCCGCGCCATCATGTGGTATCTGCTCGCCCGCTCGACGACGCGTCCGGGCGAGGCGCCCGGCATCTATGACCAGCTCGACAAGATGCTGGCCGAAACGACCGAGGCCGAAAGGCTCGAGGCCGAAGCGCGCGCGACCGTCTGGGCCGACCAGTATCCGGCCGACGACGAGGCCAATCAGACGCCGGAATAATCCGGCCGTCGAGCACCTTCCCAATCCCGACATCCCGATAAGCCAACCATGGCCGCCGGCGCGCCCGAGCCCGCGTTATCGCCGCCATAGATATCGCCATGGGCACAATGAATTTGCGCCTCAAACGAAAGGAAACGAAAACCAGACGAACGAAAACAACGAGGGACGTGATGGGAGAAGTCGACGCGCAAGGGCAATCGCAGGTCTGGGTGGCCGCCATCCGTGTCGCCGATCTCGCCCCGAATGACGCCATCCGCATTCAGCACAACCAGTCCTGCATCGCCGTCTACAATCTCGATGGTCGCTTTTATGCGACGGCAGGCATCTGCACCCACGCCCATGCCTTCCTGTCCGAAGGCTACATCAACGGCCAGACCATCGAATGCCCGCTGCATCAGGGGCTGTTCCACATTCCGACGGGCAAGCCGCTGTCGCCGCCGGTCACCGAGGCTCTGAAAACCTATCAAACCAAGATCGAGCAGGGGACCGTCTACGTCCTCGTCGATGGAGGCTGAACCAACCGCCAAGCAACCATCCGAGAGAAAGATCTCCGGACAACCCCATGGGAGGAAATCGATGCCAGCCATTTCTCGTCGCCAGCTCATCAAAAGCGCCGCCGGCCTAGCCTGCGCCGCCGCACTGCCGGGTTTCGCAAGCACGCCTGCGAGCGCAGCCCCGGTGCACGATCTTCTCAATGCCCTCATCAAGAAGTATTCCGACGCCGCCAAGGCCGCCATGGCCAATGCCGACATCAAGGCGCTGTTCGAGAAGGACGGTTTCCGCGACTATCTCGACGTCTATCCGGTCGGCGATCTTGCCGGCGGCTTCGTCTGGAAGCCTGGCATGGGCGCGAGCTTCACCGGCCCCTACAGCAAGCTCCAGATCAAGGCGCCGTTCACCGACTATCTGCCGATGGCCGAGGGGCCGGTGCTCGACAAGGCCAAGACCTATCGCATCGGTTTCGTCTTCCACGGGTTCAACCATCCCTGGCTGATCAGCCTCGCCGATACGGCGGCCTGGGAAGCAGCCCGCCACCCCAATGTCCAGCTCGAGGTCATCGACGCGGAGTTCGACGACAACAAGATGGGGCAGGTGATCGACACCTGGATCGCCAAGCAGTTCGACGGCATCGTGCTCTGGCCCTCGCGCGAGGCGCCGATGGGACCGCCGGTCGACCGCGCTATCGCTGCGGGCATTCCGGTAGTGAGCCTCGACCGGCGCACGTCTTCGGAAGTGATCAGCTCGGAGGTCCTCGGCAACTTCTACGCCAACGGCCTGCAGCAGGGGCTCTATCTCCAGCAGATGGCGGCCGGAGATGGCGCCATGATCTGCAACCGCAAGGATCTCGGCAGCACCGCGGATTCGATCCGCACCGGCTCCTATCTCGAGGTGATCGGCAACAGCCCGGGCTACAAGGTGCTCGCGAACTACCACACCAACAGCCAGCGCACCCTGGCCTTCAAATCGACCGCCGACGCGCTGCAGGCGTTCAAGGACATCGCCATCATCTTCAACACCGGCGGCGAAGAGGCGATGGGAGCGCTCGACGCGGTACGCGAAGCGGGACGTCTCAACAGCGCGCCCGGCGGCAAGAAAATCGTCATCCTCGCCAATGACGACGCCCGCGAGGTGCTGAAGGAGATCCGCGCCGGCAACATGGACATGGTGGCGCCCTATACGCCGCTCATCGGCGACATCGGCATCCGCGCCGTCATCATGCATATCGGGCACAAGGCGGGACTGCTGCCCGAGGCGCCGCCCAAGCTCATCCTCACGCCCAACCTGCCGATGATCACGCGCGAGAAGATGACCATCGAAGGCATCGAGACACTGACGCCGGACGAATGGCCTTATGCCTATGGTCCAGAAGTGGCCAGCTGACGGCAAGCGACGGATAGCACAGTCATGTCATGGTCAGCAGCATGAGCGCTGTGGACGAGGGCAATGCGGCGCGCTCCGGCCTCGCGGTCGGGCGCCCGTTCCAGCTCCGGTCGCAGCTGGGCGGCCTGAGCCGCATCGCCGTCCTCCTGGTTCTGGTGCTGACGGCGCAGGCCGTCACGCCGTCCTTCCTGACGCCCGCCAATCTGCAGGTGATCCTGATGGCGGTCGCCGCGATCGGTGTCATGGCCATCGGCATGACATTGGTGGTGATCGCCGGCGAGATCGATCTGTCGATCGCCGGCACCGCCATTCTCGCCTGCGTGTTGGGCGGCATCCTGATCCCGACCGGGTCGCCGGCGCTCGTCATCGGCGTGACGCTCCTCACCGGGCTCGTCCTCGGCCTGATCAACGGCATCCTGGTCGCCGGCTTGCGCATCCCCTCCCTGATCGCAACGCTCGGCATGCTCGGCATCAGCCGGGCGCTGGCCAATATCAGTTCCGGCGGCCAGGCCCTCTATCCCGAGAGCATCGGGTCCTATGTCTGGCTCGGTCGCGGCAGCCTGCTCGGACTGCCGGTGCCGGTGCTGATCCTTCTCGTCCTGACGGTTCTCGCCATCTGCCTGACGCGCTTCTCCATCTTCGGGCAGGCGCTCTACGCGACCGGCGGCAATGTGAAAGCGGCGCGCCTGTCGGGCATCAACGTCACGGCGATGCGCATCTCCGTCTTCGTGCTGTGCGGCTTCTGCGCCGCGCTCGCCGGCATGCTCGACAGCGCCAGGCTTTCCTACATCAATCCGTCGGGCTTCGAGGGCATCGAGCTCAGCGTGCTTGCGGTGACGGTGCTGGGCGGCGCGGCGCTTTCGGGCGGCAAGGGCACGATCACCGGCACCCTGGTCGCGGCGCTCATCATCGGCGTCGTCAACAACCTGCTCAACCAGCTGGGCGTCAGCATCTATCTCCAGCAGGTGGCGATCGCCGCCGTCATCCTGGCCGTCGTGCTGCCGGATGCGTTGAAGAGGGAGAAGGGGAAATGAGCCACGTCTCCCTCAATGCGTCGTCGCGCGCGGGTTTTCCGCCGATCCTGACGCTGCTTCGGGCCGAGCCGCTGCTGTGGCTGATCGCGGCGATCGTCATCACCGGCGCCCTCACGTCGGAATACTATCTGACCGGCCAGAATATCGAGAATCTCCTGCGCAGCGTGTCGGTCTTCGGGCTGCTCGCTCTCGGCATGACGGTCGTCATGCTGACCGGCCGCATCGATCTGTCGGTGGCCGCCACGATGATCTTCTCGATCGTGGTGGCGGTGAAGGTCATGGTGCTCCTGGGCGACGGTCTCGGCCTGCGCTGGCTCGTCAAGGGCAACACCTATGCCGGGCCGAGCCTGCCGTTCCTCGCCATCGCGATCGTCACCGGCTGCGCCGTCGGCGCCCTCAACGGCATCGCGATCGCCTATTTCCGCATCGCCCCCTTCATCATGACGCTCGTATCGCTCACCGCGCTGCGCGGCTTCAATTATGTGCTGACCGACGGCCATCCTTACTACCTGCGCTCGCCCGTCTTCGCCTTCATCGGCGACCAGGTCGTGCTCGGCATTCCGTTCAGCACGCTCGTCTTTCTGACGGTGCTCATCGCCCTGATCCTGTTCGTGAACGGTACGGTCGCCGGCAGCCGTTTCCACGCGATCGGCGGCAGTGAGCGGGCCGCCCTTTATGCCGGCATCCGAACCGAGCGTTATGTCGTGCTGGCTTATGTGATCAGCGGATTCTGCGCCGCGCTCGCCGGCATCCTGTTCACCGCCCGGCTCAAATCCGTCGACGCGCCGCTCGCCTCCGGATACGAGCTGACCGCCATCGCCATCGCGGTGATCGGCGGAACCGCGCTGTCGGGTGGTGTCGGTTCGCCCTGGCGGACCCTGCTGGGCAGCCTCGTCTTCGCCTCGGGCCTCAATCTTCTTGCCATCTGGGGTGTCGGCACCTGGTATCAGAATCTCATCGTCGGCACAGTGCTCATCGCCGCGGTCGCGCTTTCCCGCATCGGCCGCCCGCGTCCATCTTGCTAGGGAGTTCAAATTGCGCGGTCATCTCACCCTCGGAATTGATATCGGCACCACGAATGTGAAGGCCGCGATACTCGACACCAATACGGGCAAGCTCGTCGCTTTCGGTTCGAAGGAGCACCCGCTGTTCCATCCCTATCCGGGCTGGGCGGAGCAGGAGGCGGGCAATTACTGGTCGGCGGTCGTGTCGGCCATCCGCCAGTGCCTCGATCAGGGCCGCTTTGCCGACGACATCGCCGCCGTGGCCCTGTCGGGCCTCGTCGGCGTCACCTTGCCGGTCAACGATCAGGGCCGGCCGCTCCGCCCGGCGATGATCTGGATGGATGCGCGCTCGGAACCCGAATGCGAGGATATCCGGACGCGGGTCGGCGAGGCGGCGATCAACCGCAACAACGGCAACCGCATCGCGCCGTGGTTCATCGATCCCAAGGCGCTGTGGATCAAGCGCCACGAGCCGCATATCTTCTCGGCCATCCACAAGTTCCTGTCGCCGTCGGGCTACTGCACCTTCCGCATGTGCGGCAATTTCACGATGAACACCGGCGATGCCGGGCTCGCTTATGCCTATGAATATCAGAAGGAAAGCTGGAACGAGGGAATCGCCAACGCGATCGGCATTCCGCTCGAGATGTTTCCCAGACTCTATCGCTCGCATGAGCTCGTCGGCGAAGTCACCCGCCAGGCGGCCGAGGAGACCGGCCTGCGCCCCGGCACGCTGGTCGCGGCGGGCGGCACCGATATCAGCTCGGCGGCACTCGGCGTTGGCGTCACCAAGGCCGGCCAAGCCTATTATTCGATGGGCACCGGCTCCAATCTCGGCATCATGATCCCGACTGAGCAGCGGGTGGAGGAATATCGCATCCTCAAATGGCCGCATGTGCTGCCGGGGCTCACCATGTTCGACGGCCCGATGGCCTTCACCGGCGCGTCGCTGAAGTGGTTCCGCGACCAGTTCGGCGACGGCGAATGGCGCCTTGCCGAACGGATGGGGCAGAATGTGTTCGACCTGTTCACGGCGCAGGCCATGCAGGTACCGCCCTGTTCGGACGGCTTGCTCTATCTGCCCTATCTCGGCAATACGCTGTCGCCCAACTGGCACAGCAACGCCACGGGCGCCTTCTTCGGCATCCGTCCTACGACCACGCGGGCGCACTTCATCAGGGCCCTGATCGAGGGGGTGGCCTTCGATCTCTATTCCAATATCCGCATCGCCCGCGAAGCCGGCGTCGCCGTCGACGGTCTCATCCTCAATGGCGGCCCGACCAAGAGCCGGTTCTGGAACCAGATCACCGCCAATGTCGTGAATGTGCCGCTTCAGGTCCCCGATATCGGCGAGGCGGCGCCGATCGGCGATGCCATCCTCGCAGCCACCGCGGCGGGCATCTATGCATCGCCGGTGGAGCCGCTCGACCGGATCGTCAGGATCAAGGAGACCATCGACCCCGATCCCAAGCTGCATGAGCGTTACATGGCGTTCTTCGACGTCTGGTCGTCCTTCTATCAGCACATACGCGGCGACATGGACGCCCATCGGGCGCTCGTCGACCGCTACCATTCCGGCTGATGGAGGCGGTGATGAGCGATCAGGCACCGCTTCTCGAGGTGCGGGCGATCCGCAAGGCCTTTCCGGGCGTCGTGGCGCTTGCCGATGTGAGCTTCGACGTGCAATCCGGCGAGGTGCATGCGCTGGTTGGCGAAAACGGCGCCGGCAAGTCGACCTTGCTGTCGATCATGAACGGGCTGCAGCTGCCCGACAGCGGCGAGATCAGGCGCGACGGGCACACCGTCATGCTGCGCAACCCCTCCGTCGCCCGGGCGCACCGGATCGCCCTTGTCCATCAGGAACTGGTGCTCTGTCCCAATCTGACGGTCGCCGAGAACATCCTGCTCGGTCAGGAGCCGAAGGGCCGGCTCGGCCGCACCGACCGCAAGGCCATGCATCGAGAGGCGCGGCGGATCCTCGACGCCATTCATGTCGATCTCGACCCGGCCCGGCCGACCGGCGAGCTCAGCCTGAACGAGCAGCAGATCGTCGAAATATGCCGGGCTCTGGTCAGCGACCCGAAGGTCCTGATCTTCGACGAGCCGACGGCTTCGCTCAATGACGATCAGGTCCAGCATCTCCTGGCCATCATCCGCAAGCTCAAGGCCAAGGGGCTCGGAGTTGTCTATGTGTCGCATCGCCTGGCGGAAGTCTTTGCGGTGGCAGATCGCATCACCGTGCTGCGTGACGGCCGTGCGGTAGCCACCCTGCCGGCCGCCGGCTCCGGCGAAACCACGGTGATCCGCCACATGGTCGGCCGTGATCCGGCGCCGAACCGGATCGAGCGCGGCGCGGGCGGCACGGCGGAGGTGGCGCTCGCCGTTCGCTCGCTGGGCGCCGGCAAGTTGTTCGATGATGTTTCCTTCGAGATCCGTAAAGGCGAGATCCTCGGCATAGCCGGCCTGCTCGGCTGCCAGCGGGAGGCCGTGATGCGCGCTCTGTTCGGCGCCTTGCCGGTCGACCGGGGCGAAGTGCTGGTCGGGGGCGTGCCATGCCGGCTGCGGTCGCCGCGCCAGGCGATCGCGCGAGGCCTGGGTTTCCTGCCGGCGGACCGCAAGGGGGAGGGGCTCGTCCTTCCGATGAGTGTCGGCGACAATATCGCGCTGACGATGCTCTGGCGCTTCGCCGCGCTGGGTTTTCTGCGCCGCCGCCGGAAGGACAATGTCGCCCGGGAAATGATCCGCGCGCTGTCCGCCAAGGTCGCGAGCCTGTCGCAGGCGGCGCGCGAGCTTTCGGGCGGCAACCAGCAGAAGCTGGTCATCGCCAAATGGATTGCCCGCGGTGGTGAGGTCTTCCTGGTCGAGGACCCGACGCGCGGCGTCGATGTCGGCGCCAAGCCGCAGATCTGGCGGGCCATCGATGAGCTGACCCGGCAGGGCAAGGCGGTGCTGCTGATCACCAGCGAGCTCCAGGAGCTGATGGACATCAGCGACCGCATCATCGTGATGAGCCGCGGCCGCGTGACCGGCCATTTCGAGCGCCCGGATTTCTCGGTCGAGGGTATCGCGCGCTGCGCCGTGATGTGACCGCGCCGCGTCGCCGAAACCGATGCCCTTATCGAAACAATGAATTTCCAATCCCGATGCCCCGCACTTAAGCCAGGGTGGGAAGACCGAAACAAGGAACGTGATCATGCAAGGCAATGACTCAGCAAGCTTCGCCGGTATCGGTGGGATCGGCAGCCGCATCTGGCCGCTGACGGGCCCGGAAATCATATCGCGCGATGCGTTGAAGACCTTGCGGGTGCGCGCCAATGCGCCGGGCCTCATCCGGCTAGCCGTTCATATTGCCGCATTGGCGCTCGGCGCCGGGGCCGTCTATCTGAGCAGCGGCATCTGGTGGCTGATGGTGCCGGCCATGTTTCTCTACGGCATCGTCATCGTGCTGCTTTTTGCGCCGCTGCACGAATGCTCGCACGGCACCGCCTTCCAGTCGCGCTGGCTCAATCACGCCCTGGGCTTCGCGGTCGCATTCCTCACCATGCGTCCCTTCCTCTATTTCAAATACCGGCATGCCGCGCATCACACCTATACGCAGCATGAGGATCACGATCCCGACATCGTGCCGTTCCCGACCTCGCTCGGTGACTATCTTCGCCAGATCGCCGGCTTTTCCTTCTGGCCGAAACTGGGGGGTACGCTGTGGCGCGGTTGCCTCGGCCGCTTCAGCGAGGAGGAGCGCGAGTTCCTGCCGGAATCCGTCTTCGGCGATGTGAGCCGAGAGATCCGCATCCTGTGCGCCCTCTATCTGGCGATTGCCGTGGTCTCGGTCTGGACCGGCAGCACGATCGCGCTCTTCTACTGGTTCCTGCCGCGCATGATGGGTGAGCCGGTGCTGCGCGCCATCCGCATGGCCGAGCATACCGGCGCCGAGGAGAGCCCGAATCTCCTCGCCAATACCCGCACCACCTTGGCCAATCCGGTATTGCGCCTGCTTTATTGGAACATGCCGTATCACGCCGAGCACCATCTGGCCTCTTCGGTGCCCTTCCACGCGCTCGGCAAGCTTCATGATCATGTCGAACCGCATCTTCAATGTGTGAGCCGCGGCTACTTCCAGGTCCATCGCGAGATCCTGCGCGAGGTGCTGAAGGGCAAGCCGCGCGCGACGGCGCCGGGCGAATGACGGGGCGGGCATGACAAAACCTGTCGTCATCGTGGGAGGCGGGCATGCCGGCGGGCGGGTGGCGGAGCGCCTGCGCCATGGCGGCTTCAAGGAACCCATACATGTCGTCGGACGCGAGACGGAGCTCCCCTATGAGCGGCCGCCGCTCTCGAAGGCCTGCCTCACCGGGCCGGATCCCATAGTCAACGCCTATCTCATTCCGCCGGCGCGCTGGCAGGAGCTTGGCGTGACCTTCCATCTCGGCCGCGAGGTGACGGAGATCGATCGTCTCCGGCGCTGCGTGAAGATGAACGATGGACACTCTCTGTCATATCACCATCTGGTCCTGGCTACCGGATTGACGCCCCGGATGCTGCCGGTGCTGGTGGGTGTGAGGGAGCAGATCTCCTATTTGCGCAGTTTCGACGATGCCTTGCGGCTGCGGGCGCGGCTGCGGAAGGGCGGGCGGCTTCTCATCGTCGGAGCGGGCCTGATCGGCCTGGAAGTCGCGGCGAGCGCTGTCCAGCTCGGAATGGCGGTCACGATCGTGGAGGCGGCCGAGCGCCCATTGATGCGCCTCCTGCCTGAGGGCCTTGCGCGGTGGCTGAGCTCGGCGCATCGCGCGGCAGGCATCAGGATTCTGTGCGCTCGCCGGATCGTGCGCGCGGAGAAGACGAACAGCGAGGTGCTGGTCGACCTGGACGATGGCGTCCGGATCCGTGCCGACGAGATCCTGGTGGCGATCGGCGCCGCGCCCAATGACGGCATTGCGCGGACCGCCGGCCTGACCGTCGATGACGGCATCATGGTGAATGCGCGCGGCGAGACCAGCGATCCGGATATCAGCGCCGTCGGCGATGTCGCCCGCCACGACAACGTGAAATTTGGTGCGCGCATGAGGCTCGAATCCTGGCGCAACGCCGAAGATCTTGCCGCTGTCGTCGCCGCCAATCTCTGCGGCGACCGCCAGGACTATGGCGAGGTGCCCTGGTTCTGGACCGATCAATATGATTGGAACATTCAGATCGCGGGAATGCCGGCGCCGGAAATGGATGTCTTCGAGCGCGGCATGATGGGAGAGCGCGGTTACCTGGCTTATTATTTCGAGGCGGGCACCTTGCGTGGCGCCGTCGGCATCGGCTGCGGCCGTGACATCAGAATGGCGCGTGAGATCATGCGCTCCGGTGCCGCCATACACCGGGCTGAGCTGGCCGGCAAAGGCTTCCGTTTTGCCGTCGAACCGGTCGAGGCGTGATCGATGTTTGAATGTCATGCCGCCATCTGCGAGAGGCCGGGGCAGGACCTGGTCATCGATCGGGTACGGGTCGAGTCGCCGCGGGACGGTGAAGTGCTGATCGAGATTGCCGCGAGCGGTCTTTGCCATACGGATCTGACGGCGCTCGACGGCAGCAATGCGGCCTGCGTCTACCCGCTGATCCCGGGTCACGAGGGGGCCGGCCGCGTGATCGAGATCGGCAGGGGCGTCGCGGGACTGCGGCCCGGCGATCACGTGATTCCACTCTATGGTCCCGAATGCGGCACCTGCCGCATGTGCGCGAGCGGGCGGACCAATCTGTGCTGGTCAATCAAGGCGACCCGCGACAAGGGCGTCATGCCGGACGGTTCGGCGCGCTTCCATCGCGATGGCGAGACGGTCCATCACTTCATGGGGACGTCGACCTTTTCGCGCTACACGGTCCTGCCTGAGATCGCCGTAGCGAAGATCCGCGCCGACGCGCCGCTCGATCGCGCCTGTCTGCTCGGCTGCGGCGTCACCACCGGCATCGGCGCGGCGCTCGACGATGTGAGGCCCGGCGACCGCGTTGCGATCTTCGGCCTGGGCGGCATCGGCATCAATGTCGTCCAGGGCGCCCGCCTGGCCGGCGCCGCCCAGATCATCGGCATCGACATCAATGCCGGCCGCACCGAGCTCTGCCGGTCTCTGGGCATGACCGATTTCGTCGATGCGCGCGCCGAAGGGTCGCGCACGGTCGAGGCCATCCGGGATCTGACCGAGGGCGGCGCCGATGTCGTCTTCGAATGCACCGGCCTTGTTCCCGTCATGCGTCAGGCTTTCGACGCGGCAGCGCCGGCCTGGGGGTGCTGCGTGCTTCTGGGCGTCGAGCCCAAAGGCGCCGAGCTCGCGATACCGCCCGTCGGCCTGCGTTATGGCCGCAAGCTCAAAGGCAGCTATTTCGGCGGCGTGAAGGGCCGCAGCGGTCTCGCGCATTTCGTCGATCTCTATATGGAGGGCAAGATCGTCATCGATCCGCTCATCAGCCATCGGCTGGATTTGGCCCAGATCAATGAGGGCTTTGCGATGATGAAGAGCGGCGCCGCCTTGCGCAGCGTGATCGTCTACGAATGACGGGCGCCGCCGAGGAGGGATATGTCTTCCGCCACCGCTATCCGGAACGGGAGGCGATCTACAGGTCTTTCGCCGAGAGCAGCGCCGAAACGCGCGCCGCACTGGTCTGCCGGCTCGACATTGCCTATGGCGGGCATCCGCGTCAGCGCTTCGATCTCTTTCCGGGAACGCCCGGCGGTCCGGCCGTGATCTTCATCCATGGCGGCTACTGGCGCAGCCAGGCGAAAGAGTCCTTCAGCTTCGTGGCGAGGCCCTTCGTTGCGGCGGGATATTCCGTCGCCATCATCGGCTATCCGTTGCTTCCCGAAATATCCTTCTCCAGTCTGTGCGAGAGTGTCCAGGCGGGCGTCGCGGCGGCGCTGAACGCCGTAGAGGACATGGGACATGGCCCGCATTTCTGGGCGCTCTGCGGCCACTCCGCCGGAGGTCATCTGGCGGCTCTTGTCGCCGGGATGGATTGGCCGCGGCATGGACCACCGCGCGGCTGCCTGGCGATCAGCGGCATTTTCGACCTGGAACCACTGCTCGCGACCTCGCTCGGCGGCATGCTGGGGCTGAGCAGACGGACTGCCGCCACTTTCAGTCCGCTGCGCATCAACCGCAGGCAGGGACGTCTGCTGGCGGTGGTCGGCTCCGCTGAGACCGAAGCCTTCCACATGCAGTCGCAGGCCTATGTCGCGCACTTGTCCGCACAGGGCGGCAAGGCGTGCCTCGCGTGGTTGAAGGACCGGCATCACTACGATATCCTTTCTGACCTCATGCAGAGCCGGAGCGAGCTCGTGGATCATTTCCAGACCTTCATCGCGCCAGACTAGCCGACAGCGAGATGGCCGGCCGTAAGCTCAATTTCGTGAATTTCAGCCAGTTGCGGTCCTTCTACGCGGTCGGCCGCGAGCTGAGCTTCACGCGCGCCGCCGAGTTCCTCAACATCGGTCAGCCGACGCTCACGACGCAGGTGAGGGCGCTCGAAGAGGCCTATGACGTCAAGCTGTTCCTGCGCTCGCCGCGCGGGCTCAAGCTCACCGAAGCCGGCGAGGCGCTGCTCGTCATCGCCCGCCAGATCTTTTCGCTGGAAGAGCAGGCGGTCGAGCTGCTGAGCGCCAAGGACGGTCAGGTGAGCGGCAAGCTCAGGGTCGGAACGGTGGGACCGTTCTTCGTCATGAAGCTGCTGGCCGCTTTCCATGACCATCATCCTCTGGCGCAGGTCTTTGTCGAGAGCGGCAATTCCGACCTGATTTACCGCCGGCTTCTCGATTATGAAGTCGATGTCGCCGTGCTCGGCTTCAGCTATGACGATCCTCGTCTCGAGATGATCTCGCTCGGCCGCCATGAGGTCATCGTCTTCGTCCATGAGAGCCATCCATGGAGCGGCCGCGACCAGCTCGAGCTGGCCGAGCTCGACGGCCAGCGGCTCATCCTGCGCGAGCCGGGCTCGATGACGCGGCGCGTTTTCGAGGAATCGCTGGCGCGGCAGCGGGTGCGCCCGAAAGTCGTCATGGAGATCTCGCGCGACGCGGTGCGCGAAGCGGTGGCGGCGGGCCTCGGCATCGGCATCGTGTCGGAGACCGAATTCGTCAGCGACAGCCGGCTGCGGCCACTGCGCATCGTCGATCACAAGGCCCATACGGAGGCCTTCGCCATGTGCCTCAGGGCGCGCCGGCATCTGCGCCAGATCGACGCCTTCATGAAGCTTGCCGAAGAGATCAGGACCGAAATGGAAGCGGAGTCCTGATCATTCTCGAGCGGCGAACTGCGCCAGCACCGGTACGTGGTCGGAGGGCTTCTCCCAGGCGCGCACATGCTTGTCGATGCGCGTGGACTGGAGGCGGTCGGCGGCCTGCGGCGACAGGAGCAGATGGTCGATGCGGATGCCGTTGTTCTTCTGCCAGGCTCCGGCCTGATAATCCCAGAAGGTGTAGAGGCCGGGCTCCGGATCGAGCGTGCGCACCGCCTCGGTGAGGCCGAGATTGATCAGCTCACGGAATTTAGCTCGGGTGGGCGGCAGGAACAAGGCGTCGTTCACCCAGTCGGCCGGATTCTTGGCGTCGATCGGCTGCGGGATGACATTGTAGTCACCGGCCAGCACGAAAGGCTCCTCATAAGCGAGAAGCCCTTTCGCATGGGCGATCAGCCGGTCCATCCAGGAAAGCTTGTAGGCATATTTCTCGCTGGCCACCGGATTGCCGTTGGGCAGATAGATCGAGGCGACGCGTATGCCCGCGACGACGGCTTCGACGTAACGGGCCTGCTCGTCGCCGTCATCGCCGGGAAGTCTGGTCCTCACCTCGTCGAAGGGGAGCTTCGACAGGATCGCCACGCCATTATAGGTTTTCTGGCCGTGAACGGCGAGATTGTAGCCTAGTTCCTCGAAGGCCTGGGCCGGAAAGGACTTGTCCTCGCATTTGAGCTCCTGGAAGCACACCACGTCGGGCGAGGCCTCCTTGAGCCAGGCGGTGACCGTTTCGAGACGGGCTTTTACGCTGTTGACGTTCCAGGTGGCGATCAGCATGGGGACACTCGACTATAACCAGGAAAAGAGCGAGTTTTGCCGGGGATCGCGCGCCTGAGCAAGCCTCGATGAGGCCGGCTCAGGCCGCTGCTGACATTTCCCGCAAACTTTACCTCGTGCAGGTCAGCAGCGCGCCGACCCGGGCCGCGATCTCGGCCAGCCGCTTGCCGCCCGAGGCGTCCATGCACCAGACGAAGTGATCCTCGTAGTTGGTGTGCCAGCGTGGCCCCGAGAAGCCGCAGCCCTGGCTGAGATTGGCGCGCTGCTGCTCGATCGAGAGATTGGCGTAG
This sequence comes from Pseudomonadota bacterium, assembly GCA_049323275.1. GTDB lineage: Bacteria > Pseudomonadota > Alphaproteobacteria > Rhizobiales > Aestuariivirgaceae > Taklimakanibacter. The sequence continues at coordinate 22,577 of JBMOOM010000001.1, forward strand.
CGCCGGCACTCCTGGGCCTTGGCGGGCTTGGCGGCGCAGATATCGAGCAGCTCGTCACGCCGTGCGTTCTCGCGCACCCGTGCCCGCTGCGGCGCCGACTGGCACCAGGAGTAATGCGTGTCGAAATCGGGACGCCAGCGCTGGCCTTCGAAGCCGCAGCGCAGTGCCCGATTGCGTTGCGCCTGGCGCACCGCCTGATTGGCGAAGTCGACGCAGCCCGCATCATCTTCATCGCCGCCACCGACATCGCCGCGGCAGCGATCGAGGCTCCGCTCTCGGGCGCGCAGTTCCGCCTCGCGGTCGGCCCGGCGCGCCGTCATGCACCATTCGTAATGGGCCGCGGTGCTGGGCTGCCAGCGCGCGCCCGTGAAGCCGCAGCCGAGCCGACGGGCCTCGCGGATCTGCGCCATGGACTGGCGGGAATAGTCGGTGCAGGCTTCGGCTCGATCCCCCTCGCTGTCGCCCGAACGGCAGCGCCGCAGTTCTTCGGTGCGGGCGCGCGATTCAGCCTCGCGCTCGCCGCGTCTGGCGCTCATGCACCAGTTGTAATGGACATTGTAGCCGCCTTGCCAGCGGGCGCCGGAGAGACCGCAATTGCGGCGGCGCGCCTCGGCGATCTGCGAAACGGCCTCCTCGGCATAGTCGCGGCAGGCTTCGGCCCGATCGCCGCCGCCGTCATTTCCGCCTCGGCAGGAGCGCATATCCGCCGCTCTGGCCGTCCGCTCGGCGCGCACCTGCTCGCGCGTCGCGCTGAGACACCAATTGTAGTGCTCGCCGTAACGCCGCGACCAGCGGGCGCCGGAGAAGCCGCAGCCGAGATCGCGGGCTTCGCGTGCCGTCGTCACGGCGTCTTCGGCATAGTCGCGGCATTCGTCCTCGCGGCCGCCGCCACCGCCACCACCGCCGCCACCGGAGCGGCATTCGGCGAGCTTGGTGACGCGGTTGCGGTCTTCGCGCTCGCGGTCGGCGCGGCTCGCCGTCATGCACCAGTTGAAATGGGCGTCGCGACTGGATTGCCAGCCGGCGCCGGTGAAATTGCAGCGCAGGCGCAGATTTTCGTCATTCTGCTGCACCGCGCGCACCGAGTAGTCGCGGCAGATGTCCTCGCGGTCGGAGGTATCGTTCGCCTTGACGCCCGACACGCAGCAATTATTGGCGACCGGATCCGGCACCGCGGATTTGAGATAGCAGCGCGCATTCGGACCCTGGACGCCCGGATTGACATAAGTCCAGGCCTTGCAGGACGCATTGCCGTCGCAGGCCTTGCGGCAGAGGTTGAAGTCCGGCGCGGAGAGATCGAGGTCGCGCATGTCCCGGCCGGGCCGGTCGGTGTTCCATTCCTGCGCGTGCGCCGTGACGGCGCCGAGGACAAGAAGACCGAAAAGAACGAAAATGCGGCTGAGACTGGCGACCAAGATATCCCCCTCCGAGCAGATCACGCCAAAGTTGACGACTTTGGCGGTAAGGATCTGCTCAAGCATATTGAACTGGCGCGAATCCTTTCAGGCGAAGCGATTCCGCTTCGCCGGGATGCGCGCCGGCGACTCACTCGCGACCCTATCACAGGACCGTGATCGCCAAACAGGAGAGGATGATTGTTACAGTTTGCCGATGTCCCCGGATCGGGGCCGAGCGCTTCGCAAGGGAAGTCCGTTGCAATTTTTCGAGCCGGCGCAATAATGCAGGCGGTTCTTTGATCGCGAAGCTCCGCGGGGCCCACGATGCCACATCAGGTTCTCTTGATTCAGGGCGGCGGCGAAGGTGCTTACAATGATGATGCCAAGCTGGCGGCCAGCCTGCGCGGGAGGCTCGGCCCGGCTTACCATGTCCGTTATCCGGCCATGCCCGACGAAGGCGAGCCTGATTACCAGGCCTGGAGACGCATCATCCTGGATGAAGCGCTGGACATGGGGGAGGGCGCGATCCTGGTGGGGCATTCGATCGGGGCTTCGGTTCTGATCAGGAGTCTGACCGATCAGGCCCCTAAGCTGTCGATCGCCGGTATATTCCTCATCGCCGGGCCCTATTGGCACGATCACGAGTTCTGGCATTGGGATGAGGTGGCGCTGCCCAGAGACGCGGGCGAGCGCTGCCCGCGCGACGTTCCCCTGTTTCTCTATCACGGCGAAGACGATGAAGTCGTTCCCGTTCTCCACCTCGATATGTACATGAAAGCGCTCCCCCGGGCGGTCGCTCGACGTCTGCGCGGACGCAATCATCAGCTCAATGACGATATGAGGGAAGTGGCGCGCGATATCGTCGGCCTGGATCCACCGACCATCCCGATATCGATGATCTCTTGAAACTCCGCTAGCGCGACCTAAAGTGACAAACGTGATCTAGGAGGCGCTCGCCTCGGTGAGCTGCGCGATCTCGGAGGGGGTGAGAGCGAGCGCCGCCGCCTTGATGAGGTCCTGCAGCTGCGCGACGCTGGTGGCGCTGGCGATCGGCGCGACGAGGCCCGGGCGCGCGATCAGCCAGGCGATGGCCACCTGGGCCGGCGTGGCGCTCCGCGCTTTGGACACCGCATCGAGGGCGGCAAGGATGCGCAAGCCGCGCTCATTGAGATACTTCCCCATCTCGCCGCCGCGCGCCGCACTCTTGGAGAAATTGGCAGGGCTGCGGTATTTGCCCGACAGGAAGCCCCTGGCGAGCGAGAAATAGCTGGTCACGCCGATCTCGTTGGCGCGGCAGAAGCCTTCGAGCTCGGCTTCGTAACCCGCCCGGTCATAGAGATTGTAATGGGTCTGCAGATTCTCGAAACGCGGCCAGCCGTGACGGGCGCTGATCGCCAGCATGCTGCGCATCGTTTTGGCGCTGTGGTTCGAATTGCCGATCACCCGCACCTTGCCGGCTTTCACCAGATCGGCATAGGCGCCGAGCGTGTCCTCGGCATCGGCCTCAGGGTCTTCCCAGTGCGAGAGATAGAGATCGATATAGTCGGTCTGGAGCCGCTTGAGCGAGGCCTCGACGGCGCCTTTGATGTAGGAGCTTGCGAGACCCTTCTTGCCGGGGCCCATTTCCGAACCGACCTTGGTGGTGAGCACGATGCGGGAACGGTTGCCGCGGGCCTTCATCCACTTGCCGATGATGATTTCGGACTCGCCGCCTTCATGACCCTCGGCCCAGCGCGAATAGACGTCGGCCGTATCGATGAGATTGAAGCCTGCGCCGGCGAAGCCGTCGAGCACCTGGAAGGAGGCCTTCTCATCAGCGCTCCAGCCGAAGACATTGCCGCCCAGGCCCAAGGGCGCGACCATCAGGTCCGAACGGCCAATCTTGCGTTTCTGCATGATCAGATGGAGAAGCTGGTGCCGCAGCCGCAGGACATGGTGGCCTGCGGGTTGTTGACCTTGAAGCTGCGCCCGATCAGGTCGTCGACGAAGTCGATCTCCGAGCCGTTGATATAGACGAGCGAGACGGAATCGATCAGAACGGTGGCGCCGTCCCTCTCGATCACCAGATCGTCATCGGCGCGTTGGGAGTCGAGCTTGAAGTCATACTGGAAGCCGGAGCAGCCGCCGCCTTCGACCGCGACACGCAAGCCAGCGGAACCGGGATGGGCGGCCATGATGTCCTTGATCCGGTCGGCCGCGCGGGAAGTTATGGAAACCGTATCCGTCATGGTCACATATGTCGTGCGCCCGCGGGCACTTGTCAACGGGGGGATGTGAGACCGATGCGGGCTCCCTATGCGTCAGATCCGGGCAAAAGCCGCGGCAGACTGACGCCGGAACCGGAGGCGCCGCCGCGCACCCCCTTCGAGCGCGACCGCGACCGCATCATCCATTCTTCCGCCTTCCGCCGCCTCAAGCACAAGACCCAGGTCTTCGTCTATCATGAGGGCGATCACTACCGTACCAGGCTCACCCATTCGATCGAGGTCGCCCAGATCGCGCGTTCGATCGCCCGCGCCCTCAGGCTCGACGAGGACCTGACCGAGGCGCTGGCGCTGGCGCATGATCTCGGCCACACGCCCTTCGGCCATGCCGGCGAGCGTGAGCTCGACCGGCTGATGCGCGATCACGGCGGCTTCGACCATAACGCCCAGAGCCTGCGCATCGTGACCAGGCTCGAGCGCCGCTATGCCGCCTTTGACGGGCTCAATCTGACCTGGGAGACGCTCGAGGGCCTGGTCAAGCACAATGGGCCGCTGATCGACGGGGAGGGTCATGCGCTCGGCCATTACCGCGAGACCGGGCTTCCCGCGGCGATCATCGATTATGCCGAGGCGCATGACCTGATGCTCGCTTCCTTCGCCTCG
>JBMOOM010000002.1:0-26786 GCA_049323275.1 Pseudomonadota bacterium
GATTTCGAAGGCGATCGCCGAGGAGTCGACCTCGTGATAGGCGCCGTCGATGAGCGACACCTTGACGTCGAGAACCGGGAAGCCGGCGACCACGCCCGAGGACATGACCGAGTTGAGGCCTTTTTCGACGCCGGGGATGAATTCCTTCGGAACCGTGCCGCCGACGATCTTGGACTCGAACTCGTAGCCCTTGCCCTTCTCGTTCGGCTCGATCTCCAGGATCACGCGCGCGAACTGGCCGGTGCCGCCGGTCTGCTTCTTGTGGGTGTAATCGACTTCCGCGGCGCGGGTGATCGTCTCGCGATAGGCGACCTGCGGGGCGCCGACGGTGACTTCGACCTTGTGGGTGCGCTTGAGGATGTCGACCTTGATGTCGAGATGGAGCTCGCCCATGCCCTTGATGATGGTCTGGCCCGATTCCGAGTCGGTCGTGACGCGGAAGGACGGGTCTTCGGCCGCCAGCTTGTGCAGCGCGATCGCCATCTTCTCCTGGTCGCCCTTGGTCTTGGGCTCGATCGACATGTCGATGACCGGATCCGGGAATTCCATCTTCTCGAGGATCACCGGCTTCGCGGGATCGCACAGCGTGTCGCCGGTGCGGGTGTCCTTGAGGCCCACGAGGGCGACGATGTCGCCGGCATAGGCTTCGGAGATTTCCTCACGCGTATTGGCGTGCATGAGAACCATGCGGCCGACGCGCTCGGTCTTCTCGCGGCTCGAATTGAGGAGCGAGGTGCCCTTGGTCAGCGAGCCCGAATAGACGCGGCAGAAGGTGAGAATGCCATACTGGTCGTCCATGAGCTTGAAGGCGAGCATGGAGAGCGGCTCGGCGTCGGAGGCCTTGCGGACGGTCTCTTCGCCCGTCTTGACGTCGATGCCCTTGATCGAGGGACGATCGAGCGGCGACGGCAGATAGTCGACGACGGCGTCGAGCAGCGGCTGCACGCCCTTGTTCTTGAAGGAGGAACCGCAGAGAACCGGGAAGAAGGCGCCGGTGATGACGGCCTTGCGCAGCAGCTTCTTGATCGTCTCGTTGGAGATTTCCTTGCCGTTCAGATAGTCGTCGGTCGCCTGCTCGTCGAGCTCGACGCAGGCTTCGATCATCTCGGCGCGCGCCGTTTCGGCGGCGTCCTTGAGGTCGGCCGGGATCTCGACGTCGTTGAACTTGGCGCCGAGGGATTCGTCTTCCCACACCACCGCGGTCATGCGGACGAGATCGACGATGCCCTTGAAATTGGCTTCCGAGCCGATCGGCAGCTGGATCGGAACCGGCCTGGCGCCGAGGCGCTCGCGGATATCCTTCACGCACTGCTCGAAGGACGCGCCGGTCTTGTCCATCTTGTTGCAGAACACGATGCGCGGCACGTTGTACTTATCGCCCTGGCGCCACACCGTCTCGGTCTGGGGCTCGACGCCCTGGTTCGAGTCGAGCACGCATACGGCGCCGTCGAGCACGCGCAGCGAGCGCTCGACTTCGATGGTGAAGTCGACGTGGCCGGGGGTGTCGATGATGTTGAGGCGCTTGCCCTTCCAGAAGGTCGTGGTGGCGGCGGAGGTGATGGTGATGCCGCGCTCCTGCTCCTGCTCCATGAAGTCCATCGTGGCGGCGCCGTCATGGACTTCGCCGATCTTGTGGCTCTTGCCGGAGTAGAAAAGGATACGCTCGGACGTGGTCGTCTTTCCGGCATCGATGTGCGCCATGATGCCGAAATTGCGATAGTCTTCGATAGCGTGTGTGCGGGGCATGATCTCAGTTCCTCTGGCTTACCAGCGATAGTGCGAGAAGGCGCGGTTCGCTTCAGCCATGCGATGGGTGTCTTCGCGTTTCTTGACGGCGGTGCCGCGGTTGTTGGCGGCGTCCATGAGCTCGCCCGACAGGCGGTCGATCATGGTGGTCTCGTTGCGGCCGCGGGCGGCGGTGATGATCCAGCGGATCGCGAGGGCCTGGCGGCGCTCGGCGCGGACTTCGACCGGCACCTGATAGGTGGCGCCGCCGACGCGCCGCGAACGGACTTCGATCGCGGGGCTGACATTGTCGAGCGCCTGATGGAAGACGCCGAGCGGATCCTGCTTGGTCTTGCCGTGGATCTTGTCGAAGGCGCCATAGACGATCGACTCGGCGACCGACTTCTTGCCTTCGTACATGAGGTTGTTCATGAATTTGGATACGATGAGATCGCCGAACTTCGGATCCGGGTTGATCTCTCTTTTATCAGCGCGGTGACGGCGCGACATGCTCCGATCTCCCCTTACTTAGGACGCTTGGCGCCGTATTTCGAACGGCGTTGACGGCGCTTCACGACACCCTGGGTATCGAGAACGCCGCGAATGATGTGATAACGCACACCCGGAAGATCCTTAACGCGGCCACCGCGGATCATGACGACCGAGTGCTCCTGCAGGTTATGGCCTTCGCCCGGAATGTAGCTCGTGACTTCGAAGCCGTTGGTGAGACGGACACGCGCCACCTTGCGGAGAGCCGAGTTCGGCTTCTTCGGGGTGGTCGTGTAGACGCGCGTGCACACGCCGCGCTTCTGCGGGCATGCCTGCATCGCTGGCACCTTGCTCCGGAACGTGGGCGCGGAGCGCGGCTTGCGGATGAGCTGGTTGATCGTCGGCATAGGGCCTTGTCTCTACCTTCGCAAAACTGTCTGAGCCCGAGCGATGGTTCACATCGCACATGACCAAAAGCGCTGGCGCACCCGGCTCATGAAGGTGCACAGCGCCTCAAAACCAGAGGACCACAGCCGGCAGGCCTTGTGGTCGTGACCTTGAATGTTCAAAGTGTGTTTTCCGCCAGCGTTTAGGAGCGCGAAGCACCTACTGCCTGCCGCCTGAAAACGGGCGGAACATACTGGGGTACCCCCACCCCGTCAACCCCTCGAAGCAAGAAAATTTCGCTAAGATGACGCAGTTTCCGAAGGCTGTGGAGGCTTGAAAGCCTATCCGGGCCCACAGGGATCATCCGGAGGTTGAGAATCCGCCCCCCCTCCCCACCACAGGATCGTCCCCGGAAGACGGTCGGCCTCTCGCGAGAGCTTCCGATTCGGACTCCGGGCGCGACTCCGCCGGGAATCAACCCAGGCGCGACATTGCCGCAATCGCGCCACATCCTCGCCCCTTCCCCCCGGCATGATCCCTCCTCGGACGGCGAAACCAGACATTCGAGAGGGAGAATAATCGATGATGCTGGCCCAGCCCGCTTGGTGGCACGAACTCAATACCTGGGAGCCTGAAATCGCTTTGGCCTTCTACGGCCGAACCCTCGGGTGGAAATTCGACGAGACCTCCCTTCCCGAAGGCGGCAACTACTGGATCGCCCGGAAGGACAATAAGCCGGTCGGCGCCATCTTCGAGCTGACCTCCCCGCAATTCTCCGATATTCCGTCCCATTGGATGACCTATCTGAGCGTGGCCGATATCGAGAAGGCCGAGCAGGACACCCTGCGCGAAGGCGGCGAGGTCATGCGCTCATCGGCCCATGTGCCGGGCGTCGGCAAGCTCGCCGTGGTGGCCGACTCGGCCGGAGCCCTCATCGGCCTCATCGAACCCGAGCACTCCCTGACGCCGGCCAATTGATCAGTTTCCGCTAGGGCAATGTCACGAAGCGGGGCCTTATGGCCCCGTTTCTATTTCTGAACTGGTGCTTAGCGACGCCCGCTGAATCTGAAACATTGCCCTGGAGCGCTTCCCGCCAAAGTTGCTCGACTTTGGCGATAAGGAAGCGCTCCAGATTATATGGTTTCGAGCCTTTTTTCCCGTTTTGATCGGATCGGAACGATTCGATCGAAACGGGAAGGGCTCTAAGTGAAACAAGCGCTGGACGGGAGGGATGCATGGCGGATCTCGATATCGACTGGTCGACCGAGGCCATTATCGGGCGCCGCGACAAGTTCTACGCCGCCTCGCAGCGGGCCTTCGTCCCGTACAAGACGCCTTTGATCTTCTCGCGCGGCGAAGGCCAGTATCTGTGGGACGAGACCGGCAGAAAATATCTCGACCTGCTCGGCATGAATGTCTGCATTTCGGTGGGCCACGCCCATCCGGCCGTCACCCGGGCGGTCGAAGAGCAGATCCGCCAGCTCCAGCATTGCACCACCATGTTCTATCACCCGGTGCCGGCGCATTTCGCCGAGGAGCTTACCGCCCGCATGCCCCAGGGCCAGGACTGGGTGGTCCATTTCACCAATAGCGGCACCGAGGCGATCGATCTCGCGCTCATCATGGCGCAGAGCTTCACCGGCAATATCGACATGCTGGCGCTGCGCAATGCCTATCACGGCGCCACGATCGGCGCCCAGTCGCTGACCGGCATATCGGGCTTCCGCCACAATGTCCCCCTTCTCGGCGGCATTCACCATATCGCCAATCCCGATCCCTATCGCGGCGTCTTCGGCGACGACACCGACGCCTATCTGGCCGAGATCGACCGCACCATCCAGTTCGCGACGCCGGGCAGGCTCGCCGGCTTCATCGTCGAGCCGATCCAGGGCTATGGCGGCATCGTCGAATTGCCCAGGGGCTATCTCAGGGCCGCCGCGCAGAAGGTGCGCGAAGCCGGCGGCATTCTCATCGTCGATGAGGTGCAATCGGGCTTCGGCCGCACCGGCGATAATTTCTGGGGGTTCGAGCATCACGACGTGACGCCGGAGATCGTGGTGATGGCGAAAGGTATCGGCAACGGCTTCCCGCTCGGCGCCGTGGTGGCGCGCCGCGACGTCGCCGAAGTGCTGGCCAAGAAGTTCTTCTTCAACACCTATGGCGCGAGCCCGATGGCCTGTGCGGCCGGACGCGCCGTGCTCAAGGTGATCGATGACGAGAAGCTGCAGGCGAACGCCAAAACCGTCGGTGCCGCCTTGAAGGCGGTGCTCGACCGCCTGCATCAGAAATACGAGATCATCGGCGAGGTCCGCGCTCACGGGCTGATGCTGGCGGTCGAGCTCGTCAGCGACCGGCGCAGCAAGGCGCCGGCGGCCAAGGAAACGGCGGAAATCTTCGAAAAGACGCGCGAGAACGGCATCGTGGTCTCGAAGTCGGGCGCCAACCGGAATATCTTGCGCATGGTGCCGCCGATGTGCATCAAGCTCGAGGATGTCGCCTGGGTCGAGGACGCCCTCGACCGCTGTTTCGCGGGATACTGATCGAAATCCATCATGTCGCTTCTGACGCTCGGCCTGGGCTTGTTGTTCGTCTTCCTGGCCGCCATCGTGCGCGGCTATTCGGGATTCGGCTTCTCGCTTCTCGTCATCACCTCGCTATCGCTGCTGATGCCGCCGGCAACTTTCATCCCTGCGGTTTTCATGCTGGAGATCGCGGCCAGCCTGCACATGCTTCCCGGGATCTGGAAGGATATCCATTGGCGCTCGCTGGCGCCGCTCATCATCGGCTGCCTCGTCGGCACGCCGCTCGGCGTATGGCTCCTCGCCCATGTGCCGGCTCCCCCCATGCAGATCGCGCTCGCTATTTTCGTCCTCGTCGTCACCTTCCTGATGTGGCGGGGCTTCGCGCTGAAGAGCATGCCCGGCACGGCGGCCTCGGGCGGTGTCGGGATTGCCTCGGGTCTGTTCAACGGCGCCTTCGGCATCGGCGGACCGCCGGTGATCCTGTTCTATTTCGCCTCCCCCGCCGGCAATATCGCCGGCCGCGCCTCGCTCATCGCCTTCTTTCTGATGACGGACCTGATCGGCCTCGCCTTCATGAGCCGCGAGGCGCTGATCGGCTGGAATTCCCTCACTTTGGCGCTTATCTTCCTGCCGGCGCTCGTGATCGGGATATGGGTCGGCGCCAGGAGCTTCAGGAGCGCCGATCCGCAGGTCTTCCGCAAATGGGTGCTGGCGCTGCTCGTGGTCCTGGCGCTTCTGTCCGGCTTCCAGGGCGTCGCCGCTTACTGGTAGAGAGGAGAGCTCGCTCATGTCCGCCCAGCTCGAGATCCGGCAATATAGTGGCGGCGGCCGGCACGCCCATGACTTCGTCCAGGTGCTTTTTCCGATGCGCGGCGCCATGCAGCTCGACATCGAGGGCGTGCGAGATGTCGTCTCGAGCCATCGCGTGGCCGTCATCCGCGAGGGCCATGAGCATGATTACGTGCCAAGCCCCGATTGCCGCCTGATGGTGCTCGACGTCGAGAGCGGCGAGATCGGCGGCGACCTGCCTTCCGCCCTCGTCACGCCGGTCGATCCGTTCCTGTGGCGGCTGTTCAGCCTGCTGGGCCAGGAGGTTTCGACCAATACCCGCCGCGCCGCCGATGCGGCGAGCCTGGCGCTGACCGGCCTCCGGCTCGTCAGATCGTCCCCGGCGCCGGAGTCCGAGACCGACACCCGCATCGAGGCGGCCCTCGCCTTGAGCGATGGCGGTGTGGCCGACATGGCCCGCCATGCCGGTCTCGGCCGGAGCCAGTTCCACGCCCTCTTCCGCGCCACCACCGGACGCTCGCCCAAGCAGCATCGCCTCGTCCGGCTGCTCGACCGCGCTGTCGACCGGCTGACCGGCGGCCGCGAACCTGTTTCCGTCATCGCTTATGACCTCGGCTACCAGAATGTCTCGTCGTTCAACCGCCTGTTCAAGCAGCGCTTTGGCGTGACGCCGAGCGAATTCCGCAGAAACGGATAAGCCGGCCGGAGCTTCGGCTCATCACAAGGCCGCGTTCTTTCGCTAGTCTCTCCGGCATTTCCGGAGGATCGAAAGATGAAACTCACACAATTCAGGGCACTGGCATTCGACTGCTACGGCACGCTGATCGACTGGGAAACCGGCATCTGGAACGCGCTGCAGCCGCTCCTGTCGGCTGGTCGCCTGACCATCGGCCGCGAAGAGGCGCTCACCTTGTTCGGCCGCTTCGAGACCGATCAGGAGCTCGAGACGCCGTCGCTGCGCTATTCGACCCTCCTCGCCACCGTTCATGCCCGCCTCGCCAAGGCCTGGGGCGTCGCCGCCCATTCCGATCTGCACGAGCGTTTCGGCGGCTCGGTGCCGGACTGGCCGGCCTTTCCGGATTCGGCCGAGGCGCTCGGCTATCTCAAGCGCCACTACAAGCTCGTCATCCTGTCGAATGTCGACCGCGCGAGCTTCGCCGCCAGCAACCGCAAGCTCGGCGTCGCCTTCGACGCGATCTATACGGCCGAGGACATTGGCTCCTACAAGCCCGATCCGAAGAACTTCGCCTTCCTCCTCGACCATCTCGACCTGGAATTCGGCATCGGCAAGGCCGATATCCTCCACACCGCCCAGAGCCTGCATCATGATCACGTGCCGGCGACGAAAGCCGGCCTGGCCCGCGCCTGGATCGACCGCCGCTTCGGCTTGGCGGGCGGCGGCGCCACGGTGCTTCCCCCGAACCCGCCCAAGGTCGACTTCCACTTCAAGACCCTGGCCGAGCTCGCCGAAGCGCATCGCCGGGAGAATTGACTTCCATTCGCGGGCCGTTTGGTGGCAGTTGGACATTGAAACGGCCGCAAGAGGCGGCCCGCTGTAATTTTCGCCACGCTGTAGACCGCTGAAATCCGCTGTAGCCTGCTGTTATTCTGCTGTTCTTTTTCAGCGGACAACAGCGGAGCTCAAACATAGAAAAACCCGGCGGATCGCTCCGCCGGGCTTTTTTGATTTGGATTGGCCCGTACTGCTTATTCGGCGGCGGGAAGAACTTCCGTACCCTTGGCCTGCTCCTCGAGGATGAGGTTGTCGCGCCGGTCGGCGACCTGCTTGAAGCGCGAGAGCATGCCGCCGGTGCCGGCCGGAATGAGCCGGCCGACGATGACGTTTTCCTTGAGGCCTTCCAGCGTGTCGATCTTGCCGACGACCGAAGCCTCGGTGAGCACGCGGGTGGTCTCCTGGAACGACGCGGCCGAGATGAAGGAGCGGGTCTGCAGCGACGCCTTGGTGATGCCGAGCAGCACCGGGACGCCCGAGGCAGGCTTGCGGCCTTCGGCGATCAGCTTGTCGTTGATGTCGTCGAGCTCGACCTGATCGAGCTGCTCGCCCGGCAGCAGGGTCGATTCACCGGTATTGGTGATCTCGACCTTCTGCAGCATCTGGCGGACGATCACCTCGATGTGCTTGTCGTTGATGCTCACGCCCTGCAGCCGGTAGACTTCCTGGATTTCGTTGACGAGGTAGGAGGCGAGCTCCTCCACGCCCTTGATCGCCAGGATGTCGTGCGGCGCCGGATTGCCGTCGAGGATATACTCGCCCTTCTCGATGAAGTCCCCTTCCTGCACGGGCAAGTGCTTGCCCTTCGGGATGAGGTATTCCACCGGCTCGATCGAGTCGTCCTGCGGGACGATGCGGATGCGCCGCTTGTTCTTGTAGTCGCGCCCGAATTCGACGCGGCCCGAGATCTCGGCGATGATCGCATGGTCCTTCGGCTTGCGCGCTTCGAAGAGCTCGGCGACGCGCGGCAGACCGCCGGTGATGTCGCGGGTCTTCGCGCTCTCGAGCGGGATACGCGCGAGAACGTCGCCGGCCTTCATCTTGGCGCCCGGATCGACCGACAGAATGGCGTCGACCGAGAGCAGATAGCGGGCTTCGCCGCCGCGGGCGAGCTTGGCCACCTGGTCGTCGGCGCCCTTGATGACGATCGCCGGCTTCAGCGACGAGCCGCGCTGGTTGCTGCGCCAGTCGATGATCACGCGGTTGGTGATGCCGGTCGCCTCGTCGGCGATCTCGTTCACCGACACGCCCTCGACGACGTCCTCGAACTCGACCGTGCCGTCGGCCTCGGTCATGATCGGACGCGTATAGGGGTCCCACTCGGCGAGCTTGGTGCCGCGCTTGACCTGGTCGCCTTCGTCGACGAACAGGCGCGTGCCGTAGATCACCTTGTGGACGGCGCGTTCGTTGCCCTTGCCGTCTTCGACGACGATGGCGACGTTGCGGCCCATGACGACGAGCTTGCCGTTGGAATCGCGGACCACGTTCTTGTTGCGGAACTTGATCACGCCCTCATGGTTCGATTCCACGAAGGACTGGTCGAGCACCTGCGCCGTGCCGCCGATATGGAAGGTGCGCATGGTGAGCTGGGTGCCCGGCTCGCCGATCGACTGCGCCGCGATGACGCCGACCGCTTCGCCCATATTGACGGGCGTGCCGCGGGCGAGATCGCGCCCATAGCACTTGCCGCAGACGCCGAACTTGGTTTCGCAGGTGAGCACCGAACGGATGCGCGCTTCCTGGATGCCGGCCTTCTCGATCACCTCGATATGGCTCTCCATGATTTCATCGCCGGCCGGAACGATGACGTCGCCGGTCGCCGGATCCTTGATGTCATCGGCCGCGGTGCGGCCGAGGATACGCAGACCCAGCGAAGCGATGACCTCGCCCGCGTCGATGATCGGACGCGCGGTGATGGCGGACTTGGTGCCGCAATCTTCCGTCGTGATGATGCAGTCCTGCGCCACGTCGACGAGACGGCGGGTGAGATAACCCGAGTTCGCCGTCTTGAGCGCCGTGTCGGCCAGACCCTTGCGGGCGCCGTGCGTCGAGTTGAAGTACTCGAGAACGGTGAGACCTTCCTTGAAGTTCGAGATGATCGGGGTTTCGATGATCTCGCCCGACGGCTTGGCCATGAGGCCGCGCATGCCGGCGAGCTGCTTCATCTGCGCCGGCGAACCGCGCGCGCCCGAGTGGCTCATCATGTAGATCGAGTTGATCGGCTTTTCGCGGCCGGTCTCCTTGTCGATCTGCACGGACGAGATCTGCTTCATCATCTCGTCGGCGACGCGGTCGGTGCACTTGGCCCAGGCGTCGACGACCTTGTTGTATTTCTCGCCCTGGGTGATGAGACCGTCGATATACTGCTGCTCGTACTCGGTCGCCAGCTCGCGCGTCTCGTTGACGAACTTCTCCTTCGTGCCGGGGATGACCATGTCATCCTTGCCGAAGGAAATGCCCGCCTTGTAGGCGTTGAAGAAACCGAGGCCCATGACGCGGTCGCAGAAGATGACCGTCTCTTTCTGGCCGCAGTGGCGATAGACGGCGTCGATCATCTTGGAGATGTCGCGCTTGGTCATCAGCCGGTTGCACAGGTCGTAGGACACGCCCTTGTTCTTCGGCAGAAGCTCGCCGATCTTCATGCGGCCCGGAGTCGTCTCGACGATGCGCGTGCGGATTTCGCCGTCGGCGCCCATCTCCTTGACGCGGCCCTTGATCTTGGTGTGCAGGGTGATGACGCCCTGCGCCAGCGCATGGTCGATTTCGGCGATCGACCCGAAGGGCTTGCCCTCGCCCGGCTCGTTCTGGCGCATCAGCGACAGATAATAGAGGCCGAGAACGATGTCCTGCGACGGCACGATGATCGGTTGACCATTGGCCGGGTGCAGGATGTTGTTGGTCGACATCATCAGAACGCGCGCTTCGAGCTGCGCTTCGAGCGACAGCGGCACGTGCACGGCCATCTGGTCGCCGTCGAAGTCGGCGTTGAAGGCGGCGCAGACGAGCGGATGCAGCTGGATCGCCTTGCCCTCGATCAGCACCGGCTCGAAGGCTTGGATGCCGAGGCGGTGCAAGGTCGGGGCGCGGTTGAGCAGCACCGGATGCTCGCGGATGACCTCATCGAGGATATCCCAGACTTCCGGCTTTTCTTTCTCCACCAGCTTCTTCGCCTGCTTGACGGTGGCCGAGAGGCCCTTGGCGTCGAGGCGCGAATAGATGAACGGCTTGAACAGCTCGAGCGCCATCTTCTTCGGCAGGCCGCACTGATGCAGCTTCAGCTCGGGGCCTACCACGATGACCGAACGGCCCGAATAGTCGACGCGCTTGCCGAGCAGGTTCTGGCGGAAGCGGCCCTGCTTGCCCTTCAGCATGTCGGCGAGCGACTTCAGCGGACGCTTGTTGGCGCCGGTGATGACGCGGCCGCGGCGGCCGTTGTCGAACAGCGCGTCGACCGCCTCCTGCAGCATGCGCTTCTCGTTGCGCACGATGATGTCGGGCGCGCGCAGCTCGATCAGGCGCTTCAGGCGGTTGTTGCGGTTGATGACGCGGCGATAGAGATCGTTCAGGTCCGACGTCGCGAAGCGGCCGCCGTCGAGCGGGACGAGCGGGCGCAGCTCCGGCGGGATGACCGGCACGACGGTGAGGATCATCCATTCCGGGCGGTTGCCGGATTCGATGAACGACTCGACGATCTTGAGGCGCTTGGCGAGCTTCTTCGGCTTGAGATCGCCGGTCGCCACTTTCAGCTCTTCGCGCAGGTCGTCGCGCAGCTTCTCGAGATTGAGCGCCATCAGCATCTCGCGCACCGCTTCGGCGCCGATGCCGGCGGTGAACGAATCCTCGCCGTAGTCCTCCTGCGCCTTGAGATATTCGCTCTCGGTCAGGAGGCTATAGGGCTTGAGCGGCGTCAGGCCGGGCTCGAGCACGATATACTGTTCGAAATAGAGGACGCGCTCGATGTCCTTCAGCATCATGTCGAGAAGCAGACCGATGCGCGAGGG
This sequence comes from Pseudomonadota bacterium, assembly GCA_049323275.1. Classification (GTDB taxonomy): domain Bacteria; phylum Pseudomonadota; class Alphaproteobacteria; order Rhizobiales; family Aestuariivirgaceae; genus Taklimakanibacter. Next base: position 11,427 of record JBMOOM010000002.1, read on the forward strand.
CAGCGACTTGAGGAACCAGATATGGGCGACGGGAGCCGCGAGCTCGATATGGCCCATGCGCTCGCGCCGGACCTTCGACAGCGTGACTTCGACGCCGCACTTCTCGCAGATGATGCCCTTGTATTTCATCCGCTTGTACTTGCCGCACAAGCATTCGTAGTCCTTGATGGGACCGAAGATGCGGGCGCAGAAGAGACCGTCCCGCTCCGGCTTGAAGGTGCGGTAGTTGATGGTTTCCGGCTTCTTGATCTCGCCGAACGACCACGAGAGGATCTTCTCGGGCGACGCGATCGAGATGCGGATCTGGTCGAAGGTCTGCGGCGGGGAAGCCGGGTTGAAGATGTTCATGACCTCTTGGTTCATGGACACTGTTCTCCTTTTTGCGGGGATAGCCTCCCCCGCCGAGGGTGAATGTCAGGACGCGACGAAACGAAAGTCGAGGCAGGGCGGCATGCCGCCCTGCCCGTGATTTATGATTGCTGCTGCGAGTTCTGCAGCTCCACATTGAGGCTCAGCGAGCGCATTTCCTTGACCAGCACGTTGAAGCTTTCCGGGATGCCGGCTTCGAACGCGTCGTCGCCGCGCACGATCGCCTCATAGACCTTGGTGCGGCCCGCCACGTCGTCCGACTTGACGGTGAGCATTTCCTGCAAGGTGTAAGCGGCGCCATAGGCTTCGAGCGCCCATACTTCCATTTCGCCGAAGCGCTGGCCGCCGAACTGGGCCTTGCCGCCCAGCGGCTGCTGGGTGACGAGGCTGTACGGGCCGATGGAGCGGGCATGGATCTTGTCATCGACGAGGTGATGCAGCTTGAGCATGTAGATGTAGCCCACCGTCACCTGGCGATCGAAAAGCTCGCCGGTCCTGCCGTCGAACAGCCGAACCTGGCCGGAGGTCGACAGGCCCGCTTCCTTGAGAAGATGAGCGATGTCTTCCTCGCGCGCGCCGTCGAACACCGGAGTGGCGATCGGCACGCCCTTGGTCAGGTTGCCGGCAAGCTCGATGACCTGATTGTCGTCGAGCCCGTCGATCTCCTCGTTCTTGCCGTAGATCTCGTGAAGCTGGTCGCGCACCGGCTTGGCTTTGCCGTTCTCGCGATAGGCTTCCAGCATCCGGCCGACCTGGCGGCCGAGACCGGCGCAGGCCCAGCCCAGATGCGTCTCGAGGATCTGGCCGACATTCATGCGGCTCGGCACGCCGAGCGGGTTGAGCACGATGTCGACATGCGTGCCGTCCTCGAGGAACGGCATGTCCTCGATCGGAACGATCTTCGACACCACGCCCTTGTTGCCGTGCCGGCCGGCCATCTTGTCGCCCGGCTGGATCTTGCGCTTCACGGCGACGAAGACCTTGACCATCTTCATCACGCCCGGCGGCAGCTCGTCGCCGCGCTGCAGCTTCTCGACCTTGTCGAGGAAGCGGTTTTCGAGGCGCTTCTTCGACTCTTCGTATTGCTGCTTCATCGCCTCGAGCTCGGCGATCGACTTCTCGTTCGAGAGCGCGATGTTCCACCACTGCGAACGCGGAATGTCCTCCAGGTTCTTAGGGCTGATCTTGCCTTCGAGCTTGTGGCCCTTCGGTCCGCCGCTGGCGGGCTTGTTGACCAGGAAGTCGTGCACGCGGCCATAGGAGTTGCGGTCGAGGATCGCCATTTCGTCGTCGCGGTCCTTGGCGAGACGTTCGATCTCCTCGCGCTCGATGGCGAGCGCGCGCTCGTCCTTGTCGACGCCGTGGCGGTTGAAGACGCGCACTTCGACGACCGTGCCGGCGACGCCCGGGGGCAGCTTCAGCGAGGTGTCGCGGACGTCGGAGGCCTTCTCGCCGAAGATGGCGCGCAGCAGCTTCTCTTCCGGCGTCATCGGGCTTTCGCCCTTCGGCGTGATCTTGCCGACCAGGATGTCGCCCGGCTTCACCTCGGCGCCGATATAGACAATGCCGGCTTCGTCGAGATTCTTCAGCGCTTCCTCACCGACATTCGGGATATCGCGGGTGATCTCTTCGGGTCCGAGCTTGGTGTCGCGCGCCATCACGTCGAATTCCTCGATGTGGATGGAGGTGAACACGTCGTCCTTCACGATGCGCTCGGAGAGCAGAATCGAGTCTTCGAAGTTGTAGCCGTTCCAGGGCATGAACGCGACCAGCACGTTCTGGCCCAGCGCCAGGTCGCCGAGATCGGTCGAGGGACCGTCGGCGACGATGTCGCCGGCCCGCACCTGGTCGCCCACCCGCACCAGCGGACGCTGGTTGATGCAGGTGTTCTGGTTCGAGCGCTGGAACTTCATCAGCGTGTAGATGTCGACGCCCGACTTGGTCGGGTCGGTCTCTTCCGTGGCGCGGATGACGATGCGCTTGGCGTCGACCTGGTCGACGACGCCGGTGCGGCGCGCCGTGATGGCAGCACCCGAGTCGCGCGCCACGACGGCTTCCATGCCGGTGCCGACGAGCGGCGCGTTGGTGCGGACGAGCGGCACCGCCTGGCGCTGCATGTTCGAGCCCATGAGAGCGCGGTTGGCGTCGTCATTCTCGAGGAACGGGATGAGGGCCGCGGCGACCGAGACGAGCTGCTTCGGCGACACGTCGACGAAGTCCACCTTCTCGCGCGGCACGATCAGCACGTCGCCATGGTTGCGGGCGACGACCAGCTCTTCCTCGAACTTGCCTTCCTTGGTCAGCGGCACGTTCGCCTGGGCGATGTGATGCTTGCCCTCCTCGATGGCCGACAGATAGATGACGTCGTCGGTCACCTTGCCGTTGACCACCTTGCGGTACGGCGTCTCGATGAAGCCGTACTTGTTCACGCGGGCATAGGTCGCGAGCGAGTTGATGAGACCGATATTCGGACCTTCCGGCGTTTCGATCGGGCAGATGCGGCCGTAATGCGTCGGATGCACGTCGCGCACCTCGAAGCCGGCGCGCTCGCGCGTCAGGCCGCCCGGGCCGAGCGCCGACAGGCGGCGCTTATGGGTGATCTCGGAGAGCGGGTTGGTCTGGTCCATGAACTGCGACAGCTGCGAGGAGCCGAAGAACTCACGCACCGCCGAAGCCGCCGGCTTGGCGTTGATCAGGTCGTGCGGCATGACGGTGTCGATGTCGACCGACGACATGCGCTCCTTGATGGCGCGCTCCATGCGCACCAGGCCGAGGCGGTACTGGTTCTCCATGAGCTCGCCGACCGAGCGCACCCGGCGGTTGCCGAGATGGTCGATGTCGTCGACATCGCCCTTGCCGTCGCGCAGCTCATGCAGCGTCTTGATGACCGCCAGGATGTCCTCGCGGCGCAGCACGCGCACCGTGTCGGCGGCGTCGAGCTCGAGGCGCATATTCATCTTCACGCGGCCGACGGCCGAGAGATCGTAGCGCTCGGCATCGAAGAACAGGCCGTTGAACAGCGCTTCCGCGGTCTCGCGGGTGGGCGGCTCGCCGGGACGCATGACGCGGTAGATCTCGATGAGCGCCTGCTCGTAGCTCTCGACCTTGTCGGCCTTGAGCGTGTTGCGGATATAGGCGCCGGTATTGATGTGGTCGATGTCGAGGACCTCGAGCTTGGAGTAGCCCGCTTCGGTCAGCGACTTCAGCAGCTTCTCCGAGATCTCGTCGCCGGCTTCGGCGAAGATCTCGCCGGTCGTCTCGTCGACGAGCTCGCCGGCCAGATAGAGGCCGTAGAGGTCCTCGTTGCGCACCAGGAGTTCGGTGACGCCGTCCTCGGCGATCTTGCGGGCCAGGCGCGGGGTGATCTTCTTGCCGGCCTCGACCACGACCTGCTTGGTCTTGGCGTCGATCAGATCGACCGTCGGCTTCTGGCCGCGATAGCGCTGCGGGTCGAAGGGCGTGCGCCAGCCTTCGTTCGTCTGGGTATAGGGAACGGTCTTGTAGAAATAGTTGAGGATCTGCTCGCCATCGAGGCCCAGCGCATAAAGCAGCGTGGTGATCGGCAGCTTGCGGCGCCGGTCGATGCGGACATGGATGATGTCCTTGGCGTCGAACTCGAAGTCGAGCCAGGAGCCGCGATATGGGATGATGCGGGCGGCGAACAGGAGCTTGCCCGAGGAATGGGTCTTGCCCTTGTCGTGGTCGAAGAAGACGCCCGGCGAGCGGTGCATCTGGGACACGATCACGCGCTCGGTGCCGTTGACGACGAAGGTGCCGTTCGACGTCATGAAGGGCATGTCGCCCATATAGACGTCCTGCTCCTTGATGTCCTTGACCGACTTGGCGCCGGTGTCCTGGTCGACTTCGAACACGATCAGGCGCAGCGTCACCTTGAGCGGCGCCGCGAAGGTCATGCCGCGCTGCTGGCACTCGTCGACGTCGTATTTCGGCGGTTCGAACTCGTAGCGGACGAATTCGAGCATGGCCTGACCGGTGAAGTCGCTGATCGGGAAGACCGACTTGAAGACGGCCTGCAGACCCTCATTGGCCCGCCCGCCGGCAGGTTCCTTGACCTGCAGGAACTGATCGTAGCTTTCCTTCTGCACTTCGATGAGATTCGGCATTTCCGCGACTTCCGCGTTCTTACCGAAAAACTTACGAACCCTCTTGCGACTTGCGACAGTCTGCGCTTCAGCCATGTTACTTCCTTCGTAAGTGAACTTTTACATGCCAATTCAACAACTTACTTCAAACCCTTATTTCAAGGGTTTCAAGAAAGCTGTTGATCACACCAGTTATGGATCACGGGGTCCGCATCACCGGACCCCGTGATATAGTCATTACTTGAGCTCGACGGAAGCCCCCACGGCTTCGAGCTTCTTCTTCATCTCTTCGGCGTCCTTCTTGGCCACGCCTTCCTTCACAGGCTTCGGCGCGCCTTCGACCAGGTCCTTGGCTTCCTTGAGGCCCAGGCCGGTGATCGCACGGACTTCCTTGATGACTTCGATCTTCTTGTCGCCGGCCTTGGCGAGAACGACCGTGAATTCGGTCTTCTCTTCGACCGGAGCGGCGGCAGCGCCACCACCGGCGGCGGCAACCGCCACCGGCGCGGCGGCGGAAACGCCCCACTTCTCTTCCAGAAGCTTCGACAGCTCGGCAGCCTCGAGGACCGTCAGAGCCGACAGTTCGTCAACGATCTTGGACAGATCAGCCATTTTACATTCTCTCTTTCAATCAGTTTGAACCAGGTAGTCTTGAGGCGAGCCGTCAGGCAGCCTTGTCTTTGGTGGCATAGGCGTTCAGCACCCGCGCCAGCTGACCGGCAGGCGCCTGGACCACGCCCGCGATGCGGGTGGCCGGCGTCTGGATCATGCCGATGAGCTTTGCCCTGAGCTGGTCGAGCGAGGGCAGTTCCGCGAGGGCCTTGACCGCAGCGGCGTCCATGACGGTTTTGCCGAGCGCGCCGCCGAGAATGACGAATTTCTCATTCCCCTTGGCGAATTCAGCAGCAACCTTGGGCGCAGCGACCGGATCGGCGGCGTAAGCCACCATGGTCGGACCGGTGAACAGGTCCTTGATTCCGGCTGCGGGCGTGCCATCCAGAGCAAGCTTTGCAAGACGGTTCTTCGCGACTTTGACGGTCGCGCCCGCCTGGGCCATCTTGCCGCGCAGGTCATTGACCTGATTGACAGTGAGGCCCTTATTGTGGGCCACAACGACAACAGTGGTGGTTTGGAACACCTTGTTGAGCGTTGTGACGAGCTCTTTCTTTGCAGCTCTTTCCACTTGCTCTCTCCTAAGTTGACGCCTCATCCGGAGATGGAGGCGCCGGTGGACCAACCGCCAGAACCAGACTGCGCGAGGCAGATGAGGCTCCAGCGGCGCTCATATGCCTGTCCCCTCCGCGCATCCGGAAACCGGCCGGCGGAGGACTCGAAGGTTCAAACTGATCGCGGTTCCCGACAGGAAACTTTGATCTTTTTGACACCCATCTCATGCGGGCTTGGTTTTTAAGTGAGACGAATCTCACGCCAGCAATCTCGGACAGGTTTGCGGAAAACTTTCATATTTTCCGCTAACCGGCTGAAAAGATTTGACTTTCCAGCCGGAAACTCGTTTAGGCCGAAGCCGTCAGGCTCGCAATATCGAGCTTGAGGCCGGGGCCCATAGTCGAAGAAATGGACACTTTCTTGACGAAGGTGCCCTTGGCGCCCTGCGGCTTCGCCTTGATCACGGCGTCGACGAAGGCCTGGACGTTGCCGGCGATCTGCTCTTCCGAGAAGCTCGCTTTGCCGACGCCGGCCTGGACGATGCCGGCCTTCTCGACGCGGAACTCGACGGCGCCGCCCTTGGCCGCCTTGACGGCCGCGGTCACGTCCATGGTTACCGTGCCGACCTTCGGATTCGGCATCATGCCGCGCGGACCCAGGACCTTGCCGAGACGGCCGACGAGGCCCATCATGTCGGGGGTCGCGATGCAGCGGTCGAAGTCGATCGTGCCCTTGTTGACGATCTCGAAGAGGTCGTCGGCGCCGACGATATCGGCCCCCGCCTTCTTCGCTTCCTCGGCCTTGGCTCCCTTGGCGAACACGGCGACGCGGACCTTGCGGCCCGACCCGTTCGGCAGGTTGCACACGCCGCGGACCATCTGGTCGGCATGGCGCGGATCGACGCCGAGATTCATCGCCACTTCGATGGTTTCGTCGAACTTGGCGTTGGCGCGCGACTTGACCAGCTTCACGGCTTCACCGAGCCCGTAGAACTTCTCGCGGTTGAGGCCGTCGGCGTTCTTCTTGATGCGCTTTGCGATCTTGGCCATGATTAGTCACCCACCACTTCGATGCCCATCGAGCGGGCGGAACCGGCAATCTCACGGGCGGCCGCCTCGACGTCCCGCGCATTCATGCCCTTGATCTTCTTTTCGGCGATCTCGCGGCACTGGGCCATCGTGACCTTGCCGACCGGCGCGCCCTTGCCCGGCTCCTTCGAGCCGGCATTGAGCTTCGCCGCCTTCTTGAGGAAGTAGGACGCCGGCGGCGCCTTCATCTCGAAGGTGAAGGACTTGTCCTGATACGCGGTGATCACCACCGGCACCGGCGAGCCCGGCTCCATGCCCTGCGAAGCCGCATTGAAGGCCTTGCAGAATTCCATGATGTTCAGGCCGCGCTGACCGAGCGCGGGACCGATCGGCGGAGACGGATTGGCCTGTCCCGCCGGCACTTGCAACTTGACGTAACCGACTACTTTCTTAGCCATTTGCTTTCCCTCGCCGTCCGAGGACGGCAGTTGAGGTTAGTGGTCCGGCGCAATGCCTCCCACCGTTAACAGACAGACGATCCGATCAGCGGATCTTCTCGACCTGCCCGTATTCGAGCTCGACCGGCGTCGGCCGGCCGAAAATGGAAACCGCCACTTTGAGGCGTTCCCGCTGTTCGTCCACTTCCTCGACGAGACCGTTGAAGGAAGCGAACGGACCGTCGGCGACGCGAACCTGCTCGCCGACCTCGAACCTGACCGACGTCTTCGGCCGCTCGATCCCTTCCTGAACCTGGTTCAGGATGCGCGCGGCTTCGGCATCGGTGATCGGGATCGGCTTGTTGTCCGACCCCAGGAACCCGGTGACCTTCGGGGTATTCTTGATCAGGTGATAGGCCTGATCGGTCAGATCCATCTTCACCAGGACATAGCCGGGGAAGAAACGGCGCTCGCTCTTGAACTTGCGGCCGCGGCGGATCTCGACGACTTCCTCGGTCGGCACCAGCACCGCCTCGAAGAGATCGCCCAGGCCCTTCTGCACCGACTGTTCCTTGATCGAGTCGGCGACCTTCTTCTCGAAGTTCGAATAGGCGTGGACGATGTACCAGCGTTTCGTCATCGGCTCACATCCCGAACAGCATCTTCTCGACGCCCCATTTCAGGATGGCGTCGACCACGAGAAAGAAGACAGAGGCCAGGACCACCATGATCAGCACCATGACGGTGGTGATCATCGTCTCTTTCCGCGTCGGCCAAGTGATCTTCTTGGCTTCCTGGCGGACTTCCTGGAGGAATTCGAGCGGGTTCGTCTTGGCCATCTGTTTTCTACTTTAGAAGGTGGCAGGGGCGGAGGGTCTCGAACCCCCGGCCTGCGGTTTTGGAGACCGCCGCTCTACCAACTGAGCTACACCCCTAATTCTGCCTCCGTTACTCTACGATTTTGGCGACGACGCCGGCGCCGACGGTACGGCCGCCTTCACGGATGGCGAAGCGCAGCTTCTCTTCCATCGCGATCGGCGTGATCAGCTCGACATCCATCGTCACGTTGTCGCCGGGCATGACCATTTCCGTGCCTGCCGGCAGCGAAACCACGCCCGTCACGTCCGTCGTGCGGAAATAGAACTGCGGGCGGTAGTTGGTGAAGAACGGCGTGTGACGGCCACCCTCCTCCTTCGTCAGGATATACGCCTCGGCCTTGAACTTCTTGTGCGGCGTGATCGAACCCGGCTTCGCCAGGACCTGGCCACGCTCGACACCCGTGCGGTCGACGCCGCGCAGCAGCGCGCCCACATTGTCGCCCGCCTCGCCCTGGTCGAGCAGCTTGCGGAACATCTCGACGCCGGTCACCGTCGTCTTCGTCGTCGGACGGATGCCGATGATCTCGACTTCCTCGCCGACCTTGACCACGCCGCGCTCGATGCGGCCCGTCACCACCGTGCCGCGGCCCGAGATCGAGAACACGTCTTCGATCGGCATCAGGAACGGCTGGTCCTTCGGACGCTCAGGCTGCGGAATGTAGCTGTCCACCGCTTCCATCAGCTTCAGGATCGCGTCATGGCCGAGCTCCGGGCTCTTGCCCTCGAGCGCCATCAGCGCCGAACCCTTGACGATCGGAATCTCGTCGCCGGGGAACTGATACGACTTCAAGAGGTCGCGGACTTCCATCTCCACGAGCTCGAGAAGCTCCGGATCGTCCACCATGTCGACCTTGTTCATGAACACCACCAGCGCCGGAACGCCGACCTGACGGGCGAGCAGGATATGCTCGCGGGTCTGCGGCATCGGGCCGTCGGCGGCCGACACCACCAGGATCGCGCCGTCCATCTGGGCGGCGCCGGTGATCATGTTCTTCACATAGTCGGCGTGGCCCGGGCAGTCGACATGGGCATAGTGACGGTTCTTCGTCTGATACTCGACATGCGCCGTCGAGATCGTGATGCCGCGCGCCTTCTCTTCCGGCGCCTTGTCGATCTGGTCATAGGCGGTGAAAGTCGCACCACCCGTCTCAGCCAGAACCTTGGTGATCGCCGCCGTCAGCGAGGTCTTGCCATGATCGACGTGACCGATCGTGCCGATATTGCAGTGCGGCTTGTCGCGGTTGAACTTCTCTTTGCCCATTTCTACAACCCTGTTCTGGCTCGGACATCTATAAAACTTGGAGCGGGTGAGGGGAATCGAACCCCCGTCATCAGCTTGGAAGGCTGTTGCTCTACCATTGAGCTACACCCGCCCGGGAACTCGTACGCCTCAAAAGCTCGTCTCAAATCTCGGCGTTTTAGCCCATGCCCCCTGGAAGCGATGGTGGGGGAAGTAGGACTCGAACCTACGAAGTCGAAGACAGCGGATTTACAGTCCGCCCCCTTTGCCGCTCGGGACATTCCCCCGAATCGCCGTATGAGCTTGAGCCAAACGCCAAGGAGCCCGGGTGTTGCCCGGGCCCTTGAGTGGCGGCTTTATGCGCGTCGCGCCAAAGCCTGTCAACCGCAAAAAGGCCAATTCTTACAAGGATTGAGCCGCAAAGGACTTTCTATATAAGAGCGGCCATGTCCGATCACCAGAAGCACCCGTCCAATAATGACGAAATCGAGCGCCTTTACGGAGTTCACACTGTCGCCGAGGCGCTGACGAACCCAAAGCGCAAGTTTATCAAGCTTCTGGCGACCAAAAATGCCGCCGACCGGCTCAAGGACGAGATTGCCCAAGCGAGAATCACCGTCGAGCCGGCCCTCCCCCGCGATCTCGACCGGCTCCTCGGACCGGATGCCGTCCATCAGGGCCTGATCCTCGACTGCAAGCCCTTACGTCAACCCCGGCTGGACCAGATCCCGCGCGAAGGCATCGTCGTCCTCCTCGACCAGGTGACCGACCCCCACAATGTCGGGGCCATCATGCGCAGCTGCGCCGCTTTCGGGGTGACGGCGCTGGTGGCGACCGCCCGCCACAGCCCGGAAGCCTCGGGCGTCCTGCTCAAATCGGCCTCCGGGGCCTATGAGCATGTCCCGTTCACCAAGGTGACCAACCTCGCCCGCGCCATGGAGGAATTGCGCGGCTACGGCTTCCTGCTGGTCGGCCTCGACAGCGAGGCCGCCGAGGATATCGGCGACGCCAGGCTCTCCCGCCCGGTGGCCCTGGTGCTCGGCGCCGAAGGCAAGGGCCTGAGGCAGCTGACGCGGCAGACCTGCGATACCGTGGTGCGGCTCGACATGCCGGGACTGATCAAGAGCCTCAACGTGTCCAATGCCGCGGCGATCGCGCTTTATGCCCTGCACCGTTCGGGAGGCTCGCCTTCCGAAAACGCGCGGGCCTGAAACACCTGGATCGGCTAGGGAAACCCTTCAACCAATCGGGAATCCCGCCGTGACGACCGCCGAGAACACCAACGCCCCAACGCATAACGACACGGTCATCGCTGTTCTTACCGCGCTCAGCGTCTGTCACCTGCTCAATGACATGATGCAGTCGCTGCTGCCGTCGATCTACCCGATCCTGAAGGATTCCTATCAGCTCGATTTCAGCCAGATCGGTTTCATCACGCTCGCCTTCCAGCTCACCGCCTCGCTGCTGCAGCCGGTCGTCGGGATGTATACCGACCGCTATCCGAAGCCCTATTCGGCCGCCATCGGCATGGGCATGACCGTCATCGGCCTCGGCCTCATCGCCACAGCCAACTCCTATCCGCTGCTGCTCGCGGCGGCCGCCTTCGTCGGCGTCGGCTCGTCGATCTTCCACCCCGAATCGTCGCGGGTGGCGCGGCTGGCTTCCGGCGGCCGCCATGGCTTCGCGCAGTCGCTGTTCCAGGTCGGCGGCAATGTCGGTTCCGCCATCGGGCCCCTGCTCGCCGCCTTGATCATCCTGCCCAATGGCCAGAAGAGCGTCGCCTGGTTCATGGCCGCCGGCATCGTCGCCATGGGCCTTCTGACTTTCGTCGGCCGCTGGTACGCCACCCATGGTCGCGCCCGTGTTTCGGTGACGTCGACGCGCGCCCATATCGAGCATCTCTCGTCCGGCCACATCAAGCTCGCCATCGCCGTGCTGGTGGCGCTGGTCTTTTCGAAGTTCGTCTACATGGCGTGCCTCGGCAACTACTTCACCTTCTATCTGATCGACACTTTCGGCGTGTCGGTTCACAACTCGCAGCTCTATCTGTTCGTGTTTTTGGCCGCGGTCGCCGCCGGCACGTTTCTGGGCGGGCCGCTCGGCGATTATTTCGGCCGCAAATACGTCATCTGGTTCTCGATCCTGGGCACCGTTCCCTTCACGCTGGCCCTTCCCTATGCCAATCTCGAATGGACGCTGGTGCTCGCCATCATCATCGGCCTCATCATGTCGTCGGCTTTCTCGGCGATCGTCGTCTTCGCGCAGGAGCTGGTGCCGGGCCGCACCGGCATGATCGCCGGGCTGTTCTTCGGCCTCGCCTTCGGCATGGGCGGCCTCGGCGCCGCCGTTCTCGGCGAGATCGCCGACATGACCAGCATCGGTTATGTCTACAAGATCTGCTCGTTCCTGCCGCTGATCGGGCTCGTCACCTGGTTCCTGCCCAATATCGAAGGCAGCCGCCGGCGCGCCAAGGCCTGACGCTCAGGCCGGCGCCACCGGCAAGGTCCGTTTGTGGGCCGTGCCGCGATAGGTGGCGAGGATGCGCTGGCGGGCTTGCGGGCCGATTTCCTTGCCTTCAAGGAAGTCGTCGATCTCCTCATAGCTGACGCCGAGCGCGTCTTCGTCGGGCTTCAGGGGCGCCTCGGTCTCGAGGTCGGCCGTCGGCGTCTTGAACACCAGCTCGGAGGGCGCCCCCAGATGGCTGGCAATGGCCCGGACGCGCCTTTTATTGAGGCCGGTCAGCGGCACCACATCGGCCGCCCCGTCGCCGAACTTGGTGAAGAATCCCATCAAGGCCTCGGCGGCATGATCGGTGCCGATGACGAGGCCGCCGAGCGCGCCGGCGAGCGCGAATTGCGCGATCATGCGCTGGCGCGCTTTGATATTACCGTGATGGAAATCATGGCGCGGCCCGTCGAACAGGTCGGCCGCCTCCTGCATGATCTGGGTCCGCATCGCATCCGCCGCCGGCTTGATGTCGACGGTGACGATCCGGTCCGGCGCGATGACGCTCAACGACCTCTGCGCGTCGCTCTCGTCGCGCTGCGCGCCGTAAGGCAGGCGCATCGCGATGAAGGTTGCCTCATGACCAGCACCGCGCAGCTTTTCCACCGCGCGCTGGCTCAGAAGCCCGGCGGTCAGCGAGTCGACCCCGCCGCTGATGCCGAGCACATAGGCCCGGCCCTTCGCGGCACGCAGATAATCGGCCAGGAAATTGACCCGTCTCTCGATTTCGGCTTCGACATCGAAAGCTACCGTGACGCCGAGATCCCTGGCGATGGTGGTCTGCAGATCGAGCATTGTCCCATTCTCCTTCACCCCAGCTTCCGCCGGATCGGTTAAAAATGACTATGAGATTGCACCGGGAAACCCGGCCCGCTATATGCGGGTCCATCGGGTCGCCGGAATAGCTCAGCGGTAGAGCAGCGGTTTTGTAAACCGAAGGTCGGGGGTTCAATCCCCTCTTCCGGCACCATCTCCTCCTATCCCTGCCTGCTTTCGCTCACCTCGACCACGATTTCGGTGCATCTGTCGCCATTGGTCGGATGGAAGTCGACCGAGCACGCCGTCACCACCAGGAGAAGATCGCGCTCGGCGCGCAAGGTCACGGACCCGCCGGGCGGGTTGATCGAGGCATGGACGTCGAGCCGGCCGTCGGGCGTGGGCAAGGAGTTCTGAAAGAAATCGACCGGGTCGGGAATAGCGGGCAGCGTTATGCCGGTCTTGGCGAGCGCCTTGAAGAGATTGTCCTGGCAGCTCGGATGATCGGAAAATCCGGCCCGCTCGTAAAGCCAGCGGTTGCAGGCTGGAAACAGCATGTCATGCGGTCCGGGCGACGCGTCCTCGACCAGGGTGAGTAAGGGTTCGCCGCGCGTGCTGTAGAATTGATCGCCCGTCATCGGGAACATCCTTTCGGTGATGTCGCGCGTCTGCGACGTGCTCAGCCAGTCGAGCGCCGGACCGTCGGTCACGAAAGCCCACAGGTCGGCGACCTGCTGGCCTTGCGGATCGATGATGCGGATCGTGTCGCCGCGCCGGACTGAAAAGGACTCTCCGGATTGCGGGGCGATGACGGTGCGGCGGACTTCCGGCATGGGTTCCTTAGTGACTGCGTAGTTGAAGCGGACTTCTTGCCGGATCGAGCCGACGGACACAATGCCCGCCTCATGCGCGCGGCAGCTCGCCCGCCGCCATGGTCATGAAAGCCTGCGCCGCCTGCGAAACGAGCCCGCTCGGCGGCGTGATCAGCAAGGTGCGGAACTTCACCGCCGGCTTGAAAGGCAGCACCGCGATGCCGGTGCGATCGAGGTCGATCAGCGCAAAGGGATTGACGAGGCCAATCCCCGCGCCGCTGCGCGCCAGGTTGCAGATCGTCGCCGAATATTGCGTCTCGACGACGATCCGCCGTTTGACCTTGGCGGTCTCGAAGGCGCGGTCGATACGCGCCCGCGCCGCGTCCTCGCTCGCCAGCGAGATGAAGCGCTCGTCGGCGAGATCCTGCGGGGTGAGAACGGATTTGCGCGCCAGCGCATGTGCCGCCGGCAGGACGCAGACCGCATCCGGACTCGTGAACAGGCTCGCTTTCACTCCGGCCCGGTCGATCTCGTCGGCGGCGAAGCCAAAATCGAACTGGCCCGATTGGACAAGTGTTTTCACCAATTCGGAGCTGTGAATGTGGAGCACGATGGACAGTCCCGGATTGCGGGCGCAGAAGGCGCCCACCACACGCGGCAGAAACGCATGGCCGAGCACCGGCAGGCTCGCGATGCGCAGGGTGCCGGACGAAAAGCTGCGGATATTCTCGGCGGCGAAATGCAGCTGCTCCAGACCGATGAAGGCGCGGCGCACTTCGTTGTAGAAGGCATGGCCTTCGGCGGTCGGCGTGATCCGGCCTTTGCCGCGTTCGAACAGTTTAAGTCGTGTCGCCTTTTCAAGGTCGGCCAGCAGGCGGCTGACCGCCGGCTGCGAGACGCGCAGGAGTTCCGCCGCGCGGGTTGTCGTGCCGCAGGCCATGACCGTCTTGAAGGCTTCGATCTGGCGGAAATTCATTGGCCCTCGAGAATATAACATTTCTGCATAACTTGATAGAGAACTAATATTTGAATTCATCCAGACGCGCCAGTCTAATGCCGGCATGCAAGACGAAACGCTTCTCCTCCACACCGATATCGCCGACCTGCCCTTCAATGCTCTGACACCTGTCGTTCATCGCGCCTCGACCATCGTGTTTCCCACCGTCGAGGCGTTTCTCACCCGGCAGGCGCAGTTCTATGACGGTTATTCCTACGGTCTCTACGGCCATCCGGCCTCGCGCCATCTGGCCCGGCATATCGCGGCGCTCGAAGGCGGCGCCCATACGCTCATCACGCCTTCGGGCATGGCGTCCATCACCGTCGTCAACCTGGCGGTGCTGCGCGCCGGCGATCATGTGCTTCTGCCCGACCCCGTCTACTCACCGGCGCGCGCCACCGCCGACAGGTTCCTGTCCGGCATCGGCGTCACGGCCAGCTATTACGATCCGGCCATCGGCAGCGGCATCGCGCAACTGCTGCGCCCGCAGACGAAGCTGATCTGGGTTGAATCACCCGCCTCCTTCACGATGGAGGTTCAGGACCTGCCCGCCATCGTCGAAGCCGCCCACAGCCACGGCGCGCTCGTCGCGGTCGACGGGACCTGGGCCTCGCCCCTCGGCTTCAAGGCGCTGCGCCATGGCGCCGACTTCGCTGTGCAGGCGCTCTCCAAGCATGTCGGCGGCCATTCCGATCTTCTCCTGGGCAGCGTCACCGTTGCGGCGGAAGACCTCTATCGGCGGCTCAAGGACACCAGCAAATTTCTCGGCCTCGGCGCCGCCCCCGACGACTGCTTCCTCGCCCAGCGCGGCCTCGGCTCACTGGCGACACGGCTCGAGCGCCAGACCGCCTCGGCAGTGAAGATCGCCCAATGGCTCGCGCGGCACCCGGCGGTCGAACGCATACTCTATCCCGTGCTTCCGGATGATGCCGGTCATGCGATCTGGCGCCGCGATTTCCTCGGCGGCAGCGGCGTCTTCTCGGCCGTCCTCAGCCCGCGCGATGACGGTCATCTCGCGTCCTTCCTCGAGCAACTGCGCCTGTTCCGGATCGGCGCCAGCTGGGGCGG
>JBMOOM010000003.1:0-26448 GCA_049323275.1 Pseudomonadota bacterium
CGCACGCGTTCGTCCATTACGGAGCTCTCTTTCCACGGCATCCACACTTTCCCCCATGCAATTGCATGGGGGAAAGTGTTACCCATGTCTCCGGTACGGACTGTCACCTATGTCTCAGGTCGGTCAATGCCGTCACTGCCCCTCGGCAAGCTCGTTTTTGAGCCTTTTGAGGATGTCTCCGACCTCCCGTTTTAGGCGGTTGTTCTTGGCGGCGCGTGCTGCGGCCGCGCGAATATCGTCCAGGGCGGCGGACTGTTTGCGTAGCTGGTCCTCAAGGCCTGCCGCGGCCGCCGATTCATTCTCCGGGCTGGCGGGGACGGCAGCAAGCGCAAGCGTTTCGGGGAGGGCCGGCAGCGAGAACTTTTCCACGAGACTGCTGATGCCCTGCGCCGACGGAGACTGGGGATCTGCGAAACTGTCGAACACCGAGAAGACATTGCCAAGTGCGCGGCTCCGTTCGAGCACGATGTCGCCCATATCGAGCCAGACGAACCCGGCCTCCGTGACGTTTTTCTTCAGCTGTTCTCTTTCCGTTTGCGGGTTGGGCGCGAACTCACCGGCATAGCCCTTAAAGCGGGTGAGCTCGGGCGCGATATTGTAGAGGGAGGGCACATAGACCACCGTGACCCTGGTGGTGGTTCCCTTCTGAACCAGCGATTTGACCTCCGTAATGACCGCATCCGGCGTGCCAAATCTCTGACCGGCGACGAAGTCGTCTTCGGAATAGAGATAGATGACCTCCTCTACCTGGCCTTGGTATCGCGATACCGCCTTGGTCAGTGCGCAGAGAGCCTGCTCGGACGAAGCGCCCGGGACGCCCACGTTGATATATTGCCGGGTGATGTCTTTCGCCTGCAGCTGCGAGGCGAGCGTGGCCGAGTCATCCAGCATCGGGCTGAAGGCGGCCGAATCGCCTGCGATGAGCACTTTTTTCGGTTCGTTGAGGAGCGGTACAGTCGTCCGTTCTCCCGCCGCGTTGGTGGAGAGCCTGTGTGCGCCGCGACCATGGTCCTGGAAGAATTTCACCAGTTCCGGCGGAAGCTTCGCTTCGCGTGCGTGATGGACGGAAATCGGAACGAGCGGCTCGAACGCGTTGGACCGGAGGAAAAAGGCGACATCGTCGAGATTGGCGCGCGGGATCTCGCATTCCCCCTCGCGCCGGGTCAGCCGCGAGCGTTCCATTTGCGTCTCTGGATAGGGGGAGTTGATCAGGCCGACATTGGCTTCAATCATTTGGGGCACAAAAGATTTGAGCTCCGCTTCGTCCGTGACGACGCCCGGAAGAGGGATCGGTTCCTGATTGTAATAGGTTGACAGCCGGTCCCAACCGGACGCCACCTGGCTGACACCCGCCGACATGATGTTCTGCCACGAGAGTATGGCAACTAGAATCAAGGCCGCGCCGATCGCGACCACCAGGCTGCGGAGCATCAGAGGCCTCCCTTACCCGCGGCAGCCATACATTCGTCTGTCCTGGATGAAATGTCCAATGCCGCCGTCATGCAAACACCGCTTTGCGCCCTCACCGGAATCTTGCGGTCATTACGCCTTGCTTTCAACGACTTTTTTGCATTCGGGAGATCCCTCAGGTTAACGCTATCCATATGTGGCGGAATGCTGCTATGGGAAAGTTCCGCCGGACGGTCGCTGCTCAACCGCAAGGCGATCATGGTCCCGCAACGCGTTACAAGTCCGCTCATGACGCCCGGCATACCCCTTCGCATCGTCGCCACGGCGCTCGTTCCGTTTGCCATAGGCTACTTGCTTTCTTATCTCCTGCGGGCGGTGAATGCCGTCGTGGCGCCCGATCTGATTGCCGATTTCTCGTTGACTCCAGCCGAAATCGGGCTTCTGACGTCGGCCTATCTTCTGGCTTTTGCGCTGTTCCAGCTCCCTCTTGGGGTGCTGTTCGATCGTTATGGTCCGCGCCGGGTCCAGACTGCGCTTCTCATGCTCGCCGCGGCTGGATGTGTAATCTTTGCGTGGGCGCCGGGCGTCATGACTTTGTTTCTGGCCCGTGCCGTTGTCGGACTGGGCTTTGCCGGGGGGTTGATGTCCGGCTTCAAAGCAAGCTCGCTCTGGGTCCCGCTCGAGCGGCGGACGCTTGTAAATGCCTGTATCATGTCGACGGGGGCGCTGGGCATCATCGCAGCCACCGAGCCCACGGCCCATCTGGTGCGGGAGGTCGGCTGGCGCAACGCCTTCCTCATTTATGCCGGGCTGATCGCCTTGAGCGCCGGCCTCATTTTCCTGGTCGTGCCGCGTCGCGACGGGGAGCCGGTCGCCGCCCACTTCGGTCAGCAATTCGGTCAGTTGCTGCGCATCATGAGACTGCCGCTCTATTGGCGCCTGGCCCCGCTTCTGGGCCTAACCACCGGCGTGCAGATCGGCATTCAAACCTTATGGGCCGGCCCCTGGTTCCGTGATGTCCTGGGCTTTGACCGCATGCAGGTGGCGCGCCATCTGCTCTGGATGGCGATCGCCTTCATGGTCGGCATCCTGTCGAGCGGGTTCGCCGTCGACCGGCTCGGGCGGCGCGGCATCAGCCCCTTGACCGTCATGGTCGCTTATCTTCTGGTCTATCTCGTCGCCCAGACAGTCATCATATTGCAACTGCCCGATCTCACGGTGTTGGCCTGGCTGGTGGTGGCGGCGACCGGACAGGTCGGCATCGTCGCTTTTCCCTGGTTTGCCGCGCAAGTCGGCAATGAGCTGGCGGGCCGGTCCAATGCCTCGCTCAACTTCGCCATGTTCATGTCGGCCTTCATGGTGCAGGGCGCCATCGGCGTGATCATTGGCTTCTTCACACCAACCGTGACCGGCTATGCACCGCAAGCCTATAGCTGGGCCTTCGGCTTTTTCCTCGTTTTGCAGATGCTGGCGCTCGGCTGGTATCTGAAGCCCATGCCTGAGAAGGAGATTGCCTATGGCCGGTCCTAATCCCGTCATCGCCG
Organism: Pseudomonadota bacterium; assembly: GCA_049323275.1. Taxonomy (GTDB): domain Bacteria; phylum Pseudomonadota; class Alphaproteobacteria; order Rhizobiales; family Aestuariivirgaceae; genus Taklimakanibacter. The sequence continues at coordinate 2,955 of JBMOOM010000003.1, forward strand.
AAGTCACTCGGGGCGGAATAGTCGAGAGCCGCCACACCGGCGCCTATGCGGTTGTCGAGAAGGACGGCAGGCTGGTCGCCTCGGCCGGCGATATCGAGCGTGCGATATTCCCGCGCTCGGCGATCAAGGCGTTCCAATGCTTGCCTCTGGTCGAGAGTGGCGCCGCCGAGCATTTCGGCTTCACTGACGAGGAAATCGCGCTCTCCTGCGCCTCGCATAATGGCGAAGCCGCCCATATCAGGGTGGCGCGAGGCATGCTGGCCAAGGCCGGCATGAGGGAAGCGAATTATGAGTGCGGCGCGCATTGGCCCTATGAGCTAAGCGCCCAGCACGATCTGTTGCGCCGTGACGAGGAGCCACGCGCCATCCACAACAACTGCTCAGGCAAGCATGCCGGGATGCTGGCGCTGGCCCGCCATCTGACCGCGCCGGCTGAAGGCTACACGCGCGTCGATCATCCGGTTCAGCGGGCAGTCGCGAAGGCCATGAGCGAACTGTGCGACATCGATATTGATGCGCAGCCGCAAGGTATCGATGGCTGCTCGGTGCCCACCTGGGCCGTCCCCTTGCGCAATCTGGCGCTCGGCTTCGCCAGATTCGGTTCCGGGGAAGAGCTCAGCGCGCCGCGTGCCGCCGCCTGCCGGCGCATCGTTGAAGCGGTGCGGGCACATCCCTTCATGGTGGCGGGGTCCAATCGCTTCTGCACCAAACTCATGGAAAAGGTGCCGCGCGCCTTCGTGAAGACCGGGGCGGAAGGGGTCTTTTGCGGCGCCATCCCGCATGCGGGGCTGGGCCTCGCCCTCAAATGCGATGATGGCGCGCATCGCGCCTCTGAAGCGGCGATGGCGGCGCTCATGGCGTCGCTGCCGGTCTGGACCGAAGCTGAGCGCGAAGCGCTTCTCGGATTCGCCGCAACCGATCTGAGCAACTGGCGCAAAATCCATGTCGGCGACGTTCACGCCGCGATCGGCGGCGCCTAACTCACAATATTGCCGCTGACGGTGAGGTTTGCCGGCACCGCGACAGTGCCTTTGGCAAGCTCGGCCGTCGCCTCGTCGCGATGATTCATGCCGATGATGGCCTTACCCGATTGAGCGATCATATTGCCGGTGATGCTGATCGGGCCGGCGCCTTGGGTCACAGATGGTGCGATCGCGACCGGGCATTGGCGCAGGAGATTGCCGGTGATCATGAGATTGCGGGCATAAGGCCCCCAGCCAGCGGAAATGCCGATGTCGGAGACGGCTTCGATGACATTGCCGGTGACGATCGTGTCGGCCTCAGCGCCGATCCCCGTCCCGCGCTTTTCGGGATTGGATCCGCCGCCGGTGATGTCGCGCACGACATTGTTGGCGCAGACCGCGAGCCGGCCGCCCTCATTGAAATTGGTGATGGATATGCCGGACGCCGACGTCTCGACGATGTTGCCCGAGACCACGGCGCCATCGAAGGCGAATTCCACATAGATCGCCGTCTCGCCAAGCTGTGAGCAGGAGTTGTTGACGATCTGGCTGTTGCGTCCGGAATTGTTGCGGATGGCGCTGTAGCCGCAATCACTGACGCGATTGTGGCTCACCAGCACATTGCCGGCGCGGAAAACGACGATGCCATTGCCGTTCTGGCCGGAACCGCCGCCGTCGAAGCGTACGCGTTCGATCCGGTTGCCGCTGACGATCGTGCCGTCGGGGCGCGGCTCGCTGGTCCAAACTTGAATGCCGTTATTGCCGATGTCCTGGACATGATTGCCGCTGATCTCGAGGCCCACGGAATCGAGAGCAAAGATAGCCGTTTTTCCGATGGCCGAGATGCGGTTCATACTGATGCGGCCGGCGCATTGGGTGAGTTTGACGGCGCTGCCGGCGAAATCGCGGAAATCGCAATCGGAAATCGTCAGGCTTGCGCAGTTCTGGACCGACACGAGTGCGGCGTCACTGCCGAGTGTCTTGTCGGCGCCAACGAAACTCAGACCGTCGAGGACGGCCATGCCCGTTTCAAGGATGAATATGCCGGCATCTTTTGTCGCCACGAGCTGTGTCTGGCCGGGAATGCCCTGGAGAACAACGGGACGGTCGATGCTCAGCGACGAGATCTCGTAGCGCCCGCCAGGCAACAGCAAAGCCAAGCCGCGCTCCGCTGCTTTGGCGATCGCCTTGCGCAGAGATGCTGTCTGGTCACCCTTGCCGTTGGGTTTCAGACCAAGATCGGTCGCCGCGATGAAGGCCGTTGCCGCCGCAGCCGGGATTGGATTGGCGGCTATGGCGCTGGCGGCCAGCACCGGGCCCGCGGACATGAAAAGGCGACGTGAGAAATCCATTTATGAAACTCCGCGCTCAGCATCTGCAAGCCGCGTGCCGGTCGATGGCTCTGGCTATTCCGCCGCCTTCTGCGCGTAACCAAGGCGCTCATTGAGCCGGTCGAGCAGCTTCTGGGCGGCTTCGGGAATCACGGTGCCGGGCGGGAAAACCGCGGCGGCGCCGGCCTCAAGCAGGGCCGCCACATCCTCCGGTGGAATGACGCCGCCGACAATGATCATGATGTCGGAACGGTCGAGCTTCTCGAGCGCCGCCTTGAGAAGAGGAACATGAGTCAGGTGACCGGCGGTAAGGGACGAGACGCCGACGACATGGACATCGCTCCTGGCCGCAAGCTCGGCGACTTCTTCCGGTGTCGAGAAGAGCGCGCCCACCTTCACGTCGAACCCCATGTCGCCGAAGGCCGAGGCGATCACCTTCTGGCCGCGGTCATGGCCGTCCTGTCCGATCTTGGCGACCAGGATGCGCGGTGGCCGTCCATCAGCCTCGCGGAAGGCGTCGACCGACCGGCGGGCGGCCTCGAGCTTCTGGCTATTTTTGGCGGCCGCTTCATAGATGCCCTTGACGGCGCGGCTCTCGGCGGCGTGCCGGCTCCACGCCTTCTCGAGGGCGAGCGATATCTCGCCGACCGTCGCCTTGGCGCGCGCCGCATCGACGGCGGCGGCGAGGAGATTGCCGTCCCCGCTCCTGGCGACGAGGCCCAACTGATCGAGCGCGGCCTGACAGGCGCGCTCATCGCGTTCGGCCTTGAGGCGCGTGAGCTTCTCGATCTGCCGGGCCCGCACGGCCGAATTGTCGACCTTCAGAATATCGATCCGGGCGTCGATGCCGTGGCTGTATTTGTTGACGCCCACCACCGTTTGCTCGCCGGTATCGATACGCGCCTGGGTGCGGGTCGCCGCTTCCTCGATGCGCAATTTCGGGATGCCGGCCTCGATGGCTTTCGCCATGCCTCCCATGGCCTCGACTTCCTCGATATGGTGCCAGGCCTTGGCGGCCAGGTCGCCGGTGAGGCGCTCGACGAAGAAGCTGCCGCCCCACGGATCGATGACCCGGCATGTGCCCGCTTCCTGTTGCAGGAAGAGCTGGGTATTGCGCGCGATGCGGGCGGAGAAATCGGTCGGCAGCGCCAGCGCCTCGTCGAGAGAGTTAGTGTGAAGCGACTGAGTGCCGCCTTGGGTCGCGGCCATCGCCTCGATCCCGGTGCGCACCACATTATTGAAGACGTCCTGCGCGGCGAGGCTCCAGCCCGAGGTCTGGCAATGGGTGCGCAGTGACAGCGAGCGCTCGTCCTTGGGATTGAAGCGTTTGATGAGCTTCGCCCACAGCATGCGGGCGGCGCGCATTTTCGCCACTTCCATGAAGAAGTTCATGCCGATCGCCCAGAAGAAGGAAAGACGCGGCGCGAAACGGTCGATATCCAGACCGGCGGCGACGCCGGCACGCACATAATCGAGGCCGTCGGCGAGCGTATAGGCGAGCTCGAGATCCGCGGTCGCTCCCGCCTCCTGCATGTGATAGCCGGAGATCGAGATCGAATTGAATTTCGGCATTTTCTCGCTGGTATAGGCGAAGATGTCCGAGACGATACGCATCGATTGCCTGGGCGGATAGATATAGGTGTTCCGCACCATGAACTCTTTGAGAATGTCGTTCTGGATCGTGCCGGAGAGCTTCTCCGGCGGCACGCCTTGCTCTTCGCCTGCGACGATATAGAGCGCCATCACCGGCAGCACGGCGCCGTTCATCGTCATCGACACGCTCATCTTGTCGAGCGGGATGCCGTCGAACAGCGTGCGCATGTCGAAAATGGAATCGATTGCGACACCGGCCATGCCGACATCGCCGGCGACACGCGGATGATCTGAATCATAGCCGCGATGGGTGGCGAGATCGAAGGCGATCGACAGACCCATTTGTCCCGCCGCCAGATTGCGCCGGTAGAACGCATTGGAATCTTCCGCCGTGGAGAAGCCGGCATATTGCCGGATCGTCCAGGGCTGGGTGACATACATGGTTGGATAGGGGCCGCGCAGATAGGGCGGGATGCCGGGCCAGGTATGCAGGAAGTCCAGCCCGGACACGTCGCCCGCATCATAAGCCGATTTGACCACGAGCCCTTCAGGGGGCTGCCAGACCGACGGCCTCGTCGCCGAAGACGATGCAGCGAAGGCGATTTTGCTGAAATCCGGGATGCGGCTCATGCGGCGGCTCCCGTGGATTCGAATCCTTCCGCGAAACGCATGGCGGCAAGTGGCCCCTTCGCCATTGCACGGCGTGGCACGTCTTCGATCGATGATGCCGCCTCTTTCGACGGCCTGTAGGCGGTGACGCCGACGATGGTATCCGCCTTGCTCTCAATGCGGGCAAGGCGCTCCTTACGCTTAGCTGCAATCTGCTCGGCGACATGGCCCTTGGTGACCGCGGCGACAATTCCACCCTGCTTCTCGACCTCCTGGAACAGGGACCAGGCCTTGTCGCACAGGCTCGCCGTCAAATGCTCGACATAACCAGAGCCCGATGCGGGATCGCTGACCCGCCAGAGCTGCGATTCCTCCTGAAGGACTGTCTGCGTATTGCGCGCGATCCGGCGTGCGAACTCATCCGGCAGACCCTGCGCCAGCGAGAACGGCAGCACGGTGATCCGATCGGCGCCGCCGAGCGCCGCGGCGAAGACCGCCGCCGTGGCGCGCAGGATATTCGTATGCGCATCGTGCGCCGCCATCATGCGCCAGGAGGTTTCCGCCTGAATCGTGATCACGTCTGTCGCCAGTCCCGATGCCGCCAGGACTCGCGCCCACAACAGGCGTGCGGCGCGGAATTTCGCCAGCGTGACGAACATGTCCTGTCCGGCGGCCAGGCTGAGCGAAATGGCGCGCTTCAGTCGATCGTCACCAAGATGGTCGAGGGCGCGCAGATAGGCAACGCCGCTCGCCAGCATGTAAGCGAGCTCCTGTGCGCCGCTGGCGCCCGCATCATGCCAGACAATGCCCGAGGCCTCTGCGAAGGGTCCGGTGAAATGCTGCGCGTGCAACGCCGTCACCGACTGCCGCAGGCCATCCGCAAAACCCGTGTCGATATCGCCGTGAGGGGCGCCGCTGCCGATCGGGTCGAGGCCGAAATTCAGCCTGAGCCTTTCGGGATCGACAGGTTGCGTCGCGATCCATTGCGCCAACGCCAGTGCGGCGACATCGGCTTGCCGTCCGGCTTCGAGACGCAGATCGATCGCGTCGATCCGAACGCCGTTCAAGAGCCGGGCGACGGTCTTGCGGTCCGGCGCCTCGATCCCGAAGCCGCGCGCGCCCGGCGCATCGGCGAAGATAAGGTGCAATCCTGTAGCACCATGATCGAGATCATCGAGCGCCTGGGCATTAGCTCTGGCGACATCTGGGTGGTCGGTGCGCTGCATCACCGTCCACGGTGTCTGCTCGGGCCGGCGGACGGCGGTGCCATCTGCACCCGAATAAAGTGGAGCGACGGCGATGCCGTCCATCGTGCGGGAAAAAAGGCGTTTCTCGAAATCGGCGCCTTTAAGCACCGCATCGACGCGCTTGCGCCAGTCGCTTTCGCCGGCGGGGGGGAATTCTGATGCGAGAGGTAGTGACCTGGCGTCAGACATAGCTGCCGAGACCCGGAATGGAGCTCGCCACCTGCTTGACCAGATCTTCGCCCGCGACCTCCTTGGCGTAGTCGAGCGTCTCGCTGCCCAGCTGCTTGATCTGTTCCATATTGAGGCCGGCCGCCTGCAATTTGGTGATCGCCGCCAGGGGCCCGCCCATGAGCCCGCCGCCCAGCATGCCCAGCAGCCCGCCGCCGCGCGCGCCATCGCCGCCATGGGTCCGGGCCAGTTCTTCGGCGCCCGGCAGTTTGGCGAACAGCTCACCCACCTTCTGCTGATTGCCCTGCGACTTGACCAGCGACAGCATGATCCCCAGCGCCTTCTCGGCGCGCTTGGGATCGAGTCCCGTTTTGGTCACAATTCGGGCAATCAGCTCCTGCATGAGCGGCTCCGGCGTGTTTGAACTCGCCAGCTTTTTATAGCAGATTGGCGCGCGCGCAAGGCATTACGAGGGAACCGACGGACTATGGCTGACAATACTATTTTTCTGGGCAAGGCAGATAAACGGGAAGACCTCTTCCTGCCCATGGCCAACCGCCACGGCCTCGTCACCGGCGCCACCGGCACCGGCAAGACCGTTACCTTGCAGATCATGGCCGAGGGCTTCTGCAAGGCCGGCGTCCCGGTCTTCGCCGCCGACGTGAAAGGCGATCTTTCCGGCATCTCGCAGGAAGGCACGCCACAGGATTTCCTCCTCGAGCGCGCCAAGAAGGTCGGTTTTGAGGATTACGGCTTCGCGGCGACGCCGACCATCTTCTGGGACCTGTTCGGCGAGCAGGGCCACCCGATCCGCACCACCATTTCGGAAATGGGGCCGCTGCTCCTGTCGCGTCTGATGGGCCTCACCGATGCCCAGGAAGGCGCCCTCAACATCGCCTTCAAGATCGCCGATGAGGAAGGCCTGGCGCTTCTCGACCTCAAGGACCTGCGCGCGCTTCTCTCCGACCTCGCCGATCGCGGCAAGGAGCTGCGCACCGATTACGGTAATCTCAACGCCATGACGATCGGATCGATCCAGCGTCGGCTGGTGGTGATCGAGGAGCAGGGCGGCGACAAGTTCTTCGGCGAGCCGGCGCTCGACATCAAGGATCTGATGCGCACCACGCGCGATGGCCGCGGCTATATGAATATCCTTGCTGCCGACAAGCTCATGTCCTCGCCGCAGCTTTATGCCACCTTCCTGCTCTGGCTCCTCTCCGAGCTGTTCGAGGACCTTCCCGAAGTGGGCGACCCCGATAAGCCGAAGCTCGTTTTCTTCTTCGACGAAGCGCATCTGTTGTTCAGCGATGCGCCCGCCGGCCTGCTGCAGAAGATCGAGCAGACGGTGAAGCTCATCCGCTCGAAAGGAGTGGGCGTCTATTTTGTGACGCAGAATCCGCTCGACGTGCCGGAAAACGTGCTGGCGCAGATGGGCAACCGCGTCCAGCATGCGCTGCGCGCTTATACGCCACGTGAGCAGAAGGCGGTGAAGACGGCGGCCGATACCTTCCGCCCCAATCCCAAATTCAAGACCGACAAGGCCATCACCGAGCTCGGCAAGGGCGAGGCGCTTGTTTCGGTGCTCGATCTCAAGGGTGTGCCGACGATGGTCGAGCGCACGATGATTCGCCCGCCCGAGAGCCGCATGGGTCCGATCACGCCGCAGGAGCGTGACAAGCTGATCAAGTCGTCGCCGGTCTATGGCCAGTATGATGATGCGGTCGATCGCGAGTCGGCCTACGAGAAGCTGGTGCAGCGCGCCGGCGAGCGGGCCGAGGCGCAGGAAAAAGCCGCAGCGGAGAAGCGGGCGGCGCGCGAGGCGCGCGCGGCACCCCGGCAACGTGAGTCAGCTACTGACCGTTTCGTCAAGAACGTCGCCGGCAGCGTCGGCCGCCAGGTCGGCTCGATGGTGGTGCGCTCCCTGGTGCGCGGCATTCTCGGCGGTTTTTCGCGGAGGTGAATAATCTCTCCGCTCCGCGCCTCTCTTGCGGGAAAGGCCGGGGCGGAGAGGTCGTCAGATTTTGTTCAGCGCCTGTTCCAGGCTGACATGGCCGGCAAAGCCGCCCGCGCCCTTCACATCCTCGCCGCGCTCGATCGCATGGGCGAATTTCACCGCCGGATCGTTCTCGAGCCGCTCGAACAGAGCCTGCACGGCCGGGTAATCTTTGCGGTCGATCACGTCGTGGTATTTCGTCCAGCGTGCGATGCCGATGAAATAGGCATCCGCCAGCGTGCGCCGATCACCCGCGAGCCACGTATTCTTATCCAGCATCTTCTCGAGCTCGCGATGGGCCTTGGCGACAGTGGCGGCGCCGTAGTTTCTAAGCGCCTGCTTCTCGTCCGGCTTCATCGTGTCATGCTCGAGCGCATACCAGAGCGGGCTGAAGGCGTTGAAGAAGCTGGTATTGAGAAAGGCGAGCCTTTGATTGTGCCTGTCGAACTCCGCCGTGCCCTGTTTGAAGCCCAGACCCTTGTCGATGCCGCGGGCGCCCAGGTGATTGAGAATAGCCATGCTCTCGCTGATGATACGGCCATCCTCGGTCTTGAGGGACGGCGTCTCGCCGACTGGATTGATGCGGCGGAAAACCTCGCTCTGCACGACTTCCGGCATCTGGATGCGACTGAGACGATAGGGCTGGCCCAGCCATTCGAGGGCGACGATCGAGCCGAAAGAGCAGCCGGAAGGAATTCCGTAGAAAAGGATCGGTGTCATGAGTGGTCTCCTGCGTTGACACCGATGATATAAATTCATGGACTTAAGGGCTGTAGCCGCTCCATTTGCTCTTTAAAGTCCATGAATGTAGACTACGAGGCATGTATAATCTCAATGACCTCATCTTCTTCGTGCAGGCTGTGGAGAGTGGCGGCTTTGCTGCGGCAGGCCGCCGGCTGGGCCAGCCTAAGTCGACGGTGAGCAAGAGGGTGGCGGAGCTCGAGGCGGCTTTGGGAGTCCGGCTCATCCATCGCACCTCACGGCATTTCGCCCTCACCGAACTCGGCCGTGACGTGTATGACCACGCTCGCGCCGCGGTGATCGAAGCTGAAGCGGCGGAGACCATCGTCCGCCGCCGCCAGGCCGAGCCTTCGGGCACGGTCAGGATCACCACCTCGGTACCGACCGCCCAGTTCCAACTGGCCGACCGGCTGCACGAGCTGGCGCGCTCTTTCCCCAAGCTCAGCCTGGAGCTTCATGTCACTGACCGCTTCATCGATCTCGTCCAGGAGGGCTTCGACATCGCATTGCGCAGTCACTTCTCGGCCCTGCCCGATTCGGGCCTGATGCAACGCCGTATCGCCACTGAGCCGATCATCCTGGTGGCCGCGCCCGAGTATCTGGAAGCCCGCGGCGAACCTTCCGAACCCGCGTCGCTCAAAGGGCATGACGGTCTTATCGTTTCAGCCGCAGTGCGAAGCTGGCGACTGACCCACAGGGACGGGCATCTGGAAGAGGTTGAGCCCCGGCCGCGCTTTACCGCCGACGAATCCATTGTCCTCATGAAATCAGCGATCGCCGGACTGGGGGTCGTCTGCCTGCCGGAAAGCATCGCCGCCGCGGCGTTGAAACAGGGAACGCTCAAACATGTCCTGCCGGATTGGGCGGCCGGCAGCGTCACCACCACGCTTTTGACACCGCATCGCCGTGGTCAGCTGCCCGCAGTCCGCGCCGTGATCGACTTTCTGTCGAAGGATCAGGAGGCGGCCTCACCGCGGCGGGGAAATGTCTGAGCGGCGGAAATGACGAGATAATATTCGGCCGGGCGGGCGGTCCGGTTCTCGACCCAGTGCTCCACATCGGCCTCGAAATAGAGCGTGTCGCCTTCTTCGAGGACGGTCTCGACCTTGTCCACGCCGACGACGACGCGACCGCGGAAAGCCAGGATATGTTTGGTCACGCCCGTTGGGTAGGGCGGCAGTTTGCCGGTCGATGTCTTGGCGGGCAGGTGATGCAAAACGACTTCGACGGGCATCCCGGCCATGAGGGGCGAAAGCAGATGGCGCTCGAAGCCGGTTTCCGCGTCCCGAAACATCTGCCTCTGGTCTTTGCGCACCAGTGCCAAGGCGCGCCGCGTCGTACCTTCGTCGCCCACCAACGCTGAAAATGAGATGCCCAGCGCATGCGCAATGCGTTTTGCTACACCGATGGTCGGGCTCTTTTCGCCGCGCTCGACCTTGGAAAGCATTGCCCTGCTGACGCCCGACAGTTTGGAGATTTGTTCCAATGTGAGATCGGCTTGCTCGCGTAGAAGCCGGACCCGGTCGCCGAAGGCGCGACCCGCCGGATCTTGCCTGCCCGCTTTTTTTACCGCCGACCGTGCCATTCCGAATCTTCGCGCCTCTTCACATCGACATTAGGCAGGGATGCCTTCCATGTTGCATCCGGCCGGGAGTGCTATTTTTCGATCTACAGAGGAATGTAGTCAAAGGCATCGACGCTTTCGGCGACTTTGCCGATTCCGGGAAAGTCGAGATGTGCGCCCGCCACGAAGCAACCTGGCTGCGCCGCCCGACGCATCATTCTTGCCCGGGTCGAGCGGGCCCGATCCTGATCGTCGTCGTATTCCCAGGTGAGCTCCGGGCGCGTGAATTGGATCGACGGCACATGGACGATGTCTCCCCAGATCAGCAAGGTTTCGCCCCCGCTCGAGACCTCGAATGCGGTGTGGCCGACCTCATGGCCGTGAGCCTGGATGGCGGTGATGCCGGCGCTCACCTTGACGCCGTCGCCCATGGGCAGACGCCGGCGACGAAACCGGGCCAGTCGATCGATGCCGTCGAACAGGGGAATCTCCTCTTGCGGAACAAGCAGCCGTTCGAGGTTCGGAAAAGCGTCGGTTCCGTCGGCGGACACCAGGCCGTGGACATGGTCCAGATGAGTATGCGTGACCGCGACCGTCGCAATGCTCTCTCGCGCTACGCTCGCTTCCTCCAGGGCGCGCGGCAGCAAGCCCATCGTCGGATCCCAGGCATTTGCCGCGCCGGTGTCGATCAGAATGTGCTGGCCCTGATTAATGATGAGAAATGCGTTGACCGACAGGCGGAGCCTTCCGTCCACCAGTTCTACTTCGGCCGGCAGGTCTGATCCAAAAGGGCGGTCGCCCTCTTGCCGCAAGCGGCTGGACGGCATGTCGACATAACCGTCGCGAAGAGCGATCACGGAAATCTCGCCAAGGGCGTATCGGGCATAATCTTTTCCGGAATCGAGCTTGTTCATGCGCACACCTTCTGCTCTCACGTGAGGCCGTCCAGGTTGGTAAATTTCTACTATAGAAGAAAAATTTCTACAAGAGAGCTCCGAAACGAAATCGATAGTGGACATGTTCAGGGTTTGACGAAGATTATCCGCAGGCCGGTTGGTATCGCTGGATCCGAGCGAGAATCTCCTTCACGCCTTGTGAATGGCTCGCCGCGTAGATTCTGCAGAACTCTTCGCTCTGCCCACTGTCGGTGACCACAAAGGCCAGCCTTTCCATTAACATTGGCTGTGCCGGGATTTTGGCCAGTAGACTTTCGGCCACCGCTTTGTTGGTGCTCGCCCACTGGATGAAGCTTATCATCACCTGATGGCTGGGCGCCTCGCCGTGATACATTTCAAGCCAGGCTATGATCTTGTTGGTCTGATCGTATTTCTCATGCAGAGCGAGAAGCTCCGCCGTATGGCGTCCGGCCAGGGAATCCGCGGATCGTCATGTCGACCTCTCGTGGCTTCAGATGATCTCATCTTCGTCGAAGAGCGGCGCTTGCGCCAGCTCACCGCCGATGCGTCCGATGCGGGCGCGCGACGTCTCCGGGTCCTTGACCCGGGCGATATGGAAGAGGGCATCGCCGCGATTGACGATCGGCAGATTGGTGCGCCCGATGACTATGCCATTTTCGGGCGAGATGACCTGCACGGCGCGTTCGCCGAAGGGGTCCGAGATCTCACCGATCGTTTCACCCATCGCCACTTGGTCGCCGGTGACCGGCCCGGCACGCAGGAGACCACCTTCCGGGGCTCTGAGCCACGCGCTCGAGGTCGAGATGGCCGGCGGCACCTTGCTGCGCGCGATATTGGTGGGCGTGATCATGCCGAGCCATTTCATCACCCGCAGAATGCCGATGACGCCGGCCCGGATGGCGATCTCGTCGAAGCGCAGCGCTTCGCCGCCTTCATAAAGCAGCATCTTCACGCCATGGTCGCGCGCGCATTGCCGCAGTGTTCCTTCGCGTAGCTTGGAGATGAGGATGACCGGCGGGCCGAAGGCTTCGGCCATCTGCAGAAGATCCGGCTCATCGGGCGCGATCCGGATCTGCGGCAGATTGGTGCGGTGCTGCGCGGCCGTGTGAAGGTCGATGCCGTAATCGCTCTTCAGAACCACCTCGCGCATGAACAGGTCGGCGACGATCGAGGCGAGCGAGCCGTGATCCGAGCCGGGAAACGAGCGGTTGAGATCGCGCCGGTCGGGCATGTAGCGCGAATGGCTGATGAGACCGAAGGCGTTGACGACCGGCACTGCGAGCAGCGTGCCGGCCAGATTATGCACGGCGCGGTGGCGGATCACGCGCCGCACGATCTCGGCGCCCAGGATCTCGTCGCCATGGACGACGGCGGAGAGGAACAGCACCGGCCCCGAACTTTCGCCGTGGACCACATGGACGGGCAGGGTCAGCGGCGTGTGGTTGGAAAGCGCGCTGACCGGCAAATCGACGGTCTTGCGTTCGCCCGGATCGAGCGTCGTGGTGCCGAGGCGGAACGGCTTGGCGCTCATGCGCTCATCCCTTGCCTTTCGTCTTGGTGCGGCCGGGCCGGGCTTCCGCCTCGAGAAACTGGATAATGGCGGCGGCGACGTCGACGCCGGTCGCTCTTTCGATGCCCTCGAGGCCCGGCGAGGAGTTGACCTCCATCACCAGCGGCCCGCGGCTCGATTGCAGCATGTCGACGCCGCAGACATTGAGGCCCATGGAGCGCGCGGCCTTCACCGCCGCCGCCCGTTCCTGGCGCGAAATGGTGATCTTTTCGGCCTGGCCGCCGCGATGCAGATTGGAGCGGAAGTCACCCTTGGCGCCGGAACGCAGTATGGCGGCGACGGGCTTGCCATCGACCACGAAGACGCGGATATCGCGCCCTTCGGCCTCCTTGATGAATTCCTGCACCAGGATGGCGATATCGGCGCCGTGGAACGCCTCGATGACCGATTTGGCCGAATTATGCGTCTCGCTCAGGACGACGCCGATGCCCTGCGTGCCTTCCAGGAGCTTGATGACGGCCGGCGCGCCGCCGACGATCTCGATGACGTCGTCGGTGCGGGTCGTATCATTGGCGAAGGCGGTGATCGGCAGGCCGACTCCATCGCGCGCCAAGATCTGCAGTGAGCGCAATTTATCGCGCGAGCGGCCGATGGCGACGGATTCGTTGAGCGGAAATACCCCCATCATCTCGAATTGGCGGAGCACCGCCAGGCCGTAGAACGTATGTGAAGCGGCGATGCGCGGGATGACGGCGTCGAAGCCTTCGAGCTTCTCGCCCATATAGCGCAGCTCCGGCTTGCGCGAGGTGATGTTCATATAGCAGCGCAGATAGTCGACGGGCACGATCTCATGGCCGCGCGCCTGCGCCGTCTCGATGATGCGCTGATGCGAATAGAGTTTGGGGTTGCGGGTAAGAAGCGCGATCTTCATCGGGACTTGGACTTCATCTTCTTGGGACGTCTGCTTCTGAGAAATGTCCGGCTGGGATCGACCAGGAAGGTGCCTTTGATCGAGTTGCGGCCGATCAGCATTGCGGCGCCCATATCGGCGCGCTGGGTGAGGGTGATTTCGGCATCGAGAACATGGTCGCCGATCTTGACCGGAGTCGAGATCACGGCACGCAGCTCGATATGGCCGTTGGAGCTCTTGACCCGGCGAAGGTCGTGAAGCGGCATTTCGCACTCGACCCGCCGGCTGGATCCGCTGCGCCGCTGCAGCTTGAAGCGCACTTTCATGCGTTTGCCGCGCCCCGATATCTGGATGTCGTCGGCATGCAGCGCCGCCGACCGGGCGCCGGTATCGATCTTGGCGACGATCGGGCCGGCATCCAGCTCGGGCAGGCGGACCGCTTCCTGCCAGCCGACCGGGACCGGCCCATCCTGTGCGTCTATGTCGTCATCCGCCATAACCTCACCGGTCTAACCGCAAAGAAAGGCCCGGAAAAGAGGAAATCGGCTTCGGCGCTACCGGCGTTGAGGTTCGGGATCAGGCGCTTTTCGCGTCCTTGCGATAGGTATAGCGGAAGGTGCAGCAGGGGGCGCCTTCCATGATCGTCTGCTTGCGCTCGAGCGTGATATTGGGGTCGTAGCCTTCGCAGAAGGTGCCGTCGCGATTGCAGGACAGAAGGTGGCCGATCTTGCCGAGCCCCATCTCCTTGTAGGTTTCGGCGTAACGGCAGCGCGTGATGTCGAAATCGAAGCTTTCGTCGGTCGCCTTCAGCACCTTCATTTCGAGCGCGCCGTCGGCGGTCCAGAAATCATAGAGCTTGATGAAGTCGGCCATCGAGGTCTGCCCGTCGGGCGCCCTCTTGGCGAATTCCCTGCCCTCGGCGACGGCAGCCTTGCGGATCGCCCGGTCGAGGATCTGGGCCGCCTTCTCCTCGCCGATCTCGGCCGCCATCTCGGCGAAAATCGGACCAATGACCTGCGCCTGCAGCCGGCGCTTGGTGAGGGTGGGCAGTTCGCTCATCGGGAAAGCTCCATTATGAGGCGCGTGCTTCGAAAAGCTCGATCACATTGCCGGACGGGTCTTCGGCGAGGATCTGCCGCCCGCCTGGACCATCGACGATATCGTTCCGAAAATGAGCGCCACTGTCGCGCAGCCGCGCGACGGTCTCTGCCAGATTCTTGACCTCGATCACGAAGCGGTTCCAGCCGCCGGCCTCGGGCACGCGGCCGTCCGGCATTGGTCGTGCGGCGGAGGCATTGGGGCCGGCGACCCAGAGTGTGAGGTCGTCCCGGCTGAGAATGGCCATGTTGGGGCCAAATTGCTGCTTGAGGGCGAAGCCGAGATGATGCGTGTAGAAGGCTACGGACGTCTCGACGTCCTTGACCATGTAGCGGACGGTCGCCATGGCGTCATCCTTCGATCTTGAGGGTCTCCGCGATATCTATACCAAAACCGGAGAGGCCGACATAGTGGCGCGTGCTCGAGGTGATGAGCCGGATAGAATTCACATTGAGATCGCGCAGGATCTGGGCGCCCAGGCCCACATCGCGCCACACCTGTTCGCGGATGGCGGCGCTGCTCGTTTTTTCGGTGCCCATCTTCTGACCGGCCGGCACGCCTGCCGTGCCTTCGCGCAGATAGACCAGCACACCGCGGCCTTCGCGCTTGAAGACGTCATAGACCGAGTTGAGCACATGCGGGGCGCCGAAGATGTCGGCGACGATGTCCTCGCGATGCAGCCTGACGGGGATGTTCTTGCCGCCGCTGATGTCGCCATAGACGAGGGCGAGATGCTGCACGCTGTCGAACGGTGTCGAATAGGCGAAGCCTTTCACCTTGCCGATCGGCGTCGCGATGTCGAACTGGTTTTCCTGGTTGACCAGACGTTCGCGCGCCTGGCGATAAGTGATGAGATCGGCGACCGAGATGATCTTGAGATTATGCTCGCGGGCGAAGGCCGTGACCTGTGGTCCGCGTTTCACCGTGCCGTCGTCATTGACGAGCTCGCAGATGACGCCCGCCGGATGCAGCCCGGCGAGTCTGACGAGATCGACGGACGCCTCGGTATGGCCCGATCGCATCAGGACGCCGCCCGACTTGGCGACAAGCGGGAAGATGTGGCCGGGACGCACGAAATCGGTGGCCTGCACATTGCCATTGGCGAGCGCATGCACGGTGGCGGTGCGCTCCTTGGCCGAGATGCCGGTGGTCAGGCCCTCGCGATAGTCGATCGAGACGGTGAAGGCGGTGCCGAGCGGTGCGTCGTTCAGTGCCACCATCGGGTCGAGCTTGAGCCGGCGGGCGTCCTCGGGCGTGATCGGCGCGCAGACGATGCCGCAGCAATAGCGGATCATGAAGGCCATCTGCTCGGGCGTGATCTTGCAGGCGGCGGCGACGAGATCGCCTTCATTCTCGCGGTCGTCATCGTCGACGACCACCACCATCTCGCCGCGCGCGATGGCGGCAATGGCGTCCTCGACGCGATCGAGTTCGGAATTGGAGGTGAGGGAGGGCTTGGTCGTGTCCATGGGGGCGGGTCCGGAAAAATCTTCGGGGCGAACGGCGTTATTGGTGAAGCTCGCGATCTTGAGAGCGAGGTCGAGAGAGGGGGATGCGCCGGCAATGAGCTGCGAGACCCGGCCCTGCGAGACCCCGAGGGCCTTGGCGAGAGCGGATTGCGAGGTGCCGGACTTGTCCAGCCAGTCGGGAAGCTTCATGGTCAATTATTTAGCAGAGCTAATATTCGAGGAAAAGAAAAATATTAGCAGGAGTAAAGGGTGGCTGCTATGCTGGAAGAGGCCGTGCCTTCAGCCATAGGAAAAGCGGCATCCGCGCCCAGCGGGAGGGTCCTTCCGGGACGGGTTCCTTGATCTCAGTGACCGCAAAGCCCGCTCCCGCGAGCGCCGCCATATAGGTCTCGAGCGGCTGCGACCAGCCGGCGAAATGCATCTTGAGGCCGTTTTTCTCCTCGACCCCTTCGAAGCGCTCGCGTCCGAAATAGCTGCCCGGGACAATGAAGGGCGCGTCGGCGTCGGGGCCGGCGAAATGTCCGCGATCGGCGAAGGGATGCACGATCGAGACGATGAGCGTGCCGGAAGGCTTCAGCACGCGCCGGATCTCCCGCGCGGCCGCCGGCACATCCTCGACATCCATCAGCATGTTGTAGGCGATGGCAAGGTCGAAGCGAGCATCCTTGAAGGGGAGGGCCGCCACGGGCGCCACTTCATAATGATCGGCGGAATTCATCTCTCTGGCGGCATCGATGAAGCGGCCGACCGGATCGACCGCCGTCACCCGATAGCCGAGCTCCTTGAGGAGGCGTGACACGCGGCCTTCACCACAGCCGACATCGAGCGCCGCGCTGCTCCCGTGTCCTAAGAATGCGCGAAGGGCTTGGGCATAATTCCAGAAGGCGTCGTGTCCGGGCGCGCGCGCCCAGGCGATCCATTCCTCGGCGACGTCGGCCCAATGCTTCTGGTCGTTGTCCTTGTCGTTCATGGTGCCCCCTCGAGATGAAAAAAGCCCTCTCCCGGAGGGGAGAGGGCCGGTCAGGTCACTGATGCGGAAGCTCAGCCTTCCGAGAACATCTGCTCGACATATTCCCAGTTGACGAGATTATCGACGAAGGCCTCGAGATATTTCGGCCGCGCATTGCGGTAGTCTATGTAATAGCTGTGCTCCCACACATCGACGCCGAGGATCGGCTGCGAGCCATGCATCAGCGGGTTTTCGCCGTTGGCGGTCTTCTGGATTTCGAGCTTGCCGTTCTTAACGGCGATCCAGGCCCAGCCGGAGCCGAACTGGGTGGTGCCGGCATTGATGAAGTCGGCGCGCATCTTGTCATAGCCGCCGAGATCGGAATCGACCGCCTTCTGCAGCTTGGCCGGCAGCTTCTTGCCGCCGCCGCCCTTCTTCATCCAGTTCCAGAAATGCAGGTGATTGTAATGCTGGCCGACATTGTTGATGAGGCCCTGGTTCTTTTCCTTATAGGCCGCCTTGACGATCTTGCTCAGCGACTGCCCGGCAAGCGGCGAATCCTTCAGGAGGTTGTTGCCGTTCGTCACATAGGCCTGATGATGCTTGTCGTGATGGAATTCCAGCGTTTCCTTCGACATGTAAGGACCGAGCGCATCATAGGCATAAGGCAGAGGCGGAAGTTCAAGGGCCATGGTGTCATCTCCTTTTTTGTGAGACGTCTTCGCAGAACTTGCGAAAACCGTCCCGGCTCCTGGCAACAGGGAAGCGCCTGCCACGGTGAGAATTGGGGCGGCAAGCGTTTGAAACTGGCGACGGGTAATCAATCAGATCTCCTCGACCTCATCGAACCCCAACCCTGAAATAGGCGTTTGGGTTCCATCTGTCAAAGTTCAAGCCTCGGCTCTGAGCCAGCGCAGAAGCGACCGTTCATCGCCCGTTTCGACCGCCTCGGCCACCCGGCGCCCGATTGCGGCGCCGAATTTATAGCCGTGACCGGAGCAGGCCGACACGATGAGAGCCTTGCCTTTTCGATACGACAGGAATTTGTCGTCGGCTGTGAAAGTGTAGGCGCAGGTCTGGACACGCGCCACGCGATACTCTGCGATGCGGGCCAAGGGGGGTGAGAGCAGGTCGCGCAGGCGCTCGCCCTCGCCGGGCTTCTCGACCCGGTCGGCATCGGGGTCGGTGGCGGGGCGCTTCATCACGCCGGCGCCGACCTTGAGCCCCGTGCCGTCGATCGGCGGCAGCATATAGGCGTCGGCCGTGCCGCCGATATCAAGGATCGCCGGCGCTTCGGCCCAGGCGGCCGCGAGATCGGCAGGGGGCGTCAGATAGGCGACCGCCGTTCGGTAAAGGGTAAGGTCACGCGCGAGTTCGGGCACCAGCCGAAGTACCCAGGCGCCGGCCGTGACGATGACCTGGTCCGCCGTGATCACGCTGCCGTCGCTCAAGGCGAGTTTTCCTGTTTCGGCATCGACCGCCGTAACCCGGCTATTGAGACGCAACGTCGCCCCATTGTCCGTAAGCCACCGGGCGAGATCGCGGGCGATGCGCTGGCAGAGGAGGGCGCCGCCGGCCTTGGTGAAATAGGCATAACGAAGGGTGGCGGGATCGAGAAACGGATAGCGCCGCGCCGCTTCCTCGGGCTCATAGAGCTCATAGGGCTCGCCCATCCGGTCATAGCCTTCGCGAAATTTCTCGCCCTCGTCGCCTTCGAATTGCGACATGGCCAGCACGCCGCGATGGCTCTGATGCGAGCGCCCGAGATCGCGCCACATCTCGTCCCAGGCGGTGAAGGCTTCCGAGATGGTGCGTGCATAGCCGTCGGCCGAGCCATAGCCGCGCCGGATCATGCGATGCTCGTCGCCCGAGGCGGCGAGCGGATTGGGAATGGTGCCCTGCTCGACGAGCGTCACCTCGTGGCCGCGCTTGGTGAGCGCCCAGGCGGTGGCGAGGCCGGCGATGCCGCCGCCCGCGATCGAGACTTTCATCCGACCCGCTTTTCCATGAAGACCGAATAGGGATCGTCGGTGGGATAGTCGGCATAGGGCGCGCAGGGCTCGAAGCCCGATTTCGCGAAAAGGCCGAGCGCTTCCGGCTGCAGCGTGCCGGTCTCGAGCTTCATCGCCTTGAGCCCGTGCTCGCGGGCATTTTCCTCGAGCCTGGCCAGGATCAGCTTCGACAGCTTGAGGCCGCGCGCCTCGGGGCGCACATAGATGCGCTTGATCTCGCCATAGGCAGGATCGCGGTGCCATAGCGCGCCGCAGCCCAGCGCCTCGCCGTCGCGCCGGGCCACGAAGAAATGAATATCCGGCGTGGCGAGCGTCTCGATATCGACGAGATGATTGCTCTCCGCCGGATAGAGCCGGTGGAACATGTCGTCGAGATCGCGGATGAGTTTCGTCACATCGGGTGTGCGCGGATCCTCGCGCCGGATCTCGATCTCGCTCATGGCTGGAAGGCCTGCAGTCCCGTCTGCGCGCGTCCGAGGATCAGCGCATGCACGTCGTGCGTGCCTTCATAGGTGTTGACCGTCTCCAGATTCACCATGTGGCGGATGACATGGAATTCGTCCGAAATGCCATTGCCGCCATGCATGTCGCGGGCATCGCGCGCGATGGCCAGCGCCTTGCCGCAATTATTGCGCTTCATGAGCGAGATGGCCGGCGCCGCCGCGGTGCCGCGCTCGAGCGCCCGGCCGAGCGCCAAAGCGCCTTGGAGACCCAATGCGATCTCGGTCTGCATGTCGGCGAGCTTCTTCTGCACCAGCTGGTTGGCGGCGAGCGGCCGGCCGAACTGCTTGCGGTCGAGCGTATACTGACGCGCCCGGTGCCAGCAGTCTTCCGCCGCTCCCATGGCGCCCCAGGCGATGCCGTAGCGCGCCTTGTTGAGGCAGCCGAACGGCCCGGACAGGCCGCGCGCATTCGGGAAAATGTTCTCTTCCGGGATCTCGACATTATCGAGCACGATCTCGCCGGTGACGGACGCGCGCAGCGACACCTTGCCTTCGATCTTGGGCGTGGAAAAGCCCTTGGTGCCGCGCTCGACCAGGAAGCCGTGAATGCCTTCATCCTCGAGCTTGGCCCAAACGACCGCCACATCGGCGATCGGTGAATTGGTGATCCACATCTTGGTGCCGCTGAGCACGAAGCCGCCATTGACGCGCTTCGCCCGGGTCTTCATGCCGCCCGGGTCGGAGCCGGCATCTGGTTCGGTCAGGCCGAAGCAGCCGACCCACTCGCCGGTGGCGAGCTTGGGCAGATACTTCTTGCGCTGGGCCTCGGAGCCGTAGGTCTCGATCGGATGCATGACCAGCGAGTTCTGCACGCTCATGGCCGAGCGGTAGCCCGAATCCACGCGCTCGACCTCGCGCGCCACGATACCATAGGCGACATAGCCCAGGCCCGACCCGCCATAGGCCTCGGAATTCATCATGCCGAGGAAGCCCACTTCGCCCAGCTCGTTCATGATCTCGCGGTCGAAGCGCTCCTCGCGGAAGGCTTTTTGGACGCGGGGCAAAAGCTTGTCGGCGCAGAAGGCGCGGGCCGTGTCGCGGATCATGCGCTCGTCTTCGCTGAGCTGGCTTTCGAGATCGAGCGGGTCTTCCCAGTTGAACTCGGCGAGCGGGGTGGGGCCATGAGCTTTACGGGCGGCTTGGGTCATTGGAACTTTTCATCGCTTCGAAAGTTGTCACCGAGCACGACAACAACGCCAATCGCTCCCAAAAGTCAAATCCGGCCCAAATGGTGACCCAATCCCCATCCGAACAATCGTCTGAACCGCTTCCCCAGCCGCCCCGCCTGACGCTGCGCCACGCGCTTTTCCTGGACTTTGACGGGACGCTCGTCGACATCGCCGAGCGCCCGTCCGCGATTGTCGTGCCGCGCGACCTGCCGGCCCTGCTCATGCGGCTGCAGATCTTTCTGGGCGGCGCGGTGGCGATCGTGAGCGGCCGGCCGCTCGTGGATCTCGTTTCCTTTCTGGCGCCGGCCGATCTCGACATCATCGCCGAGCATGGCGCCCTGGTGAAGCGGCGCGGCAAGCCTGTGCCTGACCCGGAAGTGGTCTGGCCCGATTCCTGGCAGATCCGGCTCGAGCGCTTTCTGCATAGTCATCCGGGGACTGAGCTCGAATACAAGACCTCCAGCGTCACTCTTCATTTTCGCCGCGCCGCCGACGCGCATGATGAGGCCTTCAGGCTCTTGACCACGCTTTTGAGCGAGGCGCCGGGCGGCGCCGAGATTCTCCCCGCCAAGATGGCCTTCGAGCTCAAGCTCACGCCCGTGAACAAAGGCAGGGCGATCGGCGATCTGATGGAGCAGGAGCCCTATCGCCTGCGCATCCCTATCTTTGCCGGCGATGATGTGACGGATGAGCCGGGCTTTGCCGCGGTGAAGGCCCTGGGCGGCATGGCGCTGCACGTCGACGACGTCTTCGATGGAGAGCCGCGCTTGCTGCGCGATTGGCTCGCTCAGGAAATCGGGATGAAAGGAGACGCCGCGGCATGAAGCAGATGGATATGGGAGTGATCGGCAATTGCGCCGTCGCGAGCCTGATCGATTCGCAGGCCCGCCATGTCTGGTTCTGCTTCCCGCGCCTCGATGGCGATCCTGTCTTCAATGCGCTGGTGAACGGTACCGAGCCTGAAAGGGGATTCATGGACATCGTGCTGCGCGATCAGAAGAGGACGCAGCAAAGCTATCTCCGCAACACCGCCATTCTCGAGACTGTCCTCACCTGCGAAAATGGATCGCTGCGTGTGCTGGACTGGGCGCCGCGCTACAAGCTGCAGGGCGAGCTGTTCCGCCCGCCCATCATCATCCGGCGCATCGAGCCGCTCGACGGGCGCTGTCACGTCAAGGTTCGCGCCCGCCCCACTTTCGACTATGGCGCGACACAGCCCGTCATCTCGGTCGGCAGCAACTACCTGCGCTATGCCGGCGGCCACTCCGTTCTCCGCATCACCACCGACATGCCCGTCGCCTATCTGCGCGACGAGGCCTTCTTTCTTCTCGATCGCCCGGTGCATCTTTTCATCGGCAGCGACGAGCCCCTGCCGTCGCGGGTCGATCGGATCGCGCGCGACTATCTCGAGGAGACGACCGGTTACTGGAATGACTGGGTGCGTGACCTTGCCGTGCCTTATGACTGGCAGGAGGTGGTCATCCGCTCCGCCATCACGTTGAAGCTGTGCAGCTTTGAGGATACCGGCGCCATCCTCGCCGCTTTGACCACCTCGATTCCCGAGGCCGCCCATAGCCGGCGCAATTGGGATTATCGCTATTGCTGGCCGCGTGACGCCTATTTCACCGTGATGTCGCTCAATCGGCTCGGCGCCACCACGACGATGGAGAATTTCATCACCTATCTCATCAATTCGGTGATCTCCGCCAATGCGCAGTTCCTGGCGCCGCTCTATCCGATCGTGCCGGGCACGCCGCTCGAGGAATATGAGGCGGAAGCGCTGCAGGGCTTTCGCGGCATGGGCCCCGTGCGCGTCGGCAATGGCGCTTCGATCCAGCGCCAGAACGACATTTACGGCTCGGTCATTCTCGCCGCCGCCCAGATGTTCTTCGACATGCGCCTGCCGCGGCCCGGCGACCGCGCGCTCTATCATCAGCTGAAGCCGATCGGGCACATGGCCAAGGCCACCTCGCTCGAGGCAGATGCCGGTATCTGGGAATATCGCGGCCGCACGCGCGCCCATACTTTTTCCGCCGTCATGTGCTGGGCGGCGCTGGAAAGGCTGGGCCGCATCGCTCATCGTGTCGAGGAGACGGCCGATGCGGAGGAATGGCACAAGGCCGCCCTCGATCTGAAGCAGCGCATCCTCGAAGGCGCATGGAACGAGTCGGGGCAATATTTCAGCGGTAGTCTCGGCGGCAGCGAGCTCGATGCGGCGCTGCTGCTGATGCCTGAAATCGGCATCATCAGCTATGACGATCCGCGTTTTCAGAAAACGCTGGCGGCGATCGAGCAGCGCCTGCTCGTCGACGGACTGATGATGCGTTATGCCGAGGAGGACGATTTCGGCAAGCCCGAGACGGCCTTTCTCGTCTGCACCTTGTGGTACATCGAGGCGCTCGCCAATGTCGGCCGGCGCGAGGAGGCGATGGCGCTGTTCGAACGCGTCCTGTCGCTGCGCAATCACGTCGGCATCCTGTCCGAGGACGCCGTACCGTCGACAGGCGAGTTGTGGGGTAATTTTCCGCAGACCTATTCCATGGTGGGCATCATCCATTGCGCCCGGAAGCTCAGCCGCACCTGGGAGGAGGGCCTATGGCACGTCTCGTGATCGTCTCCAATCGCGTGCCGGTGCCGAGCAAGCGCGAGCAGCCGGCGGGCGGCCTCGCGGTGGTGCTCGAAGAGGCGTTGAAAGGCGAGGTCCTGTGGTTCGGCTGGTCGGGCAAGCGCAAGGAGGCGGCGCCCGCGA
>JBMOOM010000004.1:0-26442 GCA_049323275.1 Pseudomonadota bacterium
CGATGTCTATTATGTTGGCCAGACGGTCGCGATGGTCGTCGCGGTCGACCGCTATACGGCGGAGGACGCCGCGGCGCTGATCGATGTCGATTATGATCCGCGCGATGTCGAGATCGACCTGGAGAAAGCGATCCGCGATGGCGCGCCTTTGGTGCACGACACGCATGAGCGCAATGTCGCCGCTCATTTCGTGCAGGTCTGCGGCTATCCCGACAGTGCGATCGCCGGGGCCGAGCATGTAACCAAGATCCGCGTTCAGGTCGACCGCTCCACCGCGGCGCCGATGGAGTGCCGCGCCGTCGCCGCGCAGTTCGACGAGGTCACCGGGGAGCTCACCGTGTGGGATGGAACCCAGGCGCCGATTTCGGTGCGCGGCGGCCTTGCCTCCATCTTCCGGCTCGACGAGGACAAGGTCCGGGTCATCGCGCCCAATGTCGGCGGCGGCTTCGGGCAGAAGGTGCTGCTGTTCTATCCCGACGAACTGCTGGTGCCGATGGCGGCGATGCGGCTGGGCCGGCCGGTGAAATATATCGAGGACCGGCGCGAGAACTTCGTCGGCTCCTCCCAGGAGCGCACCCAGATCCATTTCATCGAGCTCTATGCCAAGAAGACCGGCGAGGTCGTGGCGCTGCGCGACAACTTCCTGCACGACACCGGCGCCTTCATTCCCTATGGCATCGCGGTGGCGCAGGTCGCTTCGACCTCGATCGCCGGGCCTTACCGCATTCCCAATATCCGGGTGGAGTTCACGGCCGTATACACGCCGACCGTGCCGGTCACGCCCTATCGCGGCTGCGGGCGCCCGCAAGCCTGCTTTGCCATCGAGCGCGCCATGGATCAGCTCGCCGACGAACTCGGTCTCGACCGCTTCGAGATCCGCCGGCGCAATCTCATCGCCGACCATGAGTTTCCCTATGATCGCGAGGGCCTTGTCTTCGCCGACGGCTTGAAAGTGAGCCTGGACAGCGGCCAGTATCACAAGGCGCTGGCGATGATGGCGGAGCGGCTCGATGCCGGCTCCTTCGCCGGCGAGCAGGCGAAGGCGCGTGCGGCCGGCAGACATCTGGGTCTTGGTCTCGCCTTCTATGTCGAAGGCACCGGCCTCGGCCCCTATGAAGGCGGGCATATCCGAATCCATCCGATCACCGGCAAGGTCTATGTGAATACCGGACTGACCTCGCAAGGGCAGGGACACGACACGGTCTTCGCGCAGATCGCCGCCGACCAGCTGGGCGTCAGGCCGGAAGACGTCATCCTCGTCGAAGGCGACACCAAGGCCTTCGACTGGGGCGTCGCCACATTCGCCAGCCGCGCTGCGGTCGTCTCGGGCAATGCCATCTACAAATCGGCGATGATCGTCCGGCGCAAGGCGCTCCAGGCGGCTGCCAACATGCTCGAGGCGGATGTCGGTGATGTCGAGCTCAAGGATGGCGCCGCCTGGGTCAAGGGGACCGATCGCAAGGTGCCGCTGGCGGCGGTCGCAACCGCGACCAATCCGCTGCGCTACGCGTTCAATGAAGCGGCGCAGGCGGCGACGCAGTTCGCGCCGGCGAGCCGTCATGACGGTCCTCCGCTCGATGACGGCGAGCATCCGGGATTGGAAGCCACCGACTATTACAGCCCGCCCTGCGCCACCTGGGCCTATGGCGTGCATGGCGCCATCGTCGAGGTCGACCCCGAGCTGTGCAGCATCACCGTCCGCAAATATGTCTGCATCCATGATTGCGGCAACATGATCAATCCGATGATCGTGGAAGGCCAGGTCATGGGCGGCATCGCGCAAGGTTTCGGCGGCGCCATGTATGAGCGGATCGAGTTCGACGAGACCGGTAACATGCTCAACGCCAATTTCGTCGATTTTCTCGTGCCTTATGCGACCGAGATTCCGGAGGTCGAGATACTGCATCTCGAAACCCCGTCGCCGCTCAATCCTCTCGGCGTGAAGGGTGTCGGCGAGGCGGGCTGCATTCCCGTCGGCGCGGTGATCGCGTCGGGCGTGGAGGATGCGTTGAAGGCGTTGGGCGGCGGAACGTTCCGCCACACCCCGATTACACCGAGCATGATTCATTCGGCGCTCAGCGCCGGCTGAGCATTGCCGGATGGCAGCCGTCCCATGGAAGAGGGCGGCGGACAACAAGCCGTTCATGAGCGCAAACGCTCGCAGCGGATGGGAAGCAAGGAAGGACAGGGCACATGACAAGATTTGTTTTGAGACTTCTCGCCTTCGGACTGGTCTTTGTCGGCTTGTCGGAACTCCCGGCAATGGCGGCCTTCAAGCTCAATGGCGAGCCGAAGATCGCGCTCGTCATCTTCACCCAGAAGAATGATGGTGGCTGGTCGCAGGCGCTCGATGAGGCGCGCCAGCGCCTGGAAGCGTCGATGGGCGTCAAGATCCCGGTGGTGGAGAATGTCCCGGAGAACGCCACGGCGATCCGGCCGGCGGTCGAATTGCTGATCAGCCGCGGCTTCAATATCATCATCGGCTCGGCCTTCGGCTATTCCGACACGTTCAAGGAGCTGTCGGAGAAATATCCGGATGTCGCCTTCCTCAATCCGGCCGGCATCACCAACGGGCCCAATCTCGAGTCCTTCTATGGGCGGACCTATGAAAGCCAGTATCTGTGCGGCATGGCCGCCGGCGCGGCCTCCAAATCAGGCAAGCTCGGCTTCGTCGCGGCCAATCCCTTCGGCCTCGTCAACTGGACCGTGAACGCCTATGCGCTCGGCGCCCAGCAGATCAATCCCGATGCCACCGTCACCGTGATCTATACCGGCGCCTGGAACGATCCGGTCAAGGAGCGCGCCGCGGCCGAAGCGCTCATCGAGCAGGGCATCGATGTCATCGGCCAGCATGTCGACACGCCAGCGACGCAGATCGTCGCCCAGGAGAAGGGCGTCTATGCGACCGGGCATCACCGCGACCTGCGCGAATTCGCGCCGAAGGCGACACAATGCTCCTCGGTCTGGGTGTGGGACCGCTTCCTGGCGCCGGAGATCAAGAAGATCATCGCCGGCGAATGGACGCCGCCCGCCTATGGCGCCTTCCTGTCGATCAAGGACGGCGGCACGGATATCGCCTGCTGCGGCGAGGCGGTGCCGAAGGATGCGGCCGACAAGATCACCGCCGAACGCGAGGCGATCGTGAACGGCAAGCAGGTCTATGCCGGTCCGCTGGCCGATCGCGACGGCAAGGAACGTGTCCCGGCGGGACAGGTCCTGTCGGATGCCGATCTGTGGAAAATGGACTGGTTCGTCAAGGGCGTCGTCAGTCAGAAGTGACGGGCGTTCGTTCTCTGTGTGGGTAGCGCGATGACTTCGGCTCTCGAGCTTTCGGGCATATCCAAGTCATTCGACGGCTTTCGCGCCATCGCCGCTGCGGATCTCGATGTCCGCAGCGGTGAAGTCCACGCCTTGCTGGGCGAGAACGGCGCCGGCAAGTCCTCGCTCATGAATATCGTCGCCGGCCTCTATGCGCCGGATGAGGGTTCGATTCGCGTCGCGGGCAAGTCCGTGCGTATCGGAGGACCACTAGATGCGCGGCGCTTGGGCATCGGCATGGTCCATCAGCACTACAAGCTGGTGAGGAGCTTCTCGGCGCTCGAAAACATCCTGCTGGCCAATCCGGAAGGCGGCTTCGCGCGCGGCCGGGCCACGATCGAGACCGCGCTGCGCCGCCTCGCCGACAGCATCGGTTTCACCGTCGACCTCACAAAGCCGGTGGGCGCGCTGTCGGTGGCCGAGCAGCAGCGCGTCGAGATTCTGAAAATGCTGGTTGGCGGTGCGCGGCTGCTCATTCTCGACGAGCCGACCGCGGTGCTCACCGACATGGAAGCCGAGAGGCTGCTGGCAATGCTGCGCCATCTCGCCAGCGAAGGCGCTGCGGTCATCCTCGTCACGCACAAACTCGGCGATGTGATGCGCCATGCCGACCGGCTCACCGTGATGCGCAACGGCAGGACCATCGCCACCACCAGCCCTGGCGCGCTGACCACGGCCGAGCTCACGAAGCTGGTCGTGGGCGCGGCGGCGACCGAAGGCGCGGCACCGGCACCGGCGCGAGCGGTCGGCGGACCGGTTCTGTCCCTCACCGGCATCAGCAGCGGGGGCAACGGACGGCGCGAGACACTGAACGACGTGACAATGCGGATATGCGGCGGCGAGATCTATGGCCTCGCCGGTGTCGGCGGCAACGGCCAGACCGAGCTGGCGGAGATTCTCATGGGCGTCTCTACCGCCGCTTCGGGCAGCATCATGCTGGAAGGCGCGGTCGATATAACGGTTGCGGCGCCGAAGACCCGGCGCGCCAAAGGTCTGGCGGTCATCCCGGCGGACCGTCATTCCTACGGCCTGGCCGGCGAACTCTCAGTCGCCGACAATTATGCAATCGGCGATATCTATTCTGGAAAATACGGTGGCGTCCTGCGCATGAAGTCGTCGGCGGCGCAAGCGGCCGCCGGCGCAGCGATCGTCGCACATGAGGTCCAAGGCGTGCGCAGCCTCGGGCATAAAGCGGCGCTTCTGTCCGGCGGCAATGCGCAGAAGCTTGTGATCGCCCGCGAATTCGCCGGCGCCCCGCGGGTGATCCTGGCGCACAGTCCGAGCCGCGGTCTCGATGTGCGGGCCGCCGCCGCGGTCCATGCGCGACTCAGGGCGGCGCGTGACGGCGGCGCCGGAATCCTGCTCATCAGCGAGGATCTCGACGAGATCCTGCTGCTGGCCGATCGCATCGGCGTCATGAACAGCGGCCGCCTTGTGGCCGAATTCGCCGCGCCCGCCGACCGGCAGGCGGTGGGAGAGGCGATGGTCAGCCATGGCTGAGCAACTGAGCTCCCTCGACGCGCCGCCGACCGTGCCTTCCCGCCGATCCGGCCGGATGACCATCGAGATCCGCCAGACGAGCCCGGCCGGACAAAGGATTCTGATCCGTGGCGCCGGTCTGCTGATCGGTCTCGTGATCTCCGCCGCCATCCTCGCCTGGGCCGGTGTCGGACCCGGCAATCTCGCCAATGAGTTCGTCTTTTCGATCTTCGCCGACAGCCGGAGCCTGGCGAGCGTCCTGGTCCAGATGGCGCCGCTCCTGGTCGCCGGCCTCGCCGCCTGCGTCGCCTTCCGGGTCCGATTCTGGAATATCGGCATCGAAGGGCAGATGATCTTCGGCTCGATCGCCGCCACCCTCGTGGCCATCACCGATTTCGGACCGCCGGCGCTGCGTCTCGTTGTGATGCTGATGGCCTCAGCGCTCGGCGGCGTGGGCTGGATCCTCGTTCCCGTCGCGCTCAAGCTCAGGCTCGGGATCAGCGAGGTCGTCTCCACGCTGCTGCTCAATTACGTCGCGTTGAACTTCCTGCTCCATCTTCTCTATGGCAGCTGGCAGGATCCGAAGAGCAGCTTCCCGCATTCCGAGCAATATGACGCCATCGAGCGCCTCAGCCCGATCGGCTGGGAGAATGTGACGCTCGCTCTGCCATTGGCCTTGCTCCTGGCGCTGTTGCTGTGGTGGGCCCTCAATGTCAGCCGGTTCGGCTTCTTCACCCGCTTCGTACACGCGAACCCGAAGATGGCGAAGGCCATCGGCATACCGGTGCTCGGCGTCACCTGCGCGGCGGCGCTGCTGTCGGGCGCCCTGGCGGGCGTCGCCGGCTTCGCGATCAGCGCCGGCATCGAATACCGGATGACGCAATCCTTCTTCTTCGGCTATGGCTTCTCCGGCATCCTCATCGCCTTCCTCGCCCGCAACAATCCGATCGGCGTGATCGTCGTCGCCTTCTTCGTGGCCATTCTCTTCGTCGCCGGACAGAGCCTGCAGGTCTTCTATCAGATCCCCGGCGCGATCGTGCAGCTGATCCAGGCGATCGTGGTCATCTCGGTGGCCGCGGCCGAATTCTTCATCCGTCATCGGCTGAAGTGGACGAGGTGATCATGGCCGACTTCATCCTCAACTGGCTCGTCGTCTCGCCCGCTTTCGCCGTTCCCTTCGCCCTGGCGGCGCTCGGCTTGATCGTGGCGGAGAAATCCGGCGTCCTGTTCCTCGGGGCGGAAGGCTTCATGCTGGTCGGCGCGATGACGGGGGCAGGGGCCTTGATCACCATGGGCGGCGATCCGTTGCTGGCGCTGCTCGCCGCGATGCTGGCGGCGGCGCTGGTCTCGCTCATCTTCGCATTTCTCGTCGTGGTGCTGCGGGTCGATCAGATCATCGCCGGGCTCAGCATGGTGTTTCTCTGCCAGGGGCTGACGAGCCTGATCTCGACACAGCAGGGCTGGACCAACCGGCCGATTTCCGGTCTGGACCCGGTCGCGCTATGGCCCTTGTCCGAGCTGCCGGTCGTCGGGCGTCTGCTCTTCCATCAGGACGCCGTCTTCTATGCGACGATCGCGATCTTCGTCGCCTTCCATCTGATATCCACCCGGACCCTTCTGGGCCTCAGGCTCAAGGCGGTCGGTGAGAATCCGGACGCCGCCGATGCGGCGGGCGTGAATGTCGCGCTCTATCGTTTCGGGGCGGTCGTCTGCGGCGCGGCGCTGATCGGGCTGGCGGGCGCCTATCTGTCGGTCGGCGTCGCCAGGATCTGGGTCGACGGCATGGCGGGCGGGCGCGGCTGGATCGCCATCGCGCTGGTGATCTTCGCGCGCTGGCAGCCATGGCGGGCGCTCGCCGGCGCCGTCCTGTTCGGCTGCATCGAGGCGCTCATTCCACGCATCGCCGCCGCCGGTGTGCAAGTGCCGCAATATTTCATGCTGATGACGCCCTATGTCGCCACGCTCGCGGTGATGATCTGGGCGGCCCTGCTGCGCTCGCCGCGCACCGGCCAGCCGGCATCGCTGGGCACGCCCTTCGTGCGCGAAGAGCGGCGCTGAACGAAAAACCTGTCCTAGTTACTGCTCGGCCGGGGCGCCGTCTTCCGGCACTTCCTCATCGCCCATCGCGGGGGCGGCCGGGATGCATTGCAGGCTCCAATTGGCAGCGGGCTTCGTCGCCTCATAGGCCTTGATGGCGGCGAGGCACTGATCCTGCTGGTCGAAGGGGCTCGGCAGGGCGGTGACGCCGCCCTGCGGACCGGCGACGACGACATACCAGAGAAAGGCAGCGGCGGCAGCAGACATGAGACCTCCTCGTCGGAATGAAACGTGAAATGAGACCGGGTGAATCCTTGGTGAGGGTGATCCGCCCGATCTCGGAGTTGGCGCGTGATCTTGGCGATCACGCGCTCGTCGCCGTTCTCGTTATTTCTTCTTCTTGGTCACCGGGCACTTGTGTGTCTTGGTGTCCTTGCAGATCTGCTTGTGCTTGGTCACCTTGTGCTTGGTGCTCTTCATCGTCGTCGAGGTCTTGGTGGCCGCGGGCTTCGCCTTGGCCGGCGCCTGGGTGACGGCAGTGGTGGTCGCGGCCGCGGCCGGCGTCACTGTCAGAGCGGGGGCCGTGAAAGCGAGCGCGGTGGCGAGGCTCAGAGCGGCCAAAGTCAGCTTGTTCATCTCAGTATCCTTTCCATTCGGTTCAAGAAGCACGAGGCATGTCGGCTTCGGTCATCATTTCGGGTCGATCGGCTGGACCCCAAACAGCTGGAGCGCCTTGACATAGGCTCTGAGGCCTTGCGCCTGTTTGCCTTCAGCGCAGAGCTTCCTTGCCTTCGCTCCCATCGTCGCGGCCTTGGCGGAGCGATTGGACCCGGAATGGGCCTTGATCTGCTCGGCGAGCTGGTCCTGCAGGATGTCGCAGAGGTCAGACCTCGTCTGCTCCGCCGCAACGCCGCCCGGACCCGCAAGCAAGGCGAAAGCGCCTGCCAGTGCCGCGAGACAAGCGATGCGCAGGCTCCGGGACCTGCAGCTCACGTGGGACATAGTAGAGGAACCAGAGTTGCGCATCGTTGTCGCAACAACGGATAGGCCGCGTCGTTTTCCGTAATTTTTCCCGACTTCGCCAAGTCTGTAACGGGTTGTTTCCGGCGCCGCCGAAGCGGAAACAAAATCTATCGTCCAGTTAACTGGATCGCCGCCAAGGCCCGTGTTATGGCGCAGCGGCATGAAACTCATCCGCATTACAAAGCTGTCATGGAGCGTCGCCAGATGACGACCAGCGGCCATCTTCTCGTCGTCGACGACGATCGCGAGATCTGCGATCTGATCCGGCATTTCTTCGAGCGCCACGGCTATCGCGTGTCGGTGGCGCATGACGAGGCGCAGATGCAGGCGCAGCTGCGGCGCGCGAATTTCGATCTCGTGGTGCTCGACGTCATGCTGCCCGGCCGCAACGGGCTCGAGCTGTGCCGCGACATCCGCGCCAAGTCGCAGGTGCCAATCATCATGGTGACGGCGGTCGGCGAGACGACCGACCGCATCGTCGGCCTCGAAATGGGCGCCGACGACTATCTCGCCAAGCCTTTCGAGCCGCGCGAGCTCCTGGCGCGGGTGCGCGCGGTGATCCGCCGCTTCGCCGCCGCGGGCGAAGCGGAGCGCCAGACGCGCCCGGCCCAGGTCTATAAATTCAGCGGCTGGACCATCGACCTCACGCAGCGCCGGCTGTGGAGCGAGGACAATGTCGTGGTCACGCTGACCACGGCCGAGTTCGATCTCCTGACCGTCTTCGTCATGCATCCGCGCCGCACGCTGAGCCGCGACCAGCTGCTCGACCTGACGCAGGGGCGCGAGGCGCAGGCCTTCGACCGCAGCATCGACATCCTGGTCAGCCGGCTCAGGCGCAAGCTCACCCAGAGTGTCGAGAACGCCAATTTCATCGTCACCGTCAGAGGCGGCGGCTATATGTTCGCGCCCGCCGTCGAAGCTGCATGAGACGACTGCTGCCGCAATCGCTGCCCGCCTGGGTCCTGCTGATCGTGGTGGCCGGCCTCATCGCGGCGCAGACCGCGACGTTGGTCATCGCGTCGCATGGCGTGGCGAGCACCGGACGCTCCTTCGATCTGTTCCGGCTCGGCGAGCGCACCGTCGCTTTGTCGAAAGCGCTCTATTCGGCGACGCCCGAGGCGCGGCCGGGTCTCCTCGACGATCTCGCCACCCCGCCGCTGACGCTGTCGATGTCGAGCCGGCCGGCGGTCACCAGCGCCATTCCCGCCGATGACGAGCTGGCCGAGCTCGAGGATATTCTGGTCGCCAAACTCGGGCGCGACGGGGTGAGCGATATCAGGATCCGCGAGGAGGATCCGGCGGCGGTCCTGCGCGTTTCCGAACCCAAGGCGAACGAGGCCGGGGACGATCAGGGCAATGTCGAGGAGCAATTGTCGGAAGCGGCGAGCAATCTCGGGCGCAGCGGCCGCTTCGTCGTCTCGGTCCAGTTCAATGACGGGCAATGGCTCAATTTCGTGTCGCCGGTGACACCCGACCCGCCGGTGCTGACGCCGGAGAACATCCCGCTTTATGTCGGCGCCGCGGTCGCCATCATTCTCCTGTCGCTGTGGACGATCCGGCAGCTCACCGCGCCCTATGCCGCCTTCGAGCGCGCGGTGAAGGCGATCGGCGATGATCTCAACCGGCCGCCTTTGCCGGAAGAAGGCAGCCGCGAGGTCCGGGCGGCGGTGCGCGCCATCAACTGGATGCAGGCCAAGGTGCGCGACTACGTGTCGGAGCGCGAGCATCTGGCCGCCGCGCTGGCGCATGATCTGCGCACGCCGGTGACGCGGCTGCGGCTGCGCTTCGAGCTGCTCAAGAAGAAGAACGAAACCAAGGCGCTCCTCGCCGATCTCGCCGAGATCGAGGCGATCATCCAGTCGGTGGTCGATTTCGCCAGCCACGAGCCGCATAAGGAGGCGAGCGAGCGGATCGACATGATCTCGCTGGTCGAGGCGATCTGCGACGACTTTCCGGAGGTCCAGATGGATCAGCCGACGGAGCCGACGCGGATCGTGTGCACCGGCCGGCCCATCGCGCTCAAGCGATGTCTCACCAATCTCATCGACAACGCCGTAAAATACGGCAAGCGGGCGCGGGTGACGGTGGCCGAGAGGGGGGGAGCGGTCGAGGTGGCCATCGCGGACGAGGGCGAAGGGATACCGGCGGCCGAGATCGAGAGCGTCTTCCAGCCCTTCGAGCGGCGCGAGCGCTCGCGCAACCGCGAGACGGGCGGCATCGGCCTGGGACTGGCCATCGCGCGCGGCATCGCCCGGGCGCATCAGGGCGATATCAGCATGACGCCGCGCCCGGAAGGCGGCATGAAGGTGGTGCTGTCGCTGCCGAGGGGAGTTTTGAGCAGGCGCGCCAAGTTATGAAATGCGAGAGTTCTCGCGCTGATAATTGACCAAAGGTCATTTAGCATATACCCTGCGTAATATGTTGCGGGGGTGAATCTCGGTATCGGAAAAAAATCTGAAAGCGGTGACGGCCATGAGACGCGCCTGGTTGTGCTTGCTCCTGCTGCTGATCTTATTCATGACGGGCCCGCCGTCTTACGCGCTGGATCTGAATATCTTCGGCAGCCGCGACAGGCCCGTCCCGAAGGTCAAGAATACGGTGACGGAGATTCCCTTCGCCACCCAGGATGAGGACGCGGTACCCAAGGAGCTCAAGTCGCGCATCGTCTCCGGACAGGCCTATTACGCGGCGGTGGAAGTCCGTATGGGCGCGGGAAATTACTTCCCCGCCAAGTGCGATGACAATGCGGCTTGGCGTTATCTGCGCCTGTTTGGCGTGGACAAGGATGGCACCTATTCCGTCACGGGGAAATTCACCGTCGGCAATGCGGCGACCGAAGATGTGCCGCTCTTCCTGGTCACCAAGGCAGGGAATAGTTGCACTGTGCAGGCCACAATTTCGGGAGGCGTCCAGGTGACGCCGTTCTCCCTGCTGGACAGCAGCAAGACGATCAATGTCAGGCTTAAAGTGCGGTACAAACAGGACCTGACCTTCGAGGTGGCCAAGAAATGGTTCGGCCAATTCTATAATGTGGCGACAGCGGCGGGCGGCCGTGGCGGACTGAACGTCAATCCGGATGGAATCACCTTAAAGCAGCCAGCGGTCCTCTCCGATGCGGAATACAAGCAGATCGAGGGGGCCACTAATGGCGAAGATGCGCAGCTGAACAGCATCTTCGGAACCGCGTTCAGCAGCCAGAACGAGCTGGACGGCCTGCTAGCCATGCGCGTGGAATATCAGAGAGGTGTATGGCTGCACACTGGCCTTGGCGGTGAAGTGAATACCATCGCCGGACTCAAGTCTGCCAATATTGCCCTGGTGATCCGTCCGCGCATATCACTTTTCGTGGACAACCAACTGGTTCAGAAGTTTACAATCGGCGGCGTCAAACACCTCGTTCCCAACTTCAAGACGCTGGGCAACAGTGTCCGCGGGAGCAAGATCTTCTATTCCATCAAGACAAAGGCCCTCGAATCCCTCGACACGCTCAAGGAAGTGGACGAGGCCTTGAAGGAAAAGGTGAAGAACTTGCCGGCGGGCTCGAACCTCAGTGCCTGGGGCGATGCCTGCGACGGGATTCAGAGCTATCTGCAGAGGCAATATGGCCTCAACGACTATGATGCCTTGGCGATTGCCGCGTCGCTCTTCGTCCAGAACCTGGATCTCGACAAGGACCTCAGCTTTGCCAAGATCGGTTGCAGAAAGGGCGTACCAATCAGTGATTTCTGGCCGAAAACGGGGTTTCCGGAGAACGAAGAGACAGCGGCACCGGCGAACTGCTGGAACGACATGGCCCAGCGCGCGATCGTCAGGAACAAGCTCGACGAAACCGTCATCGACGCGCTCGCGGGCAGGCTCGGGAGCAGCCAGGAAGAACGGGCGAGAATCCTCAATCAGCATCTGACGCCCGGCGCCGTCCTGGACGACCCGCATGACGTGGCATCTCCGGCATCGAATTCAGCGAGCATCGCGGATCGCCTGCGCGACGTGCTGATGGAGGGCCATGGCTTCTGCTACGATTCAGCCGAGGATCTCAGTTCTCCCCTCTATCAGCGTGGCTTCCTGATGCGTTCGGGCTCGCAGATTCTGCGCGTCGCCTTCGAGTTCGATGATCTCTGCAACAAAGCGCTGAGTGGCCGCACGCCACAAGTCAACCGCATGCTCATGATTAGATTGCGTGACGACGATGACGAAGGCCCGGCGTCGCGCACGGTCGAGCGCCTCATCAATTTCAACCGGCCGCAATGCACGTCGTGCATGAAAAAACTGAAAGCGGCGCTGCCGCAGACCTATGGCCGGTTCCAGATCGCGCCGGCGTGTCAGTGATGCCGGACGCGAAGTGCTGACTGAACATGAGCGACTCCCTTGAATTCGGCGAAGTGAGACGACTCGAGAAGGACTATCTGGAGCGCAGAAGGCAACTCTTCGATGATACGAACAGGAACAAGGGGAGCTATTCGGCCCTTTGTCTTTCGGGCGGCGGAGTAAGAAGCGCCGCTTTCTGTCTGGGCTTCGTCATTGAACTGGCTCGCGAGCGCATGCTTGCCCGTTTCGATTATTTGTCGACGGTCTCGGGGGGAGGATATGCCGGCGCCTTCATCGGGGCGTGGGTGAGCAGGGAGCGCGGAGGATACAGGGACGTCGAGCAACGGTTGTCGGATGCCAGCGAATTCTCAAAACCCGAGTCGCCACTTCATTATCTGCTCAAATACTCGAATTTCTTGACGCCGAAGGTGGGGTTGACTTCGCTCGACAGCCTGGCTGGGGCGGTTCTGTTAATCAGGAATCTCCTGCTCAACTGGATGATACTGGTGCCGTTCCTGTTCCTCCTGATTGTTCCGGTCCTGCTGCTCGAGCGGTCCGTCAGTCATCCCCTTTTCAGCCTCAGAGATGTCCTTACGGCTGGTCAGCAACGGGTGTTCGTCGTAGCCAGCCAGCTCATCGCCATCCTGATGATCTGCTGGTCATATACCGAATCCCTCAGGCTGAGGCCCGGCTGGCGATCCAACGCCGTCCAGATTTTTCCGAAATTCATCTGGGGCTATAGTTTTGTCCTGTTTACCGGGGCCTTCATGCTGTGGACGCATGTCGGAAATTTTGGGACGTCGCTTGACGTCGCCTGCTCGGCTGATCCGGGCAAACTCTACTGTAAATCCGCCCAGGTGCATCTGACCAATTGGCCAAAGGTCTCCGTGTTTTTCGTAGCCGCGCTGTTGCCCATCCTAGCCTTTGTTCAAACCCTGTTTCTGCGCGACAGCGACGAGCAGAGTTCCCGTGACGAGGAGGAGAGAAGGCGGCAGTTCTGGAAATACGGGCGTGGCGTGATCCTGATTCTGCAAGGGATGATCGTCTGGCCGCTGTTCCTGATCGTTAATCCACTGGGTGAAGCGAGCATCGCAGCCAAGATCGTCTTTTCGCCTTTGCTGCTGGTCGGTATCATTCTTCTCGGCGAGGCTTTTTATGTTGCCCTGACAAGCGCGGCGCCGAAGAGCGATGTCGAGCGCGAATGGCTGGCGCGGTTCGCCGGCCTGCAACTCAGGTTTCCGATGCTGTGGGCGATCTTTGCGGGCGTCGTTTTATATCACGATAGGATACTCGGTCTCTTTGGCGACCTCATTGGCCCAGTCACGACGGTCGGGTCGGGTGCCATCACCTTGTGGCTAGGACGCGCGCGCCAGACCTTCGCCCTTGTCAGCGGGGCAGGCCCGTCGAGCTATGAAGCGATTTCGAAATGGGTGCTGAATCTGTCGGTTCCGGTGTTTCTGGTTTTGCTCACCGCGTATTCCGCTCAATTCATGGTTTGGGGCGCGGGGCAGCTCGCGCCGATGGTGGCGCAGCTATCACTCGAATGGATTCCCATAGATCTCGCGGGAGATTTGCTTGTGCCTAGTTATGTTGTGTTGCTGCTGCTACTGGGGTTTGTGTGGTCCGTCTCTTCCTTCTACGTCGGTATCAACCGTTTTTCCCTGCACGACATATACAGGGTTCGGCTGATCCGTACATTTCTTGGCGCCTCGAACCCCGATCGCATTGCCCAGGAAAGGACGAAACAGAGCGACACGACAACTTGGTTCGATATCCGGCCGAACGACAACATCAATCTCCGCGCCCTTGTCGACAAATCTGACGGGAGTATCCCGCCTCAGGTTCATCTGGTTAATATGGCGATGAACGTGCTGTCGAGCAGTGACCTCGCCACTCAGGAACGGCGCGCCTTGCCGTTTTCCGCCAGCGGGTTTGCGGTGGGTTCGAGAGTCCTGCGCAACGGTCTAGGTGCCTTTGTGCCGGCCAAGGACTTCTCGGACGATTTATCCTTGGGAACCGTCATGGCGGTATCCGGAGCGGCGGTGAGCCCAAATATGGGCTATCACAGCCGGCCGGTGCTGAATGTGCTGCTCACGGCCTTCAATCTGAGACTGGGCGCCTGGTTCGGCAACCCGATCTATCCTGAAAAGGCCAGAAAAACAGGGCCTCGTTTCGCGGCCTATCCTCTGCTGCGTGAGGCATTGGGGCTTACCAATGAGAACTACAAGTTTGTCAATCTCTCCGATGGGGGGCATTTCGACAATCTTGGCCTCTATGAAGTGCTGGCGCGCCGATGCGGATTGATCGTCGTGGTGGATGGCGGACGAGACCCGTCAGGCTGGCTGACGGATCTCGGGGTCGCGGACCGCATCGCCGCTCTCGATCTCCCCGCCGAAATCACGTTCAAGGCGGACGAGATCGCTAAGATCAGAGAGGGCAAGGCTGGATTTGCCGAAGCTACAATTAACTATGGGCAAGGTGTTCCCACCGGCAAATTGCTGTATTTCCGGCCTTGCTTACGGGGAGGTGAGCCGATCTCCGTCCAAAGCTATTCGGCAGCGAACAAGAATTTCCCTCATGACAGCACACTCGACCAGTGGTTCGGCGAATCGCAGTTTTTTGCCTATCTGCGGTTAGGCAAGTTCATCGCGTCGAGCTACGGCGTATCGGAAATGGTCAGGTTGTGGTTTTCCGACAGCGAGCAGCAGAGCTTGACTTTGCCAGGGTCTAACGTAGAGTAAATATTTCTGATTTGGGAGGGATCCCATGAAAGCGGGCATCCTAGGCATATTGGGCATCCTTATCGGCGCCGGTCCGGTATTCGGCGCTGATGAATGCGACGTGCTGTCGGCCAAAGGCTCGGGTCTCTATGTCAGCTCGCGCAATGGGGCGAGCTTCATCAAGCTGGGCAAAGACAACTCGATTGAGTTCGATCGGCGTGTCCGGTTCTATTTCGTCCAAGATGTCGGCTCGAGCCGGCGAGAGAACATCTGGAACGTGGAGTTGTTGACCGCGGCGGTCGACAATAAGAAGCTCGCAAAGAAAGTCTGGCTAAAACGGGGCGCTGTCGAAACAGACTGCATCCAGGAATTTGATGGCGTCGCACTCAACAGACCTGTAGATGGCGGCGTCGATTATGACGACTATTTCAGCTATCTCGCCGCTCGCCATCAAAGCTCGACACTGAAGAAGTGGCATTTCTGGGGCGGATATCCGTCCTGCGAGAGCACCCGTTCGCTGGTTGGCGACTTTGAAGACCTGAATGACGACGACAATAGAACTCGAAAGACCTTTCGCCCGAAGAAGGTGCCTATCGAGCAATTTATTCCGGGCGAGGCCATCGCCGGCAGCCAGGTTGGCGGCGAGAGGCACAAACCGAACACGCGTTATGCCGATCTGGCCTCCTTGCTCGTGTTCAAGGCCAAGAAGGATACTCGTCTGTGCCGTGAGATCGATCCGGTCCCCGGCCTGAGCTGGCTCTCATTCTGGAAACCGTCGCGAACCAAGGTGATCATCAGGGATCTTGGCAGGGAAAAGGTACGGGCTTATTCCGTCAGATGGGTTCACAATGAGTGATCCATGCTGACGCGGACGGATGTCATCCGCTTCTGGACTGAATTTCCATTCGAAGCCTTTCTGCTGGACGAAAAAAAGTCGGCCTGGGGCTTGCGGATTTTCTGGCTGATCATTCCACTTGAATATGCCTTCGCCGTGATCTCGGGGTTGGTTACCGTGTCCGGGAATGTGCTCTTTGCGCCGGTCCTGGTGCTGATCAAGATGTTCGTTCTCTTGTGTCTCTGCTACGGGATTTCCAGAGCTGCACGCCGGCTGGGCTGGCCGAACATTCAGGACGCACGACTGTTGCTGGGAGCGGCTCTCTCAATCTGGTTCGCCACCTATGTGGTGGCGATCCTGGCGGCGCTCCTTTTCGGCGCCTGGTGCGAAGAAGACTCCTGCATCGCCATAGGCGCGGACCCGAAAACACTTGGAGGGCCACTGCAGGATTGGATAATCAACCGTAGTGGGCTCGGTGAGACGATCGGCAACTGGGAATATCCTCAAACTGTGCGGGCAAGCCTGGTCGTGATGTCCGCCTATGCAATAGTGACGTACTTCATTGCCGCCGGCCTGATCGGCATCTGCAACATCCTTCGCCCTCATGGCAGAAATGAGCGGGTGGCCGGATCCGCCACGGCGCCATATGGTATCGTCGCTTTGATCCTCACATCCCTCGTGAACGCGATCGCCATCTCCGCCTTTCTCGCTGTGTAGCCGGGGCCGGAGATACCGTCGCCAGCTTCGCTACTTCTGGCTCAGTTGCCAGGAGCCATCCCAGCCTTCCGGCGGTGGCGATGAGTTGAACTCGTCAAGCCGCTTCAGAAATGCCTTTGACGGTCCATCCCCGGGAATGGCGGCGAGGGCCGCGGCAAAGCCGACGCGCGCCTCATCCCAGCGCCTGGCGCGATAGGCCGCGAGGCCTTCGGCGAAGCGCGCCATCAGCTCGTGCTGTGCCGGCGTGAGTTCACCCTTGCGACCCATGATCTCGAACATGGCCTGCGGCTGGGACTCGCCCAGGACGATCACCCGATCGATCTCGCGCGTTTCGATCGCGTCGCCGGCGCCGGCGATGGTGTCGGCGGAAGCCAGGATACGGGTGCCATAGAGCTTGCCGGCCCCTTCGAGGCGCGAGGCCAGGTTTACCGTCTCGCCGAGCACGGTGTAACTCATCATGAATTCGGAGCCGACGCTGCCGACCAGCGCCTCTCCGGTGGCAATGCCGATGCGGATGTCGAAGGCCATCGGCAGGCTGCGCATGCCGAGCAGCCCGGCGATCTCGGCCTTGAGAGGGGCGACACGGGCCTGCATGTCGAGGGCGGCGAGACTCGCGAGGCGCGCCTGATCGGCATTCTCGCTGAAGGGCGGCCCCCAATAGGCCATGATGGCGTCGCCGATATATTTGTCGATGATGCCGCCATGGTCGCGGATCGGTTCGGACATCGTCGAGAAGTACCGGTTCATCACCTTGACGAGACCCTCGGAGGTCGTCTCCTTGGCGATGCCGGTGAAGCCTCTGACGTCGCAGAACAGAACCGTCATGACCCGGTGCTGGCCCTCGGTGGCGAGCACCGGATGGTCGATCAGGTCCTCCACCACACGCGGATCGACATATTTGCCGAAGGTCCGCCGGATATGCTCCTTGAGGCGCAGCTGCTCGATCATCCGGTTGAAGGCGGTGGTCAGATGGCCGATCTCGTCGCGCGAGCTCACGGTGACCGTATGGTCGAGATTGCCCGCCTCGACCGCGCGCGTGCCCTCGAGCAGGCGAAGAACCGGGCGCGTTATGCCGCCGCTGACGAGCAGCGCGAACATGAGGCCGAGCAAGGCGGCAAGAGCGGTCACGGCGGCAGCGATCAGCATGGCCTGGCGCTGCTTGGCGACCGTCGCCGCCGCATCGGCGCGCAGCAGGGTGAGCATGTCGGCGCGAATGCCGTCGAGCTTGCCGATGAGGTCGTCGCGCAAGCCGTCGACCCTGGTCATGGCGTCGGAAATCGCATGCGCGTCGCGCGTCTCGAGCGCCGCGAAGAGGCGATCGATCTCCTCATTCAGCTGCTGGCGGGTCTCGGTCATCGCCGCGGCGATGCGGCTGTCCAGGCGGGCCAGCGCGATGGCGTCGTCGGCCGATGTCTTCCGCGTCTCGATGAGGCCGTTGATCAGATCGCGGGCGGCCTGCGCCTCCTGCTCGACCTCGTCGCCCTTGCTTTCGAAGAGCTCGCGATTTTCTTCGAGCTTGCCGGTGTCGATGGGCAGCTGCATCTTCACCATCACCATGCGGCGCAGCGCCAGGGCCCGTTCGAGAGATCGGATATTGGTGCGCGCCAGATGGCCATAGGCCG
Source organism: Pseudomonadota bacterium (assembly GCA_049323275.1). GTDB lineage: Bacteria > Pseudomonadota > Alphaproteobacteria > Rhizobiales > Aestuariivirgaceae > Taklimakanibacter. The sequence continues at coordinate 18,057 of JBMOOM010000004.1, forward strand.
GAATATAGTTGTTGGAGAGCTCCTCGATGCGCTGCTCGACCCGCAGGACCCAGACGAGCGACAGGACGGCCGTGAACACCATCAGGACGATCAGCCCGATGGCGATGCCCATGATCTTCTTTCTGATCGTCAGCTGGATCGACATGTGATCCCGTCGCGCAAGAGGTTCATTTCGACGGACGCCGGGCTTTGCGTTTCGCCGGCGCCTTGGAGGCCTTGCCCTCGGGCTCGGCATCGGATTTCGCCGGCCTTGCGGCGGCCCGGTCGGAGAACAGGGTGGTCACCTGGATCGTGTCGCCGTCGCGCTCCGTCGTGGCGACGCCCGGCGCATTGGCGGCGAGACGCACCATGCGCGCATTGTTCGCCAGGATCTCGGCGATGAAACCCTTGACGCCGCGGGCCATGGCGTATTCCTGCAGGCGCGTCTGCAGCGCCGTGCCGAGCCCATGGCCTTGCCAGTCGGGGGCCACCATATAGGCGACCTCGGCCAGGTTGGTCGTCGCGTTCAGGAAATAGCAGCCGCTGCCCACCACCACCTCGTTCTCGCGTGGACCCGTCACCGCGAGGAAGGCCACTTGAGTCTCGTGGTTCACATTACAGAGGGTCTGGATATCCTGATAGGAGAGCGAGCGGACGCGCCGGAAGAAACGCGTATAGACATCGTCGGGCGAGAGGAGATGGAAGAGGGACCTGAGCGCGTCGGCGTCGGCGGCATGCGCCGGCCGGATCAACAGCTCGGCGCCATTGGCGAGGGTCAGGCGCCGCTCCTCCTGAACCGGATAGGCGTCGTGCGAGGCGAGATACTGCTCGCGCGGGACGTAGCCCAGCTCTCTGGCGGCCTCCACCAGCGCATCGCGATGATCCGGATGCGCCACCTCGATCATGGCGAGCGCCCGCTCGCGGATGGATTTTCCGAACAGATAGGCGATGCCATATTCGGTGACGACGTAATGCACGTCCGAGCGGGTGATGCCGACGCCGTCGCCGGCGGCGAGCAGCGGCTTGATCCGCGAGGCGCCGTCCTCCGTGGTCGAGGCGAGGCAGACGATCGGCTTGCCTCCGGCCGAGCGCGCCGCGCCCCGGATGAAGGCAGTCTGGGTGGAAAGCCCGCCATAGAACCGGCCTTCGAGCTGGTCGACGCAGACCTGGCCGGTGAGATCCATGGCGAAGGCCTGGGTGATCGACACCATGCGATGATTGGCGGCGATGGCGCGCGGATCGCAGACTTCCTCGATCGGCTGGAAATCGAAGCGCGGATTGTCGTGCACGAAGTCATAGAGGCGCCGCGTTCCAAGGCAGTAGCTGGTGACGATGCGGTCGCGATGCAGCGTCTTGTGCCGGCCGGTCACGACGCCCGCCTCCACGAGGTCCATGACGCCGTCGGTGATGACGTCGCTGTGGATGCCGAGGTCGCGGCGATCCTTGATGTGATGCAAAGCTTCGTTGGGCACGCGGCCGAGCCCGATCTGCAGGGTCGAGCCGTCCTCGATGATGGCGGCGATGTAGCGCGCGACCCGGTCCGCCGTGTCGCCGGCCGGCGGATGGCGATATTCCGTCACCGGCGTGTCGACGCCGACGAAAGCGTCGAAACGGTCGACATGGACGAAGCTCGAGCCGTGGGTGCGCGGCATCGCCGGATTGATCTCGGCGATGACATGACGGGCGACGCCGAGCACCGCCGGGGCGAGGTCCACCGACACGCCGAGGCTGACATAACCGCGCGCATCGGGCGGCGAGACCTGGAGCAGCGCCACGTCGATGGGCAATCTGCCATTGGCGAGGAGGGCGGGCACTTCCTCGAGCGAGATCGGCACGTAATCGAGACGGCCCGAGGCCTGGAGGTCGCGGATATCGCTGCCGACGAAGAATGAGCGGTGACGATAGCGGCTCGCCGTCGTCGCGGGCGAGGCGAGGGTGGCGAGGAAGCTGACGAATTCGAGATCGGCCGGTCCCGGCTCCAGGCTTTCAAGGGCGGCGATCAGGTGGCGTGGCGCGGCGCAGCCGGTGCCGAGATAGACTCTATTGCCTGGGCGGACCGCCGCCAGCGCCTGCTGCGCGTCGACGAGCTTGACTCCGAAATCGGCTTTCGCCGACGTCCCCGAAATACTCATCTGGCCTCCCTGCCGTCGGCCATCTATTTCGCGCGGCCACTGCCGGCAGGCAAGCAACAAAACTACGAAGGGTCAGAGACAGGGCCCAGCTCTGAGATTTCCTCACTTCTGCCCTTACGAAATATCTCCGACCTCGCCTTGACAGGCCCTTCGTTCTTTTTATAGAACAGTCGAGATTTTAAACAGAACTCATGCCCACCTTTCCTTATCTCCTTGGAGGATTTATGAAAAAGCTTGTCGTGGCAGCGGCCCTGGCCGCCCTGGCATTTGCCGCGCCGGTAAAGGCCGAAGAACCGAACACCATCCTCAATGTCTCCTACGATATCGCGCGCGAGCTCTATGCCGAGGTCAACAAGGCCTTCATCGTCAAATACAAGGCCGATACGGGCAAGGATCTCGAGGTCAAGCAGTCGCATGCCGGTTCCTCCAAGCAGGCGCGCGCCATTCTCGAGGGGCTCGAGGCCGATGTGGTGACTTTCAACCAGGTCACCGACGTGCAGATCCTGCATGACAAAGGCGATCTCGTCGCCGCCGACTGGCAGACGCGCCTGCCCAACAATGCGTCGCCCTATTACTCCTTCCCGTCCTTCCTGGTGCGCGAAGGCAACCCCAAGGGCATCAAGGACTGGGGCGATCTCGTCCGCGACGACGTCAAGGTGATCTTCCCCAATCCCAAGACCTCGGGCAATGCGCGCTACACCTATCTCGCCGCCTGGGCCTATGCCAAGGAAGCCTTCAAGGGCGACGAGACGCAGATCCGCGACTTCATCAAGAAGCTCTTCGCCAATGTGCCGGTCTTCGACACCGGCGGGCGCGGCGCCACCACCACTTTCGTCGAGCGCGAGACGGGCGACGTGCTGATTACCTTCGAGGCCGAGACGCGCGCCATCGCCAAGGAGTTCGGCGAGGACAAGTTCGACCTGGTGACGCCGCCGACGAGCCTTCTGGCCGAATTCCCGGTCGCGGTGGTCGACAAGGTCGTCGACAAGCGCGGCTCGCGCGCCATCGCCGAAGCCTATCTGAAATTCCTCTATTCACCGGAAGGCCAGGAGATCGTGGCGCAGTACGGCAATCGCGTGCATGAGCCGAGCGTGGTCGAGAAGCATAAGGCCGACTTCCCCGAGCTCAAGCTCGTCACCGTCGAGGACGTGTTCGGCGGCTGGCAGAAGGTGTCGAAGGAGCATTTCGCCTCGGACGCCGTCCTCGACCAGCTCTTTGTCGCGCGCTGACCAAAACTATGCTCTAAGCGGGCGGGGCGGGATCATCCCGCCCCGTTCCCTTGTACAATGACAGCCTGATCCCTCATGCCGCAACGGCGCATCCTTCCCGGCCTTCCGCTCTCGCTCGGCATCACACTCGTCTATGTGGCGCTCATCATCGCGCTGCCCGTGGCGGCGGTGCTGCTCAAGGCGATGAGCCTCTCCTTTGCCGAATTCTGGAACATCGTCACCTCGCCGCGGGCGTTGTCGACCTACCGGATCACGCTGCTGTGCGCGCTTGCCGCCACGCTCTTCAACGCGGTCTTCGGCTTCGCCTTCGCCTGGGTGCTGGTGCGCTACGACTTTCCCGGCAAGCGCCTCCTCGACACGCTGGTCGATGTTCCCTTCGCGCTGCCGACCGCCGTCGCCGGCGTGACGCTCACCGCCCTTTTCGCCAAGAACGGCTGGTTCGGCGCGCCGCTCTCCTCGATCGGCATCGAGGTCGCCTATACGCCGCTCGGCATCATCATCGCGATGATCTTCACGAGTCTTCCCTTCATCGTGCGCACGGTGCAGCCGGTGCTGGAGGAGCTCGATCCCGAATTCGAGGACGCCGCGTCCTGTCTCGGCGCCGGCGATCTCGACACGCTGCGCCGCGTCATCCTGCCCTTGCTGATGCCGGCGCTGCTCGCCGGAATCTCCTTCGCCTTCGTGCGCTGCCTCGGCGAGTTCGGCGCCATCATCTTCATCGCCGGCAACCAGCCGATGTCGACCGAGATCACCTCGCTGCTCGCCTTCATCCGCGTCGAGGAATTCGACTATCCGGGGGCGGCGGCGATCGCCACGGTGATGCTCTTCGCCTCGCTCGCCATCCTCATCCTGACCAGCCTGGCGCAGTCCTGGTATGGCCGGCATCTGACGCGGAGCTGACGCGATGGCCACCAAGAGAGTGGGAGACCAGAAGCTCGTCCGCCGGCTCCTCATCGGTATCGTGGCGATCATCGCCATCTTCCTCATCGCCGCGCCGCTGCTGGCGATCCTGAGCTACGCCTTGGCCGAGGGGGCGGGACGCTATTTCGACAGTCTCCTCACCGAAGACACGCTGCATGCGATCAAGCTGTCGGTGATCACCGCGCTCATCGCGGTGCCGGTCAATACGCTGTTCGGCATCGCCGCCGCCTGGGCCATCGCAAAATTCGATTTTCCCGGCCGGCGCTTCCTTACCGCCATCATCGAGCTGCCCTATTCGATCTCTCCCATCGTGGCGGGCGTCGCCTATCTGTTCGTCTATGGCGCGCAAGGCCTGTTCGGGCCCTTCCTGCAGGCCAACGACCTCAAGATCATGTTCGCGCTGCCGGGCATCGTGCTGGCGAGCCTGTTCGTGACGGCGCCCTTCGTGGCGCGCGAACTGATCCCGCTGCTCGAGACGCAAGGCCGCGAGCGTGAGGAGGCCGGCATCTCGCTCGGCGCCTCGGGCTTCCAGACCTTCTGCCGCATCAGTCTGCCCGGCATGCGCTGGGCGCTCCTCTACGGCATCATCCTGTGCAATGCCCGCGTCTTCGGCGAGTTCGGCGCCGTGTCGATCGTCTCCGGCAATGTGCGGGGCGAGACCAATACGCTGCCGCTCCATGTCGAGCTGCTCTACCAGGACCATAATTCGGTCGGCGCCTTCGCCGCGGCCTCGGTGCTGATGCTGATCGCCGTCTTCACCCTCATCGCCAAATACCTGCTCGAGCGCAGCGGCGTGCGCCGCCATGCGGAAGGAAACTGATCCATGACCTTGCATATCGACGATGTGAGCAAGCGCTTCGGCCAGTATCAGGCGCTCGACAGAGTGAGCCTCGATATCCCGAAGGGCGAGCTGGTGGCGCTGCTCGGGCCGTCCGGCTCCGGCAAGACGACGCTGCTCCGCATCATTGCCGGGCTCGAGACGCCGGACCAGGGCAGGGTGCTGTTCGACGGAGAGGACGCCACCGACGTGGCGCCGCGCTACCGGCAGATCGGATTCGTCTTCCAGCATTATGCGCTGTTCCCGCATCTCTCCGTCGCCGAGAATGTCGCCTTCGGCCTGCGCGTGATGGCGCGCGATGTCAGGCCGTCCGACGAGCAGATCCGCCAGCGGGTCGGCGAGATCCTGAAGCTGGTGCGCCTCACCAATCTCGGCGAGCGTTTTCCGGCGCAATTGTCGGGCGGCCAGCGCCAGCGCGTGGCGCTCGCCCGCGCTCTGGTGATCCGACCGCGCGTGCTGCTGCTCGACGAGCCCTTCGGCGCGCTCGACGTCACGGTGCGCACCGAGCTCCGGCGCTGGCTGCGCGAATTGCAGCAGGAGCTCCATCTCACCACTATCTTCGTGACCCATGATCAGGAGGAGGCGAGCGCCATCTGCGACCGGATCGCCATCCTCAATGAAGGCAAGCTGCTGCAAGCGGGATCGCCGGTCGATCTCTTCACCGCCCCCGCCACCAGCTTCGTCGCGGGTTTCCTCGGCTCGGCCAATATCCTGTCGCGGGAGAGCCTCGGCGCCGGCGCGCCGGCAGGTCTGGCCGGCGTCAAGGTCGCTTTCCGGCCGGCGGACGGCAAGCTCACCACGGCAGCCGCCGCCCAGGCGCCCGGCGGCCATCTGCGCCTTTCCGGCACCGTGCAGCATCGCGAATTCCTGGGCTCGATCGTGCGGTATGCGATCGCGCGCCCAGGCGGCGAGGTGCAGATCGATGCGCCTTTCAAGGCCGGGGAGTCCTTCCTCGCGCCAGGCACCGAAGTCGCCGTCGATATCCCGCATGGCGCTCTGATCGGCCTCAATTCCTGATTTAGTTCTTTGCTTTCAAAGAGCTGCGGCGGATTTCCGCCGTCGCTCCGATTCCTGCTTGTCAAACACGTTTTATCGCATAATAATAATTCAAATTGGAAAGCGATCACAACGAGGGTCGCTCAACCCTTGGAGGGGACGAATGGGGTCAGCGGAAATGGCCGGCCGGCATGTGGTCATCACCGGCGGGGTGCGTGGTCTGGGCTTTGCCCTCGCCAGCCTCTTCACCGGGCGCGGCGCCAAGGTGGCGATCATCGATATCGACGAGGACGGGCTCGCCAGCACCGTCGAACGCCTGGGCGGTCCGGGGAAGGCGGTCGGCGTTGCGGGCGACATACGTCGCCGCGACGAGGCGCATGCCGCCTTCAGCCAGGCGGCTTCGGCGCTGGGCCATGCCGACATCCTGATCAACAATGCCGGCGTCTATCCGCGCAAGGCCATGCTCGATATCGACGACGAGGCCTGGGACTACACGTTCGACGTCAATCTGCGCGCCATGTTCCATATGTCGGTCGCCGCCGCCAATCACATGAAGCCGCGCAAGGCCGGGCGCATCGTCTCGATCGCCTCGATCGACGCCTATATTCCCTATGCCAAGAACGCCCACTATGCCGCCGCCAAGGCCGGCGTGATCAGCCTGACCAAATCCTTCGCGCAGGAGCTGGCGCCCGACAACATCCTGGTCAATGCGGTGTCGCCCGGGCCGATCGACACGCCCAATCTCAGGGCATTAGGCATCTACGAAGACCTCGCCAAATCGACGCCGCTCGGCCGCGTCGCCGATCCGAGCGACATCGCCGAGGTCGTCTATTTCCTCGCCAGCGAGCGCAACCGCTACATGACGGGCGAAACCGTCATCGCCGGCGGCGGCATCGTCATGGACTGAACCTGAGAAAAAGAGAGGAGGGCCGACCGAGAGCTGAGACCGCCGTGCTGCACGCAAGAACGACATAACGAGTCTGGGAGCGAAACAATGATCACCAAACATCCATCGTCCAAGCGTTCAACATTCGACCGCCGCCAGGTCCTCAAGGGGATGGCCGCCTCAGGCGTCGCCCTGGCCGGCTTTCCCCATATCGCCAAGGCCAAGCCCGCCACGATGACGGTCCCGAATTCCGGCGGCGCGCTGGAAGAGGCCTTCAAGGCCGCCTATTTCGACACGTTCCAGAAGAAGACCGGCATTCAGATCCTCGGCGCGCCCTATATGGATACCGCGCGCGTCAAGGCGATGGTCGAGAACAACGCCGTCGATGTCGACATCTTGAACATCGACGCCACCGAAGCGGCGGCGCTGGCGCGCCTCGGCCTTCTCGAGCCCATCGAATACGGCGCCTTCGACAAATCGCCGCTGCTGCCGGTCGCAGCCAAGGAGCATTATGTGCTGGTCGACGTGGCCGCCTATATCATGGCCTGGAACACCAAGACCTTCAGCGCCGAGACGCGGCCCAAGGACTGGGCCGAGTTCTTCAATCCCTCGGCCAAGGAAGGCCAGCGCAGCCTGTGGAAGCTGGCGCCGCAGACGCTCGAAGTGGCGGCGATGGGCGGCGGCCAGGCGCGCGACAAGCTCTATCCGATCGATCTCGATTCCGCTTTCAAATCGCTCGACGGGCTCAAGGCCGATCTCACCTGGTGGACGTCGGGCGCACAAGCGGCGCAGCTCGTCATCGGCGGCGAGGTCGATGTCGGCACGGTGTGGAACGGGCGCGTCTTCAAGGCGAAGAATGACGGCGCGCCGGTCGACTACACATTCGACAACGCGCTTTATGTCTGCGACGCGATGGTCATTCCCAAGGGCGCCAAGAACAAGAAGGAGGCGATGGAGTTCCTCGCCAATATGGTCGACGCCACCAACCAGGCGACCTTCTCCAAGACCATTCCCTATGGGCCGGTGAACACCAAGAGCTTCGAGCTCCTCGACGCCAAGACCCTCGAATTGCTGCCCAACTCGCCGCAGAACGGCAAGACGGCGGTGTTCCAGGATTTCGACTACTGGGCCGAGAAGGGACCGGAGATCTTCGAGCGCTTCAACAAGTGGCTCGTCGGCTGAAGAGCTCAAAATGCTGTTGAACGAACGAGCTGAGCCTCTCCAACACTTTCCCTTCTCCCGCTTGCGCAGGACTGTCCGGGAAAAATTATGGGATGTTGGAGAAAGCGGCGTAAATCACGTAGGTGGAACTCATCTTCAATCGCCGAGACTCAGAATTCAATCCAGATTTTCCCCCTTCTCCCGCTTGCGGGAGAAGGTGCCCGACAGGGCGGATGAGGGTGTT
>JBMOOM010000005.1:0-136105 GCA_049323275.1 Pseudomonadota bacterium
GGAGAAGGGGAAAATCTGCTTGAGAATTCTGAGTCCTGTCCCATCGAAGACACACTCTATCCGCTTGCTATACGCCGCTTTTTCTGACGTCTCATCGTTTTTCCCCGACAGTCCTGCACTGAAGCGGTGAGAGATAAATCGCAGGCACCTCGCAAGATGTGTGAATCCGAAAGCGGCTTTCGCCGGGATCCATTGAGGCCTGGTAATGCGAGCGGTGCCCACCTATTGCACGAATTTAGTAGATCCCGGCTTTCGCCGGGATGACGGAAAGGACTATGAGCTGCCGATCTCACTCCTGCGCCACCACGACGGCGCAACTCCCGTCGAGCGCTTGAACTCGCGGCTGAAGTGATAGACGTCGCAGAAGCCGCAGAGGTCCGATACTTCCGCAAGGCTTTTGCCGCCGACCAGCAGCGACTGCGCCTGCATTAGCCGCTCGCGGATGAGCCATTGCCGCGGGCTGGTGCGCAGATGCTTGCGGAACAGGCGGCGGATCTGCGAGGGGCCGAGACCTGAAACAGCGCTCAGATCCCCAGCTTCCCAGGCGAGCCCCAGATTGCCGCGCATGGCGTTGACGGCGGCGGTCAGGGCCGGCGGCAGGTCGCGGGCGCCGCTGCCGGCGAGACTGCGGTCTATGGTCGCCAGGAATTCGGCGACGAGTTGGTTGAGCCGCAGATCGAGTCCCGGCTCGCGCCGCCTGAGCGCGGTGAAGAGCCGGTCGAACCAGGGGACGAGATTGACGTTCCCGGCGAGCGTCGCGCGCGGAAACCCGTCGCCGAACAGCTTGCGGCGCAAGGCGGGAAGATTGGGACCGTCGAGGCGGAACCACAGCAGGCTCCACGGCGTCCTGCGGTCGGCGAAATGGCCATGGCGCTCCTCATTGGCGATCCAGACGAGCTGACCCGGTCGTATCTGCGCCCGCTCGCCGAGGGTCTCCACGATGCCCGCGCCAGACAAACAATAAAGAATGTCCTGGCCGGGATGCGCTGCCCTGACGATCCGGTAATCGGGCGCCGCCGTGACCTTGCCGGCGCGCAGCACGCTTGCGGCGGCCAGGGTCCAGCCCGGTTCGGGCACATAATGGAGGTTCTCGATAAAGCTCGTTTCGGGCATGCGCGTTTTATACAAAAAATGGACTCCTTTGTCCATTTCCAGGCCGGAAAGGCGGGCATAGGATCGCGCTCAACACTTCACGAAGCGCAGCAAAACGCGATCGAAACCCGGCCTTTGGCGACGGCCCTTCCCCTGACGGAAGGCGATAACGCCATCCAAAACAGGCCTGTTTCGTTCATGAATGGGAGAAAAAGAATGCTGGGATTGACCGCGCAGGAAGCCAAGGATTACGCGCGTGACGGCTATATCATCCGCAAAGGCCTGCTGAGCCCGGAGGAAGTCGCCGACTTCCGCGACCATGCCCGCAAGCAGCTCGAGGCCGAGAAGGCCGCAGGCGCCGTGATGTCCAAGGGCGACAAGGAAGGCAAGACCACCCTCCTCAAGATGTGGACCAAGGCCGAAGACGACAAATACGGCCTCCTGGCGCGCGACGAGCGCATGGTCGGCCTCGCCGAGGGTGCGGTCGGCAAGCCGATCTATCTCTACAGCCACAAGATGACGATGAAGCAGCCGCGCGAAGGCGGCGCCTGGGAATGGCACCAGGATTTCGGCTACTGGTACAATTACGGCTGCCTCGCCCCCGATATGATGAGCATCTATATCGCCCTCGACAAGGCGACGCGCGAGAATGGCTGCCTGCAGGTGCTGAAAGCGACGCACAAGCTCGGCCGTCTCAATCACATCCGCGAAAACGATCAGACCAATGTCGAGCAGGAGCATCTCGAAGCGGCGCTCAAGCGCTTCGAGCATGTCTATGTCGAGATGGAAGCGGGCGACGCGCTCGTTTTCGACGGCAACCTGCTGCACCGCTCGGACGCCAACCATTCCGACACCTATCGCTGGGGCTATATCTGCTCCTACAACGCCGTCGAGAATGCGCCGTTCAAGAAGGTGCGCGAATACGGCAATTACGACGAGATGAAGAAAGTGCCGGCGGGCTCGTTCCGCAAGGCATCGTGAACTGAAGCCGGGCGGCGACGCCCGGCTTTTATTGTGACAGGTCCGACGGGATCTGGATGGGAGGACAGGATGACCGACACGGTCAGGACCGGTGCGCGCGCACCAGCCATGGACCGCATTTCATTGCCGGGACTATTGCGCGCACGCGAGACAGGCGTGTTTCTCGCGCTCGTGGTCCTATGCCTGTTCCTCACCTTCGCCACTGACGGCTTCCTCACCTCGGTCAACCTGCTCAATGTCGGCCGGCAGATCTCGCTGCTCGGCATCATGGCGGTCGGCATGACCTTCGTGCTGATCTCGGGCGAGGTCGATCTCTCGGTCGGCTCGAACTATGCGCTCTCGGGCCTCGCCACCGGCATGCTGATCATCGCCGGCTGGGGCCTCGTGCCGGCGCTGTGCGTCGGCCTGCTCACCGGCATGGCGATCGGCCTGATCAACGGCGTGCTCTCGACCTATGGCAGGCTGCCCTCGCTGATCGCCACACTCGGCATGCTGTCGGTGGTGCGCGGCTCCGCCCTCATCCTCACCAACGGCCAGCCGGTCACCGTCAATGTCCGCAACGGCGCCGATCCCGGCGTGCTCGAAGCGTTCAGCTTCATCGGCCAGGGCTATCTCTTCGGCATCGTGCCGATGCAGCTCGTCTTCTTCATCCTGATCGCCGCCCTCGCCTGGGTGGTGCTCTCCTGCACCAATTTCGGCTTCCGAGTCTTTGCCGTCGGCGGCAGCGCCAAGGCGGCGCGCGTCTCCGGCATCTCGATCAACAGCGTCAAGATCTGGGCTTTCGTGCTGATGGGCGCGCTCGCCGCCTTCGCCGGCATATTGAGCCTCGCCTTCCTGCCGAGCGGCCAGGCGGGACGCACCGGCCTCGGCCTCGAGCTCGACGTCATCGCCGCCACCATCGTCGGCGGCGCCTCGCTGTCGGGCGGCGAAGGCACGATCCTCGGCACCATTCTCGGCGTGCTCATCATCGGCGTCATGCGCAACGGACTCGTGCTGATGGGGGTCAACCCCTTCGTGCAGGAGCTGATGATCGGGCTCGTCATCATCATCGCCGTCGGAATCGACAAATGGTCGACCCGCCGGCGCGCCTGAAAATAAACGGAACTGCAGATCCAAAGGGAGGACTATCCAGATGAAACTCAGACATATCCTTCTCGCCACGGCGCTTTCTCTGCTGCCGCTACAGCATGCGGCGGCGGAATCGAAGCTCGCCGACTTTCCGCTCGCCGAGCGCATCAAGGCGAAGGTCGCGGCCGGCCAGCCGCTCGACATCTACGTCTCCTATCACGACGTCTCGAATGAATTCGCCCCCTTCATGAAGGCGGGCGTGGCGCGCGCCGCGGCGAAGGACAAGGTCAACGCCAATTTCATCGGCCCGGTCGGCGCGGATGCCGACGGCCAGATCAGCGAGATCGAGACGCTGATGGGCAAGATGGACGGCCTCGCCATCTCCTCGGTCTCGACCGACGCGCTGGCGCCGCTCATCGACCGTGTGCTCGCCGCCGGCATTCCGGTCGTCACCTTCAACACCGACAATCCGGACAGCAAGCGCCTCGCCTTCGCCGGCCAGGATCTCATCCAGTCGGGCCGTGAGGCCGGCGCCCTGATGGCCAAAACCCTGAACGGCAAGGGCAAGGTCATCATCACCACCATCGACGCCGCCGCCCAGTGGTCGATCGACCGCGAGAACGGCGCGCGCGAGGCGCTCAAGAAGGAAGCCGGCATCGAAGTCGTGCAGACCCTCAATACCGGCACCGATCCGCAGAAGATCTATTCGGCGATCGAAAACGCCATGCTGGCCAATCCCGATATCGACGGCATCCTGTCGCTCGAATGCTGCTCGACGCCGGCGGCCGGCACCTGGGTCGAACGCAACAAGGCCTCCGACAAGGTGAAGGTCGTTGGCTTCGACCTGCTCGACCAGACGGTGCAGCTTGTCGAAAGCGGCAATATCCAGGCGACCATCGACCAGGCGCCGGAACGCCAGGGCTTCGAGGCGGTCAATCTCATCGTCAAATTCGTGAAGGGCGAGACGATCGACAATCTCGACACCGGCGTCGGCATCTACACGAAGGACAATATCGGCGAGGTCACGAAGAAGTAAGGTGCTGCCGCAAACAGCAAGCATGAACGCTTCCAATCCACAGACTGAGATCGTCAGGATCGCCGGGGTGACCAAGAGGTTCCCCGGCGTCCTGGCGCTCGACCGCATCGCCGTCGCTTTCACCGCCGGCGAAGTCCATGCCGTGATCGGCGAGAACGGCGCCGGCAAGTCGACGCTGATGAACATTCTCGCCGGCGACCTGCAGCCCAATGACGGACAGATCTTCATCGATGGCGCGCCCAGCGTCATCGCCTCGCCGCTGGTGAGCCGGGCCCATGGCATCACGGTCGTCTATCAGGAGCTGGCGCTCTGCCCGACGCTCAGCATCGCCGAAAACATCATGATGCCGGACATGGCGGCACGCTCGGTCGCGACATTCGTGCCGCGCGATCAGATGCGGCGCGAGGCGCGCGCCGCGCTCGCCCGGCTCGGCATGGACCATCTCGACCCCGACACCAAAGTCTCCCGCCTCAGCGTCGCCGAGGCGCAATTGGTCGAGATCGCCCGCGCCATCCGCCAGAAGGCGCGCCTCCTGGTGCTGGACGAGCCCAATTCGGCGCTCTCCACTCGCGAAAGCGAAAGACTGTTCGAGACCGTGCGGCAATTGCGCGCCGAGGGCGTCGCCGTCATCTACGTCTCGCATCATCTCGACGAAGTGCTCGATCTCGCCGACCGCATCACCGTGATGCGCGACGGTCGCACCATCGAGACGATGATCAACGACAATGTCTCGCAGGATCGCCTGATCCGCGCCATGGTCGGCCGCGATCTGGGCTCCGCCAAGCCCTGGGCGCTGCAGAATTCTTCAGGCGCCAATCCGGTCGTGCTCGCCGTCGAGGACCTGACCGCGCCCGGCCTCGACGGCATCAGCTTCAGCGTGCGCGCCGGCGAGATTCTCGGGCTCGGCGGCCTGCCCGATTCCGGCAAGGACCAGCTCGGCGATGTGCTTTTCGGTCTCATCCCGCGCGGCGGCAAGGTGACCGTCGACGGCAAGGAATTGCCGGCCGCCGATCCGTCCGCCTCGATCCGCCACGGTATCGCCTATGTGCCGGCCGACCGGCGCGGCGCCGGCGCGCTTCTCAGCATGAGCGTCGCCGACAATGTCATCTCAGCCTCGCTCAAGGCCTTCTCGGTGTCGGGTTTCTTGCGCCGGGCGCAGATCAAGCGCGAGGCGCGCGCCCAGGTGGCCCGCCTCGATGCCCGCATCTCGCATCTCGGCCAGAAGCTCGCGACCTTGTCCGGCGGAAATCAGCAGAAGATCATTCTCGGCCGCAGCCTCGTCACCAATCCGCGCCTCCTGGTGCTGCATGAGCCGACACGCGGCATCGATGTCGGCGCCAAGGCCGAGATCTATGCGATCCTGCGCCAGATCGCCGGCGAAGGCGTCGCCATCATCATGATATCGTCGGAAATGCCGGAGCTGGTCATGAATGCCGAACGCGTGCTGGTGATGCGGGCGGGGCGTCTCAGCGAGGAACTGCGGGGAGCCGACGTCAATGAAGAAGCCATCCTGGCCAGAGCCATGGCGTCGTGATGATCTTCCGCCTCAACCGTCATCCCGGCGGAAGCCGGGATCCCCTAAATTCTTTCCGTATATTCAACCCTGCCCGCATACGCTTATTCAATGGATCCCGGCTTTCGCCGGGATGACGATTCCAAGAGAACGCTAGATGACCAAAGAGAAACCCAAGATCACGATCGTCGGCAGCTTCGCCGTGGGCCTCACCATGCGGGCGCCAAAGCTGCCGATCTTCGGCGAGACCATGCTCGGCACCGATTTCGACATGGGGCCCGGCGGCAAGGGCTCCAACCAGGCGGTGGCGACCGCCAGGCTCGGGGCGCAGTCCGCCCTGCGCGCCATACTCGGCACCGACAAGCTCGCCGGCATCGCCACCGACCTCTATGCGGCGGAGGGCGTCGACACGGAATTCGTGACCTCGCAGAGCGCGCGGGCCACCGGCGTCGGCTTCATCATCCTCAATGACAAGGGCGAGAATTTCATCATCCTCGACATGGGCGCCAATGAGCTGATGGACGCCAAATCGGTGGACATGGCGGAAGCCCGGATCGCCGAGAGCGATGTGGTGATGACGGTTCTCGAAGTGCCGACGGAAGCCGCACGCCGCGCCATGGAGCTCGGCCGCAGGCATGGCGCGCGCACCATCCTCAATCCGGCGCCGGCCCGCGCGCTGCCGCCCGAGATCTTCGCCTCCGTCGACTACCTCACCCCCAATGAAAGCGAATTGCGCATCCTGCTGGGCCTTCCGGCGGACGACCCGCGCTCGTCGCGCGAGCTTGCGGCGGAGCTGCGGAGGCGAGGCGTGCGCAATGTCGTGGTCACGCTCGGCCGCCAGGGCGCCCTCATCCTCACCGACGATCTCGACGTCATGGTGCCCGCCGTTCCGGTCAACGTCGTCGACACCACCGGCGCCGGCGACGCCTTCAATTCCGGCTTCGCGGTGGCGCTCGCCGAGGGCCGCGACATCGTGGACGCGGTGCGCTTCGGCGTCGTCTGCGGTGCCATCGCCTGCACCAAGCTCGGCGTGATCCCGAGCCTCGCTTACCGCGCCGAGGCCGACGCCATGTATGAAAATGCCCGCAACACCGTGTGGAAGGACAAGACATGAACCGCAACCGACTGCTCAACGCCGAACTGAGCCATGCCATCGCGCTGATGGGCCATGGGGATCTGATGATCGTCTGCGATGCGGGCTTCCCGATTCCCGCCTCGGCCTGGCGCATCGATCTCGCCATCGCGCCCGACCTGCCCGATCTCGAAACGGTGCTGACGCCGATCGCCGCCAATCTCATCTGCGAGCGCGTCGGTTATGCCGACACGCTGCCGAAGCATAATCCGCGCCTCCTCGAAAAGGTGCAGCGCATCTTCAAGGGTGCCGATTTCGAAACGCCCAAGCATGAGACGATCCTGACCGAGATGGCCGCCAAGGCGAAGGTCATCGTGCGCACCGGCGCCTTCGATCCGTGGGGCAATATCCTGCTTTATTCCGGCGTCGACGTGCCGGCCTGGTTCTCCAAGGACGGCACCGTGCCACCCGACTATTACGCCAAGAAGATGAAGTGAGATGCCGCGCATCTTCGATTTCGGCGGCCGCGAGGTGGAACGCAGCCTGACGGTCGCCGATCTGCGGCGGCTCAAAGGCAGCGGCAGGCAGGTCGCGCAGGTCACCGCAGAGACGGCGGAGGAAGCGGCCGCTGCCGAGGCCGCCGGCATCGAAATGGTGATCTGCCGCGGCAGCAATGTCGCGAAGGTGCGCGAAGGCTCGCGCCGCGTCTTCGTCACTGCCGCACTCGGCTTCGCCGAGGCGATCACCGGTGATGAGATTCTGCGCGCCGGCTTCGCCGCGGTCACCTCCGGCGCCGATGCGGTCATCACCGGGCGCAGCCCCGATATGGTGCGACTCCTGAGCCGTGAGCAGATTCCGGTCATGGGCCATCTTGGCCTGGTGCCGCGCAAATCGACCTGGACCGGCGGCATACGCGCGGTCGGCAAGACGGCCGAGGAAGCGCTGGAACTGTGGGACCGCTTCCGCCAGCTCGAGGATGCCGGCGCCTTCGCGGTCGAATGCGAGGTCATCGCCGCCCCGGTGATGGCCGAGATCACCAGACGCACGTCGCTCGTCACCGTGTCGCTGGGCTCCGGCCGCGACGCGGATGTGATCTTCCTCTTCACGTCCGACATCTGCGGCGAGAGCGCGAGGCTGCCTCGCCATGCGCGCGCCTGGGGCAATCTCAGGCGCCTGCAGGACCAGATCCGGCAGGAGCGGATCGACGCCCTGGGCCAATTCCGCCAGGCGGTCGCTGCCGGTGGTTTCCCGGCCCAACATGAAACCGCCTCGATTCCGGACGACGAATTCGCCAGGTTCAGCGCCAAGCTGGATATTTCCGGAAAGGTCCGCCCGCGATCATGAGATTGAGCTGCACGCGCCTGATCGCGGTCTTGATGATCGCCTTCTCGTCGGTGCAGCCCTCTCGGGCGGAAGAGCCGCCTGCTGTCCTCACCCGGCCGCAGGGCAGTGTCCTCATCCGCAATGACCCGCAGATCCGCGATCTGCTCGACGAGACGCTCGCTGCCGCCGAGCAAGGCGACAGCGCCGGCATAAGAGCGTCGATCGCCAAGGCGGAAGCCCTTGTCGGACCAGGCCGGCCAAAGGCGGCGCTCAACCAGGAAGCGGCGGCGGACTTCGCAATCGCCGGTGATGCCGAGGCCGCGCTCGCTTACGGAAGCAAAGCTGTCGCGATCGGACGATCCCTCGCGGCGAGCTACATTTTCTATCGCGGCATGACGATGGGCATGCCGGCCTTCGAGCAGACAGAACCTTTCCGGGACTTTCTCTCGACAAGCCATGTGCTGATGGATGGTGATCTTGGCCAAGCGCGGCGCCTGACCGGCGAAGCCTTCAAGGTCGCCCAGCTCGCCCATATGACCAAAGCCGGGCTCGCGGTTCTTCGCCAGCAGGCCAACCGGTCGGCGCCGGCCGGGCGCCGCAGCGATGAAGTGAGGCTCGTCCAGATGGTGGCCGACACGATCGGTCCGACCTTGCAGACGGCGCGCGAGATCGCGGCCGGACTCCATGGCGAGGCCGGCAGCCCCGCGCGGACGCGCATGGAAGCGCTCAATGCCGGTCAGCAGAAGTACCTGCAGGAGGCGATCGCGCTCATCGCCAAGGAGAAGATCGATATCGCCGATATTCTCCTGCCGCGCCCGCTGGAAGCTGACGATGTCGCCCGCCGTCTTGCCGTTGACGAGGCGCTGGTTTTCTTCGTCGAAGGCAACATGGCGGAGATCCATGGCTTCGCCGTCACGCGCGAGTCGATCCGCTGGCAGGAGATGTCGCTGAAGCTGCCCGAAGTTGAAGCCCTGGTGTCAGGCTTCCGAGCCGCGATCGGCGCGCCGTTGGGGCGCAGCGCCAGCGTTGTCGCCGCGGCGGGTGGAGCACCACCGGTGGATGACATTCTGTCGCCGGCCTGGCAGCTTTATCAGGCGCTGCTCGGTCCGTTCCAGGATGAATTGCGCGGCAAGGCTCATCTCATCGTCGTCGCCGACGGCGTCCTGGCGAAACTTCCTTTCGAGGCCCTGCTGACGAAAGCGCCGCCTGATTCGGTCGCCGACTATCGCGAGCTGCCCTGGCTGGTGCGCGATCATGCCGTCACCATGCTGCCGGCGCTCTCGGCGATCGCCGCCCGCGACCGCGGCGCCTCCTCATCTGTCGAACCGCCGCGCGCGTTTCTCGGCATCGGCAATCCCGATTATGCGGCGCTCGCCGGCAAGACCGGGCTCATCAGCGCCGTCCGCGCTCTCGGCACGCTGACTCCGCTTCCCGACTCCGAAAGCGAAGTGCGGCGTATCGCCGATACGCTCGGCGCGTCGGCGCAGGACCTGCTTCTCGGCCGGAATGCCTCGGAAGAGACCCTCTATGCGCTGTCGAACAACGGAACGCTGGCGCAGTACGGCATGCTCACATTCGCCACTCATGGATTGTTGCCGGGCGAGATCGACGGCCTCTTTGAGGCCGCGCTCGCCCTCACTCCCGTCGAGAAGGATGCCGGCCAGATCATCGTGCCCTCCGCCATGGGGCTCATCACCAGCGCCGACGGGCTGCTGACCACCTCGGAGATTCCTCAGCTCAAGCTCGATGCCGGCATCGTCGTTCTGTCGGCGTGCAATACCGGCGCCGCCAGCCAGATCGACTTCGAAGCCTATTCAGGCCTCGCTTCCGCCTTCCTGCAGGCTGGCGCGCGGTCTGTCCTGGTGTCGCATTGGCCGGTGAAGTCGGACGCGGCGGTCGCGATCACCACCGGTACCGTCGCGCATTGGACTTCGCGCAAGCCCGGACGCGATTTCGCCTTTGCCTTCCGGGAAGCCCTGCTCCACGTGATCAAGACAAGTCCGGAAACGGCAAGGCCGTCCTATTGGGCGCCCTTCTCGCTTTTCGGCGAGCCCTGATCAGGAAAGCGGGATTTGATGAAGTCGCGCAGCGTGGAAGCGACAGGGGTCAGCTCCGGCACCTTGGCCCAGGCGAGCAATATGCGCTGGGCCGGAAGTTCGTCGGAGATCGGCAGCGCGGCGAGCTTGCGGCCGTCATAGCTCTGATCCGACCTGGGCCGCGTATAAGCCACCGCGACACCTAGGCCATTCGCCACCATGCCACGCTGCAGCTCGAAGGACGAGGCGCGCGCCGCGACATCGACTTCGATCCCCTCGGCATTGAACAAGGCCACGATATGCTGCCAGCTCAAGGCCTGGTCGGTGAGGATCAGCGGGAATTTCGCGAGATCGGCGAGCGCCACACTGGCGCGGCGCGCCAAGGCGTGATGGGCCGGCAGCATCGCATATGGCCGGAGCTCGATCAGCGTCTCGCGCTTGATGTCGGGACCGAGCCCCAGATCATAGGTCAGCGCCAGATCGATCGATCCCTTGGCGAGCTGGCTCGCCAGCGCATCGAAGCCGGCGTCGCGGAAGTCGATTGTGACCGTCGGCATCGCCCTGCGGAATTCGCCAAGCAGCCGCGGCACATAATAAGGGGCGAGATCGGTGAAGCAGCCGAGCGTCGCGGTTCCCGATACCGCCTCCTCGGCGCTGCCGAGCCGGCTCAGGCCCGCCGCCTGGTCGAGGACGTGGCGCGCCTGGCGGACGAAGCTCGCGCCGAAGGAGGTGGGCTCGACGCCCTCGCCTTTGCGCCTGACGAACAGCTTGCGCCCGTAATGCGCCTCGATCTGGGCGATGGCCACCGAGATCGAGGGCTGCGAGACATGCAGCATTTCCGCCGCCGCCGTGACATTGCGCGAGTCGGCGGCAGCGACGGCGTAACGCAGCTGCTTCAGGGTTAAAGATAGGATTCCTTCATGTTTCATATTATCAATCATTATTTTACTTGATGTTCGTGCTTCTGCAAAGTCCCTCCCGACGAGATCAGGAGAATCCGATGAGCAAATATGTGAGCGCCGGGCAGATCGCCGATTACGAGCGGGACGGCGTCGTCTGCATCAAGGGGCTGTTCAAGGACTGGGTGCCGGTGATCAGCGACGGCATCGAGCGCAATATGCGCGAGCCCAGCCAATACGCTGCCGAGAACCTCAAGCCCGGCGAAGGCGGCCGCTTCTTCGACGATTACTGCAACTGGGAGCGCATCCCGGAATTCTCCGAGGTCATCCGCAAGTCGCCTGCCGCCCAGGCGGCGGCCGAATTGATGCAGTCGAAATCGGCGCAGATCTTCCATGACCATGTGCTGGTCAAGGAGCCCGGCACCTCGAAGCCGACGCCCTGGCACCAGGACGCGCCTTATTATTTCGTCGATGGCGAGCAGACGGTGAGCTTCTGGGTGCCGGTCGAGCCGGTCAAGGAGGCGGCGCTGCGCTGCATCGCCGGATCGCATAAATGGCCCAGGATGGTGCTGCCGGTGCGCTGGCTGTCGGAGCAGAATTTCTATGCCGGCGAGCATGATTATATCCCGGTGCCCGATCCCGATGCCGAACCCGGCAAATACAATGTGGTCGAATGGCAGATGGAGCCGGGCGACGCGGTCGCTTTCCACTACAAGACGGTGCATGGCGCGCGGGGCAACAATTCCGACCGCCGGCGGCGCGCCTTCTCGATGCGCTGGGTGGGCGATGACGCCCGTTACGTCACCCGACCGGGCCGCACCTCGCCGCCCTATCCGGGCCATGACATGAAACACGGCCAGCGCCTGCGCGAGGACTGGTTCCCGGTCATCTGGCAGCAATAGACCCGATTCAGCAATTTCGGACACATCCCGCCTCCCGTTCCGTGCCATAATCGGGACGGGAGGAGCGGTCCGTTGCGCGCAGCCACCTTTACCGACCATCGCCGGCGCATCGGGCGCGCCGTCAGCCATGTCGACTGGCATCTCGACGACGAGATCGATATCAGCCGGCTGGCCGATATCGCCTGCTTCTCGCCCTATCATTTCCTGCGCGTCTTCCAGGAGCTGACCCAAGAGACGCCGCTGTCGATGGTGCGGCGTCTGCGGCTCGAACGCGCCCGCACACGGCTCGCCGCCGGCCTGTCGGTCACCGCGGCCGCCCAGGAAGCCCGCTTCGAAAGCTCACAGGCCTTCGCCCGCGCCTTCCGCGCGCTCTTCAACCGCACACCGAGCAGCATCGGCGCTGAGGAGATCAGGCTGGAGCTGGACGATCCGCCGCCGGAGATCGTCTCGCTGGAGGAGCAGAGGGCGATCGCGCTCGACTTCAAGGGCACGCATCTCGATCTCACCGACGGCTTCGGACATCTGCTCGGCTTGACCCGCCCCTTGGCTCGGCTCCACGGCGCGCAGGCGGCGTCGCTCAGCAGCGACTATCCCTTCCCGGAGATCGACAAGCCTTATGGCTGCCAGATGCTGCTGCTGATGCCGGAAGCGGGCCTGCGCGAGACGAAGCTGCCGGTCATCCGCATCGCCGGCGGCCTTCATGTCCAGTGGCGGCGGCGCGGATTGCTGCTCGACTCCCATGCCGGCTATACGAAGCTTGTCGCTCAAACACTTCCAGGGCTCGGCTACCGCCGGACGGATGGCCCCATCATCCGCCTCTTCCACAACGATCCGGCGCTGGTGCCGCGCGGCAAGCGCAGATGGTCGCTGTTCATTCCCGTCGCTCCGCTCGACACCTGATATCCCGATGAAACTCTCGCTTCTCGCTTTTCTCGGTTTGCTTCTCCTCGGCGCATCAGCGGCGAGGGCGCAGGAACCGGTCGCGTTCAAAGCCGCCGACGGCATCACCGTCTATGGTGACTACTATGCCGGAACGGACGCGGCGCGGCCGGTCATCCTGGCTTTCCATCAGGCCGACTTCAACCGGCTCGAATATCGCGAGATCGCGCCACGCCTTGTCGAGAGAGGCTTCTCGGTGCTGGCGATCGACCAGCGCTCGGGCGGGAATTATGGCGGGGTGGACAACCGGACGGCCAAGGAAGCCAAGGGCTTCTGGGTCTATACCGATGCCCTGCCCGATCTCGAGGCGGCGCTTGCCTGGGCTCGCGCGAAACATCCGCACTCGAAGATCATCGCCTGGGGCTCGAGCTACTCGGCCTCCCTCGCCATCATCCTGGCGTCGAAGCACAAGGACGTGTCGGGCGTCCTCGCCTTCTCGCCCGGTGAATATTTCGACGGCAAGCCGTCGGTCCGCGAGGCCGCCAAGAGCGTCACCGTGCCCGTCTTCATCACCTCCCGCGGAGACAAGGAGAGGGTCATCGCCAAGCTCATCCTCGAAGCCATTGCCTCAAAGGACAAGGCGCAGTTCATCCCGCAAGGCACAGGCGTTCACGGCTCCAGCGCCCTGCTGCAGCCGCAAGGCAAGGCGGAGGAATATTGGAAAGCGGTCGACGCCTTTCTCGTCAAGTTCAAGTAGCGTGCTGGCGACGCTCCATCACGAGCTTCGCCGCCGCTTCATAACCGATGCTGGTGACGAGCTCGGTAGCGAAAGCGCTGCTGCCCGCGAGATTACTCTGGCAGCGCTCTGCGTCGGGGCGGATATCGTTCACGCAGGTGCGGATGAAGGTCCGCACGCCTGCGCTCAGAAGCCCCATCGCCTGATGCAGGCTGTAGACGATGACCGGCTCCATGGCGTTGAGCTGCAATTGGCCGGCCTCCGCCGCCATGCCGATCGTCGTGTCGAGGCCGTAGACATGGAAGCAGACCTGGTTCAGCGCTTCGGCCGCCACCGGATTGACCTTGCCCGGCATCAGCGAGGAGCCCGGCTGCAAGGCCGGCAGGCGGATCTCGCCGAAGCCGCCATGCGGACCGCTCGACAGCAGCCGCAGATCATTGGCGATCTTCGACAGCTTCGCCGCCGTGCGCTTCAACAGGCCGGACTGCAGCATGAAGGCGCCCATGTCCCAGCTCGCCTCGAAGAGATCGCTCGCCGGCACCACCGCAAGCCCGGTCACATCGCGCAGATGCACGAGCACACGCTCGCGATAGACGGCGCCGGCCGCCACGCCCGAGCCGATGGCGGTGCCGCCGAGATTGATTTCGAGAAACAGCTTCTCCATCTCGGCGAGCCGGCTGATATCCTCGCCGAGCGTGGTGGCGAAGGCGCCGAATTCCTGGCCGAGCGTCATGCCGACCGCATCCTGGAGCTGGGTGCGGCCGAGCTTCGGGATGCCGGCGAATTCCTCAGCCTTGCGGCGCAAGGCCTCGACCAGTTCGCGCAAGGCGGCCTGCAGCGCGCGGCTCGCTTTGACCATCGACAGCCGGGCCGCGGTGGCATAGGCGTCGTTGGTCGATTGCGAGCGGTTGACCTCGTCATTGGGATGAACGAGACGATCGGCGCCGACGGGACCGCCCAGCTTGAGGCTCGCCAGATTGGCGACGACCTCGTTCATGTTCATATTGGTCGAAGTGCCGGCGCCGCCCTGGAAGACGTCGACGACGAATTCCTCGTGATGACGGCCGGCGACGATCTCGCGGCATATGGCGATGATCGCCTCGGCCTTGTCGGGCGCGAGCGATCCCTCGTCGCGATTGGCGAGCGCCGCCGCGATCTTCACTTCCGCCAGCGCGGTCAGAAGATGCGGCAGCGTCGCGATCGCAACACCGGAGATCGGGAAATTGGCGACGGCCCGCGCCGTCTGAGCGCCGTAAAGGCGCTCGCGCGGGACCATCACCGGGCCGAGCGAGTCGCGCTCGGCCCGAAAGGCTTCACTCATGACCGTGTCAGACCGCGCCCTCACGGGCGAGCTCGTCCATGACCTGGCGCACCGCCGCCTCGGCGATGCCGACGATCTCGTCGACCTCGCCCTTGGTGGTGACGAGCGGCGGCGCGAAGCCCAGAATGTCGCCATGCGGCATGGCGCGGGCGATGAGGCCCCGGTCGCGCGCCGCCTTGGAGATGCGGGCGCCGACCTTCAGGCCGGCATCGAAGCGCGTCTTCTTCTCGCGGTCGGCGACAAACTCGATGGCGCCGAGCATGCCTTCGCCGCGCACCTCGCCGACGATCGGCAATTGCGCGAAGGCGGCCTTGAGGCGCTGCTGGAAATGGCCGCCGACCTCCTTCGCCTTGCCGGGAAGGTTCTCCTTCTCGACGATGTCGAGCACCGCGTTGGCGGCGGCGGCGCCGATCGGATGGCCGGAATAGGTGAAGCCGTGCGAGAAGCTGCCGACGCGGTCGGCCGCCTCCTCGATCACGCTGTAGACCTTCTCACCGACAATGGCGCCGG
This sequence comes from Pseudomonadota bacterium, assembly GCA_049323275.1. Classification (GTDB taxonomy): domain Bacteria; phylum Pseudomonadota; class Alphaproteobacteria; order Rhizobiales; family Aestuariivirgaceae; genus Taklimakanibacter. The sequence goes on from JBMOOM010000005.1 coordinate 15,369, forward strand.
AGAGCGGGAAATAGGCCGAGGTCAGGCCCTTGGCCACGGTGATGAGATCGGGCTCGATGCCGTAATGATGCGAGCCGAACATGGAGCCGAGCCGGCCGAAGCCGGTGATGACCTCATCGGCGATGAGCAGAACGTCGTGCTTCTTGAGCACTTCCTGGATCGCCGCCCAGTAGCCTTCGGGCGGCGGGGTGATGCCGCCGGTGCCGAGCACCGGCTCGCCGATGAAGGCGCCGACCGTGTCCGGTCCCTCGCGCTGGATGAGCTCGTCGAGCTCACGCGCGCGGCGGCCTGAGAAATCACGCTCGGTCTCGCCCGGCTCGGCGCCCCAATAATGATGCGGCACGCCGGTATGGATGATGCCGGGCAGCGGCAGGTCCATATGGTCATGATAGAAGGACATGCCGGTCATCGAGCCGGACACGACGCTGCAGCCGTGATAGCCGCGCTGGCGCGAGATGATCTTCTTCTTTTTCGGCTTGCCCCTGAGATTGTTGTAATACCAGACAAGCTTGGCCTGCGTCTCATTCGCATCCGAGCCCGACATGCCGTAGAAGATCTTGCTCATCCTGCCGGGCGCCATCTTGACGAGGCGCGCCGAGAGTGTCGCCAGCTCGTCCGTCGTGTGGGCGGCGTAGGAGTGGTAATAAGCGAGGCGATAGGCCTGGCGCGAGATGGCTTCCGCCACCTCGGTGCGGCCATAGCCGATATTCACGCAATAGAGCCCGGCGAAGCCGTCGATATATTCGCGTCCCGTCGCGTCCTTGATGCGGATGCCCTTGCCGGTCTCGACGATGGTCGGATCGCCCGCCTTGCCGGTGGCGAAGTCCTTGAGCTGGGTGAAGGGGTGCAGGACGCTGGCCCGATCGAGCGCGCTGATTTCTTTTACATTGATGGTCATGATGATGTTCTCCTGATCAGGCGGCGAGATTGCCGAAGCAGACATATTTGGATTCGAGATATTCGGCGAGGCCGTGGCGCGAGCCCTCGCGGCCGAGGCCGGATTGCTTCCAGCCGCCGAAAGGTATCGGCGCGCCGGTGAATTTAGGCGTGTTGACGCCGACCATGCCGTATTCGAGCCGGTCGCTGACCCGCATCGCGCGCGCCACGTCGCGCGTATAGACATAGGCCGCGAGGCCCATCTCGCTGGCATTGGCGCGGCGGATCACCTCGTCCTCGTGATCGAAGGGCAGGATCGCGGCGACCGGGCCGAAAGTCTCCTCGCGCGCGATCAGCATGTCGTCGGTCACATCGGCGAGCACGGTCGGCGTGACGAAATTGCCGCCGAGCGGGCTGTCCTGGCCGCCGGTGACGAGGCGGGCGCCGGCCGACAAGGCCTGGGCGATCTGCTGGCGGCATTTCTCCGCCACCGAGGGCCGCGTCATCGGGCCGATATCGACGCCGCTCTCGAGACCTTGCCCGACCTTCAGCCGGGCCGTTGCTTCACCGAAGGCGGTGACGAAGCGATCATAGATGCCCCGCTGCACATAGATGCGGTTGGCGGCGAGACAGTCCTGACCCGAGGTCGCAAATTTGGCGCCCAAACAACCGGGCACCGCGAGATCGAACTGCGCATCGTCGAACAGCAGGAAGGGCGCATGGCCGCCCAATTCAAGCGAAGCCTTCTTTACGGTCTGCGCCGACTGCGCGAGCAGCAAGCGGCCGACCTCGGTCGAGCCGGTGAAGGAGAAGGCGCGCACTTCGGTATGATCGAGCAGACGGCGCGCCAAGGGCGCCGCCTCGCCGGTCACCACCTGGAACACGCCCTTGGGAATTCCCGCCGCCTCGGCGAGCTTCGCCAATGCCAGAGCCGAAAGCGGCGTCTCGGGCGCCGGCTTCACCACCATCACGCAGCCCGCCGCCAAAGCGGCGCCGGCCTTACGGGTGATCATGGCGCTCGGAAAATTCCACGGCGTGATCGCCGCGGTGACGCCGACCGGCTGCATGTGGACGCTCAGCCGGCTGCCGGGAAGATGGCTCGGAATGGTCTCGCCATAGGAGCGCTCGCCCTCGGCGGCGAACCAGTCGAGGAAGGCGGCGGCATAAGCGATCTCGCCCAGAGACTCCTTGAGCGGCTTGCCCTGCTCGGCAGTCATCAGGACGGCGAGATCCTCCTCATGGGCGCGCATCAAGGCGCCCCAGGCTCGGAGCCTCGCGCCGCGCACGACGGGCGGCAGATCGCGCCAGGCCGGGAAGGCCTCCGCGGCCGCCTTGACCGCGCGGTCGACGGTCTCGACGGGGCAATTGGCTACATCGGCCAGATGCTCACCCGTGGCGGGGTCGATCACCGGCAGGGTGCCCTGGCCCGCCAGCCACTCGCCGGCGACAAAGCTCCGTTTTTCCAGCAGATCCGAACGTTTGAGACGGCTCAAGGCGGCGGCGGCAAGGCCCTTCATAGTGCGATTTCTCCCCGAAAATCCGTTGCTTTGGCGTGGCTCAAACTAACCTCGGCATCCCGCTCATTGACTGCGTTTGAAAGCTCGGTAATTTCGTAAATGTGCAAAATTCGATCTGGCAACGCAGGAAAAGTGCATGACTGAGCTCGACCGCATCGACATGGCTATTCTCGAGGCCGTGCAGGCCAATAACCGGATCACGTCGGAAGAGCTGGGCGAGCGCGTCGGCCTCTCGCCCACCGCCTGCCAGCGCCGCCTCAAGCGCCTGCGCACCGACGGCGTCATCGAGGCGGACATCTCGGTCGTCTCGCCCAAGGCGGTCGGCCGGCCGATCTCCATGCTGGTGCTGGTGTCGCTCGAGCGCGAGCGGGTCGATATCGTCGACCGCTTCAAGGCCTCGATCCGCGCCACGTCGGAAGTGATGATCGGATTCTATGTCACCGGCGATGCCGATTTCGTGCTGCTCATCACCGCCAAGAGCATGGAGGACTATGAGCAGTTCACCCGCCGCTTCTTCTACGAGAATCACGACATCAAGGGCTTCAAGACATTGGTGGTGATGGACCGCGTGAAAGCGAGCTTCGCGCTGCCGATCGAGGTTTAGAACCATCCCCGTGAGGGGTTGGGGGAATTAAACGAGGCGCAGCTCGGCGCTGCCCAGCGGGCCGAAAGACGCAACCGCGTGCTGGCCGGCTGTGATCGGCTGCATGAGGGTCGCGGTGCCGGTGTTGCAGACATCACCGGCCTTCAATCCGTTGCCGCGCTTTCTCTGCTCATTGGCGAGCCACAGGAGCGCATCGAGCGGATTGCCGAGCACATTGACGCCGGAGCCGGTCTGCACCGGCTCTCCATCGACCGACAGCTCGACGGGAATGCTCGCAAGATCGAGCGCGGACCAATCGCGCATCCCCTCGCCCAGCACCAAAGCGCCATCGACGCCATTGTCGGCGATGATGGTGAAAGGCGGCTGGCGCCGCCAGTCCTTGAGCGTGCCGGCGACCACCTCGATCGAGGGATGGAGCGTGGCGATGGCCACCTTCACTTCGTCGAGCTCATAAGGATCGGATCGCGCCGGCAGGTCACGCGCCAGGATGAAGGAGAACTCGCATTCGAGCACGATCGGCGCGAAGTCCCGCGCATCAAGCACCGCCGGGGCCTGATGGATGAGGTGACGGAAGAGCGGCGCGCAATAAGGCTCGATGAGGCCGAGCTGCTCCTGGATGGCGCGGTTGGTGCAGCCGCAGAACCAGCCGCCCACCGCCCAGCCGAGCGTCTCGGCGAGCTTCGCCTGAATGGCATAGGCCTCGGCGATATTTGTCGGGGCAAGCTCCGGCGGCAGGCCGTCGACGATCCCGCGCTCGAGACGGGCTTTGGCGAAGAGCGATGCGGCCCGATCGATCGCCGCCGGGGTCAAGCCTGTCATGATCAGTTCTCCTGAAAGACGCGCGGCGCCACGACACCGAGCTTGTCGGCGAAGGGTTTCACGTTGCGCCAGGTGGCCGCGAGGATCTCGACGCCCTCGTCATTGCGCCGCCGGCGTTCGGCCGCGGCGCGCTCGCCCGGAATGCGGATCGCGTCCGAACCCGGCGCCTTGCGCGACGTCTTGATGAGATCGAGATACCAGTCCGTCCTCGCGGCAAAGGTTTCCGCGTCGCTGAAGGATGCGGGGTCGATCGCCATCAGGAGATGGCCCTGAGTCTTCGTGTCGCCCGAAGCGCCCTGCCAGCCGGCAAGCTCGGGCCCGATGCCGCTGTCGGTCAAGGGACCACAGAGAAGCCCGACGCACAAAGCGAGACCGAAGCCCTTATGACCGGCGAGTGGGCTGATGGCGCCCTTGCGCACCAGCGCCGCTTCCGTCGTCGGCACTCCGTCGGGGCCGATGCCCGACCCCTCCGGCAAGGGAGTTCCGTCATAGGCGGCCTGGCGCACGCGCGAGCTGGCGAGCGCGCTCGTCGCCATGTCGAAGACGAAGGGCTCGGCACCGCCGCGCGGAAAAGCCAAGGCGAGCGGGTTGGTGCTGAGCAATTTCTCCATGCCGCCCGGCGGATGGACCAGCGGCGGTCCCGAGGTGACGACGATGCCGACCTTTCCCGCTCTGGCGATGCGCTCGGCATAGAAGGCCAGCATGAAGATGTCGGTCGAGTTGCGGATCGCCACCGTGGCGGTGCCGGCCGTGCCGGCGATATCGATGGCGAGATCGGCGCCCTTGATGGCGGCCGCCTGGCCGGGTCCACGGCCGCCGTCGATGAGCGCCGTCGCCTGCGTCCGGCGGGTGAGGCGCGGCTCGGCCTTGCCGTCGATGAGGCCGCGTTCGAGGCTCGCCAGCGTATAAGGCAGGTAGTCGAAGCCCTGGATGCCGACACCGCGCAATTCGGCATCGATATGGACGTCGGCCGCGGCTCCGGCATTCGCCTCCGACATGCCGGACGCGGCCATCAGCCGGATCATGAAGTCATGCAGCTCGTTCGCCGCGATGCGTATTCCCCTCGTCATTCCCCTACCCCGTAAGTCTCGCCATGCCTGAGCGGCTTTCGATCAATCGCAGCAGCAGCACGGCGACGCCGCTCAACAGCAGATAGAGGATGGCGGCAATGGTCAGCGGCTCGAGATAGCGATAGCTGTCATTGCCGATATTGCGGCTCATGCTCATCAGCTCGGGCACCGCGATGATCGACAGCAGCGCCGAATCCTTGAACATCAGGATGATGTAGTTGCCGATGGCCGGGATCATCGGCGGGATCGCCTGCGGCAGGATGATCTGCGTCCAGGTCTGGCGCTGCCGGTAGTTGAGGGCGCGCGCCGCTTCCCACTGGCCGCGCGGCACGCCGTCGATGCCGGCGCGATAGACCTCCGACAGATAGGCGCCGGTATGGAGGCCGAGCGCGATCACGCCGCAGAGCAGCGGCGGCAGCACGACGCCCGCCGAGGGCAGCACGAAATAGATGAAATAGAGCTGCACCAGAAGCGGCGTGCGGCGGATGAATTCGGCGAAGCCGCGCGACGAGCGCCGGACCGCCTTGGCGTCCGAGCGGTTGGCGAGCGCGATGACCAGGCCGACGACCAGCGCGAGCAGCGAGCCGAAGAACGTGGCGATGACGGTGGTGCCGAGGCCGCGCAGGATGTCGGGAATGATGCGCAGCGCGAAATCCCAATCCCAGATCATGCCGCCCTCGGTCCCGCTTCGAGGCCGCGCGAGGCGCGCCGCTCGATCCGGCCGACCGCCCAGGCGATGGCCGACGACATGAGGAAATAGCCGACCAGTATCGTCGCCAGCGCGATGAAGGTGCTGCCGGTCTGCTGGCGCACCGCCATGGCGTTGTAGGTCAGGTCGGACATGGTGATGAGCGAGGTCAAGGGCGTGAGCTTCAGGAGGTCGATGAAGAGATTGCCGGCGGGCGGCAGCATCGCCACCAGCGCCTGCGGGAAGACGACATGGCGGAAGCGCTGGAACCTGGTGAAGTTCAAGGCGACGGAGCCTTCCGTCTGGCCGCGCGGCACGCCGGCGATGGCGCCGCGCACCACCTCAGAGCCGTAGCTGCCGACATTGGCGCCGAGCACCAGCACGGAGGCGACGAAAGGCGTCAGGCTGATGCCGATGAAAGGCAGCGCGAAGAAGGCCCAGAACAGCTGGACATAACAGGAGGTGCCGCGGAACAGCTCGACGAACAGCGTCGGTGCGAGGCGCACCCAGAAGACCTTGGACGTGCGCGCGACACCGGTGACGAGCGCCACGATCACCGCCACGACGGAGGCGACGACGGTGATCTTCACCGTCACCCAGGTGCCGTCGAGGATCATCCAGGCATAGTCGGAGAACTGGCTCATGATCCAATCCTGATTGGACAGAGTAGCGGCACGGTCGGCCGTGCCGCCCTCAGATCAGTTGGCGCCCTGGCACAGCTCGTCGCGCGTGTGCTTCATCGCAAGCTCGACATTGAAGCCATAAGGCTCGACGATCCTGGCGAACTCGCCGCTCGCCTTGATCTCGGCCAGCGCGACGTCATAGGCATCGCGCAGCTCCTTCTCCTCATAGTTGAAGGCGGTCGCGGCGCAGCTCACCGGCTCGCCGGCGATCGGCGCCACCACTTCGAGATTGGCGTCGCCGACCTTCTTGATCGTGTCGGCGAGCGTGAGGTCGGGCCACGCGACGACGTCGACGCGGCCGGCCTGCAGCATGGCGATGGCGTTGAAGGCATCGGTCGCGACGACGAGTCGGTCGCGCGGCACGCCGACCTCGATCGCGCGCTTCTCTTCCGCGCAGCCGCCGCAGACGGCGATCTTGACGTCGGTCTTGACCAGATCCTCATAGGTCTTCAGCGCCGACGGGTTGCCCTTCTTCACCGCGAAACCTTCGGCGGTGCAGAGATCGGGCTGCGAGAAACGCACCGCGCTGCAACGCTGCGGGCGGATGATGAGGCCGGTCGAGACGATGTCGAAGCGGCGGGCCTGAAGGCCCGGGATCAAAGCCGCCCAGTCGACGACATCGGCCGTCACCTTGTTCACCTTGAGCCTGGCGAAGACGGCGCGGGCCACGTCGACGGCGGCGCCGGTCGGCTCGCCCGAGGCCGAGAACATCGTATAGGGCGGCTCCTGCGCCAGGCCGATCTTCACCGTGCCGTCCTGCTGCAGCTTTTCGAGTGCCGTCTGGGCCTGAGCGGCCCCTGCCCACAGCGTCACGGCGGCCATGGCCGCAATCATAATTCTCTTCATGTCAGTCTCCTCCTCTATGTGTTGTTTGTTCAGTCGATGCGATGGCCGGCGGCGATGATCTTCTTGAGGAACAACCGCGTTCGCTCCTCCTTCGGTTCGGAAAAGATCTGGTCGGGAGGCCCCTCCTCGACGATGGCGCCGCCATCCAGGAACAGAATTCGATCCGAAATCTCGCGGGCAAAGCTCATCTCGTGGGTGACGAGCAGCATAGTGGTCTTGCCTTCGTTGGCGATGTCGCGCAGGACGGCGAGGACCTCCTCGACGAGCTCAGGGTCGAGCGCCGAGGTCGGCTCGTCGAACAGCATGATGGCGGGCTGCATGGCGAGAGCGCGGGCGATCGCCACACGCTGCTTCTGGCCACCCGACAATTGCGCCGGGTAGCTCGCTCCCTTCTGAGCCAGCCCGACGAGGCGCAGCAGGTCCTGGGCGCGCTGTTCGGCCTCGCCGCGCGTGGCGCCGAGGACGATCTGCGGCGGGCGCGCGACATTCTCGAGCACCGTCATATGCGGAAACAGATTGAAGTGCTGGAACACCATGCCGATATGGCGGCGCATGGCGTGGAGATGGGTTTCCGACGCCGGCGCCAGCCCGTCGCCTTTCGGCATGTGCCAGAGCGGCTCGCCCTTCACCCAGACGGTGCCGGCCTGAATGGTCTCGAGGGTCATGAGGATGCGCAGGACCGTTGTCTTGCCCGACCCGCTCGGTCCGATCAGCGCGATCTTCTCGCCCTGCGGCACGCTCAGGCACAGGTCCTTCAGGACGGCCAGGGCGCCGTAAAGCTTCGACACGCCGCGAAACTCCACGGCCAGTTGCCGGTCAGACATCCACGTCACCTCCCCATTGCGGCGGGGACGTTCCCATGGAAGCTAAGCTTGAAAAAATCCGGAATACTCAATTCTCATATTCGAATTTATCAAAATGAGAACCGCATCAGCCGGCGGCGGCTGGGAGCTCCGCCACATAAGTATCGACCAGGGATATGAAAGTGCCGACGGCCACCGGCGCCTTGGCTGCGGTGGCGGTGATCAGCATATGCGGGGAATCGTAGCCGAATTCCTCGGAATAGACGCGCTTGAGCAGGCCGCGTGCGACCCAGTCCTGGGCATAATGGTCCGGCAGGAGGCCCAGATAGCCGCCGGTGAGGAGCAGAACGAGCATCGCCTCCATGGAAGAGACGGTGGCCGGGGTGCGGGCGCGGGCGAAGCGGCTCAGATCGAACTGCTCGTTATAGGCGCGCACCACGAAATCATAATCGACGATCTCGGCGCGCGAGATCGGCGTCGTGCCGGCCTCGAACAGCGGATGGCCCTGTCCGCAGTAAAGCTCATGACGCTCGCGGAAGACCGGGCGGAAAGCGAGCCCGTTGATGGGCCGCAGATAGGGCACGATCGCCGCATGGAGATGACCGGCCAATACGGCGCGCTCGAGTTCCATGCGCGGCGCCACGGTGAGCTCGATCTGCACGTCATTGTCCATCTCGTTGAAACGGCGGATGACGGCGGTGAGCGGGAAATTGGGATGCGTCGACAGGCAGTCGACCATGCCGAGCAACAATTTGCCGGCAAGCCGCTTGCGCAGGCCCGCCATGCGGCCGGTGAAATCGTCGAGCGTGGTGAGGACGCGCTTGATCTCCTCATAAGCGAGCCGGCCGCGCTCGGTGAGGCGGAAGCCGTGGCGGCCGCGATCGCAGAGCCGGAAGCCGATGCGCTCTTCGAGATCCGACATATGCAGGCTGATCGTCGACGAGCCGATATTGAGCGTCGATTGCGCGCCGCTATAGCCGCCGGCCTCCGCCACCGCGACGAAGACGCGAAGCAGTCTGAGATCGATATCCATCACGCGGCGCATGCGAGCCTCCCCGGTTTCTTGCTTTGATAAATCAATAAGTCAGATCGAGGAAGATCGAATTTTTCTCGAAATGGTGGCCGCCTACTCTCCCGCCGCCCCGGCCCGCGACCGGACCGGAGGGCCAGAAGGAGCATCGAGGAGGTAATGATGGCCTTAGAAAAAGATCACGAAATACTCGACGTGGCGAAGCATACGACGCACGTCACATTCCAGAAGTCGACGCGCAAGACCGCCTCGGGCGAAGAACTGCCGATGCTGCTGCATGACCGGCTGGCCTTCTCGCCGGAAGAATATGTCCGCCGCTACGACGTCATCCAGGCGGCGATGGAGAAGGAAGGCCTCGACGCCCTGCTCATTCGCGGCCCCGAGAACATCACCTATTTCAGCGGCTATGAGACGCCCGGCTATTACCGCTATCACTGCATCGTGGTGCCGCGCCAGGGCGAGCCGGTCTTCCTGGTGCGCGACTTCGAATGGATCAACTCGCCGGAATTCGCCTGGAGCACCAGGCTCACCAAGGTCTATGACTGGAATCACCCGCCGAGCGTGACCGTCAACGTGCTGCGCCAGCTGGGCCTCGGCTCGGGCAAGCGCATCGGCGTCGAGAAACAGTCCTTCTTCTATACCGTCGACGAGCACGAAACGTTCTCGCGCGAGCTCTCCGGCAATAGCTTCGTCGATGCGACGCCGATCCTGTGGAACGCCCGCATGATCAAGTCGGCCGAGGAAGTGGCCGTCATGCGCCGCTCGGCGGCGATCGTCGACAAGGCGATGCTGGCCGGCTATCAGGCCTCGCGTCCAGGCGTCAGCGGCGATCACATCAATGCGGTCGTCAACCAGACGATCTTCGAGGCGGGCGGCGAATATATGGGCCTGCCGCCCTTCGTGCTGGCAGGCGACAGGAGCTGCCTGCCGCACCAGACCGGCGGCGCCAATGTGCTGGCCAAGGACGATCTCATGTATTTCGAGATCTCCGCGTCGCAGCGGCGCTATGCGGCGGCCCTCATGCGCACCATCTTCGTCGGCAAGCCCAAGGACGAATGGCGCCGCGCGGCGGAAGCCTGCATCGGCGCGGTCGAGGCGGCGCTCGCCTTCATCAAGCCGGGCGTCACCTCGCATGACGCCGACACGGCGGCGCGCGCCGTCACCACCAGAGCGGGTTTCGGCGAATATCACCGCAACCGCCTCGGCTACAGCATCGGCATCAACTATGCGCCGGACTGGGGCGAGGGCGAGATCATCTCGCTGCAGCAGAACGAGCCGCGCGTGCTGCAGGCCGGCATGACCTTCCATATGCCGCCGCTCTGCCTCAAATACCGCGAATTCGGCATCGGCTTCTCGGAAACCATCGTCATCACCAAGGATGGCTGCGAGCGGCTCTCGAAGCTGCCGCGCGACATCGTCATCAACAGCTGAGGCGGACGACCGTGCGCTCGTGGCATATCAATGGCGAGCGCCTGCTCGACGATCTCAACCATCTCTCGTCCTTCGGCGCCTTGCCGAAAGGCGGCATCGACAGGCCGGCCTTCTCGCCGGCCTGCTCGGACGCCTCGCGCTGGCTCGTCGAACGGATGAAGGAAGCGGGCCTCAGCGCCCGCATCGACGCCGCCGGCAATGTCATCGGCCGGCTCGGCCCCGGTGACGGCGGCGCCATTCTCATCGGCTCCCATATCGATACCGTGCCGGGCGGCGGTCCGCTCGACGGCAGCCTCGGCGTCATCGCCGGGCTCGAATGCCTGCGCAGCCTCGCCGAATCGGGCGCCAATCTCGACCGCGCCGTCGAGGTGGCCGCTTTCGCCGATGAGGAAGGCGCCTATCTCAGCATGCTCGGCTCACGCGCCATGACCGGCACGCTCACGCAGGAGGAAGTCGACGCCGCGCGCGGCCGCAGGGGCGACCGGCTCGCCGATGCGATGGCCGCCGCCGGTCTCGACATCGGCAAGCTCGCCGAGGCCGAGCGGCCGCGGCAATCGATGACCAATTATCTCGAGCTTCACATCGAACAGGGGCCGGTGCTCGAATCACGCGGTCTCGATGTCGGCATCGTCGATTCGATCATCGGCATCGATGTCGCCGAATACACGCTCTTCGGCCAGGCGCGCCACGCCGGCACCACGCCGATGGGCGAGCGCCGCGACGCCGGGCGCGCCGCCGCCGAGGCGATCGTGCATGCCTTCGACGATCTCGACCTCAGGGCCGTTCCGGAAGCGCGCATCACTTTCGGCGATATCGAGATCAGGCCCGGCGCCAGCAATGTCGTGCCGGGACAAGCTCGGATTCTCAGCGAGATCCGCGCCATCAGGCTGCAGGACATGCGCCAGATCCGCCAGGGCGTCGACAGCGCCTTCGACAGCGCCGCCGCCCGCCATACGGTGCGGCTCGACAAACGCGCCTTGAGCGGCGACGTGCCGAGCGCCATGGCGCCCGACATGATCGACCTCATCGGCCAGGTCTGCATCGATCTCGACCACAAATTCATGGTCATGCCCTCGGGCGCCAGCCATGACGCCTCGAACTTCGCGGCCCTGGTGCCCTCCGGCATGATCTTCGTCGCGAGCCGCGGCGGCGTCAGCCACCATCCCGACGAATATAGCGAGCCCAAGGCGCTGGTCACCGGAACCAATGTGCTGTTCGAGACGGTGCGCCGGCTGCTCACACGCACGATTGGAGGAAACCCATGACGGACCGTTCCTGGCCCCTCTTCCCGGCCATCTATGACGAAGGCATCGGCGCCGCGTTGTCGTTCGGGGTGATCGCGCTCGCCGAGGACCGGGCCGGCGTGTGGGATTTCAGCCAGTTCCTGAAGGATGTTCCGGGCACCGGCATCTTCTCGACGCGTGTGCCGATGTCAGCCGACGTGACGCCGCAATCGCTCGCCGCGATGGGCGACCATCTGGGCTTCGCCGCCCGGACCCTGCTGCCCGGCTCATCGCTCGATGCGATCGCTTTCAGCTGCACCTCTGGCACGGTGGCGATCGGCCTTGACCGAGTGCATGCGATCATCTCGGCGGCCCGCCCCGGGATTCCGATCAGCACGCCGATCGAAGCCGGGCTCGCCGCCTTGCGCAAGCTCGGCACGGCGAGGATCGCCCTCCTCACCCCCTATCGCCCCGCCACCGCCGATCTGGTGGCGGACTTCTTCACCGGAGGCGGCCTCACCATCGCATCCCGGCTCACCCTCGCGCTCACCGGCGATCTCGACATGAACCGCGTCTCGGCCGACTGCCTCATCGCGGCGGCGCGGGCCTGCCTCGCGCAAGCGCCCGACAGCGAGGCGCTGTTCATTTCCTGCACCGGCCTGCGCACCTCGCCGCTCATCCAGCGGCTCGAGGACGAGATCGGAATTCCGGTCGTCACCAGCAACCAGGCGCTCGCCTGGCAGTGCCTGCGGATCGCGGGGAACACACGCCGGATCGCCGGCCATGGACGGCTTTTTTCCGAACACTGAGGAGGTTGCCTTGGACATCGTGAAGCTTGGTTTTCTCTATCCCCTGGGTGGCGCCGAATACGAGTATTATCAATTCGCCGAGCGCCTCGATCATCGCGTGCGCACCTATCTGACGGGCGTGCGCATCTTCGGTGAAGGCAGCGACCACGATCCGGAACATCTTACGCGCACCGGCGCCCTCGACAATCTGACCCGCGCCGCGATCGGGCTCAAGCCGCTCTCACCCGATGCCGCCTTGTGGGCCTGCACCAGCGGCAGCTTCATCGACGGGCGCGCGCATGCCGAAAAGCAGGCGGCCGCGATCGCCGCCACGCTCGGATGCCCGGCGAGCAGCACCTCGCTCGCCTTCGTTCATGCCGCCCGGCATCTCAAGCTGGAGCGGCTCGCCGTGCTCGCGACCTATCCCGAGCCTGCCGCACAGGCCTTTGCGGGCTTCCTCCGTGAATTCGGCTTCGCGGTCGGGCCGATCACCTGGCTCGATGCGCCGGCCGGTCCCGATGCGGCCGAGTTCGGCGTGGAAAAGGTTATGGGCGCGCTCGCGGCAATGACTCTATCCGGTGTCGATGGCGTGCTCGTTCCCGATACCGCCATGCCGGGCTTCGAGCTGGTCCGGCGCGCCGAGGTCGCCTTCGGCCTGCCGGTGCTGGCGGCGAACCAGGTGTCGATCTGGGAAGGCCTGCGCCTGGCCAATGCTTCGATGAAGCTTCCGAACCATGGGCGGCTGTTCGGCTAGTCCACGGGAACTTACATCTGATGTAGCGATGCAGCAACATCTGCGATCGAGCGGAAGAGAACGAGCGGATCGTCCTTGGATGGCATGAAGCCGCGGCGGCGCCAGAAGCGGGCGGCTTCGTCATCGATGGCATTGACCATCAACGCCCGGCCGCCGACCAGAGCCGCAGCCTGAACGCATCGTTGCAGCGCATGCTTGACGAGGCCGGTGCCGATCCCCCGCCCGGCCCATGCCGTATCGGTGGCAAGCTGGCCGAGAAGAAGACAAGGTATGGGATCGGGCGGTTGGCCAGTGCGGATCGAACGCGGCAGGATTGCGGGGACAACCGCCGTCGGCGCCAGCCCGTAATAGCCGACCATCCTTCCGGCATCATGCACGACGAGAACTGCGGTGAACCCTTTCTGCTGATTGGAAAGGGCGCGTGTCTTCAGCCAATGATCGAGCGTCGGCTTGCCGCAGGAGAATTCGGAAACATCATGCGCGGCAGTAAGCGGTTCGGGAGCCGATAACGTCAAGACTCACCGCTTACGGGCATAGCCGGGCTCCCACGGCGCGGGCCGCTTGGCCAGTTCCGCCATTTCGGGAACGGGAGCGGCCGGAGCGGCAAGAACGTTCATGAAGGCGTCGAAACCCTCCGGACTCATGCGAATGAGGCTTTGCTCCATGACGACCTCTTCAGCCGCGCGCATGGCCGCCTCACGTACGAAGTCGGTGCGCGACCGTCCGCGCAGATTCGCGGCGCGGTCGATCATCGCGACATCCGCTTCGGGCAAGCGCATCGAGATGGGATATTCCTTACGCTGAACAGGGCTAGCCACGGTTTTCTCCTTCCCGTTCAAGATAGGAGATTGTAGCGCAAAATACAATACATCAAAAATCCGTCTTCTCGCCGCCCTCCTTCTCGCGCCTGGCGACGAAAGCGTCGATCTCCTCAGCGATGGCGGGATCGAGCGGCGGCTCCTGGTATTCGGCGAGCGCCCGCTTCCATACTTCATTCGCCTTCTGCCAGGCCTGCGGGCTGCCCGAGGCCTGCCATTGGCTGTAATTGCGCCAGTCGGAGATGATCGGCGCATAGAAGGCCGAGGAATAGCGCGCCAGCGTGTGCTGGGCGCCGAAGAAATGGCCGCCCGGCCCCACTTCGCGCATGGCGTCGAGGCCCAGCGCGTCCTCGGAAAAGTCGAGGGGCTTCAGGAACTCCATCACCATCTGCAGAAGATCGGCGTCCAGGGCGAATTTCTCGTAGGAGGCGACGAGGCCGCCTTCCATCCAGCCGGCCGCATGCTGGATCAGATTGCCGCCGCCCATGATGGCGCCCCACAGCGAGAAGACGCTTTCATAAGCCGCCTGGGCGTCGACCATATTGGCGGCGTTGGTGTTGGAGGTGCGGTAGGGCAGCTTGTAGCGGCGCGCCAGCTGCCCGCCCATGATGCAGGCCTTCATATATTCGGGCGTGCCGAAGGCCGGCGCCCCCGACTTCATGTCGACATTTGAGGTGAAGCCGCCATAGACGAAGGGCGCCCCCGGATTGGCGAGTTGCGACAGAGCGAGCCCCGCCAGCGCCTCGGCATTCTGTTCGACGATAGCGCCGGCGATCGTCACCGGCGCCATGGCGCCCGCCAGGGTGAAAGGCGTGCAGACCACGACCTGGTTATGGCGCGCCATCTCGATGATGCCCATGCCCATCGGGTCGTCGAGCTTCAGAGGCGAGTTGGTGTTGATCACCGTGTAGCAGGATGGTTCTCTCAGCAACTGCTCCGGAGAGATTCCGCGCGCCAGCCGGGCGATCTCCATGCCGTCGAACAAGCGGGCGCGGCCGGTCGAGATCGTATAGAGAATCTTGTCGGAAAGCCTGACCTTGTTGCGCATGATATGGAGATGGCGAACCGAGGCATGGACATCGAGCGCGTCGACCGAGCCGCCGCCCGCCGTGTGAATGCAATTGAAGAACTGCGACAGGCGGACGAAATTGGCGTTGTCCTCGAGCGTGCCGGGACGCCTGCCCCGGTCCATGTCGGAGCAATTGGGCGGGCCGCCGACCGGGGCGAAAGCGATCCACTTGCCGCCGATGCGGATATTGTGCGCCGGATTGCGGGCATGGAAGGTGAATTCGGCGGGCGGCGTCTTCAGCGCCTCCTCGACGATGTCGCGGCCGATGCGGACACGGTCGCCGTCCACCTTTGCGCCGGCCTTGGCGTAGATCGAGATGGCTTCCTTGTTGAGGACATCCATGCCGATCTCTTCCAGCACGTCGAGCGAGCGCTGATGGATGGTCTCGACCTGGTCGTCGGAGATGATGCGCGACGGCTCGAGCGTCAGTTGCGGCTGCGCGAAAGGCAGCTGCGGAATCTTCTGGTGCTTCGCATCGGGCCGGCGGCCGCGGCCGCGCGAATGATGCCGGGCTTCATTGTCGATGAGCGTCATGGCAATCTCCAATAGGCTTTGGCGATCCGGGCAGCGACGGCTGCGTTGTTCTTCACGAGTTCGATATTGGCGGCGAGCGAGCGGCCGGCGGTGGCGCGGGCGAGCTTGGACAACAGGAAAGGCGTCACCGCCCTGCCCTCGATCTTCTGCTCGCGCGCCTCGGCGACCGCCTTCTCGATCAAGGGCGTGATCTCGCCCGCCGGGATCTCGAACTCGGCGGGGATCGGATTGGCGACGACGACGCCGCCGGCAAGCTTCATGCCCCATTTGGCCTTCATCAGCTTCGCCATGTCCTCGGGACCGTCGACCCGCATCGGGCATTTGAGGCCGCTATGGCGTGAGTAGAAAGCCGGGAAATCATCGGTGCCGTAGCCCACCACCGGCACGCCCAGGGTCTCCAGTTTCTCGATGGTGAGGGCCAGGTCGAGGATGGCCTTGGCGCCGGCGGTGACGACGGCGACATTGCTCAGCGCCATCTCGCCGAGATCGGCCGAGATGTCGAAGGTCTCGGGGGCGCCACGATGCACACCGCCGATGCCGCCGGTGGCGAAGATGTGGACGCCGGCCAAAGCGGCGATACGCATGGTGGAGGCGACCGTCGTCGCCCCGTCGCGCTCGAGCGCCACCGCATGCGGCAGATCCCGCGTCGACAGCTTGGCGATGGACGGCCCGTTGCGCGCCAGCGTCTCGATCTCGGTTCCGGACAGCCCCACTTTCAGCTTTCCCGCCCGCACCGCGATGGTGGCCGGCACCGCGCCTTCATCGCGGATGATCTTCTCGACCGCGAAGGCCGTCTCGGCATTCTGCGGAAACGCCATGCCATGCGCGATGATGGTCGATTCGAGCGCCACCACGGGGCGCTTTTCATGAATCGCCTCAACCACTTCAGGGGCGACACTGAGAAATTGATTCATCCGGCGGCGACCTTCCTGCCGCGGGCGGCGGGCCGCGATGCCGCCTGGCGCTTCAAATGCTGGTGGCCCCAGCCGGCCAGGGTGCGGATGACGTTCTTCAGGCTCTCGCCATGCTCCGTCAGCGCATATTCGACGCGCGGCGGCACTTCGGGAAATACGGTGCGGCTGATGATCCCGTGCCTCTCCAGGTCGCGCAACTGCGTGGTCAGCATATGCTGGCTGACGCCCTTGATCGCCCGGCGCAATTCATTGAAGCGGCATTCCCGGCGCATCAGCTGCCAGAGAATGAGGATCTTCCATTTGCCGCTCAAAACCGCGAGCGTCGCCTCGATCTCGGGCGGCGGCTCGGTGAGCTTCGCATGCTCCTTGCAAAGTTCCTCAGTCATTTTTTCCATACTATACAAGAAAATCCTTCCTACTTGAAAGATAGCTCCAACCGCTCAAATGTCCACCGCGCAATCGACAGAGACAAAGTTGGAGAAGACTAGCATGTCCAAGGCCAGGATCGCCGTCATCATCGGCTCGACGCGGGAAACCCGCTTCGGCACGAAACCGGCGGAATGGATATTCAATCTCGCCAGGCAGCATCCCGACTTCGATGTCGAGCTGGTCGATCTCAAGGATTTCGATCTGCCCTTCTTCAACGAGGCGGCATCCAATCTGTGGATGCCGAGCAAGGATCCGAAGGCGGTCGCCTGGCAGGCGAAGATCGGCACATTCGACGGCTATATCTTCGTCGTCGCCGAATATAACCGCTCGATCACCGGCGCCCTCAAAAACGCGCTCGACCAGGCCTATAAGGAATGGGGCCGCAAGCCCGCCGCCTATGTCGGCTATGGCAGCGTCGGCGGGGCGCGCGCCGTCGAGCATCTGCGCCTCATCAATGTCGAGCTGCAAATGGTGCCGACCCGTTCCGGTGTCCATATCGGCGGCTCCGACTTCTACAAAATCCATCCGATGGCCGGCAATCAGCCGATCTCGGCCATCGAGGAAGCGATCGGCCCTTCCGCCAAGACGATGCTCGATGAGCTCGCCTGGTGGGCGAAGGCGACCAAGACGGCTCGCGCCGCGGCGTAACGACCTCCCTCAACACGAGGGGTGGGCGTCAAAAATCAGTCGGGGCGCCGCCTTCACGCTTGCGGCGCTCCACGAATTCATCGAGCTCGGCGCGGATCGCAGGATCCATGGCGGGCTCCTTATAGTCGGCGATCGCCTGCTTATAGAGCTGGTTCGCCTTCTGCCAGGCTTCCGGCTTGCCGGCGGCGAGCCATTGCTGGTTGTTGCGCCAGTCGGAAATCATCGGCGCATAGAAGGCCGTCTCATAGCGCGCCAGCGTATGGGCGGCGCCGAAGAAATGACCGCCCGGCCCCACTTCGCGCATCGCCTCGATGCCGAGCGCATCGCTATCGGTCGCCAGCGGCTGGAGGAACTCCATCACCATCTGGATCAGGTCGCAATCGAGCACGAATTTCTCGAAGCTCGCGACGAGCCCGCCTTCGAGCCAGCCGGCGCCGTGCATGACGAGATTGCCGCCGCCCATGGTGACGCCCCAGAGCGAGAAGACGCTTTCATAGGCGGCCTGCGCGTCGACGGCATTGGCGGCGCAGGTATTCGACGTGCGGTACGGCACCCTGTAGCGGCGCGCCATCTGGCCGCCGACGATGCAGGCCTTCATATATTCGGGTGTGCCGAAGGCCGGCGCGCCCGACTTCATGTCGACATTGGAGGTGAAGCCGCCATAGATGAAGGGCGAACCCTTGCGCACCAATTGGGTAAAGGCCATGCCGGCCAGCGCCTCGGCATTCTGCTCGACGATGGCGCCCGCCACCGTCACCGGCGCCATGGCGCCCGCCAGCGTGAAAGGCGTCACGCAGACGATCTGGTTCTGCGCCGACATTTCCATGATGCCGCGCAGCATCGGGGCGTCGAGCTTCAAGGGCGAATTGGTGTTGATGATGGTGAAGAGCGACGGCTCGCGCTCCAACTGCTCAGGCGAGACGCCGCGCGCGATGCGGGCGATCTCGATGCCGTCGCGGATGCGCTCCTGGCCCAGCGAATAGGCGTGGAAAGGCTTGTCGGTGAGCACCGCCATGTCGCGCAGGGCCTCGAGATGGCGGATCGAGGCATGCAGATCGATCGGCTCGACCGGATAGCCCGAGACGAAGCCGATGCAGTTGAAATACTGCGCGAGCTTCAGGAAGTTGCGGTAGTCGGCATGATTGCCGGCGCGGCGGCCATTGTCGATATCGGCGCTGTTGGGCGGACTGCCGACCGTGCCGAAGCTCATCATCGGCCCGCCGACCTTGAAGCTGTTCTCCGGATTGCGGGCATGGAAGGTGAAGTCCTGGGGCGCCGAGGCGATCAGCTCCTCGACCATGGCGCGGTCGAAGCGCACCCGCTCGCCCTCGATCCTGGCGCCGGCCTTCTGCAGCAGATCGCGGGCCTCGGGCAGCATGAAATCCATGCCGATCTCTTCGAGAACCGTGAGCGACGCCTGGTGGATCGCCTCCACCTCGTCGGCGGAGATGATCTCCATGGCCGGGAACAGCCGCTTCGCCTTGCGGCGCGGCAATTGCGCGATGCCCTTCGCCTGCGGGGACGCGTCGCCACCGCGCCGGCCTTCACGGCGGCGGCGATGATGCCCGGTGGTCTCGATCGATGTGTCGGCTGTCGGATGTTCGCTCATGGGTCTACTACCGATAGGCTGCCAGATTGGGATCGGCGGCGATCTGCTTCACCAGCCAGTCCTCGAAGCGCTTGATCTTGGGCTTGAGCTTGTCCTCGGGCTTGCAGGCGAACTGCCAGCGATGGCGGTGCGGCACCAGAAGCGGGAATGGCTGGACCAGCCGGCCCATCTGGATCTCGTCGGTGGCGAAGGGCCCGATGGTCATGGCGAGACCGCGCCCGTCGATGGCCGCCTCCTGCGCCAATATGTAACTGTCGAAGGCGAGGCGGTCCGAGAGTTCGATATTCTTCACCCCCGCCCCCTCGAGCCACAGCCGCCAGTCCTCCTCGGCGGTATAGACATAAAGGAGCTTGTGCTTCTTGAGGTCGGCCGGGCTCTTCAGCGCATTGGCCCCTTTGAGAAGATCGGGCGAGCAGACCGGGGTGAGAAGCGAGCGGAAAAGCGGGCGGTAATTGTGGCCGGGCGATTTGTTGCGCGCCAGGACGATGCCGCAATCGACATTGGTCTCGTCGAACTCCCAGTCGAAATAGGCGGTCGAGAGCCTGACCTTCATATCGGGATAGCGGCGTTCGAAATCATGCAGCCGGGGGATCAGCCATTTGAGGGCCACGGTCACATAGACCTGGATGGTCAGCTCATTGTCGGCGACGGCAGGACGAAGATTGCGGGTCTGCGTCTCGATCTGGTCGAAGGCGTCGCGCACCGAGGGAAAATAGGCATGGCCGACGGCGGTCAGCTCGGCGCGGCGGGCGTCCCGCTTGAAGAGCTGGAGGCCCAATTGCTGCTCCAGCGCCTTGACCTGATGGCTGACGGCCGACCTCGTGATACCGAGCTCGCCGGCGGCGAGCCGGAACGAGCCCAGCCGGGCGGCGGCCTCGAAAGCGGTCAATGCACGCAAAGGGGGAAGATCGCGGCGGGGCAAGGAAGTTCACCAGAGGATTACCGGCTACCTCTATAACACCTTGAAAATATGGGTGTTAAGTGGGGTCAAACGGAAACGAGGCCATTATATGGTGAATTCTTTTCACGTGCTAGCCGACAATATTGAGGCTTTCGGTTTTTCCGCGCCCGGCGCACATTCCGGCCGACCATATCAGGAGATTCCGATGAGTGTCGTCGAGGATATTTCACGCCGGCGCGGTGGACGCGAAGCCCGCAAGGCGCTGCGCGCCAGGCCCATCCCGCGTGAGGAAGCCGCCGTCCGCCCCGGCATGGAAGGCGGCCAGTACCGCCCGCTGAGCCAGCGCGACATGGAGCGCATCCACGAAACGGCGCTGAAGCTCCTCGAAACCGTCGGTCTCGGCCAGGCTATCCCCTCCTGCATCGAGGTCCTCACCGCCAAAGGCGCCTTCATGAACGAGCATGGCAGGCTCTGTCTGCCGCGTGCGCTCGTCGAGGATACCCTGGCCAATTGCGCCCGCGATTTCGTTCTTTATGGCCGCGATCCCAAGCACGACATGGAGCCCTGGGGCAACAAGGTCTATTTCGGCACCGCCGGTGCGGCCGTCCATATCGTCGATGTCGAGACCAGGACCTATCGCGAATCCGTGCTGGTCGATCTCTATGACTGCGCCCGCATCGTCGATCAGTGCGAGCACATCCATTTCTACCAGCGCCCGATCACGGCGCGCGACATGCTCACGGGGCACGACCTCGATATCAACACCATGTATGCCTGCATGGCCGGCACCTCCAAACATGTCGGCACCAGCATGGTGGCGCCCGAGCATGTCTCCGAATGCCTCGAGATCCTCCATTATGTCGCCGGCGGCGAGGAGAAATGGCGCGCGCGCCCCTTCGTCTCGCAGTCCAATTGCTTCGTCGTGCCGCCGATGAAATTCGCCGAGGATGCCTGCCGCTGCCTCGAGGTCGCGGTGCGCGGCGGCATGCCGGTGCTGCTGCTGTCGGCCGCGCAAGCAGGCGCCACGTCGCCGGCGGCGCTCGCCGGCACCGTCGCGCAGGCGGTCGCCGAATGCCTCGCCGGCCTTGCTTATGTGAACGCCATCCAGCAGGGCGCCGTCGCCATCTGGGGTCCCTGGCCTTTCGTCTCCGATCTCCGCACCGGCGCCATGTCGGGCGGCTCGGGCGAGCAGGCGCTCATTACCGCGGCCTGCTCGCAGATGGGCCACTTCTACCGTCTGACCGTCGGCTCGGCCGCCGGCATGTGCGATTCGAAGCTGCCCGACGTTCAGGCCGGCTACGAAAAGGGCGTCACCGCCTCGCTCGCCGCCATGACCGGCATCAATCTCCTCTATGAAAGCGCCGGCATGCATGCCTCGCTGCTCGGCTTCTGCCTCGAAAGCCTGCTCATCGACAACGACATGCTGGGCTCGATCAACCGCAATGTGCGCGGCATCGAGGTCAATGACGAGACCTTGTCGCTTGACGTCATCGCCAATGTCTGCCTCGAAGGCCCCGGACATTATCTGGGCCACGACCAGACGCTCACGCTGATGCAGAAGGAATATATCTATCCGCAGCTCGGCAACCGCATGAGCCCCAAGGAATGGAACGAAGCGGGCCGCCCCGACATCGTCGAACGCGCCACGGCGCGCAAGATGGAGATCCTGACCACCTACTATCCGGAATACATCCCGGCGGCGATCGACGATCTCATCCGCTCAAAGCACGACATCAAGCTGCCGCGCGAGGTCATGCAGCCGGGCGATCCGCGGTGGTTCACCTGACGGCGAATCTAGTCATTTCCGTCACCCCGACGAAAGTCGGGGTCTATTAAATTCGCGCAATCCGCACTCGCGCGGAGAGGCTTTTGTGGATCCCGGCTTTCGCCGGGATGACGGCTGGGGGAATGTCGTTCATGATCTCCGGTCTGCCGTTCGCATCTGTTGGTGACCGTCCCGTCAGGCGCTAAGTTGAGCGGCATGGATCACCCTGTCCTGCAAGCCATCGCCCGCGAGAGCTTCACGCCGCTCGGCTGGTTTTCACCGGCCGCGGATGATCGCGTGCCGGACGGGACGCGCTTCGTCGTCCTGATCGGCAATGCCGGGCCGCAGATGTTCCGCCGCTTCGCCCACGAGCGCGACCCCGCCCATGACCTGATGGACGACTGGTGCCGCGAGGTGATCGGCAGGCTCGCGCGCGACCTCGATGCGAAAGCGGTCTATCCCTTCGACAAGCCGCCGCTGCCGTTCCTGAGCTGGGCCCGGCGCGCCAAGGCCGGGCATGTCTCGCCGCTGGGGCTCAATATCCATTCGACCTATGGGCTGTGGCACGCTTTCCGCGCCGCCCTTCTCTTCCCGGTCGAATTCGACATCCCCTCGCTGTCATTGGGCGCTCATCCCTGTGAAAGCTGCGCCGGCAAGCCCTGTCTCAGCGCCTGTCCGGTCGAGGCCTTCTCCGGCACGGGCTATGACGTGCCGCGCTGCATCGATCATATCGCCTCGCCCCGCGGCGAAGACTGCATGGCGAATGGCTGCCTTGCGCGCCGCGCCTGTCCAGTCGGCCGCGCTTTCGCTTATGGTCCCCATCAAGCGCAGTTCCATATGCGCGCCTTCCGTAAAGCCCATCTGATTGGAAACCCCGCATGAGCTATTCCCGCATCGCCCGCAAGCTGGCGCAAGGCCAGACCATCATCCTCGACGGCGGCACCGGCACCGACATCCAGGCACGCGGCGTGCCGATGGCGGGCGAGACCTGGTGCGCCGAAGCCAATCTGACCCACCCCGATGTCGTGCGCTCGGTGCATGAGGACTATATCAAGGCGGGCGCCGAGATCATCACCGCCAACACCTATCCGACGAGCCCGCTGCTCTTCAACGCGCTGGGCCGCGACGACGACATGGTCCGCATCGACAAAGAGGCGGTGCGGATCGCACGCGAGGCGGCGCAAGGCCGCGTGCCGGTCGCCGGCTCCTTCTCGGTCATGCGGCCGATGGAGCAAGGCGTCGACCGCGTGAAGGCCTATCGCGAATGGCCGGAAAAAGAGGCTCGCGCGCTGATGAAGCGCAAGGCCGAAAGCATGGCGGATGCCGGCTGCGATCTCATCATGATGGAGATGATGCGCGATTACGGCTATTCGCTGTGGGCGACCGAAGCGGCGGTCGCGACCGGCCTGCCGGTCTGGATCGGCATCGCGACCGAGCCCCGGGACGACGGCACGCTGACCGGCTTCGCGCGGCCCGACCAGCCGCTCGACAAGATCGTGGCGGCGCTGGCCCAGGCGGGCGGCGACGTCATCTCGATCATGCATACGCTGCCCAACCATATCGGCGATGCGCTCAAGATCGCACGCCAGCGCTGGCAGGGTCCGCTCGGCGCCTATCCCGAAAGCGGCTTCTTCAAGATGCCGGACTGGCAGTTCGTCGACATCATCGAGCCCGACGCGCTCGTCACCTATGCGCGGCAATGGCAAGCGTCAGGCGCGTCCATCTTCGGCGGCTGCTGCGGCACCAATCCGCAGCACATCAAGGCTCTGGCCCAAGCTTTCGGGAGAGTCTCATGAGCGAGCACAAATCCGGATCCTGCCTTTGCGGGGCGGTGAAATTCACCGTGACGGGGCCATTGCGCGCCGTCATCGCCTGCCATTGCCAGCAATGCCGCAAGCAGACCGGCAATTACATGTCGGCGACCGGAACCAAGGACGAATATCTCGCCTTCACCGAAACGCGCGGCCTGAAATGGTACCGCTCGAGCGACACGGCGAAACGCGGCTTCTGCGGCGAATGCGGCTCGACCCTGTTCTGGAAGGGCGACGGGCGCGACTATACCGCGATCGCCGCCGGCGCCCTCGACGGACCGACCGGCCTCAGGCTCGCCGGCCACATCTTCTGCGACGATGCCGGCGACTATTACGAGATCACCGGCGGCGAGTATCGGCAGGGGCAATGGGGCGCCAATGTCGCGGCGCCCTCGAAGGCAGAATGAGTTCATCTCCCCTCACCCCTGAGGTGCGAGCGTAGCGAGCCTCGAAGGGTATGCTTCAGCATTGTCACTCTAACCTGATGGACGCTTCGAGGCCCGCCTTCGGCGGGCACCTCAGCGTGAGGGACGTCAAAGAGCCTTACCCTGAAGCCTCGCCAAATCGGCAATGGGGATGTGACAGCGCAGCGAATGCCCGGCCTCCGCTTCGACGAAAGGCGGCTCCTTCTCTTCGCAAATGGCGCCGAGCTTGCGGGGGCAGCGCGTGTGGAATACGCAGCCCGAAGGCGGGTTGCTGGCGCTCGGGATTTCACCCTCAAGACGGATGCGCGAGGGCTGATCGCCATCGAGCCGCGGCACGGCGGAGAGCAGCGCCTCGGTATAGGGATGGTGCGGGCCGTCGAAGACACGTTCCGAGGAACCGAGCTCCATGATACGGCCGAGATAAAGCACCGCGATCTTGTCGGAGAGATAGCGCACGACGCCCAGATCATGCGAGATGAAGATGTAGCTCACCTGCCGCTCGGCCTGGAGATCGGCGAGCAGATTGAGGATCGCCGCCTGCACCGAGACATCGAGCGCCGAGGTCGGCTCGTCGCAGACGACGAGGCGCGGCTCGCCGGCAAAAGCGCGAGCGATGGCGACACGCTGCTTGAGACCGCCCGACAGCTGGCGCGGCTTGGCGGCGAGATGGCGCTCCGACAGGCGTACCGAACGGATGAGCTCGATGAGCCGGGTCCTCAAGGCGTCGCCGCTCAGGCCGCCGAGACGGCTCAGCGCCCGGCCGATGATGCGGCGCACGCTGTGGGCGCGGTTCAAAGCGGAATCGGGATTCTGGAAGACGATCTGCAGCGCCTTGACCTGATCTTCGGCGCGGGCCTCGATAAGCGGCGGCAGAGGCCTGGCGTCGAGCGCGACCACGCCGCCCTGGTCGGGCGGCAGGAGCCCTAAGAGCAGCCGGGCGAAAGTCGTCTTGCCGCTGCCCGATTCGCCGACGAGCCCCAGCGTCTCACCGGCGCCGATCGACAGCGAGACATCGGCGACGGCCCGCAAGGCGTGATCGCCCGAGCGGAAGGTCTTGTTCAGGTGATCGATGGC
The DNA here is from genome assembly GCA_049323275.1 of Pseudomonadota bacterium. GTDB lineage: Bacteria > Pseudomonadota > Alphaproteobacteria > Rhizobiales > Aestuariivirgaceae > Taklimakanibacter. Next base: position 40,498 of record JBMOOM010000005.1, read on the forward strand.
GAGCACCGGCGTCGCACCCGGACGCGAGGCGGCAAGCTTCACCTCGGCCGGCGTCTGGCGCGGCAGTTGCGCGGCCCGCTCATGATAGTGGCAGCGCGCGAAACGGCCGCCGAGATCGATGAGAAGCGGCAGCTCGCGGTGGCAGCGATCGTCGGCCAGCGCGCAGCGGTCGGCGAAGGGACAGCCGGTGATGACGGCGCCCGGCGCCGGCAAGGCGCCGGGGATCGTATCGAGGCGGTTGTGGTCCTTGCGCTCGCCGGCGCGCGGCAGGCAGCGCAGGAGTGCGACGGTATAGGGATGACGCGGCGCGTCGAAGAGCTCGGCCGTCGGCCCCTCCTCCACCAACATGCCGGCATAAAGCACGCCGACCCGGTCGCACATCCTGGCGACCACCGCGAGATTATGGCTGATGAACAGGATCGAGGTGCCGAATTCGCGGCGCAACTGCACGACGAGATCGAGCACTTCCGCTTCGACGGTCGCGTCGAGGCCGGTGGTCGGCTCGTCGAGGATGAGCAGCGCCGGATCCTTGGCGAGCGCCATGGCGATGGCGACGCGCTGCTGCATGCCGCCCGACAGCTGATGCGGATAGCGCTCCATCACGCGCGCCGGATCGGAGATGCGCACCCGGCGCAGCATCTCGGCGGCGCGCTCGCGCGCCTGCGCCTGCGAAGCGCCGGCGAGCGTGAAGATCTCCGCCACTTGCCTTCCGATGCGCAAGGTGGGATTGAGCGCCTTGCCGGGGTCCTGATAGACCATGGACACGGTATTGGCGCGCAGGCGGCGAAGCTGGTCACGGTCGAGCGCCGTCACATCCTCGCCGTCCATGGCGATGCGGCCGGCGGTGACACGCCCCGCCCGCGGCAGGTAACGCACCGCGGTCAGCGCCACCGTGGACTTGCCGCAGCCCGACTCCCCCACCAGCCCATAGGCCTCGCCGCGGCCGATGCGGAAACTCACATCGCGCAGCACCGCCCGGTCGCGCCCACCCGAGCGATAGGCGACGTTCAATCCTTCGACGGTAAGCGCGTCAGTCATCGAGCGCTCCCTGCACGCCGTCAGCGATGAGATTGACGCCGACGACCAGGGTGGCGATGGCGAGCGAATCGAACAGCACCGTCCACCAGAAGCCGCCGCCGATCATGCCGTAATTGGTCGAGACGCTGAGCCCCCAGTCGGGCGATGGCGGCTGGATGCCGAAGCCCATGAAGCTCAGCGTGGCGACGGCGAAAATGGCATAGCCCAGCCTGACCGTCGCCTCGACCAGGATCGGCGGCAGGACATTGGGCAGGATCTCGCCGAACATGATGTTGAGCGCATTCTCGCGCCGCAGCTTGGCGGCGGCGACATAATCGAGCTCGCGCTCGGCCAGCACCGCCGAGCGCACGGTGCGGGCGATGATGGGCGAGAAGGCCAGGCCGATCACCGTGATGACGGTCAGTGTCGACGGTCCCAGCGCCACGATGGCGAGCAGCGCCACGATCACCACCGGAATGGCCATGAAGGCTTCGATGATGCGGCTGATGATGTCGTCGGCCAGTCCCCTGAAATAGCCGGTGATGAGGCCGAGCGTGGTGCCGAGCACCGTCGCCAGCAAAGTGGCGAGCGGCGCCACGGTGAGGATGTCGCGCGACCCGACGATGACGCGCGAGAACACATCGCGGCCCAGCTGGTCGGTGCCGAACCAGTGCTCGGCCGACGGCGGCAGAAGCGAATTGATGATGTCGTCGGCAAGCGGGTCATAGGGCACGAAATACCGGCCGAAGAGCGCGCAGAAGATCCAGAACAGCAGGATCGCCGCGCCGGCGAGAAAGGTACGCGAGCGGGCGAGCGCCGCGATGAGCTCGCGCAGCGGACTGCGTTCGGTTTCGGCGGCAGCGTCGAGCGTGCTCATGTCTCGGCCCCGAGCCGGATGCGCGGATTGAGCAGCGTATAAGCGAGATCGGCGGCCAGCGTCGCCAGAGCGAAGACGACGCCGATGGTCAATATGCCGGCCTCGAGCATCGGGAAGTCCTTGCCGCGCGCCGCGGTATAGATCAGCGAGCCGATGCCCTGATAGCGGAACAGGGTCTCCACCACCACGAGGCCGCCGATCAGGTAGCCGGTCTGGGTGGCGATGACGGTGATGGTGGGAAGCAGCGCGTTGCGCAGCACATGCCGCCTGACGACGGTCGGCCAGCTCAGGCCTTTCAGCACGGCGGTGCGCGTGTAGTCGGCATCGAGGGCTTCGACCATGCCGGCCCTCGCCATGCGGGCGATATAGCCGAAGAGCACCAGGAACAGCGGCAGCGACGGCAGGATCAGGTGATAAAGCTGCGTGCCCAGCCCCGCCCCTTCCGGCCAGGTCGCGGTGACCGGCAGCCAGTCGAGCCAGATGCTGAAGATCAGGATGAGGACGATGCCGGTGACGAATTCGGGCAGCACCGTCACCGACAGGCCGCCGAGGCTGATGATGCGGTCGATCGGGCGATTGACATTGAGCGCCGCGACGACGCCGCCCAATATGCCGAGCGGCACCACGATGAGGAAGGCGACGAGCGCCAGCTTGCAGGAATTGGCGAGCGCATCGAGCACGAAGGGCGCCACGGGCGAGCGAAAGGCATAGGACATGCCCATGTCGCCCTGCACGAAATTCGAGATCCAGTCCCAGTATTGCACGATATAGGGCCGGTCGAGGCCGAGCGACTGGTTGAGCGCCTGGACCGAGGCCTCATCGGCGAAGGGACCCAATATCGCGCGCCCGACATTGCCCGGAAGGACCTGCCCGCCGAAGAACACCATGAGGCTCAGAAGGACGAGCGTCACCAGTGACAGAGCGATGCGGCGGAGGATGAAAGCGACGATTGCCGACTCTCCAGTTGCATGCCGGCGGGAGGTCTTCCCGCCGGCGGTGATTGTTCACGGCGTCATTCGATCATTTCTTGGAGGCGCGAGCAAGGAAGGTCTGCGACATGGCGGTCGGCTCGACGCCCGCCACGCCTTTTCGCACCGCGGAGAGGTGATCGTAGAAATAGCCGAAGATGATCGGCGTCTCTTCCAGGAGCAGCTTCTGGATCTTGCCGGCGGCCGCCTTCTGGGCCTCGAGATCGAGCGCCGCGATATAGCCCGCCGCCAGCGTGTCGTATTCCTTGTTCTTGAAATGCGCGGCGTTCCAGGATCCTTCGCTGTGCAACGGGGCGGAAAGATAGACATTGGGCACGCCGCGATGACCATAGTCGGTGATGCCCATGACCGAATCGAGCCAGGTCGACTTGCCGAAGACCGCGTCGCCGTAATAGGCGCCCGAATCCATGACATTCAGCTCGATCTCGACGCCGATCTCCTTCGCCGCGTTCTGGACGAGCTGGGCATATTGGGGCACTTCCTGGAAGCGCTGCGTCGCCAGGGGCACCTTGGTGCCGGACTTGATGCCGGCCGCATCGAGGAGCTGCTTGGCCTCGGCGATATTCTGCTTGCGCTGCTCCACGCTGGTGTCGGTCGAGGGATAGACCGGCGCGAAGGGACTGTCATTGCCGGGCTGCGCCCGGCCGCGCAGCAGGCCCTTGACCAGCTTGTCGCGGTCGAGGCTCAAGGCAATGGCGCGGCGCACCCGCGGGTCCTTGAATGGGTCCATGTCGGTGCGCATGTGGATCTGGTAGTGCGAGGCCGAATGGATGCTGATGATCTCGATATTGGGATCGTTCAGCAGGCCCGCCCCCGCCAGCACCGGCAGCTGGTTGATGAGGTCGACCTGGTTGCCCTGCAGCGCCAGGATCTGCGGCTGGATATCGGCGAAGAAGGTGAATTCGACGCGATCCAGCAGCGCCTTGTCGCCCCAGTAATCGTCGTTGCGGACAAAGGAGGCGCCGACCTTGGGCGTGTATTTCTCGAGCTTGAACGGACCGGTGCCGACGAAGGTCTTCTCGAAGTCGCCGGCATAATCGGCCGGCAGGATGATGGCGTTGTAATTGTCGGAGGAGACCAGATAGGGGAAATTCGCGTTCGGCGCGTCGAGATGGAATTCCACCGTCAGATCGTCGACCTTGCGCACCGCGTCCTTGGAAAGGACGCCCTTGAAGACCGACAGCGCGTTCGAGCCATTGGCCGGATCGGCGAGGCGGTTGAGGCTCGCCGCCACGTCATCGGCCCTCATTTCCTTGCCGCTGTGAAATTTGACGCCCTTGCGCAGCTTGAAGGTCCACACATCACCCTTGTCATTGGGCTTCCAGCTTTCGGCCAGCATCGGCCGCAGCACCAGATCCTGCCCGTCCATGCACAGGAACTCGCCGGTCTGCTGCAGCATCACGAGGCCGCCGACATCGGGGGTCTTCACCGGGTCGATGGCACCCGTCGGCGTATCGACCGCGACGCGCAACGCCCCGCCCGTCCCCTGCGCGCGCGCCGGGCCCGGCATGAGGCCCAGGCCGGCGGCGGCGCCGATCTGGCCCAGAAGCGGCAGCGAGAGGCCGAGAAGGCTGCCATGGCGGAGGAATTCGCGGCGGCTGACGCGCCCGTCAACCAGACCGTCGATCAGGTGATTTTCATGCGGCGTCCGATTGCGCCGGAGCAGATCGAGCAAACGATAGTCCTTCATGGTGTCTTTCCTTTCCCTGTTGCCGTGTAACCGAAAACCGTCACGTCCCCTTCAGCATAGCGGCAGACGCCGGAATGTGCCGGGAGATTTTCTATCGTGATATTTATTGCAAGGCCCCTTGACATCGAAATCGCGATGAAGCTCAGCGAGCTTACCTTTCGACAGAGTCACGCCGAGCCCCGGCCCTTCGGGCACGCGCACCGTGTTGTTCCGGGGCGCGAAGGGTCCCTCCTCGATGACATCGCCCACTTGCATGCGGAACAACGACTGGTTCGGCTCGCGGATCCAGCCGAGCGCGGCGCAAAGATGCAGATAGGCGGCGCTGCCGATGCCGCTGTCGCCGCTGTAGCACCAGTAATCGATGCCGGCATGCTCGCAGGCGCCGACGAAGCGGACCAGCCGGCCGATGCCGCCCAGCACGGTCGGGTTGCTGACGATGGCGTCCGGCACGCGCAGGTCGGCGGCGCGGGCGATATCGACATTGTGCGATGAAAAGGGAATGGCGCAGTGGCGGCGCAATTCGCGCATCTCCTCGCTGGTCGCGACGGGATCCTCCCAGTTGCGCACGCCGAGCTCCTCCAGCGGACGCGCCAGCCGGCGCGCGGTGGCGAGCGAATAGGCCTGGTTGGAATCGATGCGGATCATCACGCCGTCGCCGAGGCGCTTGCGGATCAGCTCGACCATCTTCAGCGAGAGTTTCGGGTCCTCGCTCGAGAACTTGCCCTCGAAGAAGGTCGTGCCATGCGTCTCATGCAGCTTCCCGCAATAGTCGGCGACTTCTTCCGGCGTTTTCTCGCCCTTGACCGCGCCGTCGCCGCGCAGGGAGAAATAATCGGTGAACGGGATGTCCTTGCGGATGGCGCCGCCGAGCAGCCGATAGAGCGGCTGGTTCCAGGCCTTGCCGCGCAGATCCCAGAGCGCCATCTCGATGGCGCCGAACGCCATGATGCGGGTGCGGTCGTTGATGCTCTGGACGCCGGTCCAGTAAGGCAGCGACACAAGTTCGGCGCCGGCGATGTCGAAGGCGTCGCGGCCGATCAGCGCCGGCGCCAGCGTATCGGCGATGATCCGCGCCGCCGCCGGCGTCGGGGCTTCGCCAAGGCCGGTGAGCCCTTCGTCGGTCTCGACCTCGACGATGGTCGGCGAGAATCCGTCGAGCTCGCCGAACACCCACAGATAGGGCGCATCAAGCCTCAGATTGATGGGCGTCGCGGTGATCTTGCGGATCTTCATCGGCCCTCGCTCAACTCAAGGAAGGGCTTGCCCAGCAGCTCCGGCAGTACTTCGATGCCGAGACCCGGCCCATCGGGAATGCCCATGCGGTTGCGGTTCACCGGCGGCGGCGCCACCGCCGTCTTCACCGTCACCCAGTCATGGAAGGCGATGGCGTGCAGGCGGCGCTCCTCGGGCGTCGACAGCGAGAGATGCGCCATGGCGGCGGTGTCGATCTCGGCGCCGCCGGTATCCTCGACCGTCACCATGAAGCCCATATCGACGGCGAGATCGCGCAATGCCCTGGTCTTCGCCACGCCGCCGACGCGCGAGATCTTGAGCGTCAGCCCATCGGCCACGCCTTTGCGGTGGATGTCGAGCAGGTCGTCCAGAGTGGTGAGCGATTCATCGAGCACCATCGGCTTGGCGAGAGCGCGGCGCACCGACAGGCATTCATCGATGGATGGACAGGGCTGCTCGAAGACATAGTCGATATCGCGCGTCGCATCGGCGAACTGCCGTGCCTGGAAGGGCGTCCAGCCGGCATTGGCGTCGCAGAACATCACGGTGCCCTTCGGAATGGCGGCGGCCACCGCGCTGACCCGCTCGATGTCGCCCCGGACATCGCCGCCGACCTTGACCTGCAGGCGGTTGAAGCCGTCTTCCACGATGCGCCGGGCGAGCCTGGCCATCGCCTGCGGCTCGCCATGGGTCACGACGCGATAGAGCTCGGCGGTCTCGCTCTCGCGGCCGCCCAGCATGGTCACCAACGGCACGTCCGCGGCGCGCGCCGTCAGGTCGCAGCAAGCCATGTCGAGCGCCGCCTTCACATAGGGATGGCCCTTGAAGACGACATCCATCAGCCGGCCGATCTGCGCCCAGGCGCGCGGGTCGCGGCCCAGAAGATGCGGCGCTATCTCGGCGACGCCCGCTTCGGCGCCCGCCGCGAAAGCCGGCGAGTAGAAGGTGCCGAGCGGCGCCATCTCACCCCAGCCGGTCAGCCCCTCTTCCGAGGTCAGCGCCACGATCACGGAATCGAAGGCGTCTGCGTGCCGGCCCTTCGACATCTTGTAGGCGCCGCCGACAAAGGGCTGCAGCATGCGATAGGCTTTGATGGTCTTGATGCGCATTCTTCACTTCCGTTTTGTCGCCAGGCTTTCGGCATAGGCGACGAGTTCCTCGAAATTCCAGTCTATGTGCTCGCGCGCATGCTGCTTGGCGGCGGCGATGTCGTCGCCTTTCAGCAGACGCACATAATCCTCATGCATGTCGACCGCCGGCACCGGCTCGTCGCGGGCCTGCTGATGCAAGGCGAAATACATCTGCAGCCGGCGCGCCACGCGCTGCCAGGTGTCGAGGAGCAGCGCATTGTCGGCCCATTCGTAGATCACGCCGTGCAGTTGCAGCGCGGTCTCGATCTGGCGCGTGGTGTCGAGGGCCTGTGTCGCTTCCTTCACCTGCGCGTGGCGGCGGTCGAGCTCGGCGGCGAAGCGTTGATCGCGCAGCGGCCAGACCAGCTCGATGGCGAAGTCCTCCAGCACATGGTGCAGCGCGTAGGCGTCCTCGATGTCCTTTGCCGCGACATTGATCACATAGGCGCCGGCATAGGGGATGTTGGTGAGGAGACCTTCCTGCACCAGCTCGCGCACCGCCTCGCGCAAGGGCGCCCGGCTGACTTTCATCTCGCGCGAGATCCTGAGCTCATTGACCTTCTGCCCAGGCGCGAGCCTGCCGGTCAGGATGGCGCGCCTGAGCCGGCCGACGATCTCGGCGCGGCGGGTCGTATCGATTATCGGCTCGAATTCAGTGCCGGACATGCAGGTTCCCGAGCTGCGGAGCCGGGAAGTCAATCATATTGTCGACAATCTAGCAATATTAGAAACAAGGGAATTTGGATCGACTGGCGAAATTTGCCGTTTCCTCGCCAGAAAGGAGGCGCGTCATGAACGTCAGCGGCTTCGTTGCGACGGGATATGAAGCCATCCGGGACGCCTTTGCTCGATTGATAGTGGGCGGGCGCGAAACCGGCGCGGGACTGTCGATATGGGCGGCAGAAGGTGAAGTTGTCCGGCTCAGTGGCGGATGGGCCGACGCCCGCCACGATCATCCCTGGCAGAGCGACACGCTTGTGCACAGCTATTCGACATCAAAACCCTTTGCTGCGCTTACAGCGCTGACGGCGGTCGCCCAAGGCGCGCTCACCCTGGACGAACCGATCGCACTCTACTGGAAGGACTATGGGATAAGGGGCAAGGAATCCACCACGCTGCGCCACATACTCACCCATCGCGCCGGCCTGCCGGCTTTCCCCGCCGTGGCGGGAAAGCTGGATCTGCTCGATGATGCGGGATTGCGGGAGAGCCTCGCCGCAGCGGCGCCAGAAGCCCCGCCGGGGACGAAGGTGGCGGAACATGCTCTCACTTACGGACATCTCATCGATGGCGTTTTGCGGGCTGCCGCCGGCCGGAGCCTGCAGGACATCTTTCTGAAGGACGTCAGACCAGCCCTGGACATCGATGCATGGTTCGGTGTGCCGGAACGCGATCTCGAACGGGTTGCGCAGCTCGAATTCGGCCTCCCATCGGAAGATTTCATCGACGAACTCTATCCGAACTATCGGGACGTGCTCGCCGTGCCGAAAGGAACGACCGATCCGGCTCGGCTCAACTCCTCGGCCTGGCGCCAGGCGGCCTTCGGCGCCATCAATCTGCATGCCTCCGCGACTGCTCTGGCCCGGTTCTACGCAAATCTCATGGATGCCGATGGGCCCGTCCGGGATCTGCTGGGCGCGGCTCTCCATGAGGAGTATCTCCACCCGCAGATTTGCGCCTATGACGAAACGATCGCGACCACCGTCAATTGGACACTGGGTTTCCTCCGTACCGAAGCGTTCATCGGCCTGGGCGGGCTCGGCGGGTCGGCCGCCTATCGGTCATTGCGCGGCAATCATGCTGTCGCCTATGTAACACGCCGCCTGCATGATCATTCACGCATCGCGGAGATTGCGGCAGTGCTCGGCGACGACCTGAACACCACGGTCAGATGCGGCTAACTCCAGGACCTGAATGCGCGCAGGCTCGACTACATCTTTGATCCGCGACGCGGTCCAGTCCTCGCGGCTATCGGAGGGTCGATGCATTTGCGGCATTCGCCGACAAACCAGTCGCGAAACGCCATGACGATCGTGCGCCGGGCGCTCCGTTGCGGCACGGTCAGGCAATAGGGCTGGGCGAGAGTCAAAGCATGAGCAAAAGGCCTGACGAGCCGGCCTTCCTGCAACGGCCGCGCGGCAAAGAGGCCCTGGCATAGAGCGACCCCCTGCCCCTGAAGCGCAAGATCGAGAGCGGCTGCCGATGAGTTGACGGACAAGCCGCGCTGGATTTCGCGGCCGGGCGCGACATCTGCCGACTCGAACCATTGGCGCCAAGACGGAAACGCCGCCGCGACCGGTCCCCAATCCGTGTGGATCAATGGCATGCGCGTCAACGCGCCCGCATTCCTGATCGGTCCGTGCCGGGCCAGGAATTGCGGCGTGCAGACCGGATGGACGGCGTCGACGGCGATCGGCTCGGCCGCATGATCGCGATCGTGAAAGCGGCCATAGGACAGACGCAGATCGACCAGATCGCGCTCGAAGTCGATCGGCTCCTCCTCGCCGCGAATCGAGATATCGGCTTCGCCATGGACGGCGATGAAATCAGGCAGCCTCGATGTGAGCCAGCCCATCGCGACGGACAGCGGCACGGAGACGACGAGGCGGGCACGGTGGCCGTCGCCGGCAAGCTCGCGCGCGACTCCCTGCAGTTCCTCGAAAGCGAGCGTCAGGCGTGGCAGAACCTCGCGGCCGGCCTCGGTCAGGACGGCGCGGCGGTTGATACGATGGAAGAGCTTGCGTCCGACATGCTCCTCGAGTGCGGCGATGAGCTGGCTCACCGCGGCGGGAGAGATCGCCAGCTCCTCCGCGGCCGACGCAAAGCTGCCGCCGCGGGCAGCGGACTCGAAGGCCTGCAGGGTGCGAAGGGATGGAAGCGCGCTCATCGGTCAATAGATAAGTTGAGCTTATTATTCTGCTAGAAAAACTGGCTTTTGAAAAGTCAGCCTGCGGGATACGATTTCGGCCATGGATCATCGCCAGATCGTCACCGGGCTCAGCCAGGAACAGCGCGACCGCCTGACGGAACGCTCGGACATTCCGGGCATCCCGCTGCTCATCCTGCATTGGGGCGCCATCATCGCTCTGGGGACGCTCATCATGCTCAAGGTGCCCTATTGGCCATTGCTGATGCTGCCGCAGGGCATCGTCATCGTGTTCCTGTTCACGCTCCTGCACGAGACGATCCATCAGACCGCCTTCCGCTCGCCATGGCTGAACGAGGCCGTCGCGCGCGCCGCGAGCTTCATGCTGGCGCTGCCGGCGGACTGGTTCCGGTATTTCCATTTCGCCCATCACCGGTTCACCCAGGATCCCGAGAACGATCCCGAGCTCGCCTTCGCCAAGCCCGAGACACGCTGGCAATATGTGAAACATGTGTCGGGACTGCCTGTCTGGCGGGGTCATTTCACGACGCTATTCACCAACGCCTCGGGACGCTGCCGCGACCGCTATGTGCCTGCCAAGGGCGCAGCCAAGGTGAGGAACGAGGCGCGTATCATGATCGCGCTCTATGCCGTCATCATCGCGTTCTCCCTCTATTTCGCGACGCCGGCGCTGCTCTTCGCCTGGATACTGCCGGCCTTGATCGGCCAGCCCTTCCTGCGCCTCTATCTGCTGGCCGAACATGGCCGCTGTCCGCTCGTCGCCAATATGCTGGAGAACACCCGGACCACGATCACCAATGCGCTGGTCCGCCGGCTCGCCTGGAACATGCCCTATCACGCCGAACATCACGCCTATCCGGGTGTGCCGTTCCACCGCCTGCCCGAATTCCATGCGCTGATCGAGCGCCACCTGAAGGAGATCGAACGCGGCTATATCCACTTCAACGCGAAATATCTGGGCGCGATGAAGGAGTGACGCCTTCGCCGGCAACCGGCATAGTGCTGGCGAAATGCGAGGAGATCCCATGCAGCTCGGCCTGTTGACGGCACCCTTTGCCGACACCCCCCTCAATGAGGTCGCCCAATGGGCGGCCGCGTCGGGCTTCTCGGCGCTCGAGATCGCGTGCTGGCCCAGGGCGTCCGGCGCCACGCGGCGTTATGCCGGCACGAGCCACATCGATGTCGCCAATCTCTCGGCGGCTCAGGCCAATGAGATCGCCGCGCAGCTCGCGGAGACAGGCCTGTCGATCTCGGCGCTCGGCTATTATCCCAACCCGCTGCATCCCGACGCCTCGCATCGCGCGGCGGTGATCGACCATCTGAAAAAGGTCATCGCCACGGCCGGTCTCATGCGCGTGCCGCTGGTCAACACCTTCTGCGGCGGCGACGCGGCGAAGCATGTCGAGGACAACTGGAAGGAAGCGGCCAGGGTCTGGCCGGCGATCATCGCCTTCGCGCGCGACCACGGCGTCAGGCTCGCCTTCGAGAATTGCCCGATGATCTTCAGCCGTGACGAATGGCCGGGCGGGCACAATATCGCCTATTCGCCCGTGATCTGGCGGCGCATCCTGGAAAGCTGGGACGGCGCCATCGGCATGAATTTCGATCCCTCGCATCTGGTGCTGCAGATGATCGACCAGGCGCGCTTCATCCGTGAATTCGGACCCCACATGTTTCATGTCCATGCCAAGGACCTGATGATCGACCGCGACGGTCTCTATGAGCGCGGCATCCTGTCGGCCGGCATGGGCTGGCAGATTCCGCGCATGCCCGGCCTAGGCGAGGTCGACTGGCCCCGATTCTTTTCGGAACTTTATCACGCCGGCTATGACGGACCGGTCATCATCGAGCATGAGGACCGCGGCTTCGAGGGCAGCGACGAACTCGTCAAGCGCGGTTTTCTCCTGGCGCGCGACGTGCTCAGGCCTTTCGTGAAATAGTATGCGGTCCGAGACTCAGACCTTGAGGCGGTCCATGACCTGCGCCTGCACATTGGCGAGATGGCGGCGCATCTCGCGCTCGGCGGTCTCGGGATCGCGCGCGGCGATGGCATTGGCGATGGCGCGGTGCTCGGCGTCGCGTTCGGCGCGGCGCTTCGGGCACACGCTCGCCGGCAGGCCCAGTCTCAGACGCGAATCGGTGCCGACGGCGCGCAGAAGCCGGTAGAACTCGCTCGCCAGGCCGTTGCGCGCGGCATCGGCGACCGCCTTGTGGAAGCGCAGATCGGCGCCGCCATAGTCGTTGTCATCGGCATCCTCGACGGCGGCGACGATCTGGTCGACCTGCAAGGGCGAGGCGCGCAATGCGGCCAGCCGCGCCAGAGCCGGCTCGAAGACGGAGCGCAGCTCGATGACCTCGATGGGATTGGTGGCATGGGCAAGCTCGTGCCAGGGCGGGGTTTCGGCCCGGCCGGCATGGGTCTCGATCTCGCCCGTGTCGCGCAGCACTTTCAGCGCCTTGCGCAGCTGGTGGCGATTGACGCCGAGGCCGGCGGCGAGATCACGCTCGGGCGGCACGGCGCCGGCCGCCCTGATCGCGCCGCGCACCGCCTCGACGAGCGACGACAGCTCGGCCGTCGTCTTGCGGGGAATGCGCCGCGCCGCGGCTGCGCTGATGGAGGTGTCCGTCATGGGCACGGTCTAGCAGAAGGTCCAACCAATCTCAACCACAACTTTGGAATCACGGGAAACTTGACGAGCTGGTTGGCGAATGGTTGACTTCTCGGAACCATGGCAGCGTTCGACTATATCATTGTCGGCGCCGGGTCGGCGGGCTGCGTGCTCGCCAACCGGCTGAGCGCCGATCCGCATACCAAAGTCCTCCTCATCGAAGCCGGCGGCTGGGACCGCGATCCGTGGATCCATATCCCGCTCGGCTGGGGCAAGATCCTGCAGCAGCGCCGGCATGACTGGATGTATTTCTGCGAGCCGGAAGCCAATGTGAACAACCGCAAGGTCGAATGCGCCCGCGGCAAGGTGATCGGCGGCTCCTCGTCGACCAACGCCATGGCCTATGTGCGCGGCAACCGCGCCGATTTCGACGCATGGGCCGGGACGAGCGGCCTGTCCGGCTGGTCCTACGACAAGCTCCTCCCCTATTTCAAACGCCAGGAGAGCTGGGAAGGCGGCGGCAGCGCCTATCGCGGCGGCGAAGGGCCGGTCAGCACGCAGTTCTGCAAATTCGCCGATCCGCTCGTCGACGCCTTCGGCGAGGCCGGCAAGAGCGCCGGCTTCGGCTGGACCGACGACTATAATGGCGAGAAGCAGGAGGGCTTCGGCCGCCTGCAGATGACGATCGGCAAGGGCCGGCGCAGCTCGTCGGCCACCGCCTATCTGCGCCCCGCCCTCACCCGGCCCAATCTCCAGGTGATGACGGACACGCTGGTGACGCGGGTTCTCCTCGACAAGGGCCGCGCTCTGGGCGTCGAGGTGGCCGACGCGCAGGGATGCCGCGAGATCCGCGCCGCGCGTGAAACGCTGCTGGCGGGGGGCGTCATCAATTCCCCGCAGCTCCTGATGCTGTCGGGCATCGGCGATCCCGACGAACTCCGCCGGCAGGGAATCGCGACGCAGGCGGCGCTGCCCGGTGTCGGCAGGCACATGCAGGACCATGTGTCGGTAATCCTGATGTACAAGCGCAAGTCGCCCGGTCCGTTCTACCGGATGATGCGCTATGACCGCATCGGCCTGGCGCTGGCCCAGGCGCATCTCTTCGGCACCGGCTTCGCCTCGGACGTGCCGGGCGGCATCACCGCCTTCCTCAACAGCGGGCACAGTCCGGTGCCCGACGTGCAGTTCCTGTTCACCGCCGCGACGCTCGCCGCCTGGCCCTATTTCGCGCCCTTCAAGCAGCCTTTCATGGACGGCTTCGCGACCCGCATCGTTCTGGTCAGGCCGGAAAGCCGCGGCGAGGTCCGCCTCGCCTCGGCGGACGCCACGGCGGCGCCGCGCATCCATCAGAACTTCCTCGCCGCCGACCGTGACTGGAAAGGCCTCAAAGCCGGCGTCGAGATGGCGCGCCAGGTCGCGGCCCAGCCGCAGATGCGGCCCTTCATCGGGGCCGAGCTCACCAAGACCGATATCGAGGAGCATATCCGCGCCACCTCGATCACCGTCCATCACCCGATGGGCACCTGCCGGATGGGCTCGGTCGTCGACGGCGACCTCAAGGTGAAAGGCGTGGAGAACTTGCGCGTGATCGACGCCAGCGTGTTTCCGGGCGGCATTTCCGGCAACATCAACGCCGCCGTCCTGGCGGTGGCCGAGTGCGGCGCCGATCTCATTCTTGGTCGCAACCAATAAGCTTGACGGTCGAACCTGGTTGGCATACGCTTTCAACCAGGCAAAACCCAATCACAAGAAACGCAAAGCCAAGGAGGATAGTATGTCAGGCGCCAAATCAGCGGCACTCCCCAATCGCGAAGCGGCCTTGCGCGGCCTTTATGACGATGTTGCCCGCGGCAACATGTTCCCGTTCTGGGCGACGTCAACCGATGTCGAGAATGACGAGATCAAGCAGCTCATGGGCACCAAGAAGGCGGTGCCGCATATGTGGCGCTACAGCGAGGACATCGAGCCCCTGCTCCACCGCGCCGCCGACCTCATCAAGATGGACGATTCGGAACGCCGCTCGCTGATCCTGATCAATCCCGGCCTCGCTCCCAAGCGCGCCACGGTCTCGACCATGTACACGGCCTATCGTCTCAACGATCCCGACGAGATCATGCCGCCGCATAAGCACACGCCGAGCGCTATCCGTTTCGGTCTCACCGGCAAGGGCAATTTCACCGGCGTCGAGGGCGAGAACATCGTCTTCGGCCCGGGCGACATGGTGCTCACCCCCAACGACACCTGGCATAATCATGGAACGGTGGGCGGCGAACCGGCGGTCAATCTCTCGGTACTCGACCTGCCGCTGGTCGAGACCCTCAACGCCATCCAGTTCGACCACAATTATGCCGAGCTCGAAGACGGCAAGATGGTGAAGAAGAAAGAACAGACGGCGCGCTATTCGCCTGAATATTCACAGCGCATCTATGGCGAAGGCGGAATCCTGCCCCGCTTCGCCGACCACAAGCGCGGCTCCGGCCTCTCCTCGCCTATGTATGTCTATCGCTGGGAGCGCATGGAAGAGCTGCTCGACCGGCACAAGGACTGGGACGGCGACCCCCATGAAGCGCTGATGGCCGAATATGTCGACCCGACGAGCGGCCAGCCGGTGTTCAAGACCATCACCTTCTTCGCCCAGATGCTGCGGCCCGGCGAAAAGACCCTGCCTTTGCGCCAGACGGCGAGCCTTCTCGTCGCTCCCTTCCGCGGCAAGGGCTATTCCATCGTCGACGGCCAGCGCTTCGACTGGAAGGAATTCGACACGCTCGCGGTGCCCGGCGGCGCCTGGTGCGAGCATGTGAACGGCTCGGACAAGGATCCCGTCTTCCTGTTTGTCGCCAGCGACGAACCGACGCTCAAGGCCCTCGCCCTCTACAAGAAATGGGGGCGCGACAAGGCCGGGGACATGGTGCGACTCGCCTGACGCGGCCGGGGGCTGTCGAGGTGAGACGGCGCGGGCGACGTTCCGCCCGTCTCACCGCCGCTCCTTCCAGAACAACTCCAGCAGTCGGGTTCCTCCGTGCAGAGCTCACACAACACCAAGCAGATTGCGCATATCGACTGCCCCGGCGGCGGCCAGGTCTGGGTCGACGGCAACACGCTTTATATCGGCCATATGCGCGCGCCGAGCGGCACGACCATCGTCGACATCGCCGATCCGAGAAATCCAAAAGTTCTTGCCGTGGTCGACGTGCCGCAAGGCTGGCACTCGCACAAGGTGCGGGCGCAGAACGGCATCATGATCGTCAACCACGAAAAGCTCGGGCCCGACGGCGCCTGGGAGTTCGGCGGCGGCCTCGGCATCTATGACGTGTCGAAGCCGGCCAGCCCGAAGCAGATCGGCAAATGGGTCACCGGCGGGCGCGGCGTGCACCGTTATGATTTCGACGGCCGCTACGCCTATATCTCGCCGACCGTCGAGGGCTATGTCGGCAATATCGTGATGATCCTCGACCTCATCGATCCGACCAGGCCGGTCGAGGTCGGCCGCTGGTGGATACCGGGCCAGTGGCAGGCGGGCGGCGAGGAATACCCTTGGGCCAACTGGACGCAGCCCCGCTGCCATCATCCCCTGCGCATGGGCGACCGGCTCTATGTGAGCTACTGGCATCACGGGCTCTTCATCCTCGACATTTCCGACCCGTCGAAGCCTGTCGCCATCGCGCATACGAATACGAGCCCCGCCTTTCCGCATCCGACCCATACCTGCCTGCCGATGCCGACGCCCATCAAGGGCCGCAACATCATGGTGGTGGCGGACGAGGATGTCGCCAAATTACGCCCCGCGGCGCCTGCCTTCACCTGGATCTACGACATCACCGAGGAACGCTGCCCGGTCCCGATCTCGACCTTCCAGGTGCCGGGCCTCGACAAGGATGGCGCGCCGCAGCCGCCGATGATGGGCTGTCACCAGCCGTCCGAGCGCTTCAAGGGCACGGTCATCCCCTTCGCGTGGTTCGCGCAAGGCCTCAGGCTCGTCGACATCGCCGATCCTTTCGCGCCCAAGGAAGTGGGCCATTACAGGCCTGCCATACCGAAGGGCGCCGACATGGCTTCCTCCAACGACGTCACCATCGACGATCGGGGCCTCATTTATTTGATCGACCGCATCCGTGGCGTCGATATCATCGAAACCAGTGTCATGTGACGGAGAGACGATGAGCAAGAAAACCGCCAAGCGCTACCCGATCGGCACCAAGAACCCCAATCTGCCCTTCCATCCGGGAGTCAGGGTCGGCGATCTCATTTTTGTGTCCGGCCAGGTGGCCAAGGACGCCGACGGCAACATGATCCACGGCACCATCGAAGAGGAAACCCGCGCGACCATTCTCGCCATCGAACGTGTCCTCAAGGCCGACGGCGCCAGCCTCGACGATGTCGTCAGGGTCTGCACCTATCTCGAGGATACGCGTGACTTCGGACGCTACAACAAGGTGTTCGGCGAATATTTCAAGAATCCTGCGGGTCTCGCGCGCACGACGGTCGAAGCCCGCGCCGTCATCAGCACCAAGATCGAGATGGACGCCATCGCCTATTGTCCGAAGGACGACAAATAGAATGGCCAGCGCCCGCCCCGTCCTCAGAACCGCCCCGGCCTCGCCGCGCGCTCCGGCGCAGCAGCCGGCGCCGGTGCATCTGAGCGCCGAGGGCGTGGCGGTCGACTTCAATCTGGGCGGGCGCAGCCAGCGCGTCCTCACCGATATCCATCTGAAGGTCGGCAAGGGCCAGCTCGTATCGCTGGTCGGGCCCTCGGGCTGCGGCAAGAGCACCCTGCTCCGGCTCTTCGCCGGACTGATGAAGCCGAGCCTCGGCAAGATCGAGGTCGCGGGCCTGGCGCCCGCCGAAGCGGCGCGCCGCAAGCTCATCGGCGTCGCCTTCCAGGACGCGACGCTGCTGCCGTGGAAGACGGCGCTCGACAATGCCGCCTTTCTGCTCGAGACCGCCGATCCCTCGCTGCCGCGCGCCACGGTGCGGGAACGGGCCTTGCATAATCTTCAGCTCGTCGGCCTCGCCGGCGCGGAAAGCAAACGCCCCTCGCAATTGTCAGGCGGCATGCGCCAGCGCGTCGCCATCGCCCGCGCGCTGACGCTCGATCCCGAAGTGCTGCTGCTCGACGAGCCCTTCGGCGCGCTCGACGCCATCACCCGGGAGGAAATGGGCGCCCTGCTTCTCGACATCTGGCAGCGCACCGGCAAGACCATCCTGCTCGTCACCCACGCTTTCGACGAGGCGGTGTTCCTGTCGAGCGATATCCATGTGATGGGCACCGGTCCCGCCCGCATCATCGAGACGATCGCCAGCGACCTGCCTTATCCACGCAACGCCGACTCCTATCGCGATCCGCGTTTCGGCGCCCTCGAATCGCGCCTGCGCGAATTGCTGGTGAAGAGCCACAAGGGGAGCGCCGCGACATGATCACACAAGCCCTTCCGGCCCCGCGAGTTTCGCGCGCCGTCATCGACATCGCCCCGGCGATCCTGCTCGGCTTGATCTGTCTCGTCCTGTGGGAAGCCGCCATCTGGCTGTTCAAGGTCGAACCCTATGTGCTGCCGGCGCCCTCGGCCATCGCCTTGGTGATGGCCGACCAATATCCGGCGCTCGCCACCGCGGCGCTCGTCACCGCCGAGGAAATTCTCGTCGGCTTCGCGCTCTCCGCCATCACCGGCATCGCGGTCGCCGTCATCATCGCGCGTTTCGAGACCTTCGGGCGCGCTCTTTATCCGCTCATCGTGCTGTTCCAGAACGTGCCGAAGGTGGCGCTCGCCCCCATCTTCATTCTGTGGTTCGGCTATGACCTGGCGCCCAAGGCGCTGCTCATCGTGGTGATCGCCTTCTTCCCGGTCGCGATCGGCATGCTGTCGGGCCTGCAGTCGGTCGACCCGTCGCTGGTCTCGCTGATGCGCTCGGTCGGCGCCGGCCCCGGCACCATCCTCAAGCGTGTGCGGCTGCCGCATGCCCTGCCGCAGCTGATGGCCGGCCTCAAGGTGGCGGTGACGCTGTCGGTCATCGGCGCCATCGTCGGCGAGTTCGCCGGCGCCTCCGCCGGGCTCGGCTATCTCATTCAGTTCGCCTCGACCCAACTCGAGACGGCGCTCGTCTTCGCCGCGATCCTGGTGGTCTCGGTGCTGGGCCTCGCCTTCTACTATGTGGTGGAGGCGGCGGAGCGCATCCTGATCCCATGGGCGCCGCAATTCGCCGATGCGGACAACAGATAGAGGGGGAATGAACATGACATCACGACTGAGACTGGCTGCCGCGGCGCTCCTGCTTCTCGCCGCGACAACGGCGGTGAAAGCGGCCGACCAGGTGAGCGTGCAGCTCGACTGGGTGGTGCGCGGCAATCACGCGATGTTCTTCGTCGCGCGCGACAAGGGTTATTTCACCGAGAACGGCATCGAGGTCACGGCGATCCGCAAAGGCACCGGCTCGGTCGACGCGCTGCGCCTGGTCGGGGCCGGCAATGCCGAATTCGGCTTCGGCGACCTGCCGACGCTCGCGGTCGCCCGCTCGCAAGGCGTGCCGGTGGTGGCGCTGGCGGCGGTCAATCAGCGCAGCCCCATGGGCATGATCGCCCTCGCCAAGACCAAGACGCTCGCCAAGCCGGAAGACCTCAAGGGCCTCGATGTCGGCGTCCATACGGCCGGCTCCACCTATGTCTTCCTGCGCGCCTTCCTCGCCGCCAATGGCATGAGCGAGGAAGACATCAAGAAGAACACCGTCTCGCCGCCCTATGAGAACTACCTGCTGCTCGGCCGCGTCGCGGCGGTGCCCGGCTATATCGACGCCGAAGTGCCGGAGCTCGAAGCCAAGGCCGGCGGCCCGGGCTCGCTGTCGATCATCATGGGGGCCGACTGGGGCTATAACGTCTACGGCTCCGGCGTCTTCACCTCGGAGACTCTGATCAAGGAGAAACCCGAGCTGGTCGAGCGCTTCACCGCCGCCTATCTCAAGGCCTTCGCCGATGTCATCGCCAATCCCGGCGAAGCCGCCGACATCATCATCAAGGCCAATCCCGAATATGCCGGCAAGCGCGACATCCTGGTCAAGCAGCTCGAGGCCGACATCAAGTCGACCTTCTTCAGCGCCGAGACGGCGAAGGACGGTATCGGTGCGATGACGCTCGAAACCTGGACGGCGACCGCCAGGACACTGCGCGATCAAGGCGTCATGAAGAAGGACATCGATCTCGAAGCCGCCTTCTCCAACAAATTCGTCCTCGCCGCCAAACCCTTGAAGAAATAACGCAACCAACCAACGAGATACCCCATGATCAAGCTCCTCGGCCGCCAGACCTCAGGCAATGTTCAGAAAGTCATCTTCATGCTGGAAGAGGCCGGCAAGGCCTATGACCGCGAGGATTACGGGCGGCAGTTCAACAATACCCAGACGCCCGAATACAAGGCTCTCAACCCGAACAGCAAGGTGCCGACGCTCGTCGACGGCAAGACGGTGATCTGGGAATCGAACACCATCCTGCGCTATCTCGCCGCCAGCTATGCTCCGGCGCTGACGGGCGCCACCCCGGCCGAGCGGACCGATGTCGAGCGCTGGATGGACTGGCTCCTCGCCGCCGTCAATCCGGGCTATCTCACCGCCTTTAAGGATTCGAAGAAGCCCGCTGACGAACGCGCGCCCGACTACGACGCGCAGATCAAGGAGCTTCTCGCCCAGATGGCGATCCTCGACGCTCATCTCAAAGGCAAGTCGCATGTGGCGCTGGAGAAGCTCACCATAGCCGATATCGCATTGGCCCCCATCGTGAAACGCTGCCTCGATTTCCCGCTCGAGCGCCCGGCCTTCGCCGAGCTCGACCGCTGGATCAAGGCCATCGGCGAACGCGCCGCTTTCCAGGTGGCGATCGGCGCCAAAGAGAAAAAGGCCGCCTGATGAAGCGCGTTGCCGTCATTGGCCTCGGAACCATGGGACCGGGCATGGCCCAGCGCCTGGCCCATGGCGGCCTCGTGGTTTCCGCCTTCGACACGCAATGTCCGCAGATCAACAAGGCCAAGACGATGCTGCCGGTGATCACCGGCGTGCTCGACCGGCTCGGCGTCGCACCGAAACCCGGCGGCGAGGTGCGGTTCACCACCTCCCTCGCCGAGGCGGTCAAGGACGCCGACCTCGTCATCGAGAACGTGCCGGAAAAGATCGAGATCAAGGCGGACGTCTATCGCGCCTTGGACAAGCTCATCGGCCCCGCGACGCTGGTCGTCTCCGACACGTCGGGCATTCCCATCAGCAAGCTGCAGGAGCATATCTCACACCCTGAGCGCTTCTGCGGCATGCACTGGTCGAACCCGCCCCATATCATCCCGATGATCGAGGTCATATCGGGCGCGAAGACCGCGCCTCGAACGGCGCAGGCCATCGTGGCGCTGATCGAGGAGCTCGGCCTCCTGCCCGTGGTCGTCAACAAGGACGTGCCAGGTTTCGTCGAGAACCGCATTCTCTATGCGCTGCTGCGCGAAGCCGTCGATCTCGTCGAGGAAGGCGTCATCTCGCCGGAAGCGCTCGACACCTGCGTCTCCTGGGGCATCGGCTACAAGCTCAGCGTCATCGGCCCGATGGCTTTGCTCGATGTGGCGGGCCTCGACATCTATCATTCGGTGGCGAGCTTCCTCAACCGGGAGCTGTCGACGCGCGCCGACATCGCCCCCTTCGTCACCAAGCGAGTCGGCGAAAAGCGCCTCGGCCTCAAGACCGGCGGCGGCGTCTATGCCTATACGCCGGAGCGCATCAAGGAGCTTGGCGCCGAACGGGCGCGCAAGCTCGTCGCGGTGCGCCGGGCGCTGGAGGAGAAGGACCGGATATGACGCTTCAGCGGCAGACGAGCCGATCGGTTCCGCTCACGCAAGTGAGATCGGCCGGCTTGCCTTGCGCCAGCGTGACCACGCTGCGGCTCTCCCAGCTGGCGCCGGCGAAGCCGCACCACGCCATCTGCACCGCCATGCGGTCGCCCGTCTCGTTGAGAAGATACAGCGTGCCGTCGGCGGGATCGCGCCAGAAGCTCACCGCCACCTCGGCGCCGGGCGCCGCCCTTCCGAGCTCGGCCGAATACCAATGGGCCAGCGATACGGCGCAGCTGATCTCGCGCGCGGCGCTGTTGCGCGCGACGAACGGCGTCTCTATGAGACCCGCGGAGCCACGCTCGACGGCGCCGGCAGCCGGCGCGACGAGACCCGAAACAAGAATGAGAGCGAGGAGAAGATTTGTTTTTGCAGACATGTGAGCTTCGCGAAGAATGTGACACTCTAACATGGCTGCCGCCTGAAAGTGAACGGTAAGATAAGCATAAAACCAAATGGAGGAAACGTTATGCGTGCATATTGGAAGACGTCCCTTGGCGCCTTGACGATGCTGGCTCTGATGAGCACGGCAAGCCTCGCCGCCGAGGTCAAGACAATCGCCATTCTGGCGCCCGAGCAGGGCAACGACTATGGTTGGAACCAGCAGGGCATCGATGCCGCCAAGGCGGCGGGTGAAAAGGCCGGCGTCAAGGTGCTGGTCGCCGAAGGCCTGGGCTATGGCGATGTGCGCCCGACCCTGCGCGAGCTCGCCGGTGAAGGCGCCAACCTGCTGATCGCCCATGCGAGCGGCTACAACACCGCGGCTCCCGAGATCGGCGCCGAGCTCAATGTGCCGGTGGCGATCGTCGACATGCCGGACGCGATGAAGGCGGGCAAGGTCGCCGACTACACGCTGAGCGGCCATGAAGGCGCCTATCTGGCCGGCCGCCTTGCGGCCAAGATGAGCCGCAGCGGCTCGGTCGGCATCGTCGTCTCGGGCGAGCCTCCGTCATGGAACTCGCAGTCGGCCGCCTTCGCGCAAGGCGCCAAAGCCGAGAAGGACGGCATCAAGATCCTTTACGCCGTGATCGGACCAGCGGCCTATGCCGATGCGGCGGGCGGCAAGCGCGTCACCGAAGCGGTCATCGCGGCCGGCGCCGACATCATCTTCGGCCAAGGCAACGGCTCGAGCTTCGGCATGCTGCAGGCGGTCGAGACCACCAAGGCCGGCGATGGCGGCAAGGTGTATTTCATCGACGTCATCGGCGACAAGAGCCCGATCAACAAGGGCTTCCTCCTGTCGTCGGTGCTGTGGAACCTGGTTCCCGTCTATGACGCGATGATCGCCGATCTCAAGGCCGACAAGTTCGGCACCAAGAACTACACGATCGGCCTCGCCGACGACTCGGTGAAGCTGCTCAAGACCAAGGAGATTCCCGACAATGTCTGGAGCGAGATCGAAGCGGTGCGCGCCGACGTCATTTCGGGCAAGATCAAGGTCGAGCCGGTCTGGGATGCGGCGAAGCTCCATGAGCTCGTGACGGCGCTCAAATAGAACTCGCACGCGCCGGCGGCCGAGGCCTGCCGGCGCCCTTTTCATTATCGTGACGGTCCGAACCACATCCATGTCCGCAAACGGCAACTCGGCGTCGGGCAAGTCCGCCGTCGAGCTCGTCAATATTTCCAAGCGCTTCCCCGGCGTCGTGGCCAACGACAATGTGAGCCTCGCGCTGTGGCCCGGCGAAGTGCATGTCCTCCTGGGCGAGAATGGCGCCGGGAAGTCGACGCTCATCGCCCTCCTCTCCGGACTGCAGCAGCCCGATGAAGGCCATATCGAGATCGCCGGCGAAAGGCGTGAGATCGCCTCGCCGAGCGCCGCGCTGTCCCTCGGTATCGGCACCGTGTTCCAGCATAATATGCTGGTGCCGAGCCTGACCGTCGCCGAGAACCTGCTGCTCGGCGCTCCGTGGCATCAAAGACCCGATCGCGCCGGACTCGCCCGTGCGCTGGCAGCGGTGGCCGAGGACTTCGGACTCGACGTTCCGCTCGACGCGAAAGCCGGCGAGATTTCGCTCGGCGAGCAGCAGCAGGTCGAGATCGCCCGCGCGCTTCTCCATAAGAGCCGTGTCCTGATCCTCGACGAAGCGACGTCGATGATGACGCCCAAGGGCATCGAAGCGCTGGGGCAGTTGATGCGCAAGCTCGCCGCGGCGGGCCTCGCCATCGTCTTCATCACCCACAAGCTCGACGAAGCGCTGAATTTCGGCGACCGCATCTCCATCCTGCGGCGCGGGCGCAAGATCGCCCATATGCCGCCCGAGCGCCTCAAGGCGGTCGACAAGGCGCAGGCCCGCGCCGAGATCATCAAGGCCATGTTCGCCCGCCAGGACGAAGCCGGCGATGCGCCGGCCCCGATCCCGCGCCCGCAGCTGGCCGCCAAGGCCGATCTCGACATCAGAGCTCTCTCGGTAGCGCCCGAGCCCGGCCTGCCGGGCCTTGCCGATATCTCCCTCACCATCGGCGCCGGCGAAATCGTCGGCATCGCCGGCATCGACGGCAACGGCCAGAAGCAACTGGCCGAGGCGCTCTCCGGCCAGCGCGCCATCGCCGCAGGCTCGATCCGCCTGGGCGGCGTGCCGGTCGAGCATCTCGAGGCCGGCGCCCGCCACAAGCTCGGCCTGCGTTACCTGACCGACGATCGTCTCTCGGAGGCGACCGTCGCTTCCTTCCCCTTGAGTCTCAATCTGCTGCTCAAGACCATCGGCGAAGAACCTTTCTGGCGCCGCGGCATCGAGCAGACTCGCGAGATCGACGCCCATGCCGAGCGCCAGGTGAAGCGCTACGACATCAGGACACCCGGCATCCACACGCCGATCGGCAAGCTCTCGGGCGGAAACATCCAGAAGGCGCTGCTGGCGCGCGAGCTCGCCGGTGACGCCAAGGCCATGATCTTCAACAAGCCGACCTATGGTCTCGACTATCAGAACATCACCCTGTCGCGGGCGCGCATCCGCGAAAGCGCCGAACGCGGCCTCGCGGTGCTGCTGATCTCGACCGATCTCGACGAGCTGCTCGAATTATCCGACCGCATCGCGGTGATGTCGCAAGGACGTATCGTGGGTCTCGTCGAAAACGGGCCTGAGGCACGCTGGGCCATCGGCAATCTCATGGTGGGCGAGGCCGCATGATGGATGACGCCCAGGCCGTATCCTCCCCGCAGGACAAAATGCCGTCACGCTTCGGCGGCGAAGCCTGGCGCAGCCTGGCTCTGGTGACGCTGGGACCGATCCTTCTCGCCTTCCTTCTCTGCGCGCTGGCGCTGCTGATCGCCGGCCATGACCCGCTCGCCTACTACCTCTATGTCGTCGAACGCGGCGTGTTCTCAGGCCAGGGCCTGCAGCAGACGCTGACCCGCATGGCGCCGCTGCTGCTCCATGCCGCGAGCCTCATCATCGCCTTCCGCGCCGGCATCTGGAATCTGGGCGGCGACGGGCAGTTCCTGCTCGGCGCCGTGATGGCGGCGGCCCTCGGGCCCGCGCTCGTCACGGTGGCGCCCGACTGGATCACCCTCATCGCCTGCATGCTGCTCGCCATGCTGGTCGGCGCCTTGTGGTCCCTCGTCCCGGCTCTGCTCCGGGCCTATCAGGGCGTCAACGAGATCATCACCACCTTGATGATGACCTTCCTCGGCACGTCCTTCGCCAATGTGCTGGTCAAGCTCGCCTTCCTCGATCCCGCAACGACCGTGCCGCAGACCCGCACCTTGCCGGTCGAGGACCGCCTAACGTGGCTTCCGGGCACGACGATCTCAAGCGGCCTCCTGATCGGGCTCGCCGCGGTGATCGTGGTCCATCTGGTGATGACGCGCACCGCCTTCGGCCTCAGATTGCGCATCGTCGGCGCCAATCCCAAGGCGGCGCTGCATGCCGGTCTTTCGGTCTCGGCGCTGACCGTCATCGTCTTCGCTCTGTCCGGCGGGCTCGCCGGCCTCGCCGGCGCGGTCGACATCGTCGGGGTGTTCGGCAATGTGCGCGCCGACTGGAACCCTGCTTATGCGTTGGCGGTAGTGCCGCTCGTCTTCCTCGCCCGCTTCAATGGCTGGGCCACCATCGCTTTCGTCTTCTTCTATGCGGTGCTCGATATCGGCGGTGAAAGCGCCGCGCGCCGCATCGGCGTGCCGCAATATTTCACGCTGATCCTCGTCGCCACCATGTTCATCCTGCTGGCGCTCGCCGAATGGCTCGACCAGCAGCGCCGCGCCAAGGCCAGGAGCTGAGCCCATGGAAGCGCTCCTCACCACCGCCTTCCTCACCGCCCTCGTCACCGGCGCCGTCACCGCCGGCATTCCGCTGCTCCTCGCCGGCCTCGGCGAGCAGATGTCGGAGAAAGCCGGCGTCCTCAATGTCGGCATCGAAGGCATGATGCTGGCCGGCGCCTTTGCCGGCTTCTTCGCCGCCTATATGAGCGAGTCGATCGCGCTCGGCTTCCTCGCCGGTGCTGCGGGCGGCTTCGGCGTCGCCCTGCTGATGGCGCTGCTCTGCGTGCGCCTCGGTCTCAATCAGATCGTCATCGGCATCGGACTGACGCTCGGCTTCGAGGGCATCACCGCTCTCCTCCATTACAATCTCTTCGGCCGATCCTATCCGCGCCTGCCGGCGGTCGAGACCTTGCGCCTGCCGGGCCTCGCCGACATTCCGGTCCTGGGCCCGGCTTTGTTCGACCGCCCGGCCATCGTCTATATCGCCGTCCTCCTCGTCTTCGTCGCGAGCTTCATCTACCGGCGCACCAATCTCGGCCTCTATCTTCAGGCGGCAGGCGACAAGCCGGCGGCGCTCGACGTCACCGGCATCGATGTCGTCCGTATCCGCACTTTCGCCGTGCTGACCGCCGGCACGCTCGCCGGTCTCGGCGGCGCCTTCCTTTCGGAAGTGGGCGCCGGACTGTTCGTGCCCTTCATGACCAATGGCGCCGGCTTCATCGGCATCGTGCTCGCGATGCTGGCGCGCGGCCGCCCCTTCTGGGTGCTCGCCGGCGCCGCCATTTTCGGCGCCTGCCTGTCGCTGACCACCGCTCTTCAGGTCGCGGGCGTCAATGTGCCGACCGATGTCATCCAGATGATCCCCTTCGCGGCGGTGATGGCGGTGCTCGTCATCTTCGGCCGCAATGCCCATCTGCCCGCCGCGCTCGGCACTCCCTATGTGCGGGGCGCCCGTTGAAAAAAGATAAAGTGGAGGAAACCCAATGACCGATACGAAAGTCTATCTGCTCGATGGCGGCTCGCTCGTTCTCGACGGCTTTCATGTCTACTGGAACAAGGGACCGGGCGGTGAAATCCGCTTTCCCGTCTATTCGATCCTGGTCGAGCACAAGGACGGGCGCTTCCTGATCGACACCGGCTATGATTACGACCATGTGCAGAAAGTCCTGCCCTTCGAGAAGCCCATACAGTCGAAGGATCAGACGATCCCCGGCGCTTTGAAGCTGCTCGGCCTCGAGCCCAAGGATATCGGCGTCGTGGTCAATTCGCATTTCCATTTCGACCATGTCGGCGGCAACAAATATTTCCCGCATGCCAAGAAGATCTGCCACAAGGCCGAGATCCAGCAGGCGATGACACCGGAGCCTTTCGAGGTGCTGGGTTATTCGGATCTGAGCTTCTCGGCGGCCGCCGCAGAGGCGCGCAAGGCGACGGCGCAGCTCCTCGCCGGCACGACCGCGGCCAATTCGACCTTCGAAGGAGTGGAGGGCGATGTCGAGCTGGCCAAGGGCGTCAAGCTCATCTTCACGCCCGGCCATGCCATCGGCCATTACAGCCTTCTGGTCGAATTCGGCGGCCGAAAGCCGATCCTGTTCACCATCGATGCATCCTACACGAAGAAGAGCCTCGAAATCCTGTGCCAGGCCTCCTTCCATATCGACCCCAAGGCCGGCGTCGCCTCGATGCGCCGTCTCAAGCAGCTCGCCGCCGATCACGAGGCCGAGCTGATGTACTCGCACGACATGGGCGAGTTCGAGACCTACCAGACCGGCACGAAGTTCTACGGTTGAGGAGACGACAATGGCGGAAAAACTGAACTGGCCGGTCTTCACCCTGACATCGGGCCCGGTCGATGCCTATCCGGCGGTGCTGCGCGGCCTGGCGCGCACCGTCTCCTACGACTTCGATCCGGCGTTCCTGCATTTCTACGAGGCCGTGACGCAGAAGGCGAAGAAAGCGATGGGGCTAAAGAACGCTCCGGTGATCCTGCATGGCGAGCCGGTGCTCGGCCTCGAGGCCGCCGCCGCCTCGCTCATCGCCGAGGATGATGTGGTGCTCAATCTCGCCTCCGGCGTCTATGGCAAAGGCTTCGGCTATTGGGCGAAGCGCTATTGCGCCGACCTCCATGAGGTGGAGGTCCCCTATAATCAGGCGATCGATCCGGCCGATGTCGCCAGGGCGCTCAAGAAGCGGCCCGAGACGCGCATCGTCAGCCTCTGCCACCACGACACGCCGTCGGGCACCATCAATCCGGCGGAGGAGATCGGCGCCATCGTCGCCAGGCACGGCGCTTATCTGATCACCGATGCGGTGTCGTCCTTCGGCGGCATGAAGATCGATGCCGTCTCGTCCCATTCCGACATCTTCGTCACCGGCCCCAATAAATGCCTGGGCGGCGTTCCGGGACTGACGCTGCTGGGCGTGAGCGAGCGTGCCTGGAAGAAGATGAAGAAGAATCCGAAAGCTCCCCGCGCCTCGATGCTGTCGATCCTCGACTGGGAAGACGCGCATCGCCACGACAAGGCCTTCCCCTTCACGCCCTCAGTATCGGAGATCAACGGGCTCGATGCGGCGCTCGATGTCTATCTGGAGGAAGGCCCCAAGGCGGTATGGAAGCGCCATGCCTTGACCGCCAAGGCCTGCCGTGCCGGCGTCAAGGCCATGGGTCTCGAGCTCTGGGCGGCGCGCGAGGAGATCGCATCTCCCACGACCACCGCGGTGAAGACGCCGAAGGGCATCGATGAAGCGAAGCTGCGCGCCGCGGCCAGGAGCCTCTACGGCGTGACCTTCTCGTCGGGACGCGGCGAGACCTTGGGCAAGCTCACCCGCATCGGGCATATGGGTCCCACCGCCCACCCCATCTATTCGACCGTCGCCATTTCCGCCTTGGGCGGCGCCCTCAACGCACTCGGCCGCAAGACCGATACCGGCGCCGGGGTCGAAGCGGTGCTCGCCACCATCGGCAAGAAAATCTAGGGAGAGACACATGAGCAAGATACATTCGGGCAAGACCGCCATCGTCACCGGCGCCGCCCAAGGCATCGGCGAGGCGATCGCGCGGCGGCTCGCGGATGACGGCGCCCGCGTCGTGGTCAGCGACGTCAACGGAGCGGGCGCCGAGAAGGTCGCCAAGTCGCTGCCAAATGACGCCTTCGCCGTCACCTGCGACGTCTCTCAACCCGATCAGGTCGCGGCCCTTCATGCCGAGGTCGAGAAGAAGGCGAAAGGCGTCGATATCCTCGTCAACAATGCCGCGATCGTGCCGTTCATCGCCTGGGACGATGTCGACCTCGCCCATTGGCGCAAGCTCATCGACGTCAATCTGACCGGCGTGTTCCTGATGTGCCGGGCGGCTTCCGACCAGATGCGCAAGCAAGGTTGCAAGGGCCGGATCATCAACATCGCCTCGAACACCTTCTTCGCCGGCACGCCCAATATGGCGGCCTATGTGGCGGCGAAAGGCGGCGTCATCGGCTTCACCCGCGCGCTCGCCACCGAGCTCGGCAAGCACGGCATCAATGTCAACGCGATCTCGCCGGGCCTCATGGAGTCGGACGGCGTGAAAGCGAGCCCGCATAATAACGCCTTCGACTTCGTCGGCATGCTGCAGGCTCTGCCAGGCAGGGGCCAGCCGGTCGAGATCGCCGGCGTCGCCTCGTTCCTCGCTTCCGATGACGCCAAGTGGATCACCGGACAGACGATCAATGTCGATGCCGGCATGGTGAGGTGGTGATCTTGCCCTCTCCCCGCTGAGGGTAGAACCTACGACCGCTTCTTCATCTCGTCGGCCAGCTCGCCATAACCGACGAAGCGGTATTCGTAGTCGAGACCGATCTTCTTGGCCGCCGCCATGGCGCGCCGCGCCAGATCTTCATCGCGCGTCTGGGCGATATAGACGACCTTCTTGTAGTTGCCGAAATACATCGGCAGCAGGTCGGGATGACGGTCGAGGCCCATGCCGCTCCAGATCAGCTTGTCGAAATGGCGCGCCAGATAGTCGGTGAGGAAGAAGGAGGTTATGTCGTCGTCCTCTTTCGCCTTGAAGGCTTCATTGCCAGAGAAGAAGGCATAGCAATGCGGGCCCGGAATGCGCTCGACGCCCTCCTCTTCCAGCAGCTTGTCGAGCATGCCGCCGGTGCCGCAATCGCCATAGAGAACGAAGATGGATTTGTAGCGCCCTTTATTGGCGCGGATCTTCTCACGGATGCCGGGCACGATATATTGCGGCGTGTTGTGCCATTTGGCCGGCAGGCAGGCGACGTCGAAGGCCTTCCAGCGATTAACCTCGATGAGGTCGACGATTTCGCGCGCCAACGCCCCACAGGCGATCAGGAGCACATGCCCCTGGCCGTTCAGGAACTCGAATTCCTCGGAAGGTTTGACATTGACGAGCGTCATGGACCGATCCTTGCCCCGGCCGACCGGGGCAAACAGCGCGGGATGCGAAAAAGTGGATGCCGGTTTTTCGCAAAAATCCCGCGCTAACTATTAAAAGCGATCACGCCGACGCGGCCATCTGATTGTGCTTGCGCTTCATGAAGTCCTTCGCCGTCTCGACCGCCACGGCGGCGTCACGGCAATAGGCGTCGGCGCCGACGGCCTTGGCGAATTCCTCGTTCAAGGGCGCGCCGCCGACCAGCACGATATAGTCATCGCGCATGCCTTTTTCCTTCAGCGTGTCGATGACCACCTTCATATAAGGCATGGTGGTGGTGAGCAGCGCCGACATGCCGAGAATGTCCGGCTGATGCTCGGCGATGGCTTCCAGATATTTCTCGACCGGGTTGTTGATGCCGATATTGATGACCTCGAAGCCGGCGCCTTCCATCATCATGGCGACCAGGTTCTTGCCGATGTCGTGAATGTCGCCCTTGACGGTGCCGATCACCATCTTGCCGAGGCGCGGCGCGCCGGTCTCGGCGAGCAGCGGGCGCAGGATGGCCATGCCGGCCTTCATGGAATTGGCAGCCAGGAGCACTTCGGGGACAAACAGGATGCCGTCGCGGAAATCGATGCCGACGATGCGCATGCCTTCGACCAGCGCCTCGGTCAGGACCTTATAGGGGGTCCAGCCGCGCTCCAGCAGGATATGAACGCCCTCTTCGACCTCTTCCTTGAGGCCGTCATAGAGGTCGTCATGAATCTGCTGGGTCAGTTCCTCGTCATTCAAGGATCTGAGGTCAAGTTCGCCTTCATCGCTCATGGGCTCAATCTCCCGGCAAGGACTTAACGGAAGCGCTTCCCTTTCGCCAAAATCGAGCAACTCTGGCGGGAAGCGCTCTAGCCGCTCTTCATAGGGCTAAATTAGCCCAAGGCAAGGGTTATTCCCCATCACCTGCGACGGGGAGAGGACGGAAACCGACAGTCTGGAATAGTCGTCGGGGCGGTGCTATGCGGAAGCCCCCTTCCCGCCAGAGATTTTTCCATGACCGCAGCCGCCTTCT
Source organism: Pseudomonadota bacterium (assembly GCA_049323275.1). Classification (GTDB taxonomy): domain Bacteria; phylum Pseudomonadota; class Alphaproteobacteria; order Rhizobiales; family Aestuariivirgaceae; genus Taklimakanibacter. Next base: position 71,418 of record JBMOOM010000005.1, read on the forward strand.
CCCTCGACAGCCTCCGCGCGCAGTTCCCGTCCTTGTCCCTCGAAGATGGCGGCAAAGCGCGGGTCTATTTCGACAATCCGGCCGGAACCCAGGTGCCGCAAAGGGTGATCGACCGCACGCTCGAGACCCTGGTGAACAAGAACGCCAATCTCGGCGGCTATTTCACCACCACCGTGGCGGCCGATGCGCTGGTGAATGAGGCTCATCAGGCCATGGCCGATTTTTACCACGCCCATTCGGCGCGCGAGATCGTCTTCGGCCAGAACATGACGACGCTCACCCTGCATATGTCGCGCTGCCTAGGCAAACGCTTCAGCCCCGGCGACGAGATTGTCCTGTCGCGCATGGACCATGACGCCAATGTGTCGCCCTGGCTGCTCCTCGCCGAGGATCGCGGCCTCGTGGTGCGCTGGATGGAGTTCGATCCCGAGACCTATGAATTCCCCGAGGACGCCCTCAGCAAGGTGCTGAGTTCCAAGACCAAGCTCGTCTCCATGGGTTTCGCGTCGAACTGCACCGGCACGATCAACGACATCAAGCATTTCGCCAGGCAGGCGCGCGAGGCGGGCGCCCTTTTTTATGTCGACGCGGTGCAGCTCGCCCCGCATGTCGGTATCGATGTGCGCGATCTCGGCTGCGACTTCCTGGTTTCATCCGCCTACAAGTTCTTCGGCCCGCATCAGGGCATTTTGTGGGGCCGCGAGGCGCTGCTCGAACAGACCTTCAGCTACAAGGTGCGCCCCGCCGGCAACGGCCTGCCGCACAAGTTCGAGACCGGCACGCTCAGCCACGAAGGCATGGCCGGCACCCTCGGCGCGGTCGAATATCTGGCGAGCTTCGGCGGCAAGCCCGGCTCGTCGGCCAAGACCTATGCCCATATGTCGGAACGGGGTGCCGCCGTCCATCGCGCCTTCGACGTCTTCACCGATTGGGAGCATCATCTCTGCAACCGGCTCATCGCCGGCCTCAAGGATGTCAAAGGCCTCAAGATCCGCGGCATCACCTCCGCCAATGCGGTGCATCGCCGGGTGCCGACCGTCTCCTTCACGCTCGAAGGCCACACGCCGCAGGCGCTCGCCAAAGCCTTCGCCGAGCGCAACATATTCGTGTGGTCGGGTCACAATTATGCGATCGAGCCGGTGACGGTGATGGGGCTGATGGACAAGGGCGGCGTACTGCGCGTCGGCCTCGCCCATTACAATACGGAGGCCGAGGTCGACGGCTTCCTCGCGGCACTCGATCAGATCAAGGGCTGACGGCAGCGGAATAAGTCTCGTTCTGAAGCGTCATAAAGCGTAGACTTCAAACGCCTGTGATCAGCTGGGAACCGTCACATGAGCGAGACTGCGCTTAATCCGCCTTTGTCGCCCTGGGTGAGAGTCTTCACCGGTGCGGCTCTCATCGTGCTCATCGCGGGGCCGCTGCTGCTGTTCGCACCGCAGGTGATCGCGCCGAGCTGGCCATGGGCCATCACGCCGTTCAACGCGCGCTTTCTCGGCGCCGTCTATTGCGCCGAGCTTTGCGCGCTGGTGGTGCTGTTTCTCGACAATCGCTGGTCGCCCGGGCGCGCCAGTTTCGTCGTCGCCTTGGTCTTCACCTTCGTGGTCACCGTCGCCTCGCTCATCCATCTCGCGACATTCACCGGCACGCGCCGCGTCGTCCTGTGGTTCATTCTTTACGTCGGCTATGCCGCGCTCAGCGCCGGAGCGCTGCTTCTCTACCGCCGTTTGCCCAAGGTCTCCGCACTGAGCGTGAGCGATCGTTTCAGGACCATCCTGCAGGCGGCGGCCGCGCTGATGACGCTTTACGGGTTGGCTTTGTTCGTCGCGCCGAGCATCGCCGCCGGCTTCTGGCCGTGGCCGGTCGATGCGATGCACGGACGGATCTACAGCGCCGTCTTCCTGGCGCCGGGCCTCGGCATCCTGCTCCTGGGGCGATCGGCGGCGCGCGCGGAATGCCGGGTCGGCGGCGTCTTCACCGCCGCTCTCGGCGTCTTCGTCCTGATCGGCTTCGCGCTCGCTCAGGCCCAGACCGGGCGCGCCAATCTGGCGAGTCCCGCCACCTGGGCGTGGCTCGCGCTCTTCGTCGTGATCCTGGCGGTCGGGCTGGCGATGATCAGGGCTTCACGGGTGAGATCCTGAGGATCTGGCCGTCGCTCGCATCCGTCACGACATAAAGCGCACCGTCAGGTCCCTGCGCCACGTCCCGGATGCGCATGCCCAATTCCTTGAGCAGGCGCTCCTCATGCGTGACCTTGGCGCCATCGAGTTCAAGCCTCACCAAGGCTTGCGCGCCCAGGCCACCGACGAAGAGATTGCCTTTCCATTGCGGGAAGCTGTCGGCGGTATAGAAGGCCATGCCCGACGGCGCGATGACCGGCGTCCATTGATAGATCGGATTTTCCATGCCGGGCGCCTCGCTCTTGCCGGTGCCGACCGGCGTACCGTCATAATTCACGCCATAGGAAACGACCGGCCAGCCATAGTTCTTGCCGGGCTCCGGCAGGTTGATCTCATCGCCGCCCCGGGGGCCATGCTCGATCTCCCAGAGCGCGCCGGTCGCCGGATTGATGGCGGCGGCCTGCGGGTTGCGATGGCCATAGGACCAGATCTCGGGCAGCGCGCCCTCCTTGCCGATGAAAGGATTGTCCTTCGGCACCGAGCCGTCCTCCATCAGACGGACGATCTTGCCGAGATGCGAGTTCAATTCCTGCGCCTGGCCACGGAATTTCTCGGCCGAGCGCTCGCCCAACGTCACGAGGATATGGCCCTTGCCGTCGAATACGATGCGGCTGCCGAAATGCATGTTGCTGCGCACTTTCGGCTGCTGCGAGAAGATCACTTTGACGTCTTCGAGCGTCTTGTCGTCCGCGCTCAATTTGCCGCGCGCCACCGCGGTCGAATTGCCGCCTTTGCCGGCTTCCGAGAAACTCCAGTAAATGAGCCGGTTCTGCGCGAAGTCGGGATGGACGGCGACATCGAGAAGACCGCCCTGCCCGCCGACATCGACGCCCGGCACGCCTTTGATCGCCGCGGACTTCTTGCCATCGGGCGTCACGAGGCGCATACGCCCGCCGCGCTCGGTCACGATCATGCTCTTGTCAGGCAGAAAGTCGATGGCCCAGGGGCGGGCCAGTCCGTCGACGATCACATCGACAGAAATATTGCCTTTTTCGCTCTCGAAAGTCGCCGCTTCGGCAGCGGATGCAAAACACAGAGCACTCAACAGTAACGTAGCGACAAGCCGCATTCCCATCTCTCCGCAAGAATCAACAAGGGAAAGATAGGAGATGCGGCTTTGGTTCCCAACTCACCGAACCGTGTCTTTTCTTGCGCATCGGCTCGCCCGAAAACCGCACGCACTTTTCGGGCCGATGCCCTATTTCCGCGCCAGCCGGCCTTCGAGCACCTTGAGGGTCGTCTCGCAGCGCTCGGCGATCTGGTCGACATCCTTCTCGGTGACGATCAGCGGCGGCGAGAAGCCCAGCGTGTCGCCCATGCAGCGGCCGATCAGGCCATGCTCGTAAGCGATCTGGTCGAAGGTGAGCCCGACCTGCAAAGCGGGGTCGAAGGGCGTGCGGGTAGCACGGTCGGCTACGAGTTCGATACCGAGCATGAGGCCGGCGCCACGGACATCGCCGATCATCGGATAGCGTTGCGCCATCGAATCAAAATGCCATTTGAGCCGCGCGCCCATCTTGCGGACATGCTCGACGACATTCATCTCGTTGTAGATCTTGATCGTCTCGAGCGCCACCGCGACGCCGACCGGATGGCCTGAATTGGTGAAGCCATGGCCGAACGAGCCGCCCTGCTTGTTGAATTCGTTGACGGCGTCATAGATTTCCGGTGCCAGCACGACGGCCGAGATCGGGAAATAGGAAGACGACAGGCCCTTGGCGAGTGCCATCATATGGGGCTTCATGCCCACCGTGTCCTTGCCGAACCAGTTGCCGGTGCGCCCGAAGCCGCAGACGATCTCATCGCCGAGACAGAGAATGTCATATTTGGCGAGCACCGCCTCGATCCTGGCGAAGTAGGATTTGGGCGGCACGATGATGCCGCCGCCGGCATAGATCGGCTCGGCGATGAAGGCGGCGACGGTGTCGGGCCCTTCGCGCAGGATCAGCTTTTCGAGCTCGAGCGCCAGACGATCGGCGAACTGGTCCTCGCTTTCACCGTCCAGCATGCCGCGATAGGGATCGGGACACAGCGTGTGCAGGAAGCCCGGGATCGGCAGGCCGAATTCGCGATGCATGAAGGTGAGGCCACACATCGAGGCCGCCGCGATCGTCGAGCCGTGGAAGGCGCGGTCGCGGGCGATCACCTTGCGCTTGGTCGGCTTGCCGCGCACCGTGTGATAGACCCAGGCGAGCTTCACCATCGTCTCATTCGCCTCCGATCCGGAGGTCGCGAAATAGGCCTTGCCGCCCTTCATGCCGGTCAGGTCGACCAGCGTCTCGGCGAGATTGGTCGCCGGCTCGTGGGTGCGATTGAAGAAGGTGTGGTAGAAGCCGAGCTCTGAATATTGGCGGTTCGCCGCGGCAGCGAGTCTTGCATTGTTGAAGCCGAGCGAGGCGCACCACAGACCCGCCATGGCATCGATATAAGACTTACCGGCATCGTCGAAAACATGGATGCCTTCGCCTTTCGTGATGATCAGCGGCCCCTTCTCCTCGAAACGCTTGGGATTGGTCTGCGAATGCAGGTGGCTGGCGACATCGCGCCCGGCGACGGAGTTGGGCTTGAAATGCTGATTCATGGCTGTGGCCTTTCCTTGGCAAACTAGTGTGAGAGACGCTCGCCGCTCTGGCGATCGAAAACGAGAAGATGGCGGCTGTCGATCGCCGCCTTGACCGGCATGCCGGAATTGAGCCGTACGAAACCAGGGAGGCTCGCCAGCAGCGTGCCGCCCTCCCAGTCGAGGGTCACATGAGTGGTGGGGCCGACCGGCTGCACCAGGCGCACGGTTGCCGGAATGCCGCTGTCGCCGAGCGCCACATATTCGGGCCTGATGCCGAAATCGACCGGGCGGCCCGGCGCCAGCCCTGCTCCCGCTGCGAGCGGAATGGCGGCGCCGCCCGCCCTGATCGCACCATCCGCGCCGATCTCGCCCGCCGCCAGCTCGATGCGCGGGCTGCCGATGAAGGTCGCCACGTAACGCGTGGCCGGGCGTGCATAGATCTCCTCGGGCGTGCCGAGCTGCTCGATGCGCCCGCCATTCATGACCGCGATGCGATCCGAGATCGACATCGCCTCTTCCTGATCATGGGTGACGAAGATCGAGGTCACGCCGAGACGCTGATGCAGCTCCTTCACCTCGGCGCGCATCTTGAGGCGCAGATTGGCGTCGAGATTGGAGAACGGCTCGTCGAACAGAAAGTATCTGGGCTCTCGCACCAGGGCACGGCCGATGGCGACGCGCTGCTGCTGGCCGCCCGACAATTGCGCCGGCAGGCGATCGAGCATGGTCGAAAGCTCGAGCGCGGCCGCGACCTTCTCGACGCGCGCCTTTATCTCGGATGGCGAGACCCCGCGCATCTTCAAGGTGAAGCCGATATTGCGGGCCACCGTCATGTGCGGATAAAGCGCGTAATTCTGGAACACCATCGCGACGTCGCGCTCGACGGGCGACAGCTCGTTGACCCGCCGACCCCCCATCAGAATGTCGCCCGAGCTCGCATCCTCAAGCCCGGCCACCATATTGAGCGTCGTGGTCTTGCCGCAGCCCGAGGCGCCGAGCAGCGTCACGAACTCGCCTTCGGCGATGGCGAGACTGACATCCCGGCAGGCGGTGTAGCTGCCGAACGTCTTCGAGACATTGCGGATTTCGATGGCGGTCATTCGGGTCTCACCCCTTCATCATGCCGTCGGCGAAGCCGCGGATGATCTGGTTGCGGAACAGGACGGCAAGCAGGATGACCGGCGCCACGCTGATGACGGCGGCGGCCATCATCTGCCCGAAGACGGTCTGATACTGTCCGGCGAATTGGGCGATCACCAGGGGCACGGTCTGCGCCTGCTGGCGCGTCAGGATCAGCGCGAAGAAGAACTCGTTCCACGCCTCGACGAAGGCGAAGACGGCGGCGGCGCTCAAAGGCGGCAGTGAAATCGGCAGCACGATGTACCAGAAGGTCGCAAAGATGCCCGCACCATCGACGGCCGCCGCCTTCTCGATGCCGGAGGGTATGCCGAGAAAGAAACCGCGCAGGATCCAGATAACGATCGGCAGGTTGAAGGAGAGATAGACGACGCCGAGCGACAGGACATTGTCGATGAGGCCGAGCTTGCTGATCACGATGAAAAGCGGGATGGCGATCGCGATGCCGGGCAGCATCTGGGTGGCGAGGACGAGGAAGGCGATCGAGTTGGCGCGCGGCACCGGCAAACGGGCGAGCGCGTAGGCGGCAGGCGCCCCGAGCACCAGCGCCAGCGCGGTCGAGAACAGCGACACGATCAGCGAATTGACGATGCCGCGGCCCAGGGCCGCCGCCGCGGCGAGCACGGTCGAGAAATTCTCGAAGGTGAAGTTTTGTGGCGACAGATCCGGCGGCTGCGCGATCAGCGCCTTCTGCTCGAGCAGGCTCGAGATGATGAGCCAGAGGATCGGCGCCGCCGACCAGAAGGCGAAAAGCACGAGCCCGGCCACGATGATGGCCTTGCGCAGTGGCCCGCCTTCCCGGAACCTGACAAAGCTCATCGGGCACCTTTGGCTTCGCGCGGCCACAGAAGCCAGACATAGGCGGCGGCGAGCAGGAAGGTGAGCGCGAAGATGATATTGGCGATGGCCGCGCCATAGCCCAGATCGAGGAAGTTGAAGGTAACGCGGTAAGCAAGGAAATTGAGGAGCACCGTCGCATCCGCCGGGCCGCCGCGCGTCAGCACGAAGACGAGGTCGAAGACGCGGAGCGACCAGATGGTCTGCAGCACGATGGCGATGGCGATGACGCCGCGCATGGTCGGCAAGGTCACATGCAGGAAGCTGCGCCAGGGGCCAGCACCGTCCATATAGGCGGCGCGGTAAAGTGACTGCGGCACGCGCTGAAGCCCGGCGAGCATCAACAGTGCCACGAAGGGCACCGACTTCCACACATCGACGATGAGCAGGAAATTCAAGGCCGAAAACGGCGTGCCAAGCCAGACCTGGTTATTGTCGATGACGCCCAGCGATTTCAGCATTCCGTTGAGGACACCGTAATTGGCGTTGAGAATCCATTTCCACAGGACCGCATTGGCGACGGGCGCCAGGGCCCAGGGCACGATCAGGAGGATGCGGAAAAAGCCCGGGCGGCCGAAGGGATGGTTGAGCAGCAATGCGACCCCGAGGCTGAGAAGCGTCACCAGCGCGACTTCCATGACCGAGAAATAGGCGGTGTTGCGCGCCGCCTTCCAAAAGACAGCATCGGCGAACAGGCGCTCGAAATTGCCGAGGCCCGTCCATTCCTGCGTGACGGCGCCGCCGGCAAGCTGCACCCGTTGCAGGGCCAGGAGGATCGAATCGACGATCGGATAGAAAAGGATCGCGGCGAGGACGATCAGGGCCGGAGCGACGAAGAACAGGCCCGTTCTTCGTCGCCGCTGCTCGAATGTGCTGATCATCGACGTCCCTGCCGCGCTCTTGAATTACGCATCGGATCGATCCGAGAACCGCTTCGCGCTTTTCGGTCCGATGCCGCTCTCAGCCACGCCGCTTGACGATGGCCGTCACCGCCTCATGGGCGTCGGCGATCGCCTGGGCGGCGGACTTCGAACCTTGTAGCGCCTGCTGCACTTCGGTGCCGATCGCGACCGTCACCTGATTGTAGTCGGCGGTGACGAAGCTGTCATAGGGATGCTTGGCCTGCTCGAGCACCACGGCGGCATTGTGCGCCTTGGCCTGCACTTCCGGATCGGCGAGCACCGAGAGGCGGATCGGCAGCCAGCCGGTGTCGAGCACCTGGCGCTTCTGCACCTCGGCATCGAGATAGAATTCGATGAGCTTCTGCGCCTTGTCCTGGTTCTTGCTCGCCTTGACGATGGTCCAGGCATCGGTGCCGTCGATCGAGGCGCTGCCCTTAGGCCCGGCGGGCAGAACCGCGCTCGTCATCTTGCCGACGATCTGCGACTGCTTGGGATCATTGGCGGCGTTCCACATGAAGGGCCAGTTCATCATCATGCCGGCGCGGCCGGCGAGGAGGACATTGGTCGCGTCATTGATGCCGGCATAGGAGATCGAGCCCGGATCGGTCGAGGGCATGAGGTCGACCATCATCTGCAAGCCGGCGACGCCTTCATCGCTCTTGAAGGACGGCAGGCCGTCCTCGCCATAGAGCTTGCCGCCCGCCTGCTGCAGGAACACCATCCAGTAGCTGGCGGTGCCGCCGATGCCGGCGGGATCGCCATAGTTGAGCACGAAGCCGAAGCGGCCGTCGCGGGTCATCTCCTTGGCGCAGGCCTTCATCTCGTCCCAGGTCTTGGGGGCTTCCTTGAAGCCCGCCTGCTCCAGCAGCTCTTTGTTGTAGAACAGGGTCAGGAGCGACAGCGTGAAGACGGTGCCGTAGCGCTTGCCGCCGACAGTCGTGGTGGCGAAGCTCGAGGCCGGCAGGTCGTCGACCAGCGCCTTGGGCAGAGTGTCGGCATAGGGCGAAAGGAAGGATTCGAATTCCGGCACCCAGCCGCAATTATAGGTGATGTCCCAGGGGGCGGCGCCGGAGGCGAAGGCGGTCGCCATGCGGTCATGGAGCTGCGGCCAGGCGAGGGTCTCGTAGGCGACGGTCGCGCCATTGTCGGCCTGCCACTTGGCGAAGGCGTCCTCGGAGAATTTGGCGGCCCCGGGCGGCGCCGGGTCGGGCGGCAGCGGCGAAAAGACATTGAGTCCTGCGGCCTGCGCCCGGGCGCGCCCCAGGAAATCCGGCAGGGCCATCGCGGCGCCGGCGGCGGCGCCCGCTTTCAGTAATGTGCGGCGGTTAAAGCTGTGGATCATCTGTCACTCCTCCCTCTTCTTCTTTGCTCTTCTGAGCATGGCGGCAGAGATTGACCCCAGTCAGAATGGCTGTCAATAATTATTCAGTCATTCTGACTTATTAATTATAAGCACTTGTTTGGGAACGATTTTATGCTGCTCAGCGCCACCAATGCCGTGAAAGCCAAGCTGATCAATCTGTGGGTCGTCTTCGACACGGTCCGGATGAATGGCGGCATATCGCGCTCCGGCATCGCGGATGAGACGGGGCTCTCCAAGCAGGCGAGCTCGGATCTGGTGGACGAATTGATCGCCATGCAGTTCGTCCAGGAGACGAAGCCGTCGGGCCGCCGCGTCGGCAAGCCGCCTGTGCCGCTGAGCCTTAATCCCGATGGCGCCTTCTCGCTCGGCTTTCATGTCGATGTCGGCCAGATGTCGGCGATCGCCGTCAATCTCACCGGGGACGTGCTCCATCGCGAGGATCACGCGCTCAATGACCTGGAGCCGCAGCATGCCGTGGTGCAGCTCGAGCTCGCGGCGAAACGGCTGCTCGCCGCAGCCAGGATCCCGGACGACCGCTTCCTCGGCATCGGCCTCGCCACGCCCGGCCCCTTTGCGGTGAAGGGCCTGAGCCCGCCCCGCCTGCCCGGCTGGGACGGCCTCGCTTTGCGCGATCTGTTGCGCAAGGCCACCGGCTACAATGTGTCGCTCGCCAATGACGGCCAGTGCGCCATCATCGCCGAATGGCGCTTCGGCGAAGCGGCGCGCCGTCTCACCAATTTCGTCTATCTTTATTTCGGCATCGGCGTCGGCAGCGGCGTGATGGTGCACAGCGCGGCTTTTGGCGGCGCCAGCGGCAATGCCGGCGAGGTGGGCCACGTCACCGTCGTACCCGGTGGCCATGAGTGCATTTGCGGCAAACGCGGCTGCCTCGAAACCTATGTGTCGGTCGACAGCGCCATGCGGCATCTCACGGCCGCAGGCGCCGAGGTCGAGACCATGGCGGAATTCGCCCGGCGCTTCGGCCCTGACCATCCCGACGTCGCGGCCTGGATCGCGCAAGGCGTCGAGCCTTTGCGCAATGGCCTCAATGCGGTGGAAAACCTCTTCGATCCGCAATCGATCATGATCGGCGGCAATGCGCCCGACTGGCTGATCGACACTTTCATGGCGAGGGCCGAGCCACTGCTGCCCTCCGTCGGGCGCATCGAACGCACGGTGCCGCGCCTCATGAAGAGCGAGCTCGGCGCCGACGCGGTGGCGCGCGGCGCCGCCGTGCTGCCGCTGCTGGCGACGCTCAACCCGCTCTATCGCGAGCTCAATCCCTATGTGTAGGAATTAGTCTTTCGTATAGTCAGGTCCAAACCGTGTCGGCAACCCGTCGGCAAGCTTCAGCCAAGGAAGCTTCTCCTCAATGGCGACATGCAGAGTGGGCACGAATTTTTCCGGCTCTTCCATCGCCGCGGCAAAAAAGTGCATGACACCGGACATCTTCGTCGAGCGGAAAGACAACGGTGAGCCGCAGTTGTCACAAAATGTTCTTTCCACACCCGGCGAAGAGTTGAATATCTTTGGCGGCTTGCCCAACCATCGCCAGTTGCCTTCCAAGACGCCGATATAGGCGGTCATCGGCGCGGAACATTGCCGCCGGCAACTCTCGCAATGACAGACCACGCATGCTTGCGCCGGACCATCGACTTCAAAAGCAATAGCGCCGCATAAGCAATGGCCGCGCATGCAGAAACTCCCCGAGTCCGCTGACCTGGCCGATAATCGTACCCGGCGTGGTGGGAGTCGCCATGAGATGCGCCCAGCTGGCGCTCAATTGCGACATTCGGCGCCGACGATCGCGCTCGCATGGGCGCCGGGCTGCCGCTTCGCCTCTTATGAGCGCGCAGCCTAAATCATATCGGCGATCCTGGCCCGAAAGCGCTCCCACACCGTGCCATCGGCGATCTCCGCCGTCGCCCATTGCGAATGCGCCAGGCGGTCGAGCCAGGGCCGCCGGTCGAACAAGGTGGGCTGCTCGATCTTGCCGAGCTCATGGTCGCTCACCGACCAGGCCATGCTGGCCGGGCACATCGAAAGCGCCGGCACGCCCATCAGAAGGGAATCGATGGCGGCGCCCGATGAATAGGTGATGGTCGCCCAGGCATTGCGCAGAGCGTCGCTCAGGCTCCCGGCGGACCTGATCTCCCAATTGGGCATGCCGCGGGACCGCAGGCTGCGCGCGAGGCTGCTCAGCTCCGCATGACCTGAAAGCGGATGTGGCCGGATGATGATCCGCCGATCCGACCATGCCGACAGATCGATCACCGTGCTTTCCAGCCATTTGACGACATCGAGCCCGCGCAGCGAGGCATCGCCGGGAACCTGCCCGACCAGCAGGATATGATCGCCTTCCGTGCGATAATCCCGGCATTCGAGCCCCAGCTCACGGCTGAGCCTGTCCCAGCGCCGGGCATCGGTCGGCTCGTTGCAGAAGATTCCGTTGTCCCAGAAGCAGCCATTGAGCGCGACACGGAAGCGGTCGAACGTCTCGCCGGAGCTCGCGCGCAGGAATGGCAGCCGCCGGCGCTTGAGCAGTGGAATCTTGCGGCCGAAGAGCGGTGTTTCGACGATCAGAAGCGGTCCCAGGTGCTGCGAAATGATCGCCTGCCGCGCCGCGCGCCGCTTGCCGACGCCGACACCGGGAGAACCATAGATGATGGCGAGATCGCATGCCCGGTAGCCCGGCTCATCGAGCCATGTCACCCGGTGCTCGGTCCGCCCCAAGGCATCCGCGAAAGCCCGCAGCGCGTCGAGACGCGCGGTCTTCGCGGTCAGTGGAAATATGCCGATATCGATGGCGCGCATCGCTCATCCCTGAATCCCAACCTCACCGAAACAAGCTGCAAATGACGATTGTCGGTAGTGAGTTTTTCTATGGACGGACGACAGAAATCCTGCCGGCCGAACGCCGCTTCCGAATTGCGGCGGCGAGCTTACAAACTTGTATATCTGACGCCGCTCCGGCGCCGCGGTACCCCTGCATCCTCGGGCTCCCATTGTCCAAGGGAGCCGCAAACGTGGCCGGATCATTGTCCTTATATCAGCCGCGCCATACCAAGCGCGGCGCCTTTTTATGCAAGCTGGAAGTCCAGGCTCTGACCGCGCTCCACGCTTATCCGCTCCTTCATAGCCAAGCCCCTTCCGCCCCCTCTGGGCTCCTCCATGATGTCTGTCGCGAAGAGATCCTGGCACGGCTCGCGGCCATGTCCGCCCTCCAGCGCCGCCTCGTCCTCCTCGCCTGGCCACCCGCCATGGTGCTGTGGGGATTGGGCCTGACGATCGCCAATGGCCCCTATGTCGCGCGCCGCTACGGACGCAGCGTGATCGGACAATTCGCCGACCAGATGCGCCTCGCCTTCACGCAAGGCGTCCCGGTGAACTTCTTCTACACTTACGAGCTGCATGAGCGGCAGAACTGGCCGAAGGCCCGCGACTTCATACTGCGCGGCCATATCAAAGGCGGCTGCCAGCTCTACAAGCGTCTCTATCGCGACGATCCTGAGCGCCGGGCAAGGGCCAAGGTCCTGAACGACAAGCTTGCTTTCCATCATTTCTGCGCGATCCGCGGCCTGCCGACCGCACGTCTCTTCGCCGTCGTGTCGAAAGGTATCTTCGCCTGGACCGATCACGCGCAGACAGTGCTGCCCGCTGTCGATCTGTTCCTCAAGCCACGCAAGGAAAATGGCGGCAGCGGCGCTGAAAGATGGGCTCATATCGATGGGCGCTATCACCGGCATGGAGGTCACGACACGCTCTCGGCCAAGGAGCTCACCGACCATCTGACGAAACTCTCACAGAGACAAGCCTGTCTCGTCTATGAGTGCCTCGCCAATCATCCCGCTATCGGCGACCTCACGGCCGGCGCCCTGTGCACCTTGCGGCTGCATACGATGCTGAACGAGGACGGCCGGCCCGAGCATCTGTTCACGATGTTCCGCATGTCGCAATTCCGCGCTCGCATCGTCGACACTCAGGACGGCATCGCCGCGGCGGTCGATGCCGCGACCGGCATTCTCGGCCCGGCCTCGAACTCATCCCCGGTCGCGCGCTGGATGGACCATCATCCGACCACCGGCACGCGGATCACCGGGCGCGCCATTCCTCACTGGCGCGACGCGCTGGCGCTCGCGCTTTTCACACATGCGCAGCTCGGCTCGGCCTATCTGGTCGGCTGGGATATCGCGATCACCGATCGCGGTCCCGTCATTCTCGAAGCCAACAAGGCGCCAGATATCGAGATCGAGCAGCGGCTCGATGGTCCGTGGGGCAATGGCCGTTTCGGCGAGCTGGTCGCCTATCACCTGACGCACCGCGTCAGGCGCGCCAGCCATCCGCAAAATTCTGAGTGCGTAGAAAGCCGAGCAGCCGGTCTCTGAAATCGCGGTTGACCGGCGCGTGATGGTCGGCGAGCCGGATGTCGGGGAAATCCGGCCAGGGGGATGCCGCGAACCACTCCTTAAAGGCCCGCGCGAAGCGCGGGTTTCCGACCCAGCCGGCCTGCCAGGGCTTCGGCCGGTTGACGAAGTGATAGACATTCGGCCGCACCTGCGCCTCGAGATCGAGAAGCAGGAAATCGCCCATGAAATTGAAGCGCGGCGACAGCCTGGCGATGTCGCCTTTGAGCAGCGCATTGAGAGCGCTCTGCTCGAAGCGCAGGCAGAGCGCGGGATTATCCGAAATGAACCGCAAGGTGCGCTCGCCGAGATCGGCCCGGGACCAGGCGGCGCGGTCGATCACCGTAAGACCGTTGTTGAAATAGAGCGCGTCCGCCGCCATGCCGAGCGCCAGACGATAGGCCTTGAACTCCTCGGCCAGATGACCACCCCAATCCATGTAGGAGATCATGTCGGTCGCCGCCGCCATGATCTTGCCGCCGAGGTCGAGGCCGATGAGCGGCGCCAGTCCTTCATTGACGATCATCATGTCGGAGTCGACTGGGATGATGCGGTCATATTGCGCCGGCACGACGCGATCGAGAAACAGCCGCCTGGTGATCGCATGCTCGCCATTGGCGTTGGTCGGCAGGTCGCGCGTCACGTCGTGGAAGGACGTCACCAGCAGCCGCAAGCGGCTCCTCAAGGATTCGTCCAACATGTCATAGCGCGGCCAGACATCGCCCTCCTCGCAGATGAGGAAGATGTCGGCGTCGGCGGGAAGGCCGCAGGCGATGATCTGCGATGCGACGCACAGCGCCGGCCCGAAGAAGCGCCGGTCGGGCGTGAGGCAGATCGCGGTCGGCACGGCGGCCTGGACTAGTCGCGGGCGCGGCGGCGCTCGCGGCGCGCCGCCCCGGCCGCGGCGGTGTCGAAGCCCTTGGCGAGCTCGGACACGGCGCCCAGGCGCTGCTCGACCGTCTCGATCGAGGGGCGCGCGCCCTTGCTATAGCTTTCAAGCGACTTGCGCATGGCCGCCAGATGATCGGGGCTGGTGCCGCAGCAGCCGCCGATGATGCGGGCGCCGGCATCGAGCGCGATGCGGGCATAGTCCGCCATCAATTCGGGCGTGCCGGTATAATGGATGTGGCCGTCGACATATTGCGGGATGCCGCAATTGCCCTTGGCGACGACATGGGCGTCGGGCCTGGCGGCGGTGATGCCGAGAACGGTCGCCACCAGCTCGGAAGCGCCGACGCCGCAATTGGCGCCGATCGCCACCGGCTGGGTGCCGAGGCTCGAGGCGAGAGCGCCGAAGGCCTGCGGCGTGATGCCCATCATGGTGCGGCCATTGGTGTCGAAGCTCATGGTGGTGACGATCGGCAGTCCGGCCTGCGATGCGCCCTCGACGGCGGCGCGCAACTCTTCTTCCGACGACATGGTCTCGATCCACAGGACGTCGACGCCGCCTTCCTTCAAGGCCTTGGCCTGCTCGGCGAAGGCCGCGACACCTTCGGCATGCGACATGGAGCCGATCGGCTCGAAGATCTCGCCGGTCGGGCCGATCGAGCCCGCGACATAGACGGGACGGTCGACCGCATCGGCCTCGGCGCGGGCATTCTTGGCGGCGGCGATATTGACCTCGCGCACCTGGTCCTGCGCATTGTGGAGCTTCAGGCGATGGCGGTTGCCGCCGAAAGTGTTGGTGAGGATGATGTCGGCGCCCGCCTCGATGAAGCGGCGATGCAGCGAGCGGACGCGCTCGGGGAATTCGAAATTCCAGATCTCCGGCGCGTCGCCCGACACCAGGCCCATCTGGAAATAATTGGTGCCGGTGGCGCCGTCGGCGAGCAGCCAGGGTCTGGAATTCAAAGCTTCAACAAAAGTCGGACGCGTCATCGAATGGGTTCCCAATGAAATACATGATCATATAAACATATCTTTATATGACTTTCAACCGTCCCTGCGGTCAGCGCCAGATACCATAGGATTCGGGGCCTGCCAGCAGGGCGACACGGTCATTAAGCCGATATCGGTCCGGATTCTGGCTCACCGGCGGCATTTTTCCGTCGCGAATGGCGGAAAGCCCGGCAATCAGGTCTTCGAGGTCGCGACGCGCAAGCCGTGGCGCGATCTGGGTGCCATCCGGCAAGGGCTTGCCATGGGCCCCGAGAATCAAGACATCGTCGCCGACGTCGCCGGCGAGCGCCTCGGCGGCGGTCAGATAGTCAGGCAGGGACGCGCCGGGGATCTGGCCATAGAGATTGCCAAGATAGAGGAAATCGGCGGCCAGCAGGATCGAGCGCTGACGGTCGAAGAGCGAGATCGACTCCGGCGAATGGCCGGGCGTCGCCAGGATCTCGAGCGCTCTGCCGCCGAGATCGATGCGATGTCCGATCGGCCACCACCGGCGGATGGGCATCGGCGTCCAGGTCAAGCCGTCGACCGACCCCAGATACATCTCGTCGGGCGCATGAAACAGCCCGCCCTGCTCGCAGGCGCGCAGCACCGGCAGATCGGCCAGCGCGGTATCGGCGAAACGGTGAAAATTGCCAGTGTGATCGAAATGGAGATGCGAAAGCAGCACCGTCACCGGCTTGTCGGTGAGGCTTTGCACGACGGGCGTTATGTCCCGCACGCCCGGCCCGGTATCGAACAGCAGCGCCCTCTCAGCGCCGACGACGAGATAGTTCCAGTTGATCTGATAATATTTCGGCTCGCCAATGCCATAGAGGCCCGGCGCGATCTCATCGACGGCATACCAGTCGTCGAACCAGCGGATATTCTGCTCAGTCATTACTTTTCTCTTCGAACCAGGATCTTTGATTGCGCGGCAGCAACCCTTCAGGGTCAATTGCCTTTAGGGAGGGAGCATCAGGCTCATTCCAGTGCCAAAGCGCCACACAACTTCCACCTGGAGACATCGCAGAAGGATAGATCACACCATCGAAACCTTGCGCAAGGAGGTGGTTGCGCAAATCATGCGTCCGAGGTACGCGGCCCTCGTCGACTTCCGCGCGCCACGGGCATTTGTGAATTTCCGGCGTCACGCCCAGGTCCTGCAGCGTCGATGCAACGGTAAGATCGGCCAGCGAAGCTTCGGAAAGTTCGATCTGCAGAATCAAGGCCGGATGCTGCACAAAGCCCTGATTGTACTCGGCCCAGGCGGTGGAAAGCTCACGAGCCGCATAGATCGTCGGTGCTCCGACGGGATTCCAGCGTCCGCCAAACCGCCTGGCTCCCTCGCCCGACAGCGGCGCAAATGCCCAACGCGGTACATAGGCTCGCCAGAGATGATAGAGGGTACCGGCGTCGCCCTCACGCATAGACGCCGGAGCGGACCGCCTCCAGATAGCCCAGAACCTTGTCGGCCTTGCCCTCGCCAACCAGATCATAGGCCGTTTTGCCGGCCCAGCCGGGGATGGGTTGGTGTTTGAACCAGATCACTGCCCGGCTTTCGTCACCCGTCATCTCGATGGCCATGGCAAGGATTCGAACGATCGGGCTCAGAGCCTGATCAACTTTGCGGGCGCTTGTCTTGGCGGTCAGGGTGTTTCTGGCGATCCCGGCCAGCTTTGCTAACTCGGACTGATTAATGCCCAGCACCTCCGAGACGCGGGGAGCGGACAAATAAGGCGACTGCTCCTCGCTGAAATGACCGGCGGTGAATTCCAAAGCTGGATTATTCATAGCCATCTACCGTCACAATTTGACACTACAGCGCTTAAAATAGGATCAATCTACGCTCAAATCAAGCCCGTTCGGCGCCATAATAGAGCGAGACGACATGCTGGGCTTCCGCGAAGAACAGCCAGCGCTCGACGACGGCGGCGGCGGCCGCCAGCAGGAAGGCGATGATCGACAGCGGGATCGCGAGACCCGGTGCCGGCATGGTCAGGACGGTCGCCAGGACCGCCAGCACCAGCAGGATCATCACGATGCGCCGCAATTTCTCGGCATGCTTGCGGGCGACCGAATAGCCCATCTCATTCATGATGAAGTTCTGCGCGGTGTGCGGCACTTCCCATTGCCGCACCGTCTCGCCGGCTCGCGCGAGCCCGGTCGCCGCGGCCATCGTGCGGTCGCGCGGGTCGGCATCGATCCGGCGCCAGTAGAAATATTTCAGCACCAGCGTGACGATCAGCGCGACGATGGCGAGGCCCGCCTGGAAAACCTGATAAAGGCCGAAGAGCGAGGCGATCGCCATCAGCAGCACCGCGCCGGTCGACAGCGCGAAAGCGAGATAGACCGGCACGGTCAGCGTCTGATGCCACTGCCGGATGGTGGTGAGCGTCGAATAGATCTTCGCGGTGCAATAGACGGTGACCACGCACATCGCCGCCGTGACGAGGCCGGCAAGACCGATCCATTGCGGCCTGGCGATGAAACCCAACCACAGTGCGGCAAAAAGCAATGCAGGCCCGAAAGTGATCACCGACGCGATGCCCTCGCGCGACAGCCAGGACGAGCGCCACTGGGAGAAAGCGCGCCAGGCGCGCTCCGGCCGGCCGAGATGGAAGGTCGATGAGAGAAGCCCGAGCGTGATGAGACCGAGAGCGATGACGATCGCCACCGCGCCGAACCACAGGCTGGAGGCAGGGCCGTGATTGAAGCCGACGAGACCCAGCAGCGCCAGAAGGCCGTAGCCGGCGCCGGAAGCGGTGGTGAAAAGAATGACGGAATAAGCGGGATGCATCGTCTAGCGGCTCAGCAGGCGGTCGGCCCAGCGGAAGAAATCGTCGACCCGCGATTTGCCATCGCCCTTCGCCTCCACCGTGCTCGGCGCGGCCTTCATCTTTTCACTGCTGCGCTTGCGCGGCGGCAGATATTTGTTGACCGGCTTGTAACCCATCTCGGGCAGCAGATCGTAGCCCTGGCGTTCGGCAACGAGGCGCGACACCTTGCTGTCGGCGTCGCCCAGATCGCCGAAATGGCGGGCCCCCGTCGGACAGGCCTTCACGCAGGCGGGCACCCGGTCCTCCTCGGCGAAGTTCTTGTTGTAGATGCGGTCGACGCAGAGCGTGCATTTCTTCATCACGCCCTGGTCGTAATCATATTCGCGCGCGCCATAGGGACAAGCCCAGGAGCACAGCTTGCAGCCGATGCAGGTTTCCGGATTCACCAGCACGATGCCGTCCTCGGCGCGCTTGTAGGAAGCGCCCGTCGGACACACGGTCACGCAGGCGGGCTCCTCGCAATGGAGGCATGAGCGCGGGAAATGCACGATGCGCGACTGCTCGTCCTGCGCGCCCTTCACCTCATAGCCATGGATGCGGTTGAGCCAGGTGCCTTCCGGCGTGGCGCCATAGGCGTTGCGGTCATTGAGCGGCGCCGAATAGCCTTGCGTGTTCCACTCCTTGCAGGACGTGGCGCAGGCCTGGCAGCCCACACAAATATCGAGATCGATGACGAGGCCGAGCTTCTTCTGGCCGGGCTGTTGCGCGGGAAGCGAGGTCATGTGCGCCTCCTGCGTCCAGCGATGCCCTTGAAGCCTTTCAGCACGGGGAATTGCGGCGCGCTCATGGGGGTTTCGTCCTCCGCCTTCTCGATGCGTACGCGCAGATCATACCAGGCCGCCTGGCCGGTGACCGGATCGGAATTGGAATAGCGATAGCCGCCGTCGCGCTCCGGCAGCAATTCGGCGATCAGATGATTGAGCAGGAAGCCCTTCTTCGCTTCCGGCGCGTCGGGCGCCAAAGCCCAGGCGCCGGAGCGCTTGCCGATGGCATTCCAGGTCCATACGGTGTGCGGATTGACGCCGTCCATCAGCTTGACCTGCACCTTGATGCGGCTCGTCGCCGATGTGACAAACACCCAGTCACCATCCTCGAGGCCCATCGCCTCGCCGCGCGAACGGGCGAGATAAAGCCAGTTGCGGCCGAGGATCTGGCGCAGCCAGGCATTCTGCGAGCCCCAGGAATGATACATCGCCATCGGCCGCTGGGTGATGGCGTGCAGCGGATATTCGTTCTTGTCGCGCAACGTCTCCTCGATCGGCTCGTACCAGCCGGGCAAGGGATCGAAATACTGCAGGATCCGTTCGCGGTGCGCGGGCGGCGGCGTGATGGCGCCATGGCCCTCAGCCGCGAGACGGAACTTCTGCAGCGGCTCGAGATAGAGCTGGAAGACGATCGGCTCCGGCTTGCCGATGAAGCCGAAGGATGTCGCCCATTCGAGATAATCGCGATTGGCGTGGCGGTAGTACTTCACATGATCCGGCAATTCGTAGAACCAGTGGCAGCCATTCTCGATGTAGCGTTCGAGCTGCTTCGGATTGGGCTCGCCGCGGCCGTGGAAGACGCCTTCCTTGCCGCGCCAGCCGGCGAGCGGGCCGATGCCGGGGCTGCGCTCATGATTGACGATATAGTCCTCATAGCCGCCGGGATAGCGCGGCGTGCCGTCCTCATTGGTCATGCCGGTGAGACCGAGACGCGCGCCGAGATCGAGCAGCACCGTCTGGAAAGGCCGTACGTCACGGTCGGGCTCGGTGACCGGCTGGCGGATGGCGTCGGCCGGACCGTCGGCTTCCGAGATCGGCCGGTCGAGCAGCGAGATGCAGTCCCAGCGCTCGAGATAGGTCGTGTCCGGCAGGATCAGGTCGGCGTAATACACCATCTCCGACGCATAGGCGTCGGAATAGATGATATGCGGGATGACATAGTCGCCGGTCTTCTCGTCCTTGGCGGTCAGATGCGCCGTCGTCTCGGCGACATTCATCGCCGAATTCCAGCTCATATTCGCCATATAGAGGAACAGCACGTCGATGCCGTAGGGATCGCGCTTGGCCGCATTGGCGATCACCGTATGCATCATGCCATGGGCGGCGAGCGGCGCCTCCCAGGAATAGGCCTTGTCGATGCGCTGCGGCCTGCCCTCGGCGTCGACCAGCAGATCCTCGGGCACGGTGACGAAGCCGAGCGGCGGTCCGGGCAAAGCGGTGTTGGGCTTGACCTGGCCGGGCTTGCCGGCGGGCTTGATGCCGGGCGGCGGCGGCTTCGGGAAAGGCGGGCGATAGCGGAAGCCGCCCGGCACGTCGATGGTGCCGAGGATGATCTGCAGCAGATGCAAAGTGCGGCAGGTCTGGAAGCCGTTCGAATGCGCGGAAATCCCGCGCATGGCATACATCGAGACCGGCCGGCCGATCATCTTGTCGTGGATGCGCCCGGCCCAGTCGCGCCAGCCGATATTGAGGCAGAGCTCTTCGTCGAAGGCGGTGCGGGCGAGCTCCGCGGCGATGCGGCGGATCGTGTCGGCCGGGATGCCGCAGGCTTCCGCCACCTTGTCCGGCGAATAGTCATCCGACAGGAAACGCTCCGCCACCAGCATGAAGGACGGAACGGCGCGTCTTCCGTCGACCAGCGTCACCTCGCCGACGAGCCTCGGCGACGTATCGGCGCGATGGGCCGACAGCGGCCGGCCGATCACCGCGTCATAGATCAATGGCTCGCCATTGGCGTTGCGCGCGAAGGTGCCGTCATCGGCGGCGCCCGGATTGCGGATGACGAGCCAGGCGGCATTGGTGTAGCGCGCCAGGTAATCGAGATCGATCTTCCGGCTGCGCAGCAGCTCATGAATGAGAGCGCCGGCGAAGAGACCGTCCGTACCCGGACGAATGCCGATCCATTCATCGGCGATGGCCGAATAGCCGGTGCGCACCGGGTTGATGGAGACGATCTTGACGCCGCGCGCCTTGAGCTTGCCGAGGCCGATCTTGATCGGGTTGGAAGCATGGTCCTCGGCGACGCCGAAGAGCAGGAAATATTTGGTGTGCTTCCAGTCGGGCTCGCCGAACTCCCAGAAGGAGCCGCCGAAGGTGTAGAGGCCGGCCGCCGCCATATTGACCGAGCAGAAGCCGCCATGGGCGGCATAGTTGGGCGTGCCGAACTGCGTCGCCCACCAGCCGGTGAGGCCTTGCGACTGGTCGCGGCCGGTGAAGAAGGCCAGGCGCCTGGGGTCTTCGGCGCGCACTTTCTTCATCCAGGAGGTGGCGAGGCCGAGCGCCTCTTCCCATTCGATCTCGCGGAATTCGCCGGAACCCCGCTCGCCGATCCGCAGCATCGGCTTCGACAGCCTGGCCGGCGAATAATGCTGCATGATGCCCGAGGCGCCCTTGCCGCAGATCACCCCCTTGTTCACCGGATGGTCGCGGTTGCCCTCGATATATTTGACGGTGCCGTCTTTTAGATAGACCTTGATGCCGCAGCGGCAGGCGCACATGTAGCACGTGGTCGTCTTGATCTCGTCCCAGGTCTTGAGCGAGGTATCGATCTTGGGTTGGGTCATTGAAGGCATGGCACCACTTTGCGCCAACCTACATGATGGGACCAGCCTGGACCATAGGGTCAGACCCCTGTGACAATAGGAGCCAGCGGCTCCTTCCCATGGTATATCATTGATATTGTTGTTGGGATTTTTGGCCCTATGATGGGTCCAGAGGTGCCCCTTGCGCGACTGGCTTGTCCATATCCGCCGCCACAACCATTCGAGCCTGCAGACGCAGATTCGCGAGGCGCTGGTCGCTGCGATTCTCGACGGCCAGCTCGCCCGCGAAGAGCCCATCCCGTCCACCCGCAAGATGGCCAAGAGCCTCGGCGTGTCGCGCAATACGGTGGTGCTGGCCTATCAGGGCCTGCTCGATGACGGCTATCTGGTCGCGCGCGAAAGATCGGGCTATTTCGTCGCCGACAAGGCGCTCGAAGGCGCGGTCCGTCCGGCGCCCAAGGCGGCGCCGGACCCCGCCGCCGAAGCCGGCACCGATCCGCAATGGAAGGCCCGCCTGCTCAAGCATCCGGCGGCCCAGGCCAATATCTTCAAGCCGCTCGACTGGCAGAGCTACGCCTATCCCTTCATCTATGGGCAAGTGGACCACAATCTCTTCCCGCTCGCCGAATGGCGCGACTGCGCGCGCCAGGCGCTCGGCAAGAAATGGCTCGGCACCTGGACCAACGACACCTGGGCCTTCGACGATCCCCTCCTCGTCGAGCAGATCCGGCGCCGAATCCTGCCACGCCGCGGCATCATGGCGAGCGACGACGAGATACTGATCACGCTCGGCGCCCAGAACGCGCTCTATCTCATCGTCAGCCTGCTCATCGACGGCAAGAGCCGCGTCGCCATGGAGGAGCCCGGCTTTCCCGACATGCGCAACATCTTCCGGCTCAAGACCGGCAATGTGGCGCTGGTGCCGGTCGACGAGGCCGGCCTCGTGCTCAATGACGATGTGGCGAATTCCGATCTCGTCTTCGTGACGCCCAGCCATCAGTTCCCGACCACGGCGACCATGCCGCTGACGCGCCGGCTCGATCTGCTGAAGCTCGCCTCGAAGCATAATTTCGCGATCATCGAGGACGATTACGAGTTCGAGACCAATTACGTGAACGAGCCCTGCCCGGCGCTCAAGTCGCTCGATGACGAAGGGCGGGTGATCTATGTCGGCTCACTGTCGAAGACGCTGTTCCCCGGCCTGCGACTGGGCTTCCTGGTCGGCCCCAAGGCCTTTGTCGAGGAAGCGCGCGCGCTGCGCCGGCTGATGGTGCGCCACGCCCCCAACAACAACCAGCGCACCGCCGCCCTCTTCCTGTCGCTCGGCCATCACGACACGCTGATCCGCCGGTTGCACAAGGCCTATCGCTCGCGCTGGGAGAGCATGGGCGCGGCGCTGCAGGCGCATCTCCCCGACTCGGCCCGCATCCCCTCTTTCGGCGGCACCAGCTTCTGGGTCGAAGGCCCGCGCGGCCTCGACAGCGAGCTTCTCGCCAAGCAGGCCGCGGCGCGCGGCCTCGTCATCGAGCCGGGCCGCATCCATTTCGGCGCCGAGAACGCGCCCGACAATTTCTTCCGCCTGGCGTTTTCCTCGATCGAGGAAAAGAAGATCGAGCCCGGCATCAAGCTCCTGGCCGAGACCATCGCCGAGGCGACTCGCCAAGCCGCCGAGTGATCACAGGATCAGCAGGATCGTTCCGGTGACGAGGAGCGCCGCGATCCACAACGCGTCGATATTGAACCAGGCCTGGCGCAGGAAGCCGAGGCCCAGCCAGGCATAAACGAGCGTCGCCATCAGGCCGGTCACGGCCAGCATCGCGAGCGTATGCACCGAGACGCCGGCCAGGGCGGCCAGGAACGGTCGAAGCGAATTGTCGCCGGCACCGCCTTCCGGAAAGCACAGCGGCCCCAGCGCCGGCCACAGCATGAGGCCGGCGCCATGCGCGGTCGCCATCAGGAACGACCACAGAGCGAGACCGGCAAAACCCGCCTGCATGCCGACGCGCACGCGATGGCGATGACCATAGCGCCAATGATAGGCCGCCCAGCCTATGAGAAGCACACCGCAGATGATGCGCACCAGCCGGGGATCGATCAGCAAGCCGGCGCCCGCCATCAGGAACGCCACCAGGGCGATCGCCAGCGCGTGACCGACGGCGATCGGGATGAGCGAGAGCAGCACGATGGCGTAGCTCCTGCGGTGCAGTCCCAGCGCCACGGCGAACAGCCAGCCCATGGCCGGATTCAATCCGTGAAACGCGCCGAGACCCGCCAGAGTCAGCCACGGCCACGTTTCGCTCATGAGCACGTCACGGATAGCAATAGGAATCCGACGAGCAGTCGCCGCCCTCGAGCCTCACCTGATGCGGCCGATGCGGGGCCGGCCATTGCACGAAGAATTTCGGATCGAAGCCGATGCCGCCCTCGGGCTTGGCGTCGAGCTTCACCATCCAGCCTTCGATGCCGTCCGGATAGAATTGCGGATCGATGGCGCCGTAGAGCGAGTTGGTGAAATAGACGCGCTTGCCATCGCGGCTGATCTCGACCATCTGCGGTCCGCCGCTCAAGGGTCCTTTATGGGCAGGATGTCCGGCGCGCGCGACGATGCCGCCGATGCGCACCTTCCCGGTGAGCTTCGGCTTGAAGGGATCGGACACGTCATATTGATGCAGATCGCCGGTGCCCCAGCAGGCGACATAGAGGAAGCGGTCGTCCATCGACAGATCGATATCGGTGACGAGCGGCGGCACGGCACCGAAGCCCTTCAGCACCGGCGGCAATTTATCGGCGTCGGCGGGTTCGGCCGGGATGTCGATCACCTTGGTCACCGCCCATTTATTGCCGTCGCGATGCCAGACCCAGATCGAGGAAGAGAGATCCTTGAGCGAGACGACGCAATTCACGAAGCCATAGGCCTTGGTCGGATCATGCGCCGGGCGCAGCTCGAAGACGAGCTGATATTCCTCACCGAAATCGATCGTCTGCAGATGCTTGCGCTTGTGCAGGTCCCAGAAATGCAGGCGCCGGCCATATCTGGCGCCGAGCAGAATCTCCGGCACCAGCCCGTTCTCGAACGTATCGGGCGTGCCCCATTCGCTGGTGACCATCGTGTCATGGCCCAGATGCCACCAGGCATCATAGGCAAGCTGCTGCGGCCCGCGATCCACCTCCCATTGCCCGCGGATATCGAAGGTCTGGTGATCCATGAGGAAGATGCCGCCCGGCCCCTTGCCCTCGGCATTGCCGAGCGCGGCCACATAGATGCCTTCCGGGCCGCAATGGACCGTATGGGGCCGCGTATAGCCGGCCCGTTCCGCAACCTCCTGAGGCTCGATCACCTTGACGATCTTCGGCTTCTTCGGATCGGGCTTGGTGTCGATGATATGGATGCGCGAGGAGCGCAGTCCCGGCACCACCAGATAGCGCCGCTCGCTGTGCGGATGCGGCGCGTTGGGACACAGGCACGACGAACAGGCGTTCCAGCCGAAGTGATGCAGCTCATCGCCGGCATGCGGCATCGAGACTGTGTCGACGATCTTCGAATAGGTCTTCGACTTTGGATCGACATCGACAACCGCAATCGCATCCGGCACCTTGCGGTCGGGATCGAAGGCGGCGACATAAGCGAGCGTTTCGGGCGCCGCCTTCATCGCCATGCGCGGCGAGGGATAGAAACTCGGATCCGGTTTCAACAGAGTGGCCATGGGTGCCTCTTTCCGTGAACGGTTGAGCAATTCCAGCGCCGTCCGATGAGGCTACCCGAAATGACCGCCGCCTTCAATCGGGGCGGCCTTTGCCTCCTGATCCTATTTTCCTTTCACCGGGGCCGGGATTTCCTATTCGCAGATCCGGTAATTGCCGGTCTTGCCGTGCAGGCCGAGATCGAAATGATAATGCTCGGCATGGGCCGCGTTGGAGCCCGGCCCGAGCACCGTTGTGAAATAGCCACAAGCGGAGATGCGCAAGGCCATCAGCCAGCGGCTCTCGGCGTTCTGCAGCTTCACCACATTGGATACGGGCAGGTTCTTCTTGCCGGGCAGGTTGAAGGAGGCGATGTCGACGGCATTGCCGAAGGCATGCTCGCTGATCTTGGTCGTCGAATCGCCGTTGCGGTTGCGGCACTCATAGCCAGGACCGGTCGAGATCGCCGCGAGCGCGTCGCCGGTATGCGCCTTGACGACAGGGGCCGCGATGTCGGCGACCCACGAGGTGAACTGCTTGGCGAAAATGCAGTTCAGCGTCGGCGCGCCGGGAAAGTCGACGGTTCCCGCCGGCGTCGCGATCGCGTCGATCCGCACCGGATTGACCACTTTGCACTGTCCCTCGGCCGCCGGCATTTCGGGCACCGTGAATTTGGCGCCGAGCGCCGCCAGCTCTTCGCGGCAGGCCGCCATCTCCTCGCCGGGCTCGGGCTTGACCTCGTCTTCCGGCTTGGTTTCCTCCTTGGGCTTGGCTGTTTCCTGGGGCTTGGCCTCCTCCTTCGGCTTCGTCGCTTCGTCTGGTTTCCCCCCGCCTTGAGGCACGAAGGGATTTTCCGTCGCCGAGGGCTGATCACGCGGCGGCTTTTCGCGCGGGATGACCGGGGCTGTCTTGGTCCCGGCGGTCTGCGGTGCCGGCTCCCCGGGCTCGGCCGATTCCGGTTCGCTGGGTTGCGCCGGCGGAGAGCTCATTTCGCCGATATCAGGCTTCGGCTTGGGCAGCGGCGGTTTCAACTTCCCGGCGGCCTGCGCCTCGCCCAGCACAAGCGGGACGATCAGGCCAAGCAGTGCTATGCGTCTCACGCCATGCCTCCCCCACGGTCACCCGAGTTCCCTTGCGTCGCGAACTGGGATATGGGCAGAGCATGACTTCCCCGGGCTCGGCTGACAACAAGCTTCTTGCGGTGCTCTATGCCTGCGCCGCCGTCGGCATCTCGTCGGCGGGCGACTCGGTGGTGAAGTGGCTGAGCGGCAACTACCCGGTCCATCAGATCCTGGTGGTGCGCTGCCTGATCGGCATACCGATTCTCGCCTTCATCGTGCACAAGCAGGCCTCGCTCGCGAGCCTCGTCTCCCCCGGCATGGGACTGAGCCTGTTGCGCGGCCTCATCATGAGCTCGGCCTATCTCGCCTTCATTCTCTCGATCGCGGCCATGCCGCTCGCCGACTCGGTGGCGATCTATTTCGCCATGCCGCTGATCGTCGCCGTCATCGCGGGCCCCCTGCTCGGCGAGCATGTGGCGCTGCATCGCTGGATCGCCATCATCGCCGGCCTCGTCGGCGTCATCATCATGATCAATCCGGGCAGCGGCGTGTTCGAGCCGGCGGCCCTTCTCTCGCTCTATTCCGCCTTCGGCTATGCGGTGAGCCAGACGCTGGCGCGGCTCGTGGTGCGCCGCGTGCCGCCCGCCGCCATGGCCTTCCACACCAACGCCGTCTATCTTTCGCTCGCGATCGTGCTCGCCATCATCTTCACGCAGCTCGATCTCGGCGCCGTCCAGCACAAGAGCGTCGCTTTCCTGGCGCGGCCCTGGCACTGGCCGACGCCGATCGATTTCGGCGCCATGCTGCTGCTCGGCTCGACGGTCGCCTTCGCCATGGTGCTGTTCGCCATGGCCTATAAGAGCGCGGAATCGAGCTTCGTCGCGCCTTTTGAATATTCGGCGATGTTCTGGGCCGCAGCCCTCGGCTTTCTCGTCTTCGGCGATGTGCCGGGCATGCGCACGCTGTGGGGCGGCGCCATCGTGCTGGTCGCCGGCCTCTTCATGCTGTGGGCCGATCGGCGCAAGGACCGCCTTCTCACTAACGCAGAACCGCGACGCCAAAGCGCCTAAATTCCGCGCCGATACACGGTTTTACGCAGGAAAACGGCCTTATTCTCCAATAGGTGGGGGTTGTCGGCTCATCGCGTCCGGGAGTATAAGCAGCCGCGCATAAAGGCCGGCACAGAACTGGCCCGCAGCAGCCAGGTGAACTGGTTCTGGCGTGCATCCCGGCGAAGTGGAATCACTCACGCCACGAGGTTCGCGCCGACAAAACTTTATTGAGCGGTTCCTTGTCGCCACGATCCTTCAACTTCGGCGAGACCTGCTCAGGGGGCAAACTGGCGTAAAGCTTATTCCGACAACCATCAATCCGGATCGCGGTATCAAGGCCCGCGTCCCTTGGGAGTTCTTCCATCATGCTGATTGGCGTTCCGAAAGAGATCAAGAATCACGAATACCGGGTGGGCATGACGCCGCTCTCGGTTCGTGAGGCCGTTCGCCACGGTCACAAGCTGTGGGTCCAGACCGGCGCGGGCCTCGGCATCGGAGCGTCGGACGAAGACTACAAGAATGCCGGCGCGCAGATCATCCCGACGGCGGAAGAGATCTTCGCCAAGGCCGACATGATCGTGAAGGTGAAGGAGCCGCAGGCAGTCGAGCGCAAGATGCTGCGCGACGGCCAGATCCTCTACACCTATCTGCATCTTGCCCCGGATCCGGAGCAGACCAAGGACCTCGTCGCCTCGGGCGCCGTGTGCATCGCTTATGAGACAGTGACCAATTCGCGCGGCGGCCTGCCGCTGCTGGCGCCGATGTCGCAGGTGGCCGGACGTATGTCGATCCAGTCGGGCGCCCACTGCCTCGAAAAGGCGCAGGGCGGCTCGGGCGTGCTGCTCGGCGGCGTGCCGGGCGTGGCGCCGGCCAAGGTCGTGATCCTCGGCGGCGGCGTCGTCGGCACCAATGCCGCTGCGATGGCGCTCGGCCTCGGGGCCGATGTCACCGTGCTGGAGAAGAGCACCGACCGCATGGAAGAGCTGGTGGCGCGCTTCGGCACCGGGCTCAAGACACTCTATTCGACGCAAGGCGCGGTCGAGGATGAATGCGCGACTGCCGATCTCGTCGTCGGCGGCGTGCTGATACCGGGCGCCGCGGCGCCCAAGCTCGTCACCCGCAAGATGCTGAAGGACTGGAAGAACGGCTCGGTCCTCGTCGACGTCGCCATCGACCAGGGCGGCTGCGCCGAGACGTCCAAGGCGACGACGCATGCCGATCCGACCTATGTC
This sequence comes from Pseudomonadota bacterium, assembly GCA_049323275.1. Taxonomy (GTDB): domain Bacteria; phylum Pseudomonadota; class Alphaproteobacteria; order Rhizobiales; family Aestuariivirgaceae; genus Taklimakanibacter. Next base: position 100,070 of record JBMOOM010000005.1, read on the forward strand.
GTCGACGGCGTCATCCATTATTGCGTGGCCAACATGCCGGGCGGCGTCGCGCGCACCTCGACCTATGCGCTCAACAACGTCACCCTGCCCTTCGGCCTCGCCATCGCCAACAAGGGCTACAAGCAGGCGCTGCTCGAAGACCATCACCTGCGCGCCGGCCTCAATGTCTGCAAGGGCAAGGTGACCTACAAGGCGGTGGCCGACGATCTCGGCTACGAATATGTCCCGGCCGAGAAGGCGCTCGCGGCCTAACAGCGAAGAGGTTTGACAGTTCCGTCACGGCGTAGTTCCGTTGGAAGCCAGCTTCCAATGGAGGTGCGCCGTGACGAAAATCAAAATCCGCAAAGGCATGCCGAGCGTCGCCCTGAGCAAGGCGGAGTTCACCGAACGCTTCAAGGCCCGCTTCTACGATCCGATCTATGCCGACGCGGCCCAAAATATCGATGCCCTGATCGAGCCCGCCTGGCGCTCCTATCACGACTATCACAAGAGTCCCGTCACCCGGAAAGCCGGCAAGGGATTCGCCGACCCATCCTATGAGCTTTCGGTCGACTGGCTCGCGGCGCGCGACGCCATCAAGGCGGCCGAGCGCGAACATCGCGATTCCAATGGGCCATCCCGCATTCTCATCATCAACGGCTCGATGCGCAGCGACCAGACCTGCCCCGGTGAAATCTCGAAGAGCTGGCGCCTCGCGACCCTGGCGCGCAAGGTCATCGAGGCCAGGCGCGACTTCGCCGTCGATGTCCTCGATCTGAGCCGGCTCGCTTCCGAATATGGCCGCGTCATCCATCCGTGCAAGGCCTGCGTCTCGACCGCGATGCCGCTCTGCCACTGGCCCTGCTCGTGCTACCCCAACCATGCCATCGGCCAGGTCAATGACTGGATGAACGAGATCTATCCGATGTGGGTCCGCGCGCATGGCATCATGATCGTGACGCCGGTGAACTGGTACCAGGCGCCGGCCGGCCTCAAGGCGATGATCGACCGGCTCGTCTGCGCCGATGGCGGCAATCCCGATCCGACCTCGACCCACGGCAAGGATTCGCGGGCCGCCAAGCTGCTCGAACGCAAGGGCTGGCCCTATCCGCGCCATCTCGCCGGCCGGCTGTTCTCGGTCGTCGTGCATGGCGATGCGTCCGGCACGGAAAATCTCCGCCGCATGCTCACAGACTGGCTCACCGACATGGGACTGATGCCGGCGGGGCACAAGGCGCTGCTCGACCGCTATATCGGCTATTATAAGGAGTACGCGACGAGCCATGACGATCTCGATGCCGATCGCGACCTCCAGGAGGAAGTGCGCAACGCCGCGCGCGTGCTCGTCGCCGCGGTCGCGCTCCAGCGCAAGGGCGACTACAAGCGCGCCGATGAAGGCATCACCGATCCGCGACCCAAGTAGGTCCGAAAAGCATTTCACACTTCCCGGTCCGATGCTGTAGCTTGCGGACATGATCGAGGCCTTCGCCCTGCTTCTCCTCTGCCAGCTCGCCGGCGAGATTCTCTCGCATGGCTTCGGCTTGCCGATGCCCGGTCCTGTCGTCGGCCTGCTTTTGCTTTTCGCCGGCCTCTTCATCGCCCAGAGATTCATCACGCTCAGCCCGCAGACGATCAACGACTCAGCGCTCGGCCGCACGACCGGCGGTCTCCTGCAGCATCTCTCGGTGCTGTTCGTGCCGGCGGGCGTCGGCGTCATCGATCATCTCGGCCTTCTCAATTCCTATGGACCCGTCCTGTTCCTGGCCCTTCTCGTCTCGACCGCCCTGTCCCTCGCGGTGACCGCGCTTGTCTTCACCTGGGTGAAACGCTGGCAAGCGGGCCACGCGCCATCATGACGCCGGCTTTCGATCTCTGGGTCTATCTGTCCTCGACGCCGCTGCTGTGGCTGACGCTGACCTTGCTCATGTGGATCGCCGCCGACCGCATCGCGCGCGCCTCCGGCCGCCATCCGGCGGTCAATCCGGTGCTGATCTCGATCATCGGGCTGGGCGCCATCCTGCTCTTCACCGGCACGCCCTTCGCCACCTATTTCCAGGGCGCGCAATTCGTTCACTTCCTGCTCGGCCCCGCCATCGTCGCCATCGCGGTGCCGCTCTATCGCAATCTCGACAAGGTGAAAGCGAACATCCTGCCGATGGCGGCCGCCCTCATCGCCGGCTCGGTGACGGCGGCGGTTTCCGCGCTCGCCGTCGCAGCACTCTTCGGCGTGCCCGATAATGTCCTGGCCTCGCTCGCTCCCAAATCGGTGACGGCCGGCGTCGCCATGGGCATCGCCGAGCAGTTCGGCGGCCAGCCGGCGCTCACCGCCGTGCTCGTCGTGACCACCGGTCTCATCGGCGCCATCATCGTGACGCCGCTGATGAATGCGCTCGGCCTCAAGGACTATGCGGCGCGCGGCTTTGCCGCCGGCCTTTCCGCCCATGGCATCGGCACGGCGCGCGCTTTCGTCGTCGATGAGGTGGCCGGCACCTTCGCCGGCATCGCCATGGCGCTCAACGCCGTCATGACCGCCCTCATTCTGCCTCTCATCCTCTACTGGTTCCTCACATAAACAAGGAGATACCCATGTCCGGCACCGCCAAAGCGATCAAGCACATCGAGAACGACAAGGTGATCGTCACCGAATACCGTTTCGCCCCCGGCGCCAATACGGGCTGGCACCGCCACGGCCATGATTATGTCGTCGTGCCCTTGATGGACGGCAAAGTGAAGCTCCTCACCAAGGATGGCGAGAGCTTCGCCGACATGAAGAAAGCCGTGCCCTATTTCCGCAGCGAAGGTGTCGAGCATGATGTGATCAACGCCAACGACACTGAATATGCTTTCATAGAAATCGAGCTCAAATGACGTTCAACGCCTATATCATCTGCGGCACGCCGAGAACCGGCAGCACGCTGCTGTGTGATCTTCTCGCCTCGACCAAACGGGCCGGCAATCCAGATTCCTTCTACGGGCGAAAATTTCTCGCCTGGTGGGCCAAGGAATGGAATCTGCCGAGCCCGGAGACGATGAGCGAGCGCGACTACGATATCGAATATCTGAAAACGGCGATCAGAGTCGGCAAAGGCGGGACCGGCATTTTCGGCCTTCGCCTGATGCGGGAAAATCTGGGCGAGCTCTCCGAGACCCTCGATCAGATCTTTCCGGGCCTCCCCTCCGACCGCGCGCGGCTCGAAAAGGCCTTCGGCAATATTCTCTATCTGCATCTTTCGCGCGAGGACAAGCTCGCCCAGGCGGTCTCCCTGATCAAAGCCGAGCAGACCGGCCTCTGGCATGTCGCTCCGGATGGAACCGAGATCGAGAGACTGGCGCCGCCGAAAGACCCCGAATATGACTTCGAGCGGATCAGGCGCGAGCTGGCCGAGCTCGAAGGCTACGACGTGGCCTGGAACACCTGGTTTGCGGAGCAGCAGATAACGCCGCTGCGCGTCGGCTATGAAACGCTGTCGGCCGATCCAGCCGCCACATTGACCCGCATCTGCGCGGCGCTCGGTATCCCGGCGCCCAAACCCGACGATGTGAAACCCGGCGTGGCGAGGCTGTCCGACGCCGTCAGCCTCGACTGGATGGGGCGCTACCGGTCGGACCTCGCTCGCAGTCCGGCGCCGCCGTCATAAAGTTGTAAAGTCGCGCGCTAGAGTGCGGGCCCGATGGACCCGCATTTCCAGATCGAATCGCCGCTGCCCTCCTTCGCTCAAAAGCTGGCGATGATGGACAATGTCCTGCCGTGGCAAGATTTCGCGCGCCTCCTCGGCGAGGTCGAAGACCTCGTCGAGACAGAGCGCAGCTATCTGCCGACACATAAGAAGGGCGGCACCGTCGCCTATGAGACGCTGGAGCGGCAGGCGCCGAGCCTGGTCGAGCTCTATCGCTCGGCCGAGCTGCGCTTGCTCGTCTCCGACATCGTGCGCCTCAAGGTCGAGCCCACGCCGCTCCACGACCAAAGCTCCTGCTCGGTGCTTTTCTATGAGAAGCCCGGCGACCATATCGGCTGGCATTACGATCATAATTTCTACCGCGGCCGGCATTTCACCGTGCTGATGCCCATGGTCAATCGCGGGCATGCGCCGAACGGCCTGTCGCAGGCCCGCCTTCTGGCGCGCCAGAACGGCCGCGACGAGATGATTCCCACGCCGCCCAATTCCATGATCGTCTTCGAGGGCGCCCGGGTCCGCCATAAGGTCACGCCGATCGACGAAGGCGAGCGCAGGATCATCTGGAGCATGACCTTCTGCGCCGATGCCCGCAATTCGGCATTGCAGGGGGCCGCGCGGCGGGTCAAGGACACCGCGTTTTTCGGGCTCCGGGCGCTCTGGACCTGAGCGCACCCCGGAACTGGCGCTTTCATGGGTCCAGATGCCAGAATAGGGAAAGATACGATCTGTCCCTGTCCAGGAGCCTCGCATGCCCAAAATGTCAGCGTCGGAAGCCTTCGTCGAAACCCTCGTCGCCTATGGCGTCAAGGACGTGTTCGGGATCGTCGGCTCGGCCTATATGGACGCCCTCGATCTCTTCCCGACCGCCGGCATCCGCTTCATCCCCACGGCGCATGAGCAAGGCGCCGGCCATATGGCCGACGGCTATTCGCGCGTCTCCGGCCGTCATGGCGTGTGCATCGCGCAGAACGGCCCCGGCATCACCAATTTCGTGACCTCGACGGCGGCCGCCTACTGGGCGCATTCGCCGGTCGTCGTGATCACCCCCGAGACCGGCTCCGGCACCATGGGTCTCGGCGGCTTCCAGGAAACCGAGCAGCTGCCGATCTTCTCCAAGATCACCAAATACCAGGCGCATGTCTCGAAGCATCCGCGCATGGCCGAGCTCACCGCGCGCTGCTTCGACATGGCGATGTCGGAGCGCGGCCCTACCCAGCTCAACATCCCGCGCGACAATTTCTACGGCGAGGCCGATTACGAGATCGCCAAGCCGCGCAAGATCGCCCGTGGTCCCGGCGCCGATGCCGATCTCGACGAGGCGGCGGATCTCCTCGCCAAGGCGAAGTTCCCGGTCATCGTGTCGGGCGGCGGGGTGATCTTCTCGGATGGCGTCAAGGAATGCGTGGCGCTCGCCGAGCAGCTTTCCGCGCCCGTCGTCAACTCCTATCTCCACAATGACTCCTTCCCCGCCAAGCACCCGCTGTGGTGCGGCCCGCTCGGCTATCAGGGCTCGAAGGCCGGCATGAAGCTGATCGCCGAAGCCGACGTCGTGCTGGCGCTCGGCACCCGTCTCGGCCCCTTCGGCACGCTGCCGCAGCACGGCCTCGACTACTGGCCGAAGAATGCCAAGATCATCCAGGTCGACAGCGATCACCGCATGCTGGGTCTCGTCAAGCAGATCTCGGTCGGCATCGTCGGCGACGCCAAGGAAGCGGCGAAGGCCCTCTCCTACCGGCTCGCCAACCGCAAGCTCGCGGCATCCGACAATGCCGATGAGCGCAAGAAGAAAATCAAGGCCGAGAAGGACGCCTGGGAGAAGGAGCTCGACAACTGGACGCATGAGAAGGACGGCTGGTCGGTCGAGATCGCCAAGGGCTCGCCCTATATGCATCCGCGCCAGATGCTGCGCGAGCTCGAGAAGGCCCTGCCGGAGAATGCGATGGTATCGACCGACATCGGCAATATCTGCTCGGTTTCCAACTCCTACCTGCGCTTCAACCAGCCCAATTCGATGTTCGCGGCGATGAGCTTCGGCAATTGCGGCTATGCATTGCCGGCCGTGATCGGCGCCAAGGTGGCCGCCCCCGACCGGCCGGCGGTCGCCTATGTCGGCGATGGCGCCTGGGGCATGAGCTTTCCCGAGATTCTGACCTGCGTGCGCGAGGACATTCCGGTTACCGCCGTCGTCTTCCACAATAAGCAGTGGGGGGCGGAAAAGAAGAATCAGGTCGATTTCTACGACACCCGCTTCCTTGGCGTTAATCTCAAGAATCCGAGCTGGGCCGACGTCGCCCGCTCGCTCGGCGCCGAAGGCGTCACCATCGACAAGCTCGGCGATGTCGGCGAAGCCCTGGAAAAGGCCTGCGACGCCCAGAAGAAGGGCAAGACCACGGTCATCGAGGTGATGGTCACGCAGGAGCTGGGCGACCCCTTCCGTCGCGACGCGCTCAAATATCCGAGCCGCGTGCTGGAGAAGTACAAGCACACGGACGTCAAGGCTCCTGCCTGATATGCGCCAACGGCTGATGCGCCGGATGCGAGGTTCCTGCTATTGAGGCGGCTTCGCATTTGACGCATCCGCAAGATATGTCGCAAACAGACCAGACCACCTCCACGACCCTTACGCCCCATGAAGTCCGCTCGATCATCATCGGCGTGATGCTGGCGATGTTCCTCGCCGCCCTGGATCAGACCATCGTCGCGACCGCCTTGCCGACGATCGGGCGGCTGCTCGGCGATTTCGAGAACCTGCCCTGGGTCGTCACCACCTATCTGCTGACGTCGACGGCGGTCACGCCGCTTTACGGCAAGATCTCCGACATCGCCGGCCGCCGGGTGACTCTCCTGGTGGCGATCGGCATCTTCATGCTGGGCTCGATCCTGTGCGCTCTCGCCCCCACCATGCTGGCGCTCATCCTGGCGCGGGCGCTGCAGGGCCTCGGCGGCGGCGGGCTGATCTCACTGGCGCAGACCATCATCGCCGACATCGTGTCGCCCAAGGAGCGGCCGCGCTATCAGGGCTATTTCGCCAGCGTCTTCGCGACGTCGAGCATCGCCGGGCCGGCGCTCGGAGGGTTCTTGGCGGAGAAGCTGCACTGGTCGGCGATCTTCTGGATCAACCTGCCGCTCGGCCTCCTGGCCTTTTGGATGACGAACTCGCTGCTCAAGAAACTGCCGCGGCACGAGAAGCCGCACCGGCTCGACTTTCTGGGCGCCGGGCTGATGATCATGTCGACGACGGCTCTTCTTCTGGCGCTGAGCCTGGGCGGGCCCCATTATGCCTGGACCTCGCCGACGATCCTCGCCCTTCTCGCGGTCTTTTTCGTCTTTGCGGTCGCCTTCATGGCGCGGCTCAGGACGGCGCCGGAGCCTTTGATCCCGATCGAGATCCTCGCCAATCCGCTGGTGGCCATGGCTATCGTTTCCGCCTGCGCCGGTGTCGGCGTGTTCATCGGCCTCACCATCTATACGCCCATCTTCCTCGAAGGCATGTACGGCCTGACCGCCAGCCAGTCCGGCTTCGCCCTCATCCCGCTGATGGTCGGCACCGTCATCGGCGCCTCCTCGACGGGGCGCATGATGGCGCGGCTCACGCACTATAAGCGCCCGACGCTGATCGGCCTCGCCGTCGCGGCGCTCGGCCTCGCCGTGCTCGCCATCCAACCGCAAAGCCTGCCGCTTTTCGCCCTGATCCTGATCCTCGCCGCGGCGTCGATCGGCCTCGGAACGATCTTCCCGCTCACGCTGGTGGCGATCCAGAATGCCGTGCCCCCGCATCAGATGGGCACCGCCACAGGCACCTTGAACTTCTTCCGGTCATTGGGGGGCGCCCTGATCGTAGCCGGCTTCGGCGCGATCGTGATCGGCAGCCTGCCGGCCGACCTGGCCCAGAAAGTCACCATCGAGAATCTCGCGAGCAGCTTCGCGGCCGCCGGCAGCGACATCGGCTCGGTATTCCGCTGGGTCTTCATCGCGGCGACATCAGGCATCGTGATTTCGTTCCTCGCCCTTTATGTCATGGAAGAGAGGCCGCTGCGCACGACGGTGCGGCCGGAAGCCGGAGCAGCGGAATAAGGGAACGGACATGACCATCCTCGTCCTCAATGCCGGGTCATCGACCCTCAAATTCGCCGCCTACGGGCAAGAGGATGGGCTCACCTTGCGCTTCAAGGACCAGGTCCAGGGGGCGGGCGAGCCGGCCCTCGCCGCGCTTTTCGAACGCCTCTCCCGCGAGGGCATCGAGGCCCGGGATCTCATCGGCGTCGGTCACCGCATCGTCCATGGCGGCACCGAGTTTTCCAAGCCGGTCCTGGTCGACGATGCGATCGAGGCCAAGCTCAATGCGCTGTGCCCCTTGGCGCCGCTGCATCAGCCCTACGGTCTCAATGCGCTGCGCGCCATGCGTGAGCATGCCCCCCTGGTGCCCCAGGTCGCCTGTTTCGATACCGCCTTTCATGCGACCCAGCCCGAGATCGCGGCCCGTTTTCCGCTCCCTCCGTCCTATTTCGACCGCGGCTACCGGCGCTATGGGTTCCACGGGCTCAATTACGAGCATGTGGTCCAGGCCCTGCCGGCCCAGACGCGCGCGGCGCTGCCCCGCCGCCTGCTCATCGCCCATCTCGGCAATGGCGCCAGCCTGTGCGCGGTGAAGGACGGCAGAAGCGTCGCCACCACCATGGGCTATTCGACCCTCGACGGGCTGGTGATGGGGACCCGGCCGGGTGCCATCGACCCGGGCCTGATCCTGGCGATCATGAAGGACGATCGGCTGACGCCCGAGCAGATGGAGCAGGTGCTCTACAAGGAAAGCGGGCTGCTGGCGCTCAGCGGCCTCACCAGCGATATGAGGAGCCTGCTCGAAAGTCCCGCCCCCCAGGCCCGGGCGGCCGTCGAGGCCTATTGCTACTGGGCGGCGCGGCAGGCCGCCTCCCTCATCGCCGCCATGGGCGGGATCGACGCCCTGGTCTTCACCGGCGGCATCGGCGAGAACGCCAAGCCGGTTCGCGACCTCGTCGTAAACCATCTTTCATGGATAAATGCCTTTCCCATGCATATTGTGCTAGCCAACGAGGAGCTAGTTTTGGCCAAGCATACGTCAGCATTACTTACCTAAACAAAAAGTAAATAAACCATAGGAATGCCGGACCCATGCCACAATCTGGGTCTTGAGTAATATTTCGGACCAGAAGCGGGGAACCCGTACTGTCCGACTATGGGACGGCTAAAAGACGGGGAGACAAGGCATGAGTACAGCCTTGAAGGTGGCATGCGCATTCGCCGCAACTCTTGTCATGGGTGCCGGTGCGCTCCAGGCGGAAGACACTAAAGACGTCGCTCGCATGAATGCGGGCGCGATCACGCTCATCACCGACGGTGCCAACGGGCAGTCGTCGCGCTACGCGGCCGACCTCGCCGTGCTGATGGAAGGCGAGCGCGACCTGCGCGTCCTGCCGGTCATGGGCCATGGCCCGGTCGAAGCGGTGCGCGACCTGCTGTTCCTGCGCGGCATCGACGCCAGCATCATTCCGGCCGACACGGTGGCTTACATGCGCAAGCAGGAGCTCGTCGAGGATGTCGACAAGAAGGTGACCTATGTGGCGCGCCTCGGCTCGGCACAGGTGCATGTCATCGCGCGCCAGGATATCGCGACGCTCGCCGATCTCGCCGGCAAGAATGTCAATATCGGCGGCGCCAGCGAGCCGCGCTTCGTCACCGCGAGCATGATTTTCGACTCCCTCGGAATCGCGGTCAATCCGGTGGCGGGCTCGGAAGCCGATGCCGCCAGCCAGCTAGCGAGCGGCAAGGCCGATGCGATCGTCATCGTTGCGCCGCAGCCTTCCACCATCGCCGAGGATCTGGCGCGTAAGGGCGGCTATCGGCTTCTCAATGTCACCGGTAATGACGAGCTCAACGGAGTTTACGCGCCAGCGATGCTGAACGCGAAGACCTATGACGGCCTGGCCCAGGACGGCGGCATGACCGAGACGCTGAGCGTCAGCTATGCGGTCGCGGTGTTCAACTGGAAGAAGGGCACCGACCGCTACTACAAGCTGCGCAAATTCGCCGACGTTCTCTATTCCGGCATCGGCGATCTGCAGACCGGAAAGTGGCACGCGGCGTGGAACGATGTTAATCTTTCCGCCGATCTTCCCGGATGGACGCGCTATGTCACCGCCGACGAATGGCTGGCCGACCACAAGCGCGACCAGGCCGATGCGACCAGCAAGGAAGAAGCGGCGCTGAAGGCTGAATTCCAGTCCTATCTGGAGCGAACGAAACTTGGCGGCAACATCACGCCCGCCGGGGTGGCGAGACTGAGATCGAGTGCGCTCGAATGAGCGCGCTGGGTGTGAGGAGCGAGGCGATGAAGACCAATCAGCAGCGCAAGACCGGCGCGGTCGAAAACGAACAAGAAAAGCGCGAAGTCGAGCGGCCGGTCTGGTTCCTGGGCAAGGAGCTGAAGATCGCGCCCGCCAATGAAGACAAGGCGGAAGGCGAAGCGAAACCGGAAGAGACCGACGCAAAGAAAGTAAAAAAGACGGCAAAAAAGGCCGATAAGAAGGACAAGGCCGAGAAGCCTGACGAGACGGCGGCGGGCGAGCAACGCCCGAGCCAGCTCGAAGCCTATATGCGCTACGCCAAGATGCGCGGTCCCTCCTCGAAGGAGGAAGATGAGGAAACGCTGGCGCCGGTGCGCACGCGCAAATTTCCGACCTCCCGGTACGCGGCCGGCAATGAAAACGACATGGACTGGGCCGGCGAGGCGCCGCCCCGCCGCCGCCCACGGCGCCAGGCCTCTTACGGCTTCCGCCTGCGCGATGCGGTGCTCGCCGGCGTCGCCTCCATCGCCATCGGGGCGCTGGCCGGCGCCGTCGTCTATGACCGCGCCAATGACGGCGACCTGAGCACCGCCGTTTTCAATTCCGTCGGCGGCTTCATGACCGGCTTCGACAGCCGCGACCAGACGATCGCCGATGCAAGCATGGCCGGCGTCAAAGTGACGGGAGACCAGAATGTCGCCGCGGCGCTGAAGAAGCCGGTGACCACCGCCAGGCTCGATGTCTCCGACGCCAAGGGCGATGTGAACACACCCATTCCGCTCCAGATCAGCGCCGAGCCGGCAATCCCCAATCAGGATATCGGTTTCCGTCTCAGCGGCCTTCCGGCCGATGCCTATCTCACCGCCGGCACCAAGCTTCCCGACAATGCCTGGGAGCTGAAGCCGGGCGAGGAGCTGGGCGTCAAGCTGATGCTGCCGAGCGTCCCCGCCTCGCCGCTGCTGATCGCCGTCGAGGCGATCGAGCCGCGCACCGGCGATCTCGCCGCGCCCTCCGAGGAAATGAAGGTGGCGCTGGCGACGCCCGCCCCTGCTCCGGCGGCGGCGCAGCCGCCGGCGCCGGATGTGGTGCCCGCTTCGGCGCCGCCGACCGATGTCAAGCGCAACTTCAACCTGCCCCCGGCCAAGCAGCAGGAAAGCGCCGCCGCGCAGCCCATTCCGGCGCCGCTCGAAAAGAACGGCCAGGGCGCCGGCATCAGCGCCGACAGCGATTCGCTGATGCGCAATGGCGACAAGCTCCTGGGTCTCGGCGACTTCACCGCGGCGCGCGCTTTCTTCAGCAAAGCCCGCGAGCTCGGCAATCACGAGGCCTCGCTGCGGCTCGGTCAGACCTATGATCCAATCGTGTTCCGCGACCGCAACGTGCAAGGCCTTAAGCCGGATCCGGCCATGGCGCTCAGATATTATCTCGAAGCGCGCACCGCCGGCATAGCCGATGCCGAAACGGCCATTGCCGGGCTCGAAACCTGGATGAAGCAATAGCGGCGCACGAAGCCTACCTACGACAGGCGCGGGTCACATTCATGATGTTGCCCGCGCTTTTATTTTGAACTAGTCCCTTTCCATCATGACTCAAGCCGCGTCCACTCCCTTCATCGAAACCTGGTATGTCGATCCCAAAGCCGAGGATGCGATGTCGAACGGCCACGCGCCGATCTGGCGGCATCTGATCGGCCTCGTCCCCGAGACGGATCTGAGCGGCCTGACGGTGCTCGATTTCGGCTGCAATCAGGGCGGTTTCCTGCGCATGCTCCATACGATGCGCCCCTTCCGCCGGGCGCTCGGCATCGACATCGCCCGCATGTCGATCGAACGCGCCGATGCGCTGAAGGCCGACATGCCGATCCAGTATCGAGTGGGCGACAATGTCGCCGGCCACGTGCAGGAATTCGACCTCGCTTTCAGCCATGAGGTGATCTATCTCGTGCCCGACATCGACAGGCATGCGCATGAGATCTGGCGGGCTCTGAAGCCGGGCGGCGTCTATTACGCGATCACCGGCTGTCACAGCGACAATCCGCTGTGGCCGCAATGGCGCGGCCTCGTCGCCGAAAAGACCAACACCGTAGTGCAGGATCGCTCGGTCTCGGACTATGCCAGGAGCTTCAGCAAAGCCGGCTTCGACGTTTCGGCGCGCAAGCTCGGCTTCACCGGCTTCGTTCCCTTTTCTGAAGATGGCTGGATGCCAAATTTTGCCGATGCCCTGAATTACTATGCTGAGACGAAAATCCTGTACCGCCTGGTGAAACCCCGCTGAAGAAGCATCGATCAGTGGAATTTTCCATCGGCCCGGCGGTCCGTGAGATGAAATAATTGACGCTACGTATTATTCGCGTCAAAGATACCCCTCATCGTTGAGAGGGCTCGCCGGGGCGGCCCGATTGAATCTGGCGGATGCGCGAGCAAGAACTTCCCGCCAGCATTGTTAGCTTCGCCGACACTATCGTTAGTCTCGACACCGAATGTCGATCGACCTGCCACCTTCTGAATGAGGGATAGGAGATAGTCATGAAGTTCAGCCCTGCTCTGTTGGCCGGTGTTCTGGCGCTTTCAGTTTCCACATTTTCGGCCCTTTCCCAAGACAGCGCGTCGAATGTGATGTTCATTTTCGACTCCTCGGGCTCCATGAAAAAGCCGATCGAAGGCGGGGAGAGCCGCTCGGCCGTCGCAAAGAAGGCTCTCGTCGCGGCGCTGGGCACGATGCCCGCCGACGCCAAGCTTGGGCTCTTCATGTATGGCCACCGCCGGGCCAAGGACTGCAGCGATATCGAGATGGTTTCGCCCCCTGGCGCCAGCGACAGCAAGTCCATTTCCCAGATGATCCTCAAGAGCCAGCCCAAGGGCGAAACCCCTATCGCCGCAGCGCTGGAGGCAGTGGCATTCTACTTCGCTCCCCTGAAGGGTCAGTCCAACAGCGTGGTGCTGGTCACCGACGGCATCGAAGAATGTGGCGGTGATCCCTGTGCCGCCGCGCGCGCGATCCGCGACGCGGGAATGGACCTCAAAGTGCATGTCGTCGGCTTCACTCTGAACGAGAAGCAGCGCCAGACCGTGCAATGCGTCGCCGACGAAACCGGCGGAAAATATCTTGACGCTCAAAACGCTGCCGGCCTCTCCGATGCGCTGGCGGAAGTGCAGAAAGCGGTGGCCGAAACACCGCCGGCGCCCGCCGAACCTGTGCGCGAGCGGGTGTTCTTCGATGATTTCGACGGTACCGATCTTTCGGAAAAGTGGATCGTGAACAATCCCAATCCTGACGGCTACATCGTCGAGAAGGGCAACCTGCTGATCGTGACGGGCGAGATCGGCGGCTTCAACACAGCCACCGGCGCCAACATCATCCAGCTCGAGCAGGACCTGCCGGATGAGGACTGGGATATTCACGTAACCTATAGGGGCAAGTTCAAGACGCTGCGCGACATCATCCAGGTAGGCTTGCGCACCGACGACAAGAATTATCTGACGGCCGCCGTCTACAGCAAATCATACAACACCGGATCGTCCGCCAGCGACAACCGGGGGACGATCATCATGTCCCTGCAGAAGCTCAGCAATGGAACCGAAACCATCGCCGAGAAGCGCATCTTTGGCGAAAATGCCAGCTTGGAGGCGACCTCCGCCTATGATCGCAAAGCAAGGCTTACACTGAGCAAGCGCGGCCGGTCCTATCTGGCGTCCTATCGGGCGGAGGGAGAGGTGGATGCCGACGGCAATCAGATCACCTATCAGACCGACCCTCTGACGTCGCTGCGTTCTCCCGGAAAGCCCATGCTCACCGCCAGCAAATGGGGGAAGGCAACTGGCGAGTTTCTTGTCAATATCGAGTCGGTTGAGATCGAGACGGTCAAGGCGGCACCTTAGGTGCTTTGCGAAGGCAAGAGCTGGTCGGCGATGCCAGGATCGCTACGGCGTGTTTTCTTCTTCGTCATGTGCGCGATGGCGCTCGGCAGCGGCACCGTGTCGGCGGCCGATGTGCCGCCGCATCTGGTCGGCATGGCGCGCTCCCTCCTGTCGCAAATTGACGAGGCTGACTTCGCGGCTTCGGGCGATCCGGCGCTGGCCCGGCGCATCGCCGACATCGTCCGGCTCACCCGGTTGCGCAGCTGGGCGGGATCACCGCCGAAGATTAGCGTCGATCCCGCTATGCTGGCATCTCCGCTCGGCCTCGATTATTCCCAGGACCGGCACCGCGCGGCCCTGGAAACACTGCTCGCGGCACGTGATCCGGTTGCGCAAACGGAGGCCCTTGGCGCGGTCCTCAAGCTGACCGGACAGCGCCGGGCGCCGGAGGCTCTCGGCAAGACATTCCGCGACACGCTCGCCGATCAACTGGCGCCTCTGCAGAAGCGGGCGAAGCTGGAGGGCGAAGCCGGTCAGAGCATCGAGATCGAATGGGATCCGGATACCGCTTCGGTCCTGGCCCGGATCAAGCTCGGCGAAGGCCAGGACGAAGTGGTGCTGCAGGGCGGCGCGCCCGGAAAATTCGTGGACGGCCATCTCGCCTACGATGTCGAGGCCGATGCGGCGCCCGTCGCCCGGATCACGCCCTCCATGCAGGCGGAGATCAATGCCAGCGTGTTCGGCGTCTGGCGCGGCAGCGATGGCGCCCAGTGGATGATACGCGGCGGCCAGGAGGTCGAAGCCGCGGCGCGCGCCAAAACCGATCCCGCCACTTTGGCGCTGGAACAGATCGACCGCGACAGGCGGCAAGTCGCGGCGCTCGAGAAGGAGAAGGTCTATATCTGGGTCGATCCGCAGGGCGGCGAGGTGATCCAGAAGAAATTCAAGCGGCTCGATCCGCCGTTTCGCTATGATCGCGCCCGCTCCGAAAACATACACAAGGCCGAGATCACCGCGCTGAAGGAGCGGATCTCCGCAGCCGAGAAGGCCTTGCAGCTTCCACCCGCCAAACAGCACGATCCCCTGAAACTCAAGAACAGCCCTGCCGATACGCGCCGTGCCATCGAGATCGAAGTATGGGAGAGCAGCGGCCGGCGCTACCTCTATGACGAGGCCGCGTTCGACGGAAAGCGCCTGACGGCGAGCCGGACCTTGCGCGATGCGGCGGACATATTTGATCTGCCGCAGTGGGTGATCGACGGCCTGATCGCCTCCTGGTCGCCGCCCGAGTGGATCGACCTCGAGGCAAAGCTCAATCCGCGCGACAAGTCCATCCGCCTCGAAGGACAGTGGTGGAGGCTCAACGTCACCTATGATCCGACATACCGGAACATCAACAGCATCCATACGCCCTACGACAAGCCCCTCGTACTGCGCCGCGACCATGAGGACATCATGCTGCGGATCGTCGATCTCGACGGGCGCGTCAAGGACGTGATCCGCCATGACGACCCGTTCCGCCTGCAGGCCTTGTTCAACAAGGCACCTGAGGGGGAACAACGGGCGCTGGTCACAGGCGAAGGCGGCAAGCTGGCTGTCGCGCTGTCGGTCGCCGGCGGCGCTTCAAATCCGCGGCTTCTTGAAAGCGGCATTCTCTATGGATGTTCGGTCCAGTTCGCGAAGCGCAAGGACATCGGCGGGCTGTCCATCAAGGAGCGCTTTGTCGCCGAAGAAGAGTTCGAAGCGAAATCGGCCGAATGGCGCAAGCTTGCCGACGCCTCACAGCGGATTGCCGCCGATCTGTTCGAAGGAAGCTGGCAGGTCACTCACAGTCATGAGGACGGTTCCGATGGGCTGAACGGCGTGGCGCAAGTCAATAGGGCGGGAACATCCGCCAGACTGGTTCTCGGAAATCGCGATACCACCAGGCTCTATCAGTCGATCGATATGAACGCTCTGCGCGGCACGGATCCTGACCCGTATTTCCTCGAGATCATGTTCGAACGGGTCGCGTCCTTCGGCGAAGAACCGGCATCGGCGTCGCCAGCTCCGATGCGCAAGGGCGAGCTCATCTATTTTCCGACACTGACACGGAGCTTCGACGCCGAGCTCGATGGCGCGCACGCCTCCGCGGGCCTTGATCTGAAGCCAGCGCCCGAGGAGATCATCCATGTCCTGCTCAAAAGCCGGGACAAAGCTCATCTCGCGGGTGGCTGGAACGCCATTCTGGAGAACGGCGATGTCGGATCCGGCGGTCAGCAGACCTGGCTTCGCGACATCGAGATCGCGGGCGTGGTGGTCATGGAAGACCAATATAGACGCGACAGCCCGACGACCGCTTACTATCCATGGGGGCCTCAAGCGTCCGCCGGCTCATCTTCGGAGCGCACCCTGTTCATTTTCGGTCGGCATCTACCTACCTCGCGTGGCGATGCGGTGGTCTTCAAGAGCCTGACGGAGGGTATCAGCTATCACACATACGAGTTTCCCGATGAAAAGCCGCCGAAGTTGGTGGAAGACGCCTGGCGCAAAGCGGCTGAGGTGCCGCGGCGGCCCCGAACGATCGAAGGCGCGCCACAAGAGGCGGTCGGGCCGAAGCCCATAGAGAAATTTGTCCGCCAGGCCGATGATGTGGGAATTTTCGTCACCGCACGTTTCGCGAAGGGAACCGAGCCGGGCGTGAAGGCGTTCGCGCTCAATGCCGTATCCGACATCTGGCTGCTGGACTTCGCCGACGCCCGCGGGCGCGCTTACTTCGTCGACACGCCGCCGGTCGACGGCGCCCCCACCGATATCTTCAAATCCAGCGATTCCGGTTTCCTCGAACTCGAGCTCGAGGCGCCAATTCCCTATAAGGAACCACTGATCTTCGCCATGAGCAAGGACGGAGCGGCGGTCGGAGAAATCCCGCTTGCACTTCTGACGGGCGAGGCCAGCGACGGCCGCGAGGGCCGGGTCTATCGATCGCCGCCCCTGCACTTCTTCCGCTCCGACCTGAAGAACTGGGCGCCGCCGGACGAGGCGGGTGCAATCAGATTTGATGTTGCCCCGCAGCCGGGCGCGCCGGATCGCGAGCTGGACAATCAATTCAAGGCCACATGGACTGAACCACTGCGTCTGTCCGTTCCGAAGCCAGCCGAGATGCGGATCATCGACGAAGATGACGACACGATGAGCGAGGTCTGGCAGAAGGCATTGGAACGAGCGGCGGCATGTTATGGCGGCAAGGTCAAAATCGATCCACGCGCCACTTCACAGGAAAACTCAGATTTTATCCTGACCGAGCTATGGTCATTCCGGGGACCGTTCAAAAAAGCCAACATCACCATCGGCGACCACGCGGCGGGTATTCTGATCCGCGACGAGTTCGTCGAGTTCAGTCGTGCTCTCGCGCAAAGCTATACCGATACATCCGGCTATGACTCGGATCTCGACAAGTTCATCGAGAACGGCGTTGCTTCCGTTGGCCGCAGCGATCCCTTGTGGAAGGTCATGGCCAACAAGGTCGGCGCCGAGGAGTATAGCGCCGAGCAGATGCTCGATATCAATGGACTGGCCAGCTTGCGCAAAATATCGCGCGAGGACGCCATCGACTTTCGGCGCGAGCAGGTCAGGACAATGCTCCATAGCTATGTGAGCTCGGTTCATGCCGCAATCCGGCGCGCCAAGGATGCCGAGGACTGCAAAGTCGACGAGTTGCTGGTGATCGCCGGCCAGCCGGCCCCGATTATCGTCGCCCGAATTCTGCCGCGCCTGGTTTCCCGCAAGGAGGAGGACGGACGCATATTCTGGGAACCTGACATGGTTGCGCGCGCCTATGTGAGAACGCTGTATATCAAGGGCGCAGAATTACGGGCGCTGTCGGAATACGCCGCGATCGACGACACTTACAAGGCTCTCGCCCTGGCTGCGGTTGGTGGCGGCGTCGGTGCCCTGGCCTCGCGCCTCGGTTATCTCGGCGTCGCCGCCTATGCCACCGTAACCGCCGACGCGATCGATGTGGCCTATTTTGGCGCGAAAGGTGTCCTGGATTACCAGAAGGCCGAAGAATTCTACGACTATGCCAAAGGCGCGTCGGCTGCCTTCGGTGCCGACTTCTATGAGGAAGCCGCGGCCCAGCGCCAAAGCGCATTAGGGGCCGCCGCGGGTGTTCTGCTGCCGGGCCTGGGTGTCGCGGCGGGAACGCTGGGAGACCTCAGGCACCTGGCGCGCGCGGAGCGAGGCGCCGAGATCGCACGGCGTTTCAGCACCGTCGATGCGGCGAGCCTTGCGAAATTATCCGACGCCGAGCGCCTGGACCTCCTGGCCTATGTGGCCGAAATCAAGGAGGCGGCACGCGTCGCCCAGCTTCCGGAGGCTCTGAAGAACGCTGCCGGGCTCGAAAAGGCAGGGCGTGCATGGGATCTGGTCAAAGGTGCCGCGACATCCACCGGCCGCCGTTTGGACGAGGCCGATACGAATTTCCTGAAAGCTTTCAATACACATGCCTCGAATATGCAGGCACAGATTGAACGGGGCCGTGACATCGCCGCCAGGCTTGACGATTTTGACGGGCCGGCACTCAATCTGTTGACGCCAGCCGAACGCGCCGACCTCGCCGAATATGTGAAGAATGTCCGGTTCCGCGAGAGCGCACTGAAGAGCGGTGATTTCGGCACAAGCCTCGCTGTTCCGTCGGCGCGCGAGTCGGACTTGGCCCGCAATTTTGATGACATGACGAAAGCGGCTGATGAAGCCGCCTCGGCGTCACTACTCGACAAGGCCGCCCCGACAGCCGGCCCCGTGCCTGCACCAAGAGTTTCGGGCGATCAGGCTCAGCTGACCCCATCCCATCCCGCGACAACGGTCCCGAACCAACCTGTTCGCGCTGGCGACAATAGCGCTCGAGGTCCGCCGCTGGAGGAGCCCGCCGTCAACGCGCCCGAGGCGCCACCGCCAAGCAAGGTAGATGCAAACCCACCGGCAGCCGCCGACGAGGCTGTACCTTCCGATCCGTCCCCGCCGCCAAGTCAAAAATCTGATTCCACCGTCCTCGAACCTCCGCCGCGGACCCTGCCGGAAATCACGGCAAAGGCTGACACTCCAGCCACCGATGCCGCGACGAATCCACGTCCGCCGGCTGAATCGAACTCCACCGTCATCGAACCACCGCCACGGGCCCAGCCGGAAATCGCGGCGAAGGCCGACACTCCAGCTACCGATGCCGCGACGAATCCACGTCCGCCCGCTGAATCGAACTCCACCGTCATCGAACCACCGCCACGGGCCCAGCCGGAAATCGCGGCGAAGGCCGACACTCCAGCTACCGATGCCGCGACGAATCCACGTCCGCCGGCTGACCCGAACTCCATCACCATCGAACCACCGCCGCGGTCCCAGCCGGAAGCCGTGGCGAAAGCCGAAACCCCCGTCACCGACGACGCAACAAAGCCGCATCCGCCGCCAGATGCGGACGCGACAATCGATGACTTGCCGAAAGCAGCTGAAGCCGAGGCCTCCGCCAGGACCGACAGGCCGCTTGCCGATGATGCGGCAGTCCTCGATGAAAGCATTGTTCTGAATAAAAAAATTGCCAGCGCGGAGCTCGCGAAGGACCCGCCCGCCCAAGCTGGTGCGCAGCCCGGCACTCCCGCCGACGCCCCGCCCCCGGGGCCGCAGGCCAATCTGCCCGACTCACTGCCGAAGACGGAGGCCTTCCCGCCGCCCAAGGAGCTCGATCCGGCGAACCCCGCCCAGGCTCCTCCACCTCGCACGCGAATTCCATTCGAGCCGGATAAACTCAGCACGAAACTTGACCTGGCTCCGGACTACAAATTTTCCAAGCCCGCCCCAAGCGTCAAAGACCTGCCGGACGAGGATGTATTTTTTGCCGGCGATTCGATTCAGTTCACGACCGGTGTGGACGCCAAGGGCGCTCCCGTCATTCGTCGTATTCCCGGCAACAGCCTCGTTGCGGATGATGGCAGCACATTCGAACTGGGAAAACTCGTCGGAAAAGGGTCCGGTGCCTCGGTGTTCGCCAACGCGGCTGACCCTACCCAGGTCATCCGTATTTCAGAGATCAGCGCGGATCCGACGGCCGCAAAATTTGTCCATTACGACATGGTGGGCAGGTATGTTGGTGAGGCCGTGCAGCGCCCCGATGGCAATGGGTTCTTTCGGCTGACGCGTACCTACAAGCAGTTCATCGCCAAAGACCTCACCGCGAAGACCAAATATCTCGTGACCATCGAAGAGAACATCGCCCATACCGGCGGCGGCGTCACCAATGCTCTGGACCGCTTCCGCGTGACGCCGCCCAATGCGGCGCAGGAAATGACCAAAGCTTTGGCAATTCGCGAAATGAACCGGCGCGGCGTGGTGTGGACCGACCACAAGCTGGCGAACTTCGATATCATCGAGAACCCGGCCTCACCGACCGGCTATCAGATGCTGATTTTCGACACCGGCGGCATTCGCCCGGTCACCGGACAGTTCGTGTACGAACGTGCCGCCACGGCCGAGGCCGTCCAGCGGCTCATCGATCAAAGCCCGGACAGATATCCCAGGGGACCATTCTTCGAATTCGCCACGCAATTGGATACCGCGGGAAACTACTTCGACAACCGTGTCTTCGGCGCGCTGCCTGCCGGGGAGACCGGGTGGTCGCCGATCGTTACCTTGAATCAGCTGAACCGGCCCGACGGCTACCATGACTTCCTGAAATTGCGCGCCGACGATCTCGAGGACCGCGCCTCAGAGCAGTTTGGCAAGGACATCCGCCTGCCAAGTCTTCGTTAATGTCGCGCCAGCTCGACATCGAAATGCGGCGCGCGTGACTCGGCGATGCTGACGAAGCGGCCGCGGACATTGAATATCCGCTCGATCAGGCCGCTTGCCGCGAGATCGGCCGGCACGCCGTCGAAGACCTGCTCGCCCTTGTCGAGCAGCGAGATCCGGTCGCAGATCGACATTGCCTGATTGAGATCGTGAATGGCCATCACGATGGTCACGCAGCGCTCGCGGCTCAGGCGGCTGACGAGATCGAGCACTTCGACCTGATGGCCGATATCGAGGAATGAGGTCGGCTCGTCGAGGAGCAGGATCTCCGCCTCCTGCGCCAGCGCCGCCGAGATCCAGGCGCGCTGACGCTCGCCGCCCGAGAGCTCGCGCAGATTGCGTCCGGCAAGGCCGGTGAGCCCGGTGCTGTCGAGCGCCCAGCGCACCGCCTCGAGATCATGCGCGCCATAGCTGCGGAACAGGCCGACATGCGCGAAGCGCCCCTGCCGCACGAGCTGCTCGACGGTCATCTCGTCGGGCGCCGCCGGCTGCTGCGGGAGGAAGGAGAGGTGCTTGGCGAGATCCCGCCGGCTGAAGGATGCCACGGCCTTGCCGGCGATTGTGACATGTCCGGCGCTCGGATCGATGAGGCCGGCAAGCGCATGAAGCGCGGTGCTCTTGCCGGAGCCGTTGGGACCGATGAGGACCCGGATCTCGCCTTTGCCGAGCACGAGATCGAATTCCTTCAAGGCGAGGCGCTGGCCATAAGCGACGGAGAGACCGGAACAGCGAAGCGGCATGACGGGCCTCATCGAATGCGGCGCAAAAGCGCCAGGAGAATGGGAGCGCCGCCAATGGCGCTGACGACCCCGATCGGGATCTCCTCGGGACCACCGGCCAGGCGGCCGACCAGATCGCCCGCGGTGACGATGACGGCGCCGAGAAGCAAGGTGAGCGGCAGCACGAGATGGAAGCGCGCCCCGGCGATGAAACGCGAAAGATGCGGCACGATCAGCCCGATGAAGATGATCGGGCCGGTGACGCCGACGGCGCTCGCCGCCAGGCCGCAGGCGATCATCAGGACGATGGTGAACTGCGCCCGATAGGGAAAGCCGAAGGACAATGCCACCGGCGCCTCGAAACGCAGCAGGTCGATCGAGCGGCGCAGGAATGGCAGGCTCAGAAGCCCCAGAACCGTGAATGGCAGAAGGAACAGCACGTGGTCCCAGCTGCGCGCATAAAGACTTCCCGACAGCCACTGCAGCACGATCTCGATGCGCGCCGAGCCCCAGCCGGCGATGAGCCCCATGGCGAGCGCGTGCAGCACCGCGCCGACGGCGATGCCGCAGAGCGTGATCCGCAAAGGTCCGAGATCGCGGCGCTGGGCGAGAAGGAAGATGATGCCGCCGGCCACGAGGCCGCCGAGCAACCCGACCGCCGGCAGCCAGGCGACCGGCAGCTGATAGGCTTTGTGCGGATCGGAATCGAACCAGTAGACGGTGAAGAACAGGAAGACGGTGACGGCGAGCGTCGCCCCTTGCGAGATTCCCATGATCGAGGGATCGGCAAGCGGATTGCGGGTGATCGTCTGCAGCAGGAGGCCGGCCACGGCGAAATGGATCCCCGCCAATATGCCGGTGGCGATGCGCGGCAATCGGATATCGGCGATGATCAGGCGCGCCTCCTGCGAGCCCTGTCCGGTCAGAACCTCGAACACCATGTGCGGCGACAGATCGGCGACGCCCAGGAATACAGCGAGGACGACGAGGATCAGCGCCAGCGGGAGCATGAGCCGGACCGGCCGGTCGAAGGGCCCGCGTGCGGCTGCGGCGAAACCGGTCATAGCCGCGCGCCCAGCATGAAGTTGCGCCGCTGCACGAGGTGAATGAAGAACGGACCGCCGATCAGCGCCAGGACCAGGCTCACCGGAAGCTCGCGCGGCGCGGCGATGCTCCTCGCGATCACATCGGCGGCGACGAGCATGAATCCCCCGATCGCGACATTGAGCAGGATCGCCCAGGCGGCGCCTTCGGGCTTCAGCAGGCGCACGATATGCGGCACCGCGAGACCGACAAAGGCGATGGGACCTGCGACCGGCGTGACACCGGCGACTGGGCAGACCGCAAGCACGAGAAACATAGGTTTCCAGAAACCGAGCCTGAGGCCCATGCCCTGCGCCGCGTCGTCGCCAAGCGACAGGAGCTCAAGTGCGCGCCGGCAGAGCAAAGCACCGAAGAGCCCGACGATCACCCAGGGCGCCATGAAAGCGAGCGCGCTCCAGGAGCGGCCTTGCAGTCCTCCCGAGAGCCAGAACAGGACCGCCGGCGATTGCGGGCCGCCGAGCAGCAGGACGTAAGTGGTGATCGCGCCGAGGAAGAGCGAGATGGTGATGCCGCCCAAGCCCAGATGCAGCGGCGATGCCTGGCCGCCGCGCGCGACCCAGAAGGTCACGGCGGCGGCGGCAAGCCCCCCGGCAAGCCCGATGAAGGGATAGAAGACCGACGACAATGCCGGCAGGAAGACGAAGCAGAAGACGATCACCGCCACCGCACCGGCGGTGACGCCCGTGAGATCGGGGGCGGCGAGCGGATTGCGGGTGATCGATTGCAGCAGATAGCCCGAGATGGCGAGACCGGCGCCGCCCAGGAAAGCGGCGATGCTGCGCGGCAATCTCAGCGTCCAGACGATGACGCTGTCAATGCCCTGCCCCGGCCAGAACAGCGCCGTCAGCGCATCATCGATGCGCATCGACTTGGCGCCGATGAGGAGACCGGCAAAGCCGATCGCCAAAGCGCCGGCGAGCGCTGCGATGGTGATGCTGGCGGAGCGGCTGGCGGTCATCGGTTATGCGCGTTCGGCCTCGAATGATCGAGGCGGCGCCCTCACTCGAGATCGGGCGGGATGAGCTTCGCCGCTTCCGCCTTGATATCGGGCTTGGGGAACGTGTCCGGATAGAGGTAATGCGCCGCCTCGCGCAGCACCATCTCGCGGGCGATCGGCCCGTGGGCCTCGACCCAGTGGTCGCCGACATAATAGACACGCTTGTTCTTCACCGCCGACAGCATCTGCCAGATCGGGTTGTTCTCATGCGGCCGGTCCGGACCGTAGTCGTAGACGAAGATGACCTCGGGATCCTTCTCCAGCATCGTCTCAAGCGACATTTCGAGGCCGAAATTATCGGGAACATGCGGCGTCGGATTATGGCCGGCGATGTTCTCAGCCCCGAGTGCCGTCAGGATCGCGGCCGTCATGTTCTCGGAATAGAAGGTCCAGGGCGCATCGCCCGCCCACATGACCTGGAAACGCGGATGCACGTCCTTCGGCGCCTTGGCGGCGAAGTCGGCGATATCCTTCTTGAACTGGGCATTGAGCTCCTGGGCGCGCTCGGGCTTGCCGAGGATGGTGCCGAGCTGGGTGATGGTGCGGTCGCTGTCGCTGTAGAGCTCGAGATTGTAAGCGACATAGGGCGCGATCTTCTGGTAGTGCGCCGCATTGCCTTCGGTATAGCGGCGGATCGCGATGGTCACGTCGGGCTTCGCTTCGGCAAGGAGCTCGAGATTGGGCTGAGCCCGCTGGCCGATCTGCTTCATGTCCTTGCTGTGGCCGGCGAGGAAATCGGGCTCACGGCCCTGGACCATGTAGGTGGTCGCGATCGGCTTCACCCCCAGCGCCAGAGCGGCATCGGCGGCGAAATAGGAGACCGAGGCGATCCGTTTCGGGTCGGCCGGAACCTCGACGGCGACGCCCCGGTCATCGACGATCCCGAGCTTCTTGCCCTCCTGCGCCCCCGCGGAACCGGCCAGGGCCAGGCCCATGATTGCCGCAGCGCCATAAATCCCCAAAGATTTCAGCATGATCGAGCCCCCCCCTATTTGTCAGGCGGCCCACACCTACAAAACCCGAGTAATTTAATCAAGTATTAAGCGCGGAAAGCTTCTGCTGAATCAGCCCCGCATTGGAACAGGATCCGTCACGAGGTCGGACGGCCGAACAGCGCGTTATAGAGCTTGCGATCGCGGCCATAGACGTCGGGCCGGAATTCGATCATGCCGGCATCGCCCCGGAATGCGGTGCCATAGATCAGATGCACCGGGATGTGGTCGACGATCGAGGCGCGCGTGGTCTTGCCGCCGGCCCAGGTCGCATTCATGCGTTCCTTCGACCAGTCCTTGAGGTCGGGCACCAGCGCATAAGCGAGGTCGATGGGGCGGGATAATCTGATGCATCCGTGACTGAAGGCCCGCGCCGTCTGCAGGAACTTGTCCTTCGAAGGCGTGTCGTGAAGATAGATATTGTGCTTGTTGGGCATCATGAACTTCACCTTGCCCAAGGCGTTCTTGGGTCCGGGCTTCTGGCGGAAGGTGAAAGGGAAGTTGCCGGGACCGTAGGCGGACCAGTCAACGCTGCCCCAGGAGGCGAGCTTGCCGCCGATGAAGACCTCGAAGTCGCCCGCATAGGCATAAGGATTGGCGCGCAGGCGCGGCAGCATCTCCTTGGTGGCGATGCTGTAGGGCACCGTCCAGGTCGGGTTGAACTCGATATATTCGAGCTCGTCGGAGAATTCCGGCGTCTGGGTGGCGGGCGCGCCCACCACGGTGTTCATCCGGTCGATGATGGTGTTCGACTTGATGCGCTGCAATTCGAAGGAAGCGATATTGACGAGGAAATGATACTCGCCGAGATCCTCCGGCATCCAGCGCCAGCGCTCCATATTGAGCATGATCTGGCGCACCCGCTCCTCGACGGGCACGTTCATGGCGACGATGGTCTGCTTGCCGATGAGGCCTTTGGCCTCGAGCCCATGGCGGGTCTGAAACCGCTTCACGGCGATGGCGAGCTGCTCGTCGTAGAGATCGGCATCGCCCGACGCCTGCCATTCATAGTCGCCCGTCGCGGCCAGCAGCTTGCGCACCGCGCCGACCCGCGGATCGCTCATGCCCGGCTTCAGATTGGTGCCCGGATCGACCGTCCCCCAGCCGCCCTGCGCGGCGCGCGCGCGATACTGCACCAGCATCTTCTTGAGCGCCTGATATTGCGGGTTCTTCGGCTCGAAGACATCGAGATAGCGCGTCGGCTCGCGATATTTGCTCATATCGGTCAGCAGCCGCAGAACATCGACCGTCTTGCGGTTGCGGAACAGCCTCGGATCGACCTTCTGCGGGATGACCCGGCCGGTCTTGAGGTCGGCCGCATAGGCGACGAAGAAGGCGGAGAAATAAAGCTCGGCCCTGGCCGCGCTCATCGGATCGCTGGGGTCGGTCCCGTCACGCAGATCGATCAGCGTGTCGATCGGATAGTCATCGGGATTGAGCCCATCATCCTCGGCATCGAGAAGCCTCTGGATGAAAGGCGTCATGCGCCCGGTGCCGACCCAATAGATGGTGCCGCCATTGTCGACATAGTGCGCTTTGAGCGCCGGTCGGATGCGTTCCAGCGGCAGCTCGAGGCGGCCGGGACTGTCGAGGAACAAGGCGATCGAGGACGTCATGTCGCCATAGGACGGTCCCGACGCGCGATCTCCCTTGCCGGCCAAGGCAGGGCCGGAACAGGCCAGCAGCACGAGCACGGCCAGAAGGCCGAGATGGCGACGCAACAAGATCATAAAGCAGCCTCCGAACCCCATCCGCATCGCATCATCTTCGGCAATCCGACCGATTCCGGCAATCACACATTCAAGAGCAGATATTCCCGCTCCCAGGAGCTGATGACGCGGCGATAATGCTGCATCTCCTCATGCTTGACGTCCTGGAACGCCTCGACGAACTTGTCGCCCAGCACCTGCTTGAAGGACTTGGTGTAGTTCAGCTTGTCGAGCGCCTCATCGAGGCTGATCGGCAGCGTATGGGCATAGCGATAGGCCGAGCCTTCGACCGGGTCGGTGGGCTTCAGACGCTCGACCATGCCGAGATAGCCGCAAGCGAGTGAGGCCGCGAAAGCGAGATAGGGATTGGCGTCCGCCCCCGGCACGCGGTTCTCGACCCGGAGATTGGACGGATCGGACGACGGCACGCGCAGCGACACGGTGCGGTTGTCGATGGCCCAGTGGACATTGGTCGGCGCGTCCGATTCAGGCACCAGACGGCGATATGAATTGACATTGGGCGCGGCGAGCGGAAGGGCGGCGGCGAGATAGCGCTGCAGGCCGGCAATGTGATTGAGGAACAGCTTGGACGGCGTGCCGTCCTTGGCCGCGAAGACATTCTTGCCGGTCTTCACGTCCATCACCGACTGATGGATATGCATCGACGAGCCCGGCTCGTTCTCATGCGGCTTCGCCATGAAGGTCGCATACATATCGTGCTTGAGAGCGGCCTGGCGCACCGTGCGCTTGAACAGGAACACCTGATCGGCAAGCTCGAGCGGATCGCCATGGTTGAAGTTGATCTCGAGCTGCGCCGGACCGCTTTCATGGCTCAGCGTATCGACATCGAGCTCCTGCGCCTCGCAGAAATCATAGATGTCCTCGACGATCGGATCGAAGTCATTGGCGGCGTCGATGCCATAGGCCTGGCCGCCCGCTTCCTTGCGCCCGGAACGGCCGACGGCGGCCTCGAGCGGATAATCGGGATCGATATTGCGCTTGACGAGATAGAATTCGAGCTCGGGCGCGATGACCGGCCGCCAGCCCTTTTCCTTGTAGAGTGCCAGCACGCGCTTCAGGACATGGCGCGGCGAGATATCGACCGGATCGTCATTGAGGTGGAAGGCGTCGCAGATGACCTGGGCGGTCGGCTCGTTGTACCAGGGCACCAGGCGAATGGTGTCGTAGTCGGGCTGCAGATAGATATCGATGGCCGCATCGCTCACCGCCGATGTTTCCCAGACATAACGGCCATTGATGGTGAGGGTGAAAACCTCCTCCGGGATGCGGAGGCCGCGGGACTTGTTGCCCTTCAGAAATTTCGACGGGGGCAGGATCTTTCCCCGGGCCGTTCCGGACATATCGGCCACCAAACATTCGACTTCACTGATCCGGCGTTCTGCAATCCATTCCTCAAATTTCGTTTGCGACATGATACCCTGTAAAAACGTTACGACATCCCCAGTCTAGCCGGGCTTCTTGACGGAGGAAACAGGGCTTGGCATTGGTCATGGATCATGCCGGCTTCCATTGACGCGCAATCTTATTACCAGGCCTCGGCCCATCCCTTTCCCCCCCAACCCCCGCTCGCCGGTGACGTTACGGCCGATATCTGCGTGGTCGGAGCTGGATTTACCGGCCTTTCCGCCGCTTTGGAGCTGGCTCGGGCCGGCTTCAAGGTCGTGGTCCTGGAGGCCCGCCAGGCGGGCTATGGCGCCTCGGGGCGCAATGGCGGCCAGATCTGCACAGGCTTCTCCCCCGGCCAGCAGCGCATCGAGGCGCAGCTCGGCAAGGACGATGCCCGCAAATGCTTCGACATCGCCGAGGAGGCCAAGCGGCTGATCGTCGATCGCATCGCCAGACATAAGATCGATTGCGATCTCAAATGGGGCTATCTGCATGCCATTCCGAAGCCGTCACAATTCGACTCGCTAAAAGAGTGGAAAGAGGAATGGGACGGACTCGGCTATACCGATACCAAGGTCCTGAGCAAGGCGGAGCTCGAGGAGAAGCTCGGCACCAAAATCTATCACGGCGCCCTGCATGAAGGCGGCGCCGGCCATTTCCACCCGTTGAATTATTGTCTGGGGCTCGCGAAAGCGGCGATAGAGGCGGGCGCGCAGATCTTCGAGAATTCGGCCGTCGTCAATGTCGAGCCGGGGGCGACCGCGACGGTGCGTACGGCCAAGGGCAGCGTGCGCGCAAAATTCGTGATCCTCGGCTGCAACGCCTATATCGGCCGCATGATGCCGGAGCTCTATGGCCGCATCATGCCGGTGACGAGCTACATCATCGCCACCGAGCCTCTGGGCGAGAACCGCGCCCGCTCGCTCATCCGCGACAATGACGCGGTGGCGAACACCAATTTCATCGTCGACTATTTCCGCCTGACGAAGGACACGCGCCTGCTCTTCGGCGGCCGCGCCAGCTATTCGACCCTGGAGCCCCCCAATCTCGGCGCCTATATGCGCCCGCGCATGCTCGCGGTCTTCCCCGAGCTCAAGGATGTGAAGATCGATCACGCCTGGGGCGGCTATATCGCCATCACCTCGAACCGCATTCCCGATTGCGGCCGCATCGGGTCCAACATCTATTATGCGCATGGCTATTCCGGCCAGGGCGTGGCGCTCGCCGGCATGTATGGAAAGCTGATGGCCGAAGCGATCCAGGGCCAGGCGTCGCGCTTCGATCTCCTGGCGCGCGTCAAGCACCTGCCCTTTCCCGGCGGGCCGATCCGCACGCCGCTCCTCGTCGCGGCGATGCTGTTCTACCGGATCCGCGACGCCTTGAGCTGAGGCAATCATCACGCTCTCCTGGTTTCCCCTTCTCCCGTTGCGAAGCAATGGGAGAAGGTGCCCGATAGGGCGGATGAGGGCTCTTCTGAAACAAGTATCGGTGCGAAGCAAAGAGCCCTCACCCGGCCTTCGGCCACCCTCTCCCATCCTGCGGACGGGAGAGGAGGAAACCATGAGAGGCCTCAGCCATTACAGGGCTTTGGCTATTTTCTCCGGCGCATAGTCCGCGGTCAATCCGCGATAGACCTTCGGCAGCGGAAAAGCGAGATCGCCGCGCTTGCTCGTCTTCAATCCCAGCCCCACCAGGGCCTCGGCGAATTTCACCGCGGCGGCAACGCCGTCGATGACGGGGATCTGCAGGCGGTCCTGGATATAGTTGGTGAGATCGGCCATGCCGGCGCAGCCGAGCACGATGGCGCCCGAGCTGTCCTCGGCGATCGCCGCCTCGCATTCGGCGAGGATGCGCGCGCGTGCCATGGAAGATGGATCCTCGAGGGCGAGGACCGGAATATCGACCGCGCGCACGCGGCGGCAATGCTGCGTCATCCCGTAATTGCGCACCAGGTGCTCGGCGATGATGCGGGTCCGCTCGAGCGTCGTGACGACCGAGAAGCCGGTGGCGACGAAGCTCGCCGCATGCATGGCGGCCTCGGCGATTCCGAGAACGGGTGAAGCGGTGAATTCACGCGCGGCCAGCAGCCCCGGATCGCCGAAGCAGGCGATCACATAGGCATCGGCGCCGGGGTCGTCCTTGATCGCCTCGACCAGGCCGATGATGCTCATCGCCTCGTCATAATGGCCTTCGATCGACGCGGCGCCCGATTTCGACGTCGACGCCTCGATGCGGGTCGTCGGCGCCGCGACGAGGCGCGCCGCTTCGGCGATCGTCTCGGTCATGCTCTCGGTCGTGTTCGGATTGATCAGGCGTATGCGCATGCTGGAGGCTCAGGAAAGACGCGCCGAGGCGGCGTGATGGCATCGGATGGTCGCAGCGCCGAAAGGAGAGGATTCAGGCGCCGTCATCCGGCACAGATCGGAGGCCATCGGACAGCGGGGATTATAGGTGCAGCCGGGCGGCGGGCTGATCGGGCTCGGCAGATCGACGGCGACAGGCACACGATCGCGGTCGGGATGCTGGAGATTGGGCACCGAGCCCAGGAGGAACTTCGTATAAGGATGCTTGGGACGATCGAAGATCTCGTCGGCCGGCGCCTCCTCGACGATGCGGCCGAGATACATCACCGCCACCCGGTCGGAGACATGGCGCACCGCGGACAGATTGTGGCTGATGAACAGATAAGTGAGGCCGAGATCGCTCTGCAGGTCGGCGAGCAGATTGAGGATCTGCGCCTGGACCGACACGTCGAGCGCCGAGGTCGGCTCGTCGCAGACGAGGAATTCGGGTTCGGCCGCCAGCGCCCGGGCGATAGAGATACGCTGACGCTGTCCACCCGAGAATTCATGCGGATAGCGTCCGGCGTCGCGGCTGCCGAGCCCTACCGTGTCGAGCAGCCCGTGCATGCGACGCTCGGTGTCCTTGCGGTTATCGCAGAGCCCGAGCTCGCGGATCGGCTCGGCGATGATGTCACCGACCCGCCAGCGCGGATTGAGACTGGCGAAGGGATCCTGGAAGATCATCTGAGTGCGCAGGCGGCCCTTGCGGCCGCGTCCGGCTGCGAAGTCGAACGTGCCGCGCGTGGGGGCCTGGAGGCCGACCACCATGCGCGCCACCGTCGATTTTCCGCAGCCGGACTCGCCGACAATGGAGAAGGTCGTGCCGCGTGGAATCTGAAACGATATTCCGTCGACCGCCTTGACCGTGCGCGGCGGCTTGCCGAGCACGGTGCGGTCGAGCCAGGATTGCGGCAGATGGAACCAGCAGGCGATGTCGGAAGCCGCGAGGGCGGGCTGTTCGTCAAGCGACATGGCTCACCTCCTCCCGGTCCAGGTGCCAGCAGGCGGCTTCGCTGGTGCCGGCCGGCAGCAAAGGCGGCCGGTCGGTGCGGCATTGATCGCTCGCGAAGCGGCAGCGCGGATGAAAGGCGCATCCGGTCGGCATGGCGTTGAGGCGCGGCATGGCGCCGTCGATCTGCACCAGGCGCTCGCAACGGTCGGTGAGGCTCGGGATCGAGCCGATGAGGCCCTTGGTATAGGGATGGCGCGGCGCCCGGATGATGGAGGCGACCGGTCCGATCTCGACGATGCGGCCGGCATACATGACGGCGACCCGATCGGCGGTCTCGGCGATGACGCCCATATCGTGGGTGATGAGCATCATGGCGGTGCCGCGGTCGCGGCAGACGCGCTTCAGAAGAGCGGTGATCTGCGCCTGGATGGAGACGTCGAGGGCGGTCGTCGGCTCATCGGCGATGACGAGCTCCGGCTCGGCGCACAGCGCCAGGGCGATGACGACGCGCTGACGCATGCCGCCCGAGAACTGATGCGGATACTGGCTGATGCGAAGTTCCGGCGACGGGATGCCGACTTCCTGCAGCAATTTGATCGCGCGATCGGCCGCCTCGGCGCGCGACAGAGGCAGATGCACCCGCATGGTCTCGGTAAGCTGGTCGCCGACCGTGAGCAGCGGATTGAGGGAGGTCAAAGGATCCTGGAAGATCGCGCCGATGGTGCGACCGCGCAGCTTCTGCATGTCGCGCAATGGCAGCTTGTCGATGCGGCGGCCACAGACATGGATCTCGCCTTCGGCGACGCGGCCGGAAGATTCGAGGAGGCCGATGACGGCCGCGCCGGTGAGCGACTTGCCGGCGCCCGATTCACCGACGACGCCCAGTATCTCGCCCCGTCCGATCGACAGATCGATGCCGCGGATCGCGGTCAGGATGCCGCGCCGCGTCGGGAACTCGACGACGAGGTTGCGGATGTCGAGGACGGCGCCGGCGGCCCTGGCCGGCGCATGTGGCGAGATATGGACGGGCGCCGCGTTCACGGCTCAGGCCACTTCGAAAGGCTGGGCGCCGTCGCGCGAGACCACGCGGCCGCGTTTCATCACCAGGCGGCGCGGCCGGCAGGAGGCGACCGCCTCGGCCAGCGCTTCGCCATCGACCAGCATGAGGTCGGCGATATTGCCCGGCTTCAGGCCATAATCCTTGATGTCCATCACCTTGGCGCCGAGGGTCGTGACGACGTCGAAGATGCGGCGGATGTCGCGATCGCGGCTCAGATAATTGCGCTCGCCCAGATACATCACGCGCTCCAGCATGTCGCCGGTGCCCCAGGGATGCCAGCAGTCGCGGATGCCGTCGGAGCCCGAGCATACGGTGATCCCGGCATCGAGGGTGCGGATCAAGGGCGGGCAGGCCCAGCCGGACGGCCCCGTCGTCATCACGGCGATGTCGTTCCTGGCGAGATCCTCCAGCATGCGGCCGACCACCAGATAGTCGTTGTGGCCGAGGCAGAAGGCGTGGCTGATCGTGACCTTGCCGGTGAGGCCATGCGCCTTGGTGCGCTCGACGATCATGCCCATGGTGAAGAGCCCGAGCTCGCCCGGCTCATGCAGATGGATGTCGAGCGGCTTGCCGTGCTTGACGGCGAGGCCGAAGATCGTGTCGAGCTGGCCTTTCGGGTCCTTGTCCATCGAGGACGGGTCGAGGCCGCCCACCACTTCTGCGCCCATCGACAGCGCCTCGTCCATAAGCTCCACCGTGCCCGGCCGGATCATCATGCCGGATTGCGGAAAGGCGACGATCTCGATGTCGATGAAGTCCTTGTATTTCTCGCGCGTCGCCATGACGCCTTCGACGCCCTTGAGGCCATGGACCGTGTCGATGTCGACATGGCTGCGGATATGGGTGGTGCCGCGCGCGACCGAGATCGCCACCTGGCGGGCCGACTGGCGGGCCGGATCGAGACCGAGCCTGGTCTTCATGTCGCGCTCATTGGTGATCTTGTCGATGAGCGTGTAGCCGACGTCATTGACGTTCCACTTCATGCCGAAGAGCGTCTTGTCGAGATGGGTATGAGCCTCGATGAGGCCCGGCAACAGGATGGCGCCGGCGCCGTCGACGACTTCCGCGCCGGCCTTGTCGCCGGCAGCTCCGATCGCCGCGATGCGGTCGCCCGTGATGGTGATGTCGGTCGCGGCCTCGGCCCAGGGACGGACATTCTTGATGATGATGGTCTTGGTCACGGAAGCACCTTTCGCCAGATCATTGAAGCTTGGGATTGAGAGCATCGCGCAGCCAGTCGCCGAGGAGATTGACCGCGAGGATGATGAGGCCGAGCTGGAAGGCCGGGAACAGCACCACCCACCAGCTGCCGGAGAAGAAATACTGATTGCCGATGCGGATCAGCGTGCCGAGCGAAGGCTGGGTCACCGGCATGCCGACGCCGAGGAAGGACAAGGTCGCTTCCGACAGGATGGTGAGGCCGAGATTGAGCGTCGCCGTCACCAGGACCGGCGTCATCACATTGGGCAGGATATGGGTCAGCAGGATGCGGGTGGTGCGCACTTCCAGGATCTTGGCGGCCAGCACATATTCCTTGCGCGCCTCGACCATGGCGGAAGCCCTGACGATACGCGCATATTGCACCCAGGAGGTGATGGCGATCGAGGCCATCAGGATCAGCGGCGCGAAGCTGTCGCGCAGATTGACCGGCAGCAGCTCGCGGAACAGGGCGCTGACCAGGATCGCCACCAGCAAGGTCGGGATCGACAGCACGAAGTCGCCGACGCGCATCAGGAGATTGTCGACATGGCCGCCGGCGAAGCCGCAGATCAGGCCGACGGTGATGCCGATCGCCATCGAGGCCATGACGCTGGCGAAGCCGATCAGCAGCGAGATGCGCGAGCCATAGAGGATGGCCGACAGGACGTCCCTGCCCTGCACGTCGGTGCCGAGCAGATAGGGCGCCTCGCCGCCTTCCGACCAGATCGGCGGCAGCTCCGCCTTATCGAGATAGAGCTGGGTCAGATCATAGGGGTTCTGCACCGCGATCACCGGCGCCAGCAAGGCGGTCAGCGCCACGATGAGCAGGATCAAGGCCGAGATCATCGCCATCGGCGAGCCGCGGAAGCTGTAGGCGAGATCGCTGTCCCAGGCGTCGCCGAGGCGACGGCGCCACTGGGTCATGCGGCTTTCCTGGGCGATGTCGTCAATGTGCATGGTAACCTCGCGCCACGCCGGCCTGCCGCAGTCGCGGATCGACCCACAGATAGATCAGGTCGACGATGGTGTTGATGGTGACGAAGATCGCCGACACGATCATCAGATAGGCGGCCATCACCGGCATATCGATGAACATCACCGCCTGGACGAAGAGCTGGCCCATGCCCGGCCATTGGAACACGGTCTCGGTGACCAGCGCGAAGGCGATCAGGTCGCCGATCATCATGCCGGTCATGGTGACGACCGGCATCAGGCAGTTCTTGAGCGCATGACGGAAATGCACGAGCCGGTTGGGGAGGCCGCGGGCGCGCGCGAATTTGACATAGTCGGTGCGCAGCACTTCGAGCATTTCCGCCGTCACCAGGCGCATGATGAAGGAGATCTGGAACAGGGCCAGCGACAGCGCCGGCATGATGAGCGCCTGGCGGCCGGTCGGCGTCAGGAGCCCGGTCGTCCAGCTGCCGAAATGAACGACCTCGCCGCGACCGAAGGCCGGCAGCCAGTTGAGCTGCACGGCGAAGACCAGGATGAGGAGGATGCCGATGACGAAGGACGGGATCGACACGCCGATCATCGAGAACATGGTGAGAAGGCGCGCGATCGGGCTGCCCTTGCGGATCGCGGCATAGACGCCGAGCGGGATGCCGACGCTCAAGGCGATGATGGTGGAGACGAGAACCAGCTCGAGCGTGGCGGGAAAGCGCTCGGCGATCAGCGACATCACTTCCTGCTGATTGCGATACGAGATGCCGAAATCGCCCTGCGCAGCGCGCGTGACGAAGGTCACGAACTGCATGATGAAATTCTGGTCGAGGCCGAGGCGTATCCTGAGCGCGTCGCGCTCGGCTTGGCTCGCCTGCTCGTTGAGCATCAGCTGAACGGGGTCGCCCAGGAACTGGAAGATCATGAAGGCGACGAAGGCCACGGCGAGCATCACCGCCACCGCATTGCCTATGCGCTTGAGCACCATCGAGATCATGGCCGTGATCCTTTGGAAAGCCGGGGGTCGCGGCGGGCGGCCCCCGGCGGACTGTCGTTACTTGTTGAGCACGGTCAGCCAGTGGCGCGATTTATTGTCGGAGAGCTGCACGACGCTCTTCACCTTGGGACCGAGCGCCCAGGCCATGGGCTGCTGGTGCAGCGGCAGGAAGTCGACATTCTGCTTGAGCTTAAGCAGCGCCTTGGATTGCAGACCGAGACGCTTCTCGCGGTCGAGCTCCTTGCCGGCGGCATCGATCAGCGCGTCCACTTCCTCGTCCTTCCAGCCGCCCCAGTTGAACACGCCGGAGGTGCCGGTCTTCGAATGGGCGACCTGGACCAGGATCGAATAGCTGTCGATCATCGGCTCGTTGGCCCAGCCGAGAATGCCGACATCGAACTTGCTGCTCTCGAACTTGACCGTCTGGATGCTGGTCGGCGCCGTGTCGAGATTGGGCTTGAGCCCGATGCGCGACCACATGGCGGAGACCGCCTGGCAGATCTCCTCCTCGTTCACATAGACATTGTTGTCGCAGACGAAGGTGAAGCTGAAGCCGTCCTTGTAGCCGGCTTCGGCGAGCAGAGCCTTGGCCTTCTCGGGATCGTAGCTCTGGCGCTCGTCGAGTTCGGGCACATAGCCCGGGATCGCCGGGGCGACCATGGAGCCGGTATTGCGCGACAGGCCGCGCATGACCTTCTTCTGCAGCACGTCGATGTCGATGGCGCGATAGAGAGCCTCGCGCACCTTGGCGTCGTTGAACGGGTTCTTGTCGCCCGTATCCGACGCCATCAGCTTGTCCGCGCGGTTGAACAGGAAGAAGACGGTGCGCAGCTCGTTGCCGGCGAGCACCTGGATGCCGGGCGATTGCTTGAGGCGCGGAATGTCCTGCAGCGGCGCCTTTTCCATGTAGTCGATCTGGCCCGACAGGAGCGCGGGGACCGCGGGAGACCGCGACGAGATAGG
>JBMOOM010000005.1:136115-185015 GCA_049323275.1 Pseudomonadota bacterium
GTGCGCGGCGCCGGGGTTCCCCGGCGACGAGATCGGCGTGAAGACGATGCGGTCGATATTGTGGCGCGGTTTGTCCCACCAGTCCTTGTTGACGTCGAAAACCGTCTCCGCATCGGGCTTGCGCGACACGACCTTGAAAGGACCGGTGCCGTTGGCGTGGGTGGTGGCGTAGCCCTCGATGCCGGCGCCGACATCGGTCGGGGCCGTGGCGTTGTTGGCGACCAGCCATTCCTTGTCGAAGATGAGGATGTTGGTGAGATCGTTGAGGATCAGCGGGTAGTTCTCGGTGACCTTGATGTCGACGGTGTAGTCGTCGATCTTCTCGGCGCCCTGATAGGCGGGCAGGTTGCCGCGCAGCGGCGACTTCGGATCGCTGACGCGCGTCAGCGAGGCCAGGACGTCATCGGCGTTGAAGGCCGAGCCGTCATGGAACTTCACGCCCTGGCGCAGATGGAAGCGGCGCACCGTCGGGGAGATGTCCTCCCAGGACGTGGCGAGCGCCGGCTCGATCTTGAGCTGGTCGTCATAGCGCACCAGCCCTTCATAGACATGGTTCAGCGTCGAGATGGTGAAGGTGCTGCCATAGGAATAGGGGTCGAGCGAATCGATATCGCGCGACGCGCCCCAGCGCAGCTCCGCCGCCGTCGCCGCGGCCGCCAGGGGCAGCATCAGCGCCGCCGCGAGGCCGAGGCCAGGCAAAGACAGCTTGGTGAGTGATTTCATTGAGCTCCTCCTCTTCGGATCGTTTCCATCCGGCAGCGGCCCGTGACTGGCCGACATAAGCGGCCATGCCTGCCCTGCCCGTCGCGGCGTTCTGTGCGCCGCTTGATCCGCCTCCTGAGGAGGCTGGAATTATTCGCATACACTATCCAATCAAAACTGTATACATTAATTTTGAGATAGTGTAGACAATAGCTATCGAGAGGGTGAGGCAGTATCGTGATTGGCAGACATGATTCGCCGAAAGACAGATCACACCGACATTGCCGAAGGACCGGGGCCGAGG
The DNA here is from genome assembly GCA_049323275.1 of Pseudomonadota bacterium. Classification (GTDB taxonomy): domain Bacteria; phylum Pseudomonadota; class Alphaproteobacteria; order Rhizobiales; family Aestuariivirgaceae; genus Taklimakanibacter. The sequence goes on from JBMOOM010000005.1 coordinate 137,122, forward strand.
CGGAAACGGACCAGCCGCGCGGGCAATCTGGCCGAGCATGTCTACACCTCCCTCAGACGCGCGATCATCGAGCAGGCGCTCGCCCCCGGCACCAAACTGCCGGAGGATTCGGTGGGAACGAGCTTCGGCGTCAGCCGCACGGTGGTGCGCAGCGCCATCGTCCGCCTCGTGGCGGAAGGCCTCGTGGTCCAGCAGCCCAATATGCGGGCCACCGTCGCCTCGCCCAGCCTCGAGGAAGCCAGGGCCATCTTCCGGGTCCGGCGCGGCCTGGAACGCATGGTGCTGGAAGAGCTGATGTCCCGGCTCGAGCCTGCGCATTTCGCCAAATTGCGCGCCCACGTCACGAGCGAAGAGAAAGCCAAGCGGCATGCCGAGCCCGAATCGATCAGGCTGTCAGGGGAATTCCATCTGCTTCTGGCGCAGTTCACAGGCAACGAATTGCTGATCCGCTTCGTCAGCGAAGTGGTCTCGCGCGGCTCGCTGATCCTCGCCCTTTACGGCCGGCCGCATTCGTCGGAATGCGCGGTGAACGAGCATCTGGCGCTGATCGAGGCGCTGGAGCGTGGCGATCTCGCGGAAGCCGCGCGGCTCATGGACGAGCATCTGGTTGCCGTGGCCACGCGCGGCCTGCTCGACACCGATATCAAGCGCGAGCGCAGCCTGCAGGATATTCTCTCCGCCTATCGCCCCGCCGGCGAAGCCTAGGGCGCGCGCCCTCACCTTCATTCCCCTTCTTCCGCCCCAACAGCATTGGGATGAATAGGCCATGAGCGCGAATACCAGCTTCGATTTCGGCACCTTGTCGGAACGGGAGAAATACAAGCTGCTGATCGGCGCCGTGGTGCCGCGGCCGATCGCGCTGGTGACCACGGTGGACAGCCAGGGCCGCTACAATGCCGCGCCCTTCAGCTTCTTCAATTGCCTCTCCGCCGAGCCCGCCATCCTGGCGCTCGGCGTCGAGAACCGGCATCAGGATCTCGCCTTCAAGGACACGTCGCGCAATATCCGCACCAGCGGCGTCTTCACCGTCAACATCGTTTCCGACAAGATTCTCGCGGCGATGAATGTCTGCGCCGTTCCCTTCGAGACCGGCATCGATGAGCTGCGCGAAGCCGGGCTCACCGCGATCGCCGGCGACAAGGTCGCCAGCCCCCGCATCGCCGAATCGCCCGTCGCCTTCGAATGCAAGCAGCATGTGACGCTCGAGATCGGCGCCTCCCGCCAGATCGTGCTCGGCGAGGTGCTGGCGGCCCATATCCATTCTCCGATCGTCAATGACCGCTTCCACATCGACCCCTACGGACTCGATGCGATCGGGCGCATGGGCGGACATGGCTATGCGCGCACCCGCGATTATTTCGATCTTCCCACCATGACCGTTTCGGAGTGGGAGGACGTCAAGCGCGCCGCCGCGGGCGGCATGCGGAAATCCTCATCGAACTGAACAAGCCCGGGAAAGACAGGATGCGCAATCAGGGAAGAACCCTTTTGACCGCCGATTGGGTCGTCGGACATGTCGATGGCCGTCACGTGCTCTATCCGAAGGGCGAGGTGGTCTTCGACAAAGGCGAGATCGTCTTCGTGGGCCACGGCTTTCCCGGAGAGGCCGCGCACCGGCGCGACTATGGCCGCGCTCTGCTGGCGCCGGGCTTCATCGACCTCGACGCCCTTTCCGATCTCGACACGACCATTCTCGCCTTCGACAATCATCCCTCCTGGCGCAAGGGGCGAACCTGGCCCAAGACCTATATGGATGCCGGCCCCTATGAGATGTATTCGCCGGAGGAGCTCGTTTTCCAGAAGCGGCATGCCTTCGCGCGCCTCATCCGCAACGGCATCACCACGGCACTGCCGATCGCGTCGCTCTATTATCGCGAATGGGGCGAGACCTATGATGAATTCGCCGGCGCCGCCCAAGCCGCCGAAGAGCTCGGACTCAGGGTCTATCTCGGACCCGCCTACCGGACCGGCAATCCCTATGTCGTAAGTCCGGAGCATTTCGAGCTTCATTTCGACGAGGAGCGCGGGCTCAAGGGGCTCGCGGACGCGACCCGCTTCTGCACGACCTTCGAAGGCAAGGCCGACGGCCTCGTCCGCACCATGCTGGCGCCCGACCGGATCGAGACCTGCACGGCGCGTCTCCTCGAGCGCACCGCCGCCGCCGGCGACGATCTCGACGTGCCGGTCCGGCTCCATTGCGCGCAGGGCGAATTCGAGCGCGACACGGTGCGCAGGCTTCACGACAAGACCTCGATCGAGTGGCTGGCGAGCCTCGGCTTCATGTCCAGGCGCACCCTGTTGCCGCATGGCATCTTCGTCAGCCCGTCGCGCCATATTCCAGGTCCCGGCCGCGACCTCGATCTGGTGCGCGAGGCTGGCGCCGCCCTCGTCCATTGTCCGCTGGTGTCGGCGCGTTTCGGCGACGGGCTCGAAAGCTTCACCCGTTATCGTGCTCTCGGCCTGCGTATGGGACTCGGCACCGACACGTCGCCCCCCGACATGCTGCTCAATCTGCAGGTCGGCCTGCTCGTCTGCCGGCTCATGGACCGCAGCGTCACGACGTGCCGGGCCGAGCATTATTTCGACGCGGCGACGCTCGGCGGCGCCGAGGCGCTGGGCCGGCCCGACCTTGGCCGGCTGGCGCCCGGCTGCCGCGCCGACATCGTCGTCTGGGACCTGGCGAGCCCCGATATCGGCCAGGTCATCGATCCGATCCAGACGCTCCTGATCAGCGCCACCGGCCGCGATGTGCGCAGCGTCGTCATCGACGGGCGCTTCGTCATGGAGGACCGTGAAATTCCCGGCATGGATATCGCCGCCGACGCGGCGCGCGCGCAGAAGCAGTTCGAAGGCCTGATCGGGCGCTATCCCGAGCGCACCTTCGGCCGTCCGCCAGTGTCGGAAATCTTTTCAAGCGCCTATCCTGTCATCCCGCGGCCGGATCGGTAATATTCAGAAGGAGACCTCCCATGCCCAACAGACCGATACTCGCCCTCGCGCTGCTCGCACTCCTGCCGCTCACCGCAAGTGCCGCCGAACTGCCGACGGCCCCCTATCTGCCGCTCGACATGGCGATCAAGGCCGCCACGGCGGCCATCGAAAAATGCCAGGCCGATGGCCAGAAGGTGAGCGTCGCCGTGGTGGAGCGCAGCGGCGCCACCAAGGTCCTGCTCAAGTCTGACGGATCCGGGCCGCACACGGTCGCCAGCGCCACCGGCAAGGCCTTCACCTCGGCCAGCATGGGGCGCGACACGTCGGGCCTGGCGGATTTCATCAAGGCGAATGGCGATGTCGAGGGCCTGCGCGACATGGATTCACGCATGGTGATCCTGGCCGGCGGATTGCCCATCCGCATCGGCGATGCGCTGGTGGGCGGCATCGGCGTCGGCGGGGCACCTTCGGGCAAGATCGACGAAGCCTGCGCCAAGGCGGGCGTCGAAGCTATCGGCGGCGTGCTGAAATAATATGCGGCCTGCTCACGAGCTCTTATGCTCGGGCAGGCCCTTACGCTTCGTTTCGGCAAATTCCTCGAGCTGCGTCTCGCTCATCGAGTCATACATCTCGCGGGACGCACCTTTCAGCTCGCTCTTGTCGACCTCGCCGCGCTTGGCCGCCAGCGCCGCACCGGCGGCCTTCTGCTGGGCTTTCGATTTGGCAGGCATGATCGTTCCTCACAGATTTGCACCTGCGGGGAAACGATCTGAATTGCCAAGGGTTCCCTATTCGGGCAGCTTCTCGCCGCGCGCCCCCTTCTGCCAGGCTCTCAGGCAGAGATAGTCCAGCACGATCGTGGCGCCGGCCAGCGCCGTGATCTCGGCATGGTCATAGGGGGGCGACACCTCGACCAGGTCCATGCCGACGAAATTCACATCCTTGAGCTGGCGGATGATCGACAGCGCCTGATGCGACGACAGCCCGCCCGGGACCGGCGTGCCGGTGCCGGGCGCGAAGGCCGGATCGAGGCAGTCGATGTCGAAAGTCAGATAGGCCTTCTGCCTGCCCGCCGTCCTCGCGACCTCGGCCGCGACCTCGGCGGCGCTCATCTCATGCACCTGGTCGGAATAGAGGATCTTGAAGCCGAAGGTCCGCTCGCCGTGGAAGGTGGTGCGGATGCCGATCTGGATGGATTTCTTCGGATCGATGATGCCGTCCCTGACGGCGTAGTTGAACATCGTACCGTGATCGATGCGGTCGCCGTCATCCGGCTCGACATCGCGATGGGCGTCGAAATGGACGAGCGCCAGCGGTCCATGCACCTTGGCATGCGCCTTGAGCAGCGGATAGGTGACGAAATGGTCACCGCCCAGCGAGACGAGCTCGGTCCCCTGCTCGATAACCGACAGCGCATGCTGCATGATCGCGTCGGGGACGAGATCCTTGCGCCCCCAGTCATAGAAGCAGTCGCCATAGTCGACGGCCGCCAGCGTATCGAAGGGGTCGAACATCCACGGCCAGTACGGCCCCCAGGCATGCTCGACGGATGCCTTGCGGATCGCCTCGGGACCGAAACGGGTGCCGGGGCGGTTGGTCACCGCCTGGTCGAAGGGAATGCCGGTGATGGCGACATCGACGCCCTTGAGGTCGCGCGAATATTTGCGCCGCATATAGGAGAGCGCGCCGGCATAAGTCGCCTCGAGATCGGTGCCTTTGAGGTTCTTGCGGCGAAAGGCGCTGTCCCCCGGCAACGAGGTCAACTTCGAGATTTCCAATGTCACAAATCTACTCCGTCAATACGAGCGTGTCTTCGGGCGCCCAATGGATCCAGACCTGCTGGCCGCGCTCGACGCCCGCACCGCCGGCGCGTTTGTCGTTCTGCACATTGACGGCAAGCTCGAGGTCGTCCTTGCAGCGCACCACTACATGGCTGGTATCGCCGTAATATGCAACATCGCGCACCTTGCCCTCGGTGGTGATGGCGGATGCCGCCTTGGGCTGCTCCTCGGAGATCTTGAGCTTCTCAGGCCTCACCGCGATGGCGATATCGCCCTGCGCCTGCCCCTGATACGGCAGCTCGATCCGCCCCAGGCCCTTGGCGTCGCACACGACCTTGCTGGCCGAGGACGACACCACCTTGGCGTTGATCAGATTCACCTTGCCGATGAAGTCGGCGATGAAGCGGCTGGTCGGCTGCTCGTAGAGCTCGGAAGGTGTGGCGATCTGCTGCACGGCGCCCTTGTCCATCACCGCGATGCGGCTGGCCATCGAGAGCGCCTCGTCCTGGTCATGCGTCACGATGATGAAGGTGATGCCGACATTCTCCTGGAGCCTGGTCAGCTCGAGGCGCATCTCGTCGCGCAACTTGGCGTCGAGCGCCGACAGCGGCTCGTCGAGGAGCAGCACCTTCGGCCGCTTCACCAAAGCGCGCGCCAATGCCACGCGCTGGCGCTGGCCGCCCGACATCTGGTCCGGCTTGCGCTGGGCGAGATGCGAAAGCTTGACCATGTCCAGCGCCTCGGCGACGCGCCGCCTGGTCTCGTCGGCCGGAACGCCGGTCACCTTCAGACCGTAGGCGACATTGTCGGCCACCGTCATATGCGGAAAGACGGCATAGGACTGGAACACCATGTTGGTCGGCCGCTTGTTGGGCGGGGTCAGCGCCATATCCTCGCCGCCGATGATGATCTGGCCGGAGGTCGGCGTCTCGAGGCCCGAAATCATGCGCAGAAGCGTGGTCTTGCCGCAGCCCGAAGGGCCAAGCAGGGCGAAGAACTCGTTCTGGGCGATGTCGAAGGAGACATCGTCGACAGCCTTGACGCCGCCCGGAAACATCTTGGTCACATTGCGGATCGATACGATTGCGTCGGCCATGGTCCTAACCCTTGCCCGCTTTGTCGGGCGCTTGCAGCTTCATTGCGATGATCGTCGCGACGACCGTGATGACGATGAGGACGGTCGAGGCGGCATTGATTTCCGGCGAGACGCCGCGGCGCACCAGCGAATAGACCTTGACCGGGAAGGTCACCGTCTCGGGACCGGAGGTGAAGTAGGTGATGACGAAATCGTCGAGCGACAAAGTGAAGGCGAGCAGCGCGCCGGCGACGAGGCCCGGCATCATGAACGGCACGATGACGTTCCAGAAGGTCTGCCATTCGCTGGCGCCCAGATCCTTGGAAGCCTCCTCGAGCTGCCGGTTGAAGCCGACGAGGCGCGAGCGCACCACGATCGCCACGAAGGGGAAGCAGAAGGCGACATGGGCGATGATGATGTTGATCAGGTTGAACGGCCAGACGAAGCTCACCGACCAGGCCATCATGCCGGCATTTGTGAAGAACAACAGCAGCGACACGCCCATGCAGATCTCGGGGATCACGATGGGAAGCGACATCACTCCTTCATAGGCGGCCTTCATGGGAAAGCGGAAGCGCCACAGGACCAGCGCCACCATGGCGCCGATGATGGTCGAGATGATCGTCGAGAAGAAGGCGATGGTGAGCGAGTTGAGCAGCGCCTCCTGGAGATCGGCGTTGTTCCAGGCCTTCACATAATTGTCGAAAGTGAAGCCGCGCCAGATGACGCCGCGCCGGTCGGTGTTGAAGGAGAAGGCGATGAGCGTGAAGATCGGCGTATAGAGGGCGAAGAAGATCGCCGCGAACAGGACCTTGAGCCATGTCCGGTTGCCGTAATCGAGGGGGCCGGAGCCCGGTTTGAGCGTCTGCGCCATCAGACGTCGACCCCCTTGCTGCGCGACGCCAGGAAGGCGCGCAACGCCAGCGCCCCGAAGGTCACATACATCAGGAGGAAGGATAGAGCCGAGCCGAAAGGCCAGTCATTGGCGGCCTTGAACTGATCCTCGATGACATTGCCGATCATGATCGCATTGGCGCCGCCCAGCATCGCCGGCGTGAGGAAGGAGCCGAGGCAGGGGATGAAGACCAGGATGATGCCGGTGATGATGCCGGGCATGGTCAGGGGCAAGGTCACCTTGAAGAAGGTCTGGACCTGCGAGCCGCCGAGGTCGAGGCTCGCCTCGAGGAAGGAGCGGTCGAGGCGCTCGATCGTGGCGTAGAGCGGCAGCACCATGAAGGGCATGTAGACATAAACGAGGCCGACGATGACGGCGCCGTCATTATAAAGCATCTCATAGGGACCGAGCCCGACCCAGCCGAGCACCAGGTTGAGATAGCCCTGGCTGCGGAAGACGGCGATCAGCGCATAGGTGCGGATCAGGAGATTGATCCAGAAGGGCAGGATCACCAGGAGCAGCAGCAGAGGCTTCCATTTGGCCGGCGCGAAGCAGATGCCGAAGGCGATGGGATAGGCGGTCAGGAGGCAGAGCGCGGTCGCCACCGCGCTGATCCATACCGATTTCCAGATGATGGTCAGATAGACCGCGTCGAAGGCGCGGATATAATTGGCGAGCGTGCCGGTAAATTGGGTCTCGGTGATCGAGATCTTGTCGCTGAAGGAATCGTGAAACAGCCAGCCCAGGGGAATCAGGAAGAAGAGCAAAAGCCAGAAGGTGCCGGGCGTGAAGAGAGTCCAGAAAACCCGCGGGTTGACCTTCCAACTGTCCACGATGTAGCGCCTCCCGCCCCTAATCCCCGTGCCGCTGATGCTAGATCAAAACGACCGGAGACGGCAACATGCCATCTCCGGCCGGTCTTGATAAATGCGCCTCAGGCGGCCTGGACCCGGGTCCAGATATCGCTGCGCAGCTTGGTCGCTTCCTCGCCCAGATAGAGGGCGGGCTCGCATTTGGCGACGACCTCGGGAGGCGGGAAGATCGCCGGGTTTTCGAGATAGGACTTTTCCATGAATTTCTTGGCCGCGGCATTGGGCGTGCCGAACTGGACGAAGCCGGCAAGCGCCGCCTCGACCTGCGGATCCATGATGAAGTTCATGAAGGCATGTGCGTTTTCAGGTCGGGGCGCGCCGGTCGGAATGGCAAGGCAGTCCTGCCACATCTCACCACCCTGGGTCGGCACCGTATAAGTGATGTCGTCGTCTTCCGTCATCACCTGGAGGATGTCGCCATTATATTCCATGGTGAGGTCGACATCTCCCGAGGCGAGCAGGTCCTGGCCGTTGTCGTCGGCATAGACCTTCACGTTCTTCTTGCCGGCGATGAGGAGCTCTTCCACCTGCTTGAGGATGGCCGGATCGGTCGTGTTGAGCGAATGGCCGAGATATTTGAGCGCCGAGCCGATGACCAGCTTGGCGTCGCCCAGAAGAGCGATGCGGCCGGCATATTTCGGCTCGTCGAACAGCGCCTTCCAGCTGTCGATCGTGCCTTCGACCTTGCTCTTGCGATAGCCGATGCCGACCGTGCCCCAAAGATAGGTGATCGAGTATTTGCGGCCCGGATCGAAGGCGGCGTCCTGGAACACCGGGTCCATGTTGGAGAAGTTCGGCAGCTTCGAATGGTCGAGCGGCGTGACCATGTTGGCCTTGATCATGCGCTCGAGATTGTCGTTGGTCGGGCAGATCACGTCATAGCCGGGATTGCCGGCCTTGAGCTTGGCGAACAGCTCGTCATTGTCGGCGAAGAGATCCATCTTGACCTCGATGCCGGTCGCCTTCTCGAAATCGGCGAGCGTCGTTTCGCCGATATAGGTATCCCAGTTGTAGAAGTTCAGCTTCTTCTCTTCCTCCGACAGGGAATTGCGCGGCAGGAAAGTGAGGCCGAGGCCGAGCGCGCCGAGCCCTTTGAGGACTGAGCGGCGTTTGGCGTTGAATCGCGGTCTGTTGGCGGTCATGTATACTCCCTCGCGGTTATCGCACCCGGCCTCTCCATGGTGCCGGTTTGCTGATCGAGCCTGTTCCGAGCCTATGCCCGGGACAGGCCCCATTCAATATTAATTGTCGCAGGCCATTCGAGCCGTCAGGCCATTTCTGCCTTTACGTCCTGGTAGGTCTTGTCGAGAGCGACACGCGCCAGGCGCACGATCTCGTCGATCTCCTTCTTGCTGATGACGAGCGGCGGCGACAGCACCATCGTGTCCCAGCAGGCGCGCATGATGAGCCCGTTGTTGAAGCAGTGATCGCGGCAGAGCGTGCCGACCCGGCCAGGCTTGTCGAAGCGGACGCGCTTCTTCTTGTCCTTGGCGAGCTCGATGGCGCCGATGAGGCCGACCGAGCGGGTCTCGCCGACGATCGGATGGTCGTTGAGGGATTTGAGCCCCTCGGCGAAATAGCCGCCGAGCTCCCTGGCGCGCTCGACCAGCTTCTCCTCCTCGATGATCTCGATGTTCTTCAGCGCCACGGCGGCGGCCACCGGATGTCCGGCATAGGTCATGCCGTGATAGAATTCCTCGCCCTTGTCGAAGAAATCCTTGATCAGGCGATCGGAGAAGGCGACGGCGCCGATCGGCTGGTAGCCCGAGGACAGGCCCTTGGCCATGGCGACGATGTCGGGCTCGAAGCCCAGGGTCTCGAACCCCCACCAGCTGCCGGTACGGCCGAAGCCGCAGATGACCTCGTCGGCGATCAGCAGGATGCCGTATTTGCGGCAGATCTTCTGCACTTCCGGCCAATAGGTCTTGGGCGGAATCAGCACGCCCGCCGCCCCCTGGATCGGCTCGCCGATGAAGGCCGCGACATTTTCGGGCCCGAGCTCGAGGATCTTCTTCTCGAGATCGGCGGCGGCCTCGAGGCCGAATTGCTCCGGCGTCAAGTCGCGGCCGAAATCATACCAGTAAGGCTGCTGGACATGGTGGAAGCCGGGAAGCGGCAGGCCGCCCTGCCCGTGCATGCCCTCCATGCCGCCCATGCTGGCGGCGATCATGGTCGAGCCGTGATAGCCGCGGCGGCGGCCGATGATCTGGCTGCGATAAGGCTTGCCCATCAGCTTCCAATAATGGCGGACGAAACGCACGATCGTGTCATTGGCTTCCGAGCCCGAATTCACGAAGAAGATATGCTTGAAGCGCTCCGGCATATGCGAGGAGACCTTCGCCGCGAGCTCGGTGGTCGGCACCGTCGTCGTCTTGAAGAAGGTGTTGTAATAGGGAAGGTCGAGCATCTGCCGATAGGCGACCTCGGCCAGCTCCTTGCGGCCATAGCCGACATTCACGCACCACAGGCCCGCCATGCTGTCGAGCAGCTTGTTGCCCTTGGCATCCCAGATCCACACGCCGTCCGCCTGGGTGATGACCCGGGCGCCGCCTTCGGCATGGAACGCCTTATGGTCGGTGAAGGGATGGAAGTGGTGCGCGGTGTCGCGTGCGACGAGTTCGGCGATATTCAGGTTCTTGGCATGTACGGTCATCGATCATCTCCAGATAGCATAAGGGCGGCGCGAGGCCGTTGGACTTAAGGCGGGAAATGACGTGTGCTTACGGCTTATAACCGATGCGGGCACAGTGCAGCAGAACCTCCTCCTTCAGGGTGCGTGACCCTGCCCGGAGGCATTCGCCGGTGGCTGTGATGCGAAACATGAAGCGACTATGGCACAAAGCCCGAGCAATAAGCAAATCCGTCATGAATCTGTTGCATGACGCCGGATTTCATCCCACTATTGCAGTGCAATATAGAGAGAGCCGTCGCTCTGGGGAGGCCGATGGGGAGCATCTTCAACGAAATGTTGAACTCGGACGGTTCCGTCCGCGGCCCCTATGCGCAGATCCATGACTGGGTCGGCTCGCTCGGCACAGCACATGTCGAGCGCGCCCTGAAGGAAGCGGAAGGCATCTTCCGCCGGCTCGGCATCACCTTCGCGGTCTATGGCGCGGAAGAGGCCTCGGAGCGCCTCATTCCCTTCGACATCATCCCGCGCGTCTTCGCAGCCGCCGAGTGGCGCCGCCTGACCATCGGCATCGAGCAGCGGGTCCGGGCGCTCAATGCCTTTCTTCACGATCTCTATCACCGCCAGGAGATCCTGCGCGCCGGGCGCATTCCACAGGACATCATTCTGCAGAACGCCGCTTTCGTGCCGCAGATGGTGGGCCTCACGCCGCCGCGCGGGGTCTATGCCCATGTCATCGGGGTCGACATCGTCCGGGTGAGCGAAACCGAATTCTACGTGCTCGAGGACAATTGCCGCACGCCCTCCGGCGTCTCCTATATGCTGGAGGACCGGGAAGCGATGATGTTCCTCTTCCCCGATCTCTTCAAACGCCATCGCGTGGCGCCGGTCGAGAATTATCCGGCGATGCTGCGCAGCACGCTCGAAAGCGTGGCGCCTCCCGGCTGCACGGGCGAGCCGACCGTCGTGCTGCTGACCCCCGGCATCCACAACTCGGCCTTCTTCGAACATGCGTTCCTCGCCGACGAAATGGGAGTCGAGCTTTGCGAGGGCTCCGACCTCTTCGTCGAAGGCGGCCATCTCTATATGCGCACCACGCAGGAGCCGAAACGCGTCGATGTCGTCTATCGCCGAATCGACGACGCGTTTCTCGACCCCCTCACCTTCCGTCCCGATTCCGCGCTTGGCGTGCCGGGCCTTTTCGATCTCTACCGGGCCGGCCGCGTCACCCTCGTCAACGCTCCCGGCACCGGCATCGCCGACGACAAGTCGATCTATACCTATATTCCCGATGTCATCGAATTCTACACCGGTGAAAAGCCGCTCTTGAAGAACGTGCCGACCTGGCGCTGCGGCGAGCCGCAGGCGCTCAAATACGTGCTCGATCACTTGGCCGAGCTGGTGGTCAAGGAGGTGCATGGCTCGGGCGGATACGGCATGCTGGTCGGACCGACATCTTCCTCGCGGGAGATCGAAGAGTTTCGCGCCCGGCTGAAAGCCAACCCCAGAAACTACATCGCCCAGCCGACGCTTGCGCTTTCCGCCTCGCCGACTTTCACGGGCTCCGGCGTGGCGTCACGCCATATCGATCTACGCCCCTTCGTGCTCACCGGCGACCGCATCCGCATCACGCCCGGCGGGCTCACGCGCGTCGCTCTGAAAGACGGCTCGCTCGTCGTCAATTCGAGCCAGGGCGGAGGCACGAAAGACACCTGGGTGTTGGAGGACTGATGCTCGGCCGCACCGCCGCCTCGCTGTTCTGGCTGTCCCGCTATATCGAGAGGGCCGAGAACATGGCGCGTCTTCTCGAAGTGGGCTACCGCATCTCGCTGATGCCGCGCGCCATCGAAGGCCATCGCGACGATTGGCGCTCGACGCTCACCAGCGCGGCTTGCGAGGCGAGCTATTTCGCCAAGCACGAGGACATCACCACACCCGAGATCATCCACCATCTGCTGTTCGACGACGACAATCCCTCGAGCGTGCGCTCCTGCCTCAGGACCGCGCGCAACAATGGCCGCGCCGTGCGCACCGCGCTGACGCGCGATGTCTGGGAGAGCCTCAATGGCACGTGGAACGAATATTCCCAGATAACCCCCGGCTCGATCGGGCCCGACCGGCTGCCCGGTTTTCTCGACTGGATCAAGCAGCGCGCCATGCTGTTCCGCGGCGCGCTGCTCGGCACCATGCTGCGCCACGACACCTATTTCTTCAGCCAGCTCGGCACTTTCGTCGAGCGCGCCGACAACACCGCGCGCATCCTGGATGTGAAGTATTATATCCTGCTGCCGAAGCCCAGCGATGTCGGCTCCGATGTCGACATCCAGCAATGGTCGACGGTGCTGCGCTCGGTCTCGGCGCATCGCGCCTATCGCTGGTTCTATCGCGACAGCACCTATCGGCCATGGCTGGTGGCGGAATTCCTGATCCTGCGCGAGGAAATGCCGCGCTCGCTCATCTTCTGCTATCAGTGGCTCACCCGATCGCTCAACGGGCTGGGTGAGCTCTATGGCCAGCGTTACGAATGCCAGGACGAGGCGGCGAAACTCTATGCCCGCCTGAAAGCCGGCAATATGGACGACATCTTCCAGAGCGGGCTGCACGAATTCCTGCAGGACTTCGTCAACGCCAACAACCGGATCGCCGCTCAGATCGCGCAGACCTATAATTTCCCATGAAGCTGCATATCCGCCACGAGACGAAGTATGACTACGAGACGAATGTCCGCTCGTCGATTCAGCGGCTGCATCTGACGCCCGCCAGTTTCGCGACTCAGAAGGTGCATGCATGGACGATCGAGGCGCCCGGCATCGACAAGGCGCTCACCTATCGCGACGGCTTCGGCAATCAGGTGCATGTCGTCACTTCGCAAGGGGCGCATGATCATGTGACGGTGGTGGCCCACGGCGTGGTCGAGACGGAGGATGCGGCGGGCCTGGTGCGCGGCCTCAATTGTCCGGCTCCGGACAATATTTTTCTGCGTCAGACCGTCGCAACGGAGCCGAGCCCGGCGCTCGCCGAGCTTGCCCGAACGGCAGCGGCGCGCCAGCAGAAGCCCCTCGACCTCGCCCATGAGATCATGCGCGAGATTCATGCCCGCATCGCCTATCAGATCGGCGCGACGGATGCCCATACGACGGCGGCGGAAGCCCTCGCCGAGGGCCGTGGCGTGTGTCAGGACCACGCCCATGCGATGCTCTCGGCGCTGCGGCTCCTGGGCGTTCCCGGACGCTATGTCACCGGCTATCTGGTTACCGACGGCCCTCTTCCCGCCACGGCAAGCCATGCCTGGGCCGAGGCGCTCATCCCGCAATTGGGCTGGGTGGGTTTCGATGCGGCAAATTGCAAATGCCCGACCGGCGACTATATCCGGGTGGCGACAGGTCTTGACGCGCAAGGCATCGTGCCTGTACGCGGCAGCCGGCGGGGCGGCGAAACCGAAAGCATGACAGTCTCGGTCGTGGTCCAACCCGCCGAGCAATGAGCCTCCGGAGACCCGTATGACCTATTGCGTGGGATTGCTGATGAAGGACGGTTTCGTCCTGGCAGCCGATACACGCACAAATGCGGGTCTCGACAATATTGCAACTTTCAAGAAGCTGCATAGCTGGTCGCAGCCCGGCAAACGCGTCTTCGCGCTCGCCACTTCCGGCAATCTCGCCACCACCCAGGCGGTCGTCAGCCTGCTGACCGAAGGTACGCTGTCGCTGCGCAAGCGCGGCGCCGTCGACAATCTCTTCAGCGCCAAGACGATGTTCCAGGCGGCCCAGATCGTCGGGCGCGCGGCGCGCGACGTGCAGCGCGGCGATGAAGGACAGCTGTTCCAGTCGGACGATACGTTCTCGGCGAGCTTCCTGTTCGCCGGCCAGATCGGCGCCGAGCCGCCGCGGCTCTTCCAGGTGTATTCGGCCGGCAATTTCATCGAAGCCACCGGCGACACACCCTTCCTGCAGATCGGCGAGCACAAATACGGCAAGCCGATTCTCGACCGGGTCAGCGACCAAACCATGCGGCTGGGCGAGGCGGCCAAGCTCGTGCTGCTCTCCTTCGATTCCACCATCCGCTCGAATTTGAGCGTCGGCCTTCCGATCGACCTCCTGGTCTATGAGCGGGACTCGCTCAAGCTCAGCCGCATCAGGCGGATCGAGCGCGACGATCCTTACTTCCGCAAACTGTCGAGCGACTGGGGCAAGGCGTTGCGCCAGGCCTTCGGCGCCATCGACGAATTCGATATCTGACCAGCGCTTTCCGCAAGGGAAGCCGCATGGTGCTTTTGATAGATTGCAGCGCGAAACGAGGCCGCCGTGCCTGCAATGACAAAGAAAAGAGGGATCTACTCTGCCTATGATGAATCGTCGCGATTTTCTGGCCGCGAGTGGCGGCGCCGCGCTCCTCGCCGCCCTTGGCCTGCCCGCCGATGCCGAAGCCGCCGGCCTGCGGCTCGGCCCCGAAAGCAGCTTCTCCTTCGATGCCCTGGTCGAGCAGGCGCATGGCCTCGCCGGCAAGCCTTATGCCGCGCCGCCATCGCCGCCGCGCGATATCCTTGAGCGCATCGACTATCAGACGCATGGCCTGATCAGATTCGACACGAAGCGCGCGCTCTTCGCCGAAGGGCCCGGCTCGTTCCCCGTCACCTTTTTCCATCTCGGCAAATATTTCCAGGTCCCGGTCCGGATGCATGTCGTCGCCGATACGAAAGCGCGCGAGATCATTTATGATCCCGCCTATTTCGACATGCCCGCCGACAGTCCGGCGCGGGCACTTCCCAAGGACAGCGGCTTCGCCGGCTTCCGTTTCCAGGAGAGCCGCCTCGGCGACCAGGCCAAGCTCGACTGGCGCAAGAACGACTGGGTCGCCTTTCTCGGCGCGTCCTATTTCCGCGCCATCGGCGAACTCTATCAATATGGCCTGTCCGCCCGGGGCATCGCCGTCAATGTCGCCCAGTCCGACCGCGTCGAGGAATTTCCGTGCTTCACCCATTTCTATTTCGAAACGCCGAGGAGCGATGACGGCACAGTCGTCGTGCATGCCCTGCTCGATGGGCCGAGCATCACCGGCGCCTATCGCTTCACCATGACGCGCGGCAAGGCCGTCGTCATGGAGATCGAGAAGGCGCTCTTTCTGCGCGCCGATGTCGCCCGTCTCGGCATCGCGCCGATGACGTCGATGTACTGGTTCTCCGAGACGCGCAAGCCGGAGCTGGTCGACTGGCGTCCGGAAGTGCATGATTCCGATGGTCTGGCCCTGTGGACCGGACAGGGCGAGCGCATCTGGCGGCCCCTCAACAACCCGCGGCGCGTCACCGACTCGTCCTTCCAGGACGCGGGCCCGCGCGGCTTCGGCCTGCTGCAGCGCGACCGCGATTTCGACCACTATCAGGACGGCGTCCTCTACGATCGCCGGCCGAGCCTGTGGGTCGAGCCGCTCGACGATTGGGGCCGCGGCGCGGTCCAGCTCTTCGAGCTGCCGACCGATGACGAGATCCACGACAATATCGTCGCCGCCTGGGTGCCGGCCGAGCCCGCCAAAGCGGGCGCGAGCTACCGCTTCCGGTATCGCCTGCATTGGAGCGCCGAAGAGCCTTACCCGACCGCCATGGCACGCTGCGTCGCGACGCGTCTCGGCAATGGCGGCCAGCCCGGCCAGCCGCGCCCGCGGGGCGTGCGCAAATTCATGGTCGAGTTCATGGGCGGACCGCTCGTCAACCTGCCCTTCGGCGTCAAGCCGGAGGTGGTCCTGACCGCGTCACGCGGCACCTTCTCCTACATCTTCAGTGAGGCGGTGCCGGACGGAGTCCCGGGACATTGGCGCGCCCAGTTCGATCTCACCGTCGCCGGCCAGGAGCCGGTCGAGCTGCGGCTGTTCCTGCGCAATGACGGCCAGCCTTTGACCGAGACCTGGCTCTGCCAGTACCACCCATCGCCGGCCATGCAGACCTGAACAGCTCCCCTCAAGCCGCACCGAGATAATCGCAGGCCGCAAGAACGTGCGTCTTGAGGATGTCGAGATATTCGCTGATCTTCACGGCCTCGTCGGGAGCGCCCATGGTGTCGGGTGAAGGGCCATAGGAATAAGCCGGAATTCCGATCTGCCGCCAGAACCGGGCATCGGACGCCCCAAGCGACAGGACCGGAACGACAGTTCGGCTGCTGAAACGCTCCGCATTGCGCACCAGATGTCGGACCATGGGATGACGAGAATCGGACCAGCCCGGCTCCATGAGGGTGATCACCTCCATCGACGCGCCATCATATTTGGCCAGCACGTCCTTCACTGATGCGAGGATTGTCGTGCTGGTCATGCCCGCCGGCATGCGGATATCGACTTCGAGCACGCAGTCCGGCGCCAGCACATTGGCGCTGCTGCCGCCCTTGATCGCGCCGTAGTTCACGGTGACGACGTCTATGATGTCGCCGCCGCCCGTGCCCACCAGCCGATCGATAACGCTGCGGCATTCGGTGATGACGGGAGCGAGATCCGCAGGCGTTTCGTGGCGATTGCCATGCAGTCTGTCGAGATCGCGCTGAAGCTCGCCCATGAGGCGTATCGCGTTGGGGCTCTGATGCGTATAGGCGCCATGGCCGCCGGCGGTACGAATGGCGATGCGCAGATGGACGGCGCCTTTTTCGCCCACTTCGATAGCGCCCACGGAGCTCGGCTCGGCATTCACATAGCAATCTCCGGCCACCAGCTCGGCATGGTCCTTCAGCAGAAACTGGGCGCCATATCGTCCGCCAGTCTCCTCATCGGAAACCAGCGCCAGAGTAAGGCGGCCGCCCAGGCTGTCGCGGTGCCCGTGCAGATAAGCGAAGGCCAGCGCCAAAGCCGCGGTACCGGCCTTCATGTCGACAGCCCCCCGGCCATGGACATGGCCGTCCTGCACCAGGCCGCTCCAGGGCGATCTCGACCAGCCCGCCTCGTCGCCGGCCGGAAACACGTCGAGATGTCCGTTGAGGACGAGATGCGGTCCAGGACGCGCCCCTCTGAACTCCGCCACCAAATTCGGCATTTCCTCCCTGGCGGACAGTCGCCGGCTGGGGATGCCGAAGCGGCGAAGCTCCTCCTCGACAACGCTCATCGACTGGCGGGTGTCGCCGGGCGGATTCGGGCTTGGAGCGCGAACCAAGCGCACCAGGAAATCGATGATGCGTGCCTCGTCGCGCGCAATGGCGGATAGTATCGCCTCTTTCGGGTTCATCCCTGCCTCTCTCAGGGCTTGGGCGTTTTGATGGTGCCCTTGAGCTCGGGATGATTGGCGGTGATCCGCTCCAGCTCACCGGACCTGGCCAGCTCCGCGATGGCTGCATCGAGCTTGGCCTTGAGCGCCGTGTCGCCTTTGCGTATGCCGGCGCCCATGCCTTCTCCGACGATTTCGGGATCATCGACATCCGCCTTATGCTCGCAGCAGGCGCCGCCTTCCGCCGTCGAAAGAAGCCTCTGCATGGCCGATGCGCCGCCGACCGTGTAGTCGATGCGGCCGGACACCAGATCGCCGTTGGTCTCGTCCTGGGTCGGATAGACTTTGATCTTGGCGCCGGCCTGACCGTAGATCACGGTCGCGTATTTTTCCTCAGGCCCGCCACCGGGGACGCCAAAGATCTTGTCGGCGAGATGCGCGGCGGTGACGTCGGGATCGCCGTTCTTCGGACCGACAACGAACATCACGCTGCTGTAATAGGGAACGGAGAAATCGATGACCTCGCGGCGATCGGCGGTGATCGACAAAGAGCTCCATATGACATCGATGGTCCGCGACTGGAGGCTGGGGATGAGCCCATCCCAGGCTATTTCCACATAGTCGCATTTCTCGTTCATGACCTTGCAGGCAGCCTCGAGAACATCGATTTCCCAGCCGACCCACTTGCCCGCCGCGTCCTTCGAGGTGAAGGGCGGATAAGGCTCTGCCACCAGGCCGATCTTTATATCGGCATGGGCGAAACCCGCCTGCAGCATCGCAAAACCGGCCGCGAGCGCGAGCCTCCGAAAAATCCTTAGCACCATCTCCTCCTTATTGGTCATATGACCAATAACTATCAGCGGCTAATGCTACGATCAAGATGGATTCGGTCGCCGCTCAACAGCATCGCAACGGGCAAAACGATGGTCAGGCGCAGAAAGCTACCCGAGGAACGCCGCCGCGAGATCGTGACGGCGGCGGCGCGGCTGGCCAGCAAGGACGGCCTGGGCGGCATAAGCTTGCGCCGCGTCGCCCAGGAAGCCGGTGTCGCCCCCGGCTTGGTCAACCATTATTTCCCGGCGGTGGAGCAACTCGTTGCCGAAGCCTTCGCACAGGTCGGCGCGGATGATCTGAAGGGGCAGTTTGCAACGATCCGCACGGAAAGTGCTCCTGTTCAACAGATGCGCCTGTACTTGAAGTCGGCTCTTGCAGACCAGCCCGACTCCATGCGGCTCCTGGCGATCGAAGCCTGCTATCTGGCGCGCTACCAGCCCCTGCTCAGCGATGCGCTCACTGTGCTTTTCGATGCGTGGGATCTCGAGATGTCACGTTTGATCGACGAGGGAGTCCGGGCCGGCGTTTTCCGGTCGGATGATCCGATGAAGTCCGCCATCCATATCTTCGCCCTGATCGATGGCTTCGCGCTGCAGGCAGCGGCGCTGTCGCGCGCGCGACTCGGCATTGTCAGGGAGATGACCATAGACGCGACCGAAAGAGAGCTGGGGCTAGCCAGAGGCTCCCTGCAAGTCGATCCCGCGTGAGAGTCTCAGGCCCCCTTCACGCGCCCGCCACGGCATGGTCGGCGAAAGCCGCCGCCATCAGCCGCTTGGTGTATTCCTCATGCGGATGGTCGAAGATCTGCTCCGGCGAGCCCTGCTCCACCATGCGGCCGTCCTTCATCACCATGATGTGGTCGGCCATGGCGCGCACCACCGCAAGATCGTGGCTGATGAACAGATAGGACAAGTCGTTGGCTTTCTGCAGGTCGCGCAGCAGGTCGACGATCTGCTTCTGCACCTGGCGGTCGAGCGCCGAGGTCGGCTCGTCCAGCACCACCACCTTGGGCTTGAGAATGATAGCGCGGGCGATGGCGATGCGCTGGCGCTGGCCGCCTGAGAATTCATGCGGATAGCGGTTGCGGTTGGCCGGATCGAGCCCCACTTCCGAAAAAGCCTGCGCAGCGCGCCGGTCGCGCTCCTTGGCGGTGATCGAGGGCTCGTGAACGAGCAGGCCTTCGGTGACGATCTGGCCGGCAGTCAGGCGCGGGCTCAGCGAGCCGAAAGGGTCCTGGAACACGATCTGCAGCTGCTTGCGCAAGGGGCGCATCTGCTGCGTGTCGAATTTTTCGATATTGCGACCGTCGAAGTGGATGGCGCCCTCGCTCGGCACCATGCGCAGCAAAGCGCGCGCCAGCGTCGACTTGCCGGAGCCCGACTCACCGACGATGCCGATGGTCTGGCCGCGCCTCAGCTTCACCGAAACGCGATCGACCGCCTTCAGATAGATCGGATCGCCGGCCAAGAAGCCGCCGCCGATCTTGAAGGTGACGCGCATGTCGGTGCCGTCGAGCATGGTCGGCGCCGATTTGGGCACCGGCTCCTTGTGGCCGGTCGGCTCGGCGGCGAGCAGCGCCTTGGTGTAGGGATGCTTGGGATTGGCGAAGATGGCGCGGGTCTCGCCCTCCTCGACCACCTCGCCCAGCTTCATCACATAGACCCGGTCGGCGATCCGGCGCACGATATTGAGATCGTGGGTGATGAAGATCATGCTCATGCCGAGGCGCTTGCGCAGGTCGGCCATGAGATTGAGAATTTCGGCCTGGATCGTGACGTCGAGCGCGGTGGTCGGCTCGTCGGCGATAAGGAGATCGGGATCGTTGGCGATCGCCATGGCGATCATCACGCGCTGGCGCTGGCCGCCCGACATCTCATAGGGATAGGACTTCATCCGCCGCTCGGGCTCGGGGATGCGCACCAGCTTCAGCAGCTTCACCGCTTCCTGGCGCGCCGCCTCGGCGCTCAACTTTCGGTGCCGCATGATCGGCTCCATCAGCTGGTTGCCGATGGTGTAAAGCGGATCGAGCGAGGTCATCGGCTCCTGGAAGATCATGGTGATCTTGCGGCCGCGTACCTCGTTGAGCTCGGACTTGGTGAGGGTGAGCAGATTGGCGCCGCGATAGGCGATGGTGCCGGTGGCTTCGCCATTGGAGGCGAGCAGCCGCATCGCCGCCATCATGGTCTGGCTCTTGCCGGAGCCCGATTCCCCCACCACGGCGACCGTCTCGCCGGGCCTGACATACATGTTGATGCCTTTGACCGCATCGACCATGCCGTCGAGGGTGCGGAAGCG
Organism: Pseudomonadota bacterium; assembly: GCA_049323275.1. Classification (GTDB taxonomy): domain Bacteria; phylum Pseudomonadota; class Alphaproteobacteria; order Rhizobiales; family Aestuariivirgaceae; genus Taklimakanibacter. The sequence goes on from JBMOOM010000005.1 coordinate 157,611, forward strand.
CACCTTCAGATTCTCGACCGAAAGGATGTTCTCGTTGCCGGCCATGGCGTCACCGATCCTTCGGGTCGAGCGCATCGCGCAGACCGTCGCCAATGAAGTTGAGAGCGAAGAGCGTCGAGACCAGGAAGAAGGCTGGATACAGCAGGAGCCAGTTGGCCGAACCGATATTCTTGGCGCCTTGCGAGATGAGCACGCCCCAGCTCGTCATCGGCTCCTGGACGCCCAGCCCGAGGAAGGACAGGAAGCTTTCCAGGATGATCACCTGAGGCACCAGCAGGGTCATATAGATGACCACCGGCCCCAGGAGATTGGGCACGATATGGCGGAGCAGAATGCCGCCGCCGGACACGCCGAGCGCCTCGGCGGCCTGGACATATTCCTGGCGCCGTATCGACAGCGCCTGGCCGCGCACGATGCGCGCCATGTCGAGCCACAGGACGGCGCCGACGGCCAGGAACATCAGCACGAAATTGCGGCCGAAGAACACCACCAGCATGATCACAAAGAAGATGAAAGGCAGCGAATACAGGATGTCGACGATGCGCATCATGATCTCGTCGGTCTTGCCGCCCATGAAGCCGGCGGTCGCGCCATAGAGCACGCCGATCACCACGGCCACCAGGCCGGCGAGCAGGCCGATGGCGAGCGAGATGCGCCCGCCCATCAAGGTGCGGGCGAGGAGATCGCGCCCGGTATTGTCGGTGCCGAAATAAAAATACTCCTTCTCGACCGTGGCGCTCATGGTCAGCTTGAGGCCGTCGGCCGACTTGCTCTCGATGCGGGTATCGTCGAACGTGTCGGAGCGGTCGAGATAGCGCGTGACGCGTTCATCGATCTGCTTGGGCGAGGATACGGTCACGAAGACGCGCTCGTCCTGCTCATGCCATTCCTCGAGATCGACACGCATGCGGCGCACCGCATCCTTGAGCGCCGAGTCGATCATCTCCGCCTGCGGATAGGCCGAGAGGCTCGGCGGCGTGCGGACATAGTCGGGATAGATCGTCGTATATGGATGCGGCACGAAATACGGCCCGAAGACGCAGACGATCGCCATCAGGGCCAGATAACATAGACTGACCATCGCCGCCTTGTTGGCCTTGAGCCGCGCGAAAGCGTCGGCCCAGAGCGAACGTCCGACGACCGGGGCGCGGGTGGCGGCAATGTCAGTCATAGCGCACCCTCGGATCGACCGCGGCATAGAGAATGTCGACGATGAGATTGAAGATGATCGTGAAGATGGCGATCACCACCACGGTGCCCATCACCAGCGTGTAATCGCGATTGAGCGCCGCCTCGACGAAATAGCGCCCGACTCCCGGTATGGCGAAGATCGACTCGACGATGATCGAGCCGGTGAGCAAGGCGGCGGCGGCCGGTCCCGAATAGGAGACGATGGGAAGCAGCGCCCCACGCAAGGCGTGCTTGATGATGATGCTCCAGTCGGACAGACCGAGAGCCCTGGCGGTGCGGATATGGTGCGAGCGCAGGGCTTCGATCATCGAGCCGCGCATCAGACGCGCCACGATGGCGATCTGCGGCAGTGCCAGCGTGAGGATCGGCCCGATCTTGTTCTTGAACGCGCCATCCCCCCAGCCCGCGACCGGCACCAGCGCCAGGGACGTCGCGAAGATGAGCTGGTAGATCGGCGCGATCACGAAGGTGGGCACCGTGCTGCCCGCCGTCGCCGTGGCGATCACGGCGTAGTCCTCCGCCTTGTTCTGCTTCAGCGCGGCCATGATGCCGAGGGCGCTGCCGAGGATGAGGGCCAGGATCAGGGCCGAGGCGCCGATCTGGATCGAGACCGGCAAGCCGACCTTGAACAATTCGGTCACGGTGAAATCGGGCAGATTGTAGCTCGGACCGAAATCGCCGCGCAGCAGATTGCCCAGATAGCGCAGATACTGCATCCACAAAGGCTGATCGAGGCCAAACTGGCGCTCGAGATTGGCCTTGATCACGGGATTGAGTCCGCGCTCCTGATTGAACGGGCCGCCTGGCGCGACGCGGATCAGGAAAAACGAGATCGTGACGATCACGAAGAGCGTCGGAATGGCGGTCAACAACCGCCGGAAGACATAGCGCAGCATGCGCGCCCCCCTATCTTGGCAAGGCGCAGCCGCCGTTTCCCATTGGAAACGACGGCTGCAACACCCCAGTTATTCCTTGCTGATAAAGCGCGTCGGATGCACGTCCATGACGTTGTCCTCGAAGCCTTTCAGCTTCGGCGACACGAGATTGTGGTAGCTGTAATAGAGCAGCGGCATGTTGCCGAGATCATCGACAAGCACCTTTTCCGCTTCCGACAGGAGCTTCGAGCGCTCGGCGGGATTGCCGCCTGCGGCCGCCGCCTTGTCCATCAGCTCTTCATATTTCGGGCTGTTGTAGTTCGAGTAGTTGTTGCCGGACGCCTTGCGCGAGATGCCGAGGAAGGTCTCCGGATCCTTGTAGTCGGCGATCCAGCCGGCGCGGGCATAGTCGAAGTCGCCCTTCTGCTCGAGATGGCCGTAATGCGTCTTGGTGTCGGTGTTGACCATCGTCACCTCGATGCCGAGCGGCTTGAGCTGCTCCTGGATGGCGACGGCGGTGTTCTTGTGATTCTCCGAGGTGTTGTAGCGGATCTCGAGCTTCAACGGCTTGTCCGGACCATAGCCCAGCTCGGTGAGGATCTTCTTGGCCTCGTCCTCGCGGTCGATCTGCGACATCTCGGCATAGTCGGCGATGGCCGGCTCATACCCCGCGATGCCCGGAGGCACCATCGAATAGCCGGGGATCATGCTGTTCTTCCACACCTTCTCGGCGAGGAAGTCGCGGTCGATCGCCATCGAGATGGCGCGCCGCAGCTTCGGATTGGACCACGGCTCCTTGTCGGTCTTCACGGCATAATAATAGGTGCCGAGATAGGGGCCGATGCGGACCTGGTCGCCGAACTTCTTCTTCATCTCGTCGAGCTGCTCGAGCGGCATGTCGTCGTTGGAATCGAGCTCGCCCGCCTCGAAGCGCTTGAGCGCGGTCGAACGGTCTTCAGTCGGGAAGTAGTTGACGACGTCGACCTTCACCTGGTCGGCTTCGTAGAACTTGGGGTTCTTGACCAGCTTGATGTGATCGTTCGGCACGAATTCGGCGAGCGTGTAGGCGCCGTTGGAAACGAGATTGCCGGGCTTGATCCAGTCGGCGCCGAGCTTCTCGATCGAGGCCTTGTGCACCGGGTAGTTGGCCTGGTGCGTCAGCATTTCGAGGAAGTACGGCGTCGGGGACTTGAGCGTGACCTCGAACGTATTGGCGTCGACCGCCTTCACCGCCAGCTCTTCCGGCTTCGCCTTGCCTTCGTTCACTTCCTGGCCGTTTTTGATGACATACATCATCGAGGCGTATTCGGCGGCAGTCGCCGGGTCCTCCAGGCGGCGGAAGGAATAGACGAAATCATCGGCGGTGACCGGGTCGCCGTTCGACCAGGTCGCGCCCTTGCGCAGATTGAAGGTGTAGACGGTGCCGTCGTCGGAAACTTTCCAGCTTTCGGCGGCGCCTGGAATGACGTCGGCCTTGGCGTCCTGCATGACGAGGCCGGAGAACAGGTCGCGCAGGATATGCGCTTCATAGACAGTCGAGGTCTTATGCGGATCGAGGGTTTCGGGGTCGGCCGAATTGCCTCTGTTGTAGATCATTTCGGCGAAGGCCGCCGAGTAGCTTATCGATACGAGTGCCGTCGCCAGAAGCAGCGATCGCAGGCTTTTTTTCATCTAGTTCCTCCCATGTTGACGGCTCCGTTAAGGGCAGAATTGCCAAAAGCCGTCGGTCCAGACGGGGCGCACTATAGCATCGCCCACGGCTTTGTCCCATGTCCTGTAATAGTGGTCGAAAGTCCAATATCCAGGCGTCAAACAATTTGAATTGCGTGGCCCGCACCCCCCGCTTATTGAAGTCGGGAAATGACCAAAAACGATCATACCCCCCTGCTCGACAGCGTTAACGATCCGGCGGCGATGCGCCGCCTCCGCCCCCAGCAACTGCGCCAGCTCGCCGAGGAACTCCGGGCCGAAACGATCGCCGCCGCCGCCAAAACGGGCGGCCATTTCGGCGCCGGACTCGGCGTCATCGAGCTCACCGTGGCGTTGCACTATGTCTTCAACACGCCCAGGGACCGGCTCATCTGGGATGTCAGCCATCAGACCTATCCGCACAAGATCCTGACCGGCCGGCGCGACCGCATCCGCCAGATCCGCCAGCGCGACGGCCTCTACGGCTTCACCAAGCGCAGCGAGAGCGAATACGACCCGTTCGGCGCCGCCCACAGCTCGACCTCGATCTCGGCCGGGCTCGGCATGGCGGTGGCGCGCGACATGAAGCACGAGGACAACCACGTCGTCTGCGTCATCGGCGACGGCGCCATGAGCGCCGGCATGGCCTATGAGGCGATGAACAATGCGGGCGCCCTCGACACCCGCCTCATCGTGGTCCTCAACGACAACGGCATGTCGATCGCCCCCGCCGTCGGCGCGCTCACCAATTATCTCTCCTGGATCGTTTCGTCGCGGCCATTCCTGTCGCTGCGCGATATCGCCAAGCAGCTCGCCATGAAGTTCCCGCGCACCCTTCGCACCGCCGCGCAGCGCGCCGACGAATATGCGCGCGGCATGCTGACCGGCGGCACCTTGTTCGAGGAGCTCGGTTTCTATTATGTCGGCCCCATCGACGGGCACAATATCGACACGCTGGTGCCCATCCTGCAGAATGTGCGCGATGCCGAGCAGCTGGGCCCGATCCTCGTCCATGTGGTGACGGAAAAGGGCAAGGGACATCCCTTCGCCAAGCCGGATCGGGAAAAGTACCACGCCATCTCGAAATTCGATCCCCTGACCCGCGAGATGGCGAAGAGCGTCTCCAATGCGCCCACTTACACCTCGGTCTTCGCCAAGGCGCTGATCACCCAGGCCGAGAAGGACGAGAAGATCGTCGGCATCACCGCCGCCATGCCGTCGGGTACCGGGCTCGACAAGTTCGCCGAGCGCTTTCCTGCCCGCATGTTCGATGTCGGCATCGCCGAGCAGCATGCCGTGACCTTCGCCGCCGGCCTCGCGGTCGAGGGCTTCAAGCCCTTCTGCGCCATCTATTCCACCTTCCTGCAGCGCGCCTATGACCAGGTCGTGCACGACGTGGCGCTGCAACGGCTGCCGGTGCGCTTCGCCATCGACCGTGCCGGGCTCGTCGGACAGGATGGCGCGACCCATGCCGGCAGCTTCGACATCGGCTATCTGTCCTGCCTGCCCGACTTCGTCGTCATGGCCGCGGCGGACGAGGCCGAGCTCGTCCATATGGTGGCGACCGCCGTCGCGATCGACGACCGGCCCTCGGCCTTCCGCTATCCGCGCGGCGAGGGTGTCGGCGTCGACATGCCCGAAGAGGGCGTGCCGCTCACCATCGGCCGCGGCCGGATCCTGCGCGAAGGCAGCAAGATCGCCCTGCTCTCTTTCGGCGCGCGTCTTCAGGAGTGCCTGAAGGCGGCCGACCAGTTGCAGAGCCTGGGACTTCCGGCCACGGTCGCCGATGCGCGTTTCGCCAAGCCGCTCGACGAGGTCCTCATCCGCCGGCTGGTGCATGGCCATGAGGTGCTGGTGACCATCGAGGAGGGCGCCATCGGCGGCTTCGGCACCCAGGTGCTGCATTTCCTGGCGCGCGCCAATCTCTTCAATGCCGGCTGCCATATCCGCGCCATCCACCTGCCCGACCGTTTCGTTTCGCACGGGACGCCGAAAGAGCAGTATGAGGATGCCGGCATGACCGAGAAGTCGATCGTCGCCGAAGTGCTGGCGGCGCTGGGCGAACCCGCCCGCAGCCTGGACATCAAGACGCTCGCCTGAGCCAGGCAGGCGAGCGGTCCCGTCGCATCAGGGCGACTGGCTGGTTGCATTTTAATTTACCTAGAGTAGTTTTTATGACGTGCGGGGACTGACCACTTTCCCCCCGGACGATCCCTGACACCTCGAAGGCCCTTGCCCGATCGCCGTCCTGCAAGGGCCTTCCTGCATTCACCCCCTGCTCTCCTCGACCATAACTTCCATCCCAGCACAATTGACATCCCCGAGCTGATAAGATAACCCCCTACCCTATATTTCGGACGGAGGACGCATGCATACCGTCAAGGACAAAGCCCGGCTGATGGCGCGGGTGCGCCGCATCAAAGGCCAGGCGGAAGCCCTCGAACGGGCGCTCGAGGCCGAGCTCGGCTGCACCGATGTGCTCATGCTGGCCGCGTCGATGCGCGGCGCCGTCAACGGGCTCACCGCCGAGATTCTCGAGGACCATATCCGCAACCACATCATCGATCCCGACAAGGAACCGCAGTCCCAATATGCCAAGGGCGCGGCCGAACTCATCGAGGTCGTAAGGACCTATCTCAAATGACGACCGCCTCCGAGCCCGGCCACAGCCACGTCTTTCTCGGCGAAAGCCATGCGCGCAACGAGAAGCGCACCTGGCTGGTCATCGCCCTCACCGCGACCATGATGATGGTCGAGATCGCCGCCGGCACGATCTACGGCTCGATGGCGCTGGTCGCCGATGGCTGGCACATGGCGACCCATGCCGCCGCCATGCTCATCACTGCGCTCGCCTACTATTACGCCCGCAAGAACGCCGAGAACCGCCGCTTCACTTTCGGCACCGGCAAGCTCGGCGAACTCGCCGGCTTCGCCAGCGCCGTGATCCTGGCGCTCATCGCGCTGATGATCGGCTGGGAGAGCGTCGTGCGCCTCACCGCGCCGGTGCCGATCGACTTCAACCAGGCGATCATGGTCGCGGTGGTCGGCCTCATCGTCAATCTCGCCAGCGCCTGGCTGCTCAGCGGCGATCATCACCACCATCATCACGGCCACCATCATGATCATCATCACGGGCACGATCATGATCACCACCACGATCATGACCATCATGGCGGCGACAACAATCTGCGCGCCGCGTATATGCACGTGCTGGCCGACGGGCTGACCTCGGTCCTCGCCATCGTCGCCCTCCTCACCGGCAGTCTCTATGGCTGGCTGTGGCTCGACCCGGCCATGGGCATCGTCGGCGCTCTGGTCATCGCCCGCTGGTCGTGGGGCCTCATCCGCGATTCAGGCGGCGTGCTCGTCGACTATCTGCCGGCCGGCGAGGACCTGCCCGAGGAAATCCGCAACACCATCGAGAACGAGCGCGAGAAGATCACCGACCTGCATGTCTGGCGGCTCGGCCCCGGCCACCATGGCGCCATCGTCGCGATCCGCTCGGCGGAACCCAGGCCGCCGGCCTTCTATCGCGACAAGCTCGCTCATATCCACGACCTGTCGCATGTGACGATCGAGGTGGAGCCCTTGGCGGCATAAGGGACGGATTACGAAGCGGACTGTGGCTTGCATGCCACAGTCCCACAATATTCCCAGATCCCCGTCAAATGCCGGCATCCGGCAGGGAAAAACCACGCCACTCTCGCCGAAACGGATTCTCGGGGAGATTACATGTTCAAACGGATGCTCCTGGCCGGCGCGGCCACGGCCTTCATCGCCTCCGGCGCCTATGCCGCCGACATCATCGAGCCGGCGGCCTATGACTGGAGCGGCCCCTATCTCGGCCTTCAGGCCGGCTATGGCTGGGGCGAGAATGACATCCGCAACGAGACGCTGCCGCCCGACACGACCAATGAAACCCTGCAGCGAGGCGGCAGCGATCCTCTGGTCACCGATCCGAGCCGGGACGGCTCAATCAAGCTCGGTGATTTCATCGGCGGCCTGCATGCGGGCTACAGCTGGCAATCCGACAGCCTCGTCCTCGGCGCCGAAGGCGATATCGAGTATTCTGGGCTGTCCGGCGACACCCGTTATTATCTGGCGCCGCCGGAAGAAGGGTTCACGCCGGCGGGAAAGATCGAGCAGGACATCAACTGGCTCGGCTCCCTGAGAGTGCGCGCCGGCCTAGCCTTCGATCGCGCCCTTGTTTATGCGACGGGCGGCCTCGCGGTTGGCGACATCGATATGAAAGTGACCAATACCGATGAGCACTCCGTCGACGCGACGGAGACGGCCTGGGGCTGGACGATCGGCGGTGGCTTTGAATTTGCCCTGACTGATGCCGTGAGCGCGCGTATCGAGTATCGCTACACGGATCTGGCCGGAACAGATGTCGGCTCCCCGATAGAGAAGCTTGGCGAGAAGGTCGAATTCGACAATGATTTTCACGCCGTGCGCGCCGGGCTGAGCTGGCATTTCTGATCCCGGTTTTCCGGATCAGTATTCTTCCGCCTCCTCTTCGTCTTCCTGGCGGCGCCGGCGCGGCGCCGTCCATACCCGCAATTGCGGCAGGAGCACGAAGAGCGCGATGAGGCTCAGCCCCATCGCGATGAGCAGCAGGACGCCGAATTGCTGCACCGCCGCCAAGGGCGAGAGAACCAGCGGCGCAAATGCTGCGAGCACCAGGAAGGCCGCGAGCAGCAGCGCGCGCGGGCGCGACGAAGCCAGAGGCCATTGGCCATTGGGCTGCGCGGTGTACCAGGCCTCGGCGAGAATCGCGGCGCCGAGCGTGAAGCACAGCATCAGCACGAAGACGGCGATGCTCTCGGGGTAAAGATGCGCCCCCATCATCGCGGTGATGCCGAGCGCCAGCAGCGTCGCGGTGACCACCGGCAGGAGGACGCGCATCGCCTTGCGCAGGCTGAGGAACAGAAGCGGCGGCAGGAGGACGATGAGCAGCGTCCAGGCACCGACATAGGACGGGATGGCGGCGCGCATGACGGCGAGCCGGTCGGCCTCGACCAAAGCTATTCCGGCGGCGGCCGGCGTCACGCTGCGCAGGGCGGCGGCGAAGGATTCGATGTCGTCGGGCCGGCGCGGCTGCACCTCGATGCGCCACAGGCCGGTGCGCGAGACATATTGGCGGTGGATCGCCGGATCGAGCCGGTCGACGGTGAGCGGCTCGAGATGCGCCAGGCGGTCGATGCGGTCGAGCAGCACCTGCAGACGGACGAAGAAGGTGCGCTCGAGCTGACGCAGGGCCTGCGGGTTGGCGATGCCGTTGCCGTCGAGCAGCAGCAGGCTGCGGCGCAGCTCATTGGCGGCCCGCGCCAGCTCCGGCGTCGCCCTGGGCTCGGCGGCGATGCGTTGCAGACCGTCCTGAAGCCGCACGAATTCGGCGCGCAGCAGATCGTCGGCAATATCGGGAACGGCGGAGGTGGTGCGTGGAAAGGCGCCCTGCAGCCGCGCCAGCATGGCGCGTTTCTCGGCCTCGGCCGGCGGCAGGAAGGTTTCAACCCAGCGCACGCTCTCGACCTGCGGCAGCGTGGCGATGCGGCGCGCCAGAATCCGCGCCGGGTCGCCGGGCTCCGCCAGGATCTGACCGGAGGCGACGAGCGAAGGCTCGCGGGCCGCCAGTTCGCGGAACAGCCGCTCGGCCGTGCTCGCGCCGTTGCGCGCGACTTCCGTGGGGCTTTCGAAATGCAAGGCCGGCGCCAGCGAGGCGCAGAGCACGGCGACCGCGATCAATGTCGCCGCGAGGCCCCGGCGCAGCGACCACCAGGCATAGGACGGCGGCTTCGCCATCACATTATCGAGCCAGTGAATCCTCTCGTCCTCGTCATCCTCGTCATGGAAGCGCGGCCGGAGCAACGACAGGAAAGCCGGCAGCAAGGTCAGCGCCGCGACGACGATGACGGCACTCATGATGGCGAGGACGATCGCGAGTTTCTGCAGCGCCACGAAGGGACTGCCATAAAGAGCAAGCCCGGTGGCGGAAATGCCGGCGAGCCAGGCCAGGAGCGGCAGCCCGATCGCCTGCGCCGCGATCATCGCCGCGGCCAGCCTGCCGCTGCCGGCCTGCTCGGCCTCCTCGGCGCGCAGGATCAGGCAGATCGTACTGACGCCGATCAGGCCGGAGAACAGCACCGGAAAAGTGAGGCTCACGCGGTCGAAGGCCCCGAGCACGGCGAGCGCCAGCGCGGTGGTGATGACCAGCGTGACCGTCGCCATCGTCAGCACGATCATCACCGAGCCGAAGCGCGACAGGCCGAAGCCCAGGATCACCAGGAGCACGATGGCCGAGAGCAACGACGGCAGCAGCAGAACGCGGATGTCGAGCGGCGGCGCCATGGCGCGCAGCACCGGTCTGCCGGTGAGCTGCACCGAGATGCGGTCGCCGAATTCCGTCTCGGTGAGGTCGGCCATGCGGCGCGCCTCCTCGACCGCCTGGCGCGTCGAATCGGCTTCGCCGCTGGCCGCCGGATAGGACAGAACATACCAGCGTGTGCTCTCGAGGGTGACGCCGTGTTCGATCAGCGACGGCCAGTCGAGATCGCGGCGCTGGCCGGCGACCTGCGCCTGGACGGTCCTCGCGGCGTCGTTGAAGAGTGCGGCGACGACCTCGGGAGAGCCGCCCTCGGCGGCTACGCGCGCGACCTGATCGGCGAGCACCGCGAGACCGGTGAGATTGGGCGATATCGAGAGCGCCTGGAACAAAGGCGCCGAACGCTCGATGCGCGCCACCATCGCGGCCACGCCCTCTTCGTTCAGATAGAGGACGCCGGTGTCGTCGAAGAAGCGGCCGGTGCCGGGCGCGAAAACATCGCGGAACACCTTGGTCTGCTCGGCCATGCGGACCGCCATGCGCTCGGCGCCGCTGCGCGCCAGCTTCGGGTCCTTGCTGTCGATGACGGCGACGATGCTTTCGCTGGGCTCGGGGAATTCCGCGGCAAGCCGCGCCTGCGCCTCGCCGGCAGCCGTATTGTCGGTGGCGAGAACCTGATCCTGAATCTGGATCTGCATCGCCGTCACGGCGAAGACGAGGGCCGGGATGGCGAGCGCGATCCAGGCGGCGATGATGATCAGCCCGTGGCGGAAGCAGAAGCGCGCCAGCCGGGCGAAGACATTCGGCCTGAGGCGCGGCTTCGGTCTTTCGGCCGGCTCAGCTTGACGGTCCTGCCGGGACATTGAACGTGTCGCCTTTCCGGGCACGATTGGCCGATCCCCATAAACGAGTCGCATTCCCCCACCGGGTCCTGTTACAGCTTGTGCAAATCGAGGGCAATTCCATGGACAGAAATTCCAACCGGCAAAAGGGGATAAGGACCACCGCCATCCATGCCGGCGAGGGCATAGATCCGGTGAGCCGGGCATCTTCGCCCAATCTCGTGATGTCGTCGACTTTCGCGCCGACCGAGGTTGCAGGCTTTTCGGCCCGCAACCGCGACAGCTATGAAGGCTTCGTTTACGCGCGCGTCTCCAATCCGACCGTCAGGCAGCTGGAGGACAAGCTTTCCGCTCTCGAAGGGGCCGAGGCCTGCCAATGTTACGCGTCCGGCATGGCTGCCTCAAGCGCGCTCCTCCTCGGACGGCTGAGCCAGGGCGACCATCTGATCTTCTCCGACACGAACTATGTCGGCACCGCGGAACTCGTCCGCGACAGCCTGCCCCGTTTCGGCATCGAGGTCACCCCCGTCGACATGTCGGATCTCGCCATGGTCGAAGACGCGATCCGGCCCAATACCCGCATGTTGTGGGTCGAGACTCCCGCCAATCCGATCATGCGGCTCGCCGATATCGCCGCCCTGAGCCGGCTCGCCCGCGCCAGGGGCGTGCGTGACGTGGCGGTCGATTCGACCTTCGCGTCACCCATCGGCACCCGCCCGCTCGCGCTCGGCGCCGACTTCGTGGTGCATTCGCTGACCAAATATATCGGCGGCCATGGCGACGCGATGGGAGGTTGCGTGCTCGGGCGCAGAAGCGACCTCGAGGCGCTCAATCTCGAAGCCACCGTCCATTATGGCGGCGTGCTCTCACCCTTCAACGCCTGGCTCATCCTCAGGGGCGCGGCGACTTTGCCGATCCGCATGCGCGCCCATGAGGAGACCGCCCTCGCCGTCGCAAAATACCTCGAAGGACACAAGAACGTGACCCGGGTCTTCTATCCGGGCCTCGCCTCGCATCCCCAGCATGAGCTGGCGCGGCGTCAGATGAAGAACTTCTCCGGCATGATGACCTTCCGTGTGGCGGACGGACCGGCGCTGGCCAAGCGCATGGTGGAGAAGCTCGAGGTCATTCACTATGCCGTGTCGCTCGGTCACCACCGCAGCCTCGTCTACTGGATTCCCACCGACGCCCTGATGCGCTCGACCTTCCGCCACGAAGGCGAGCTTCTGAAGCGCTATCGCGACTTCGCCGGCGACGGCGTCTTCCGCTTCTCGATCGGCCTCGAGGATGCCGAGGACCTGTGCGCCGATCTCGACGCGGTGCTGTAGCGGCTTGATGATCGGACATTCGAACAAGGGACAGACCATGCAAGACATCGTGCTGGAGCAGGCCGCGCTTTCGGTGAGAGCCCGGCGGCGCATTCGCGGCTATATCTATGAGACCCCCTCGCTGCCGGCGCGCTCGGAGGCGTCACTCTTCTTCAAGGCGGAGAATTTCCAGCATACGGGGTCGTTCAAGTTCAGGGGAGCCGCGAGCAAGATGACCGCCATCCCCAGGGGACAAGGCCTCATCACCGCCTCTTCCGGCAATCACGGCATCGCCAGCGCCAAGGCCGCCTCCCTCACCGGCAACAAGCTGACCGTGGTGCTGCCGAAGAATGTGACGGGCACCAAGCTCGAGCGCATCCGGGCCTATGGAGTCGAGGTCCTACTCGAAGGCGATGAATCAGGGGCCGCCGAAGAGCATGCGCAGGCTGCCGCCCGCAGCCGCGGCCTTGTCTATGTCTCGCCCTACAACGATCCCGACATCATCGCCGGGCAAGGTACCATCGGCCTCGAGCTTCTCGAGCAGCATGAGCATATCGACTCGGTCTTCATCGCCATGGGCGGCGGCGGCCTCATTTCGGGCATCGCCTCGGTCATGAAGAGCTACAGCCCCTCGACGCGAATCATCGGCGTCGCGGCGGAGAATTCGGCGGCGCTCGCCGCGTCGATCAAGGCCGGCCGCATCGTCGAGGTCGAGCATCATCCGACGCTGGCCGACGGTGTCGCCGGCGGCGTGGATGCCGACAGCATGACCTTGCCGCTCGCCATGGCGGCGGTCGACGAGATCGTCCAGTGCAGCGAGGCCGAGATCACGGCCGCCCTGGGGAAACTCGTGATCGAGGAGAACATGATCGTCGAAGGCGCCGCGGGGCTTGCCTATGCCGGCTTCCTGAAACGCAGGCCCGCCGCGGGTGAAGCCGTCAATGTCGTCGTGCTATGCGGCGCCAATGTCGACGCCCACAAGATCCTGGCGCTTGCCGGCAACCGATAAGGAACGAGACCTCCCTCATGACCAAGCCGTCACTGCCGGACATCGACCGCGCCATCGCCAGCCTCGCCACCCAATTCAAGGGACCGGGCGGCGCCGTCGCCGTCGTCAAGGACGGCGAGGTGATCGCCCGCCACGCCTGGGGCTTCGCCGATCTCGAGCAGCGCCTGGCCTTCTCCGCCGAGACGCTGTTTCCGATCTGCTCGATCAGCAAGCAGTTCACCTGCGCGCTGCTGCTCGACCGCTATGGCGATCCCGGCCTTCTCGATGCGGCGCTCAAGGCGCGCATCCCGAAGCTTCAGGATTCGCCGCCGCGCGTCGTCGATCTCTGCCACAACCAGTCGGGCCTGCGGGATTATTGGGCGCTCACCGTGTTGTGCGGCGCCAGGCCCGAGGGGCAGTTCCGGCCTGCCGACGCCGCGCAGCTGATCGGGCTGACCCGGTCGCTGCATTTCCCGGCCGGCACGCAATATTCCTATTGCAACAACAATTTCCGCCTGATCTCCGATCTGATCGAGAACGATCAGCACAAGGCGTTCGGCGAATTGCTGCGCGATCGGATCCTGACGCCCGCCGGCATGAAGACCGCGCGGCTCAATCCCGAGACCGGTCGGCTTCCCGGCGGCGTGGTCGGCTATGAGGGCAATGAGAGCTTCGGCTTCATCCCGGCGGTCAACAACATCCACTGGACGGGTGATGCCGGCATGGTCGCCTCGCTCGACGACATGATCGCCTGGGAGCGGTTCATCGACAGGACCCGCGACGACGCCCAGGGCCTCTACCGGCGCCTGTCGGCGCGGCCAAATTTCGCCGACGGCCGCAAGGCGAGCTACGGCTTCGGCCTCGCTCACATGGAAAGCAATGGCGTGGCGCTCACCGGCCATGGCGGCGCCCTGCGCGGCTTCCGCAGCCAGAGACTGCATGCGGCATCAGAGCGCCTCTCCGTCGTCGTGTTGTTCAATCATCAGGCGAGCGCCCGCGAAGCGGCTTTCCGGGTGCTGCGCGCGGCCTTGGGTCAGGCGGAGCCGGTGACCAAGGACATCGCTTATGACCCGAAGTGGACAGGCGCTTATTTCGATCCCGAGACCAGCCTCCTGATCGACATCAACAAGGGGACGAAGGAGGGCCAGCTTTCGGCGCGCTTCACCACCGATGCCGAGATGCTCGATCTCGCCGGCGCCGGCAAAGCGGCCTCACCCGGGATGGTGATCGAGCGCGACGGCGATACACTCACTTTAACGCGCCCTATCGACAATCTCAGCGGCGCGTTCCGGCGTCTCGATGGTGCCGCTCCGACGGATATCGCGGGCCGCTATCACAACCCCGAGCTCGATGCGACTTTCGAGATCACCCAGACCGGCAGCGCCTTCTACGTCGCCTTCGAGGGTTTCCTCGGCCAGGGCGCGATGCAGCCGATCTATCCGGCCGGCCCCGATATCTGGCGCCTGCCCTGTCAACGATCGATGGACGCGCCGGCGCCCGGCGACTGGACGCTCGCCTTCGCGCGCGATGGCGGCGGCAGGATCACCGGCGTCACGATCGGCTGCTGGCTGGCGCGGCGGGTGCGGTTCGAGCGGCGGGATTAGTGCCTCACGCCTCCTTGGCGGCCAATTTACAAACGGCAAGAGCGGTCTCTAACGACTTTTCAAAGGCGGCGACGGGCAGAAACTCATACCGCGAATGGAAATTATGCGCGCCGGTGAAGAAATTCGGCGTCGGCAGGCCGCGCGCCGACAATGCCGCTCCGTCGGTGCCGCCGCGCATGGGTATAAGCTTCGGTGTGATCTCGAGCTCCTTCAGCGCCGCCAGCAGCAGGTCGAGCGGACGCCTGTCGCCGCCGAGACTGTCACCGATATTCCGATAGGTATCCGAGACCGCGAATTCGACATGCCCGCGCGGATATCGCTGCCTGACAAGCTCCGCCGCCTCGCCGATGCGGTGCTTTCGACGCTCGAACGCCGCCCTGTCGAAGTCCCGGATCATCACTGTAAGCCGCGCGTTGCCGTCATTTGCACTGAGCTCGCTGAACCAGAAATACCCTTCCCGGCCCGACGTGCATTCCGGTGTTTCGCGACGATCGAACTGCGCGACGAAATCGAGCGCCATCAGCAGCGGGTTGACCATGACGCCCTTAGCCGACATCGGATGCGCGCTCACCCCGGTGAAAGTGATTTCCCCTGACGCCGCGTTGAAGTTCTCGACGACAATCTCGCCAAGCTCGCAGCAATCGATCGTATAGGCGAAGTCGCACGGAAATCGCGACAGATCCAGTGCTTTGGCGCCCCTCAGGCCGATCTCCTCGTCAGGCACGAAGGCGACGCAGATATCGCCATGGGGATCGGTCGAGCGCAGGCTGGCAAGCAGCGTCATGATGACGGCGATGGCGGCCTTGTTGTCGGCGCCGAGCACGCTGGTGCCGTCGCTGAAAATGATATCCTGGCCGGTCCACGCTGTCGCCTCCGGATGGTCGGCGGCGCGAAACCAGATGTCCTCTTCGCGATTGAGGCAGAGGTCATCACCGGTAAACCGCAGGATCTGCGGCCTTATCGATGCAGACAGCCCGACATCGGCCGTGTCCAGATGCGCGATGAATCCAACCTTGGACGCTTTGGGCCTGTTGCCCCTCTTCACCGCCGTCACAATGGCATTCCGGTCGACCACGACATCGTCCAAGCCCAGAGCGCGCAACTCTGCGGCCAGCAGCTCCGCCAAGGCGTGCTGGCCCGCCGTCGACGGCAAGCCGGGGACCTTCTGATCACTCTGGCTTTCGATGGCTATATATCGGAAAAATCTGGTCAGCAGCTCGTGACGTGTCTTCATGTCAGGCAAAGAACTCCAACCCCATCGATGACCTCGATGCGTGTGCCAAATTTCTGTGAGTGATCGGCGAGCCGCCGCAGGATTCTCTGCGCCGTGGCCCCGGACGCCAGATGCGGCACGCGCCGGCGTTCAATCCGATCGTCCTTCAGCCCCTCTTCACCGCCGATGAGCACGGGATGGAGCCTCAGGCCGGTCAGCCGGTTGTCGTCGTCGAACGAGCATATGCCCACCACGCTTTCCCAGACCTCCTGACGCAGCCAGAGCGGCGAGTCGGCTACGGTATGGAAAATGAAATTTCCGAGGCTGTAGAAGATCGGACGTCCTTTGTAGATCTGGATCGGCTGAAGCACCGGCGCGCCATGGCTCACGAAGGCGGCGGCGCCGGCGTCGATGCATTTCCTGGCAATGTCGCCGATCCAGGCCGGGGGCTGCATCCAATCGCTCGCCCAATGATGGTGATGAAGATAGGCGATGGCCAGGCTGCCGGTCCGGGCGGCCGCCGCGATGGACTGGAGATTCCTCTCCAGATCGCTCCCGTCGATCTTCACACCCCGCCCGCATCTTTGCGACTTGCTGTAGACCGCCCGCCCCAGGGCCAGCTCGCGGCCCTCATCGATCGAGGGCATGTCGTCCGGCTGGCAATCGATGATCATGTCGACCGCGGAATAGCCGATCTTGTCCCGTATCAGGCGAAGCTGCTCGAAAGTCTCCTCATCCACTTCGAGTATCCGGGACAAGCGGAGCGGGTTCACCCCCGGCCTCTCGGGCCGCTCACCCCCAGCATCCTCGGCATACATGAAATCGGGCCCCGGCCCGCCATCCATCGCGATGAGGGAGACGGCGCGGGACTTGAACGACCCGGTCAGCGGCGTCGATGCCTCGCGTCTATTGCGGCCGATGCCGCCGTAAAGAAAGCCCCGCTTCTCCACTTCCTCCAATGTCGAGAGCACGCCTGACGGGCCGAGATCGAAGGAATGGTTATTGGAAAGGGAAAGCGCCTGAAAGCCCATGTCCCGGAGGGCGTCGAGGACATAGGGCGGGCTGCTGCCGAAGGCGGAACCTTTCAGCGGCCAGCCGCCATGCCTGCCGGCGATCGTTCCCTCGAAATTCGTAAAAGCGAGATCCGCTCCCTGAAGCAGGTCATTCACATCGCGAAACGCGCGGCTGCCGTCCGACCGCACATCGTGATGAATGAGGGATTGGCCGGTAACCGCCAATGTGAAATTCTCAGGCATAGTTTCTCCTTTTCGGACGTCGACTATCCGTCCGTTCCTTAAGATCGATGATGAGATGCGCCCGGCCGCCCAATCGGCCGCGGCGATGCGCTATTGCATGAATCTTCGCGGCCGCGCCTCGATCAGGCCGCGGGTATATGGATTTTGCGATTGCGCGAATAAAAGCCGGGACGATCCCTGATCCTCAACCCGGCCGTCCTTCATGATGTACACGAAGCTGCAGATATCCTGCACCACCGCCAGGTCGTGGGATATGAACAACATCGACAGATTCTGCTCCATGACGCATTCCCTCAGAAGGGCGATGATCTCCGACTGCACCGACACGTCGAGCGCGGAGGTCGGCTCGTCCGCGACGATGATTCCGGGGCCGGCCAGGAGCGCCCTGGCTATGCAGACACGCTGCTTCTGTCCCCCGGACAACTGATGCGGATAGCGATTGAGGAGGCTTCTGGCGAGACCGGTCCGGTCCATCATGGCCTCGATATTCGGGCCCGGGCTCTCCGGTCGAGCCCTCAACCCGAACCGGACACTCTCGGCGAGCGCGTCCGAAATCGTCATCCGCGGATTCAACGAGCTGGCCGGATCCTGGAAGATCATCTGGACCTGCCCGAGCAGGCCATTCCTGCCCCCGCGCAGAGAGACATCATATTTGGCGCGATCGAGCACGATGCTTCCGGCATTGGCCGTCTCCAGCCCGGCCACGATGCGCCCGATCGTCGTTTTCCCGCTTCCGCTTTCACCGACGATCCCCGCCACCGTGCCGCGTTCCAGGCTGAGGCTGACATTCCGCAAAGCGAACTTTGCCGATCTCCTTCCGAAGAAACCTGTCCGCGGGGACGCGAAGGCCTTCGACACATCCTCGACAACGAGGATCGGCGCGGCCCCCTCCTCTTCGTGGCTCCCTTGGCCTGCCGGCTCCGGCCCCTCCTTGGAAACCCGGAGCCTGGGAACGGCCGCCAGCAGACTGCGCGTATAGTCGTTCTTCGGCGCCGCGAGGAGGGACGACGTCGCATTCTCCTCGACGACCTGGCCGTCCTTCATCACCAGGACCCGGTCGGCGATTTCTGAAATGACGCCCATGTCATGGGTGACGAGGACAATGGCAAGCCTCTCCTCATCGACCAGCCGGCGGAGCAGCTTCAGGATCTGCATCTGGATCGTCGCGTCGAGCGCCGAGGTCGGCTCATCGGCGACGATGATCTCGGGCGAGCCGGCCAGCGCTATGGCGATCACGACCCGTTGTCTTTGTCCGCCCGAGAGCTGGTGCGGATAGCTCCCATAGCGGCGTTCCGGATCGGGTATCCCCACCCGTTGCATCAGCTCGATCGCCACGGCCTGCGCCTGGCTGCGCGAGGCCTTGCGGTTCGTTGCCAGAATCGTCTCGGTCAATTGGGCGCCGACCGTCATCAGGGGATCGAGCGATGCCGTATGATCCTGAAAGACGCTGGCGATCTTACGCCCGCGCAGGGCCTCGCGCTCCCGCCCATCCGCGACGGTCCTGCCATTGAGCCGGATTTCGCCGGTCGGCGGCTCGAAATCGGGATCGAGCAGATCGATGATGGCATTGCCCAAGGTGGACTTTCCCGCGCCCGACTCGCCGATGATGCCGAGAATTTCGCCGCGGCGAAGATCGAAGCTCACATCCCGGACAACCATCATCGGCCCATTCTTGGCGAGGTACCGCACCGAGAGATTCCGCACCTGGAGCAAGGGCGCTTCGACAGAATCGAGTTTCATAACGAACTGCTCCTCGGGTCGAAGCGGCGCCGGACATCCTCGCCGACAAAATTGATGCTGGCGATGAGGCCGAACAAGGCCAGGCCGGGGAAAAAGCTGATCCAGTACTGGCCGGTCAGGAGATACTGGAAGCCGCTGGCGACCATCGAACCGAGAGACGGCTTATCGATGGGAACGCCCAGCCCCAGGAAGGACAATGTGGCCTCCAGGGCGATGGCATGGCCGATTTCAACCGGCAACAACGTGATCGCCGGAGCGATGCTGTTGGGAAGAAGGTGGCGGAATATGACGCGGTATGAGGGCAGCCTCAGCAGGCTGGCCGCATCCATATATGATTTGCCGGCCTCGCTCAGAGCGACGCCACGGGCGACGCGCGCGAAAACCGCCCATTGCACGACGATCAGAGCGAGAATGATCCGATCGATCCCCGGTCCCAATGTCACGATCGCGATGAGGGCGACGAGCATGGTCGGGAGGCTGAGCTGGAGATCGACCAGCCGCATGATGACGATGTCGACCCATCTGCCGAAATAGGCGGCGGCGACGCCGGCGGTGAGCCCGATCAAGGCGGCGATGAGGGTGCCGATGAGGGAAACGACGAGGCTGATGCGCAATCCATAGAGGATGCCGCTTGCGATATCGCGCCCGAGACCGTCGGTTCCGAGCAGATAGCGATAGCCGCCGCTTCCCATCGAGCCCGGCGGGGATGATGCTTCCCAGCTGAAGATCTGCAGCGGATCATACGGATTCTGCGGTGCCAGGAAGGGCGCCGCTATGGCCGCCAGGACGTAGCACAGCAATATTGCGCCTGAGACGGAAAATCCCGGGCGGGCGAATGCGTTCTTGAATTTCATTCCGGCAATCATGACGATCTCACGCAGACACGCGGACACGTGGATCGAGGATGGAGTAGATGATGTCGACCAGGGCATTGAGAAGCACGAACACCGCCGAAACGAATGTCAGCGTCGCCATCACCACCGGCCGGTCGAGGAGTTGTATGGAATCGATGAGAAGCTTGCCGATGCCCGGCCACGCGAAGATGCTTTCGACGACCACCGCAAAGGCGAGCAAACCGCCGAATTGAAGGCCGATGATCGTGACGATCGGAATGCTGATATTGGGCAGCGTATGCCGCAACAGGATGCGGCCGGGAGAAAGACCCTTGGCCCGGCAGAAGCGCGTGAAATCGAGCCGCTCGACCTCGACCGTTCCCGACCTCGCCAGCCTGGCGATGAGGGCGATGTTCGGTATGGCGAGCGCCATGACGGGAAGCGCCAGGTGCCGCAGCCCGTCGAGGGTCAGAAAGCTCCAGTTCTGACCCAGAAAGCTCAGTGTTTCGCCGCGACCGCCGGACGGGAACCACCCGGTGAATATCGCCCCGATCAGGATGAGCATCATGCTCAGCCAGAAGGAGGGAATGCTCAAGGCGAACACGCTCGACCGCAGGATCAGACCGTCAAGGAAGGAGCCGGGATGGCGGCCGGCCCACAGTCCCAAGCCCGTTCCGATGGGCGCCGCCAGCAGCATCGCCAGAAAGGCAAGCTCGAAGGTGGCGGGAAGCTTGCTCAGAAGCAGACCGAAAGCCGGCAGGTGATAGATGTAGGACGTTCCGAAGTTTCCGGTCCCCACATTCTCCAGGAACCGGACATACTGAATCCACAGCGGCTGATCGAGCCCGAGCGCGATCGTCGCGTCCCTGATATCCTCCGCGGATGCGGTTTCCACATTGACGATGTTGTAGACCGGGTTTCCGGCACTGTGGATGCCGATGAAGCCGATCAGCGACATCACCAGAAGCAGAAGGAAGGCCTGCAGAATCCGTCCGAGGATGACATTTGTCATGGGAGACGCGCTCACTTGTCCGAGGGAACGGCCTGCATGGCGGTCGTCCATCCGCGCGGATGCATCGTATAGGAGGCGACCTTTCCACCATAGGCGGAGATATGGTGGAAGTGATAGAGCGGAATGACGGGCTGGTCGGCCATCACGAATTCAGCCGCATGCGCAATTGCTTCGTCCCGTTCGGGTCCGACCTCGACGGTCCGCGCCTTGCCGAGCATCTCGTCGAAGGCCGGGTTGCGGTAATTGCCGTAATTCAATGCACCGGTGCCGCGCGCCTTGTCGGGCGATGCGACCACCGCGTTGAGACAGATATCGACCGCTTCGCCGGAGCATCCTGCGTACCAGACGGCGTATTTTCCCGCTGCCCGATTCGTTTCGAATACAGAGAACGGCACCGCGACGGGCTTGACGCCGACGCCCGCCCGCGCCCAGTTCTGCGCGAGGGCCTGCAATGTTTCGCCGTCGCCGGGATAGCGCCCCGAGGAGCCGGCCAGACTCAGATTGAACCCATTCGGATATCCAGCCTCCGCTAGAAGCGCCTTCGCCTTTTCGTAACCGGGCGGCTCCGGAACGAGTTTCGGCGAGGTGCCCGGAAGGCCGTTGGGAAAGAACTGCGCCGCGGCGGTTCCATAGCCGAGCAGGATTCTGTCGGCCAGAAAGGCGCGGTCGGTCGCCGTCGCCAAGGCACGCCGCACGCGGACATCGCGGAACGGGTTCGGAATGGGATTGCCATCCTTGTCGGTCACCTCGGG
This sequence comes from Pseudomonadota bacterium, assembly GCA_049323275.1. Taxonomy (GTDB): domain Bacteria; phylum Pseudomonadota; class Alphaproteobacteria; order Rhizobiales; family Aestuariivirgaceae; genus Taklimakanibacter. Next base: position 179,238 of record JBMOOM010000005.1, read on the forward strand.
CAGCTCTTCGCGTCCCAGATCGAATTGCAGGAAGTTCGAGCGGGCGGCGCTGACGCTCTCGACCTTGAGCCCGCGCTTCTTCACGCCCTCGACATCGCGCGCCGGGATGAAATCGGCGAGATCCACGTCCTGCGCGACCAGGGCGGCCACCCGCGCCGCAGGGCTTTCGATGATGCGGAAAGTGACCTCCGCCCAGGCGGGCCGCCCACCCCAATAATCGGCATTCCGCGCGAGCTTGAGCGTCTCGCCGGATTGCCAGCCGGTAAATTTGTAAGGCCCCGTCCCATTCGCCAGGCCGCCTGCATTGAGCTCCTCGGTCGTCTTGAAGCCCGCAGCCTCGTGATGGACGATGAAGATATTCGACAGCTGCAGCGGCAGGGTCGGCACGCTGCCATCCGTCTCGATCACGACGGTCAGGGGATCGGAAGCCGCGACCGACTTGATCGACTTCACATAGGCCTGAAAGCCGCCGCTCGGCGGCTTCAGAAAGCCCTGGATCCGCTTGATCGTATAGACCACGTCCTCGGCGCCGAAAGCGGAGCCGTCCTGAAACCGGACATTCTCGCGGAGCTTGAACTCCCATTGCGTCTCGGACAGCCGCTTCCACGACGTCGCCAGTCCCGGCTTGAGATTGAGAGCCTCGTCCTGATACAGGAGCCGCTCGTATATATGCGACAGCAGCGCGATATTCTCGTTCAGGACCGCATAGTGAGGATCGAGCGTGAGCAATTTATAGGATGTCGCGACGCGCAATTCCTGAGCCGTGGAAGGCAAGGCATTCGCCAGATACAGTCCGAATGCCGCCGTGGCCGCAAGCATCCCTATCCTGAGTTTCTTACCCATTTTCCTGAGGCTCCCTCTATATCGAAGTGATCGTCATTTCTTGTACGCCGACGATGCGAGGAGCGGTGAAAACCGTCAATTTATTAAGTTCTTATGACACCCGATTAGTTCTACTAATATGGGTGATCGGGAGGGATGAAATGACTGAAATTCCGGACGGAAGCGGCAAGGCCGGCATACGATCGGCGGAGATCTTCCGCGAGATCATCAGGGTCGGATCCACGAGACGCGCCGCCAAGGAGCTCGGCATCACCCAGTCGGCCGTCAGCCAGCATCTCAAGCAGTTCGAAGAGGCGGTCGGCGAGAAACTCTTCGAGCGGGATCGCCGCGGCCTCATCCCGACCACCCGCGCGATCGACATCTACAACCGGCTGGACAGGTATTTCGATACGCTCGGGCGCATCGAGAAGGAGATCACCGATGCGTTCCGCATCAAGCGCAACAGCCTGACGATCGCCGCGCCGGATATCCTCACCTTGACGCTCGTCCCCAAGATCATTCTCGCCCTCGACGGCCTCGATCCGTCCCTCGAATTCCATGTGAAGGCACAGCGCTATGATCAGATAACGCAGAGCATTCTGACCGGGGAAGCCGATATCGGAATTTCGCGCCTGCCGTTGGACGAACGCTTTTTCGAGTGGCAGATCATCGCCGAAAGCAAGAGCGTCTGCCTCCTGCCCCACGATCATCGTCTCGCGTCCAAGGACGTCATCACCGCCGATGACATCGGCGAGGAACGGCTGATCGTGCTGGAGAGAGAATACGCCTCCAACAAGCTCGGCTTCCTGACATTCGGGCGCGGCAACTTTTCCCTGTCGCCCAAGGTCTACACCGATACGATCGGTCTCTCAGCTGTTTACGTGACGCATGGGATAGGCATCTCCCTCGACAACAGCTTCATGGCCGAGCAGTACAAGATGTTCGATGTGAAGATCGTTCCTTTCCAGCCCGCCACCACCTACGAATATGTGGTGTGCTGGCATCGCGGCAATGACAGGTTCTCTCGCGACTCGGCGATCGTGGAGACATTCATGGATGTGATAAAGAGCGAACGGGCAGTCGCCAGACGCCCCTCATAGCCAGGCAGACCTGCTCGCTTTATCCCGCCGGCGTCTCCGCCTTGCGCTGCTCATACTCCGCCTTGTGGCGGCGATAGGAGCGGATGCCGAACGGCAGTAGCGCGATGTAAAGCAGCGACATCGCGGTCAGCATTTCCCAGGTGAAGGTGATCAGGCTGACGATGACGAGCGCCGCGACGCCGAGGAGCGGCAGGACCAGATCGCGGCTGATGCGCGAGCCGAGCGTCTTGCCGGAGAAGGTCGGAACCCGGCTCACCATCAGAAGCGCCACCGCGGCCGTGTATGGCAGGACCAGCCAGGCCACGTCATGGCCGTCCGGAATGAGGCCGAGAAAGCCCAGATACATCGGCGCCATGGCGAGGCCGGCGCCGGCCGGGGCCGGCGCGCCGGTGAAGAAGTTCATCATCCAGGCCGGCTTGTCGGGATCATCGATCGCGACATTGAACCGCGCCAGGCGCAAAGCGCAGCAGATCGCCAGGCACAGCGCCACCAGCCAGCCGAGGCTCTTCAGCGAATTGAGCGACCACAGATAGATGAGAATGGCCGGCGCCACGCCGAAATTGACGAAGTCGGCGAGCGAATCCAGCTCCGCGCCGAAGCGCGACGTGCCTTTCAGGAGACGTGCCAGGCGTCCATCGACCGCATCGAGCACGATGGCGAGGATGACCGCGGCGACGGCGAGCTCGTAGCGCCCCTCCATGCCGAGCCGGATGGCGGTGACGCCGCTGCACAGCGCCAGCAGCGTGATCAGATTGGGCACCAGGATGCGGATCGGCACCTGCTTGAAACGGCGCAGGCGCTGCTCGCGACGGCTCCTGTCGATCGTCTCGTCTACCGGATCGGGGATTTCCGCCATGGGTTGCTCCTCAATTCCGCCGGCCGGCGCGTTCGGCCTCGTCGGAGGCGAAGTCGGCGAGCACCGTCTCGCCGGCGATCGCCCGCTGCCCGATGACGGCGAAAACGCTGACGCCTTTCGGCAGATAGACATCGACCCGGCTGCCGAAGCGGATGAGTCCGAAGCGCTCGCCCGCCTTCAGCATGTCGCCGTCATCGACGAATTTAACGATGCGCCGCGCCACCAGGCCGGCGATCTGCACCACGCCGATCTTGCGCCCGTCCTCGAGCTCCAGCGTCATCGCCTGGCGCTCATTGTCCAGGCTGGCCTTGTCGAGCTCGGCATTGAGGAACTTGCCCGGCACATACGCGATATGGGCGATGCGCGCATCGACCGGCGCGCGGTTGATATGAACGTCGAAGACATTCATGAACACCGAAATGCGGGTGAAGGGCTCGCGCGGCAGGTCGAGCTCGGGCGGCGGTACCACGCTTTCGATGGCGCTGACGCGCCCGTCGGCCGGCGAGATGACGAGCCCCTGACGCAGGGGCGTCACCCGCTCGGGATCGCGGAAGAAATAGGCGCACCATGCAGTGAGCACCAGCGCCAGCAGCGCCAGCAGGTCGAGATCGAACCAATAAAGGATAAGGGTGACCGCCGCGGCGATGGCGACGAACTTCCAGCCCTCGCGATGAACGGGGACGAAAGTCGAGGTGATGGTGTTGACGAGTGACATGACGGCTGCGGAACCTAGCTCAAAACAATGACAAAAGACAGAAAATGTCAGGTGGCGTTAACCGCCACATCGCCCTGTCCGGAGGCGCCGTCGCCGGCCTCCTCTTCTTCCTCATGCGCGATGTCGGCGAGCCTGCGGCGCGCCTCGTCGGCCTCGCGCTGCCGGTTCCACATGGCGGCATAAAGTCCGCGCTTCTGCAGAAGCTCCCCATGGGTGCCGCGCTCGGCGATGCCGCCATGCTCCAGCACGATGATCTCGTCGGCATCGACGACCGTGGTCAGGCGATGGGCGATGACCAGGGTGGTGCGGTTGCGCGACACTTGGCGCAGAGCCGCCTGGATCTCGCGCTCGGTCATCGTATCGAGCGCCGAGGTCGCCTCGTCGAGAATGAGGATCGGCGGCGATTTGAGGATGGTGCGGGCGATCGAGACACGCTGCTTCTCGCCGCCCGACAATTTGAGGCCGCGCTCGCCGACCAGGGTCTCATAGCCCTTGGGCAGCGTCATCACGAAGGAATGAACCTGGGCGAGGCGCGCCGCGTCCTCGACCTCCTCGTCGCTGGCCTCGGGCCGGCCATAGCGGATATTGTAGCGCACCGTGTCGTTGAACAGCACCGTGTCCTGCGGGACCATGCCGACCGCGGCGCGCAGGGTCTTCTGGGTCACGCCGGCGATGTCCTGCCCGTCGACGAGGATGCGGCCGGAGCCCACGTCGTAGAAGCGGAACAGCAGGCGCGAGATAGTCGACTTGCCGGCGCCCGAGGGACCGACGATCGCCACGGTCTTGCCGCTCGGCACCCGGAAGGAGAGGTCGCGCAGGATCGGCCTTTCCTTGTCATAGGCGAAATTGACATGCTCGAAGACGATCTCGCCCCTGGCGGGACGCAGCGGCACCGCGCCCGGCCGGTCCTTGATGTCGGCATCGACCTCGAGCAGCGAGAACATCTCCTCGACATCGATCAGCCCCTGCTTGATGTCGCGATAGACCGAGCCGATGAAATTGAGCGGCATATAGAGCTGGATCATCAGCGCGTTGATCATGACGAAGTCGCCGAGCGTCATGGTCCCCGCCTGCACCGCATAGCCGCTCATCAGCATGGCGATGGTGAGGCCGATGGCGAAGATCAGCGCCTGGCCGGCATTAAGGATGGCGAGCGAGATCCAGGTCTTGATCGAGGCCTTCTCGTAGCGCGCCATCGCCACGTCGTAGCGGCGCGCCTCGTGCTCCTCGTTGCCGAAATATTTCACCGTCTCGAAATTGAGCAGGCTGTCGATGGCCTTGGTCGAGGCGTCGGTATCGGCGTCATTGGCGGCGCGGCGGATATTGATGCGCCATTCGGTGGCGATATAGGTATAGATCACATAAGCGAGCACCGTTCCCGCCACGACCAGCGCATAGAGCCAGCCATAGGAATGGGCGAGGATGCCGCAGATGAAGAACAGCTCGAGCGCCGTCGGAAAAGTGTTGAACAGCGAATAGCGCAGAATGGTGTCGATGCCGTTGGTGCCGCGCGAGATGATGCGCGACAGGCCGCCGGTGCGCCGCTCGAGGTGGAACTTCAGCGACAGGGCATGCAGATGCCGGAAGGTGCGCATCGCCAGCTCGCGCACCGCGCGCTGGCCGACCTTGGCGAAGATCGCGTCGCGCAACTGCGCGAAGGCCACCATCATCACCCGGCCCACGCCATAAGCGAGGATCATGAAGGCCGGCACGACGATCAGCGCCGGCAGGCCGTCTTTCGCGGTCAGCGCGTCGACCGCGTATTTATAGGCGAAAGGCGTGAGGACGGTGACGACCTTGGCGAGGATCAGCGCCACGACAGCGAGGACGACGCGGACCTTCAGGTCCACGCGCCCCTCGGGCCACAGGAGCGGCATGATGTCCTGCAGCGTCCGCCAATGACTGCCGTCACCCCGCCTGAGCGCCGCCTGATGCGGCGTCGGGCGCGTCATTGTCCGGTGCCGCCCTCGGCGCTGGTCAGCGGATCACGGCGCTTGGGGTCGATCTGTTCAGGCGGATTGGCATTGGGAATGGCGAAGATCTGGCCGGGATAGATCAGGTCCGGATCGCGGATCTGCTCCTTGTTGGCGTCGTAGATCACGGTGAAGTTGATGCCGCGGCCATAGATGACGCGCGACAGCTTCCACAGATTGTTGCCGGGCTGGATGACCACCTTGCCGGAGCGCGGCTTGTCGGCCTCGGCCTGCTTGGTCTCCGGGGCGGCCGTTTCGGGGGTCGCCGCTTCAGGAGTGGTGGGCGCGGCCGCGGCCTGCTCCGTCGTCTCG
>JBMOOM010000006.1:0-25779 GCA_049323275.1 Pseudomonadota bacterium
GAACTGATGGATACGTTTCGGTGGAGACACCCCACCCGTCCGCCCTGCGGGCGGCCACCCTCCCCACGCTTCGCGTGGTGGAGGGAGAATTCGTATCATCATGCATCAGGCGAAAAGATTCCCCTTCTCCGGGAAGCGCGCTAGGTTGACCTCATGACCGCCAAGGACGCCCCCGACACCAACCGCCTCGCCGCCGTCGATCTCGATGACAGCATCGGCTCGGGGCTGAGCGCCGATGCCGATCACGAGCGCCGGGTCGCCATCTATGACCTCATCGAGGACAACCGCTTCACCGTGATCGGCCACGAGACCGGCCCCTATCGCCTGGCGCTGTCGGCCGCCGACGGCCGCATCATCTTCGACATCTGGAGCGCCAAGGAAGAGCGCGTCTCGATGATCGGCCTGTCGCTCTCGCCTTTCCGGCGCATCGTGAAGGACTACTTCATGATCTGCGAGAGCTATTACAAGGCGATCCGCACCGCGACCCCGAGCCAGATCGAGACCATCGACATGGCGCGGCGCGGCCTGCACAATGAGGGAGGCGATCTGCTCAAGGAACGGCTCGACGGCAAGATCGAGGTCGACAAGACCACTTCGCGCCGGCTGTTCACCCTGCTTTGCGTATTGCATTGGCGCGGCTGAGCGGACGTTTCGATGGCGGCTGATCTCCCGGGAGCCCTGCTCTTCGCCTGCACCCAGAACGTCATCCGCTCGCCGATGGCGGCCGCCATCGCCCGCCATTTCTATGGCAACCGGGTCTTCGTCGCCTCCTGCGGGGTCAGGCCCGGCGAGCCCGACCCGTTCGTCGGCGTCGTCATGGACGAGATCGGCATGGACCTGCGCAAGCACCGGCCGCAGAGCTTCGCCGATCTCGAGGATTCGAGCTTCGACATCGTCATCTCGTTGTCGCCCGAGGCCCACCACCGGGCCCTCGAAATGACCCGCACCATGGCCATCGAGGCCGAGTACTGGCCGACCATGGACCCGTCCGCCGCCATGGGCAGCCGCGAGCAGATCCTCGACGCCTATCGCGATGTCCGCGACGGCCTCATGCGCCGCATCCGCACCCGATTCGGGGCGCAGGGGGCGCGTGGTGTGTAAAGCGCTTCCCGCCAAAGTTGCCCGACTTTGGCGACAAGGAAGCGCGCAGATCCTAAATTCCCCCGCCGACTTGATTTTGCCGGGCAACCGGTTCATGGGTAGCCGCGATCGTTAACCAGCCAGGGAACCTTATGGCGAAGGAAGAATTGCTTGAATTCGAGGGCACGGTGACCGAGCTCCTGCCCAACGCGACTTTCCGCGTTAAGCTCGACAATAACCATGAAATCATCGCCCATACCGCCGGCAAGATGCGCAAGAACCGCATCCGCGTGCTCGCCGGCGACCGTGTCATGGTCGAAATGACGCCCTATGACCTGACCAAGGGCCGCATCAACTACCGCTTCAAATAAGGACCGGCGGACGCATGACGGAAGCCCGCGTCAAGCTTGTGCTGGCCAGCGCCTCGCCGCGCCGCCTGGCGCTGCTCGAGCAGGCCGGCCTCAAGCCCGACCTTCTGATGCCGGCCGATATCGACGAAACGCCGATGAAGCGGGAATCCCCGCGCCGGCTGGCGATCCGGCTCGCCAATGAGAAGGCGCGCACCGCGCAGGAAGCGCCGCTCGTCAAGAAGCTCGGCGCCAAGACCTTCATCCTCGCCGCCGATACGGTGGTCGGGCTCGGCCGCCGCGTCCTGCCCAAGCCCGAGACGCCCGAGGAGGCCGAAGCCTGCCTGTGGCTGCTTTCGGGCCGCTCGCACTGGGTCTATTCGGCCGTGACGCTGCTGGCGCCCGGCGGCCAGTCCTGGCGGCGCTGCTCGGAAACCAAGGTGCGGTTCAAGCGTTTCTCGCGCGAGGATGTCGACACCTATCTCAAATCCGGCGAATGGCGCGGCAAGGCCGGCGGCTATGCGGTGCAGGGCCGCGCCGAATCATTCGTGCGCACCCTGAGCGGCTCGCATTCGGGCGTGGTCGGACTGCCGCTCTACGAAACCATCCATCTCCTCCATGGCGCGGGCTATCCTGTTCACTACACCTGGCTGACCGCGCCGCTCAGCGGCATATGACCGGCGCCAAGGAGCCGGTGCGCCTCAGGCCCAGGCGCCCCTGCCCGATCTGCGGCAAGCCCTCGCAGCAGAAATTCCATCCCTTCTGTTCGGCGCGCTGCGCCAATGTCGATCTCAACCGCTGGCTCGGCGGCCAGTACACCATCCCTGCCGAGGAAGGCCCTGAGCCGGGCGGCGAGATCCCGGATCCGAAGCGCGACGAGGAGTGAAGCTTCGTCCGCTTGCATTCCCGCGCGCGCCAGTGGGAAATTTCCACGGTCAGGGCTATCCCCTCTCTCGCGATTTTCGCGAAATTGCCTGTAATTCCCTGTAAATACCCTGCAAATTCCCTGTAAACTTCCCCGTCATTTTCCCGGACTCCCTGTTCCGGCAGGATCTGATGCCTTTGGATGCGCTCGCGCCTTCCCAAGACTTGCAATCGTTTCAGAAGAGCCCTCATCCGCCCTGTCGGGCACCCTCTCCCATTGCTCGCAACGGGAGAGGGGAAACAAGGGAAAGGCCCTTCGTCAGAGCAGCCCACGTTTCGCCAGGTTGCGCATCAGATGGCTGACGCCGAAGGTCCAGGGCGGACATTCATGGCTGCGCCGCATGCGGTTGGTGAGGCTGCCGAGCTTGGGCGTGGCGATGGTGACGATGTCGCCTTCCTTGTGGGTGAAGCCCTTGCCCTTGGTGTCGCGATCCTCGACGGGCGCGAACATCGTCCCGAGAAACAATACGAAACCATCCGGATACTGATGATGCTTGCCGATGGTCTGGCCGACGATATCGGCCGGATCGCGGCTGATCATGGCGAGCGAGGACGAGCCTTTGAGCTTGAAGCCTTCCGGTCCCAGGACCTCGAGCGTGACGGTGGCCTGGCGCACATCGTCGAGACCGAAGCTCTCGTCGAAGAAGCGCAGGAACGGCCCGACCGCGCAGGACGCGTTGTTGTCCTTGGCCTTGGACAGCAGCAGCGCCGAGCGGCCTTCGACGTCGCGCAGATTGATGTCATTGCCGAGCGTCGCGCCGACGATCCTGCCAGCCGATGACACGACGACCACCACTTCCGGCTCCGGATTGTTCCAGGTCGACATGGCATGCAGCCCGCCATCGGCGCCGGGACCGATGGAGGACATGACCTGCGCCTTGGTGAAGACTTCCGCATCGGGCCCGATGCCGACTTCGAGATACTGGCTCCAGGCGCCCTGCGCGATCAGCGTCTCCTTGAGCTTCATGGCCTCGGGCGAGCCGGGCTTCAGCTTCTTCAGGTCGTCGCCGACCAGCTCCTTGACCGTCTTGCGGATCTCGGCCGCCGCATTGTAGTCGCCGCGCGCCCGCTCCTCGATCACCCGCTCGAGCATCGAGATGGCGAAAGTGACGCCCGCCGCTTTCACCGCCTGCAGATCGACCGGCGCCAGGAACCACGGCTTCTTCGCATCGCGCGTGTCCGGCGCGGTATTGGCGAGAAGATCGGCGACCTTGCCGATCGTCTCGCCCTGGGCCGTCCGCATCGCCTTGGCCGGATCGGCCTCTTCGCAGAGATCGCGCATGGTCGCGAAACTGGAGCTGATATCGACCACGTCGCCGCCGCGCAGCGCCGCCACGGATGGCCCCTCCACTTCGGGCCGCCAGACCCGCCCGGCGAGTGCCGCCCTGTCGTGATCGCCCGGCAGGACTGTTTCAGGTCTCAAATGATCGTTCAGGGAATTGGCCATGTGATCGAATATGCGCTCTGATGTTTGGACAAATCTTTTGCGTCATTGTGCATATTTGTCAGGCAAAAGGAACCGATCTTGGAGGTTCATCAAATTTCATCTCTTCGCCATTGCCACTTGCCAAAAACCGCTATAGCGTCATGCCCGTCTTTGGGGACAATGTTTGCATGCGCATATATTCCAAGGAAGGCTACGCGCCCTTCCGTGACTACGTTACCTGGTACCGCGTAACGGGTGATCCTCAGTCGAAGAAGCCGCCAGTGGTGCTCTTGCATGGCGGTCCGGGCGCTGCCCACGACTATCTCGACAGCTACAAGCTCCTCGCCCGCGACGGCCGCCAGGTCATCCACTACGACCAGTTGGGCTGCGGCAAGTCCACCTTGCTGCCCGGCAAGGGCGCCGACTTCTGGACGCCGAAGCTGTTCGTCGAAGAGCTGAACAACCTCATCGACTTCCTGGGAATGCGCTCGGCCTATCACGTGCTGGGTCAGTCCTGGGGCGGCATGCTGGGCGCCGAATTCGGCATCACGCGGCCCAAGGGCTTGAAGTCGCTGACCATCGCCAATTCGCCCGCCTCGATGGAGCTCTGGGTGGCGGAAGCGAACCGTCTGCGGTCCGAGATGCCGGAAAAGATCCGTTCCGCGCTCGACCGGCATGAGAAGGCCGGCACTCTGACCGACCCTGAGTATCTCGCGGCGTCGATGGCCTTCTATGAGCGCCATGTCTGCCGCGTCGTCCCCTTCCCGCCGGAAGTGAAACGCTCCTTCGACCAGATCGGCCGCAATCCGACGGTCTACAATACGATGAACGGACCCAACGAGTTCTTCGTCATCGGCAGCCTCAAGACCTGGAGCGTCATCGACAAGGTCAAGGCCATCGACGTGCCCACCCTTCTGATTTCCGGCCGCTATGATGAAGCGACGCCGGCCGTCGTGCAGCCCTTCGCCGACAATATCAAAGGCGCGCGCTGGGTGATCTTCGAGAAATCGAGCCACCTGCCGCATGTCGAAGAAACCGGGAAATGCATGAAGACCGTCGCTTCGTTCCTCGACGAGAACGACTAGACACTTAAGAATAAACAGGGAGACGTCCAATGAAGAAATGGTTGCTGGCAGGTGCCGCGGCCCTGCTGATCAGTGCCGTGAGCACGCCGAGTTTCGCCGAATACAAGGCCGAGCACAGGGGCGGCACGATGCGCCTGCTGTCGCGCTCCGCCGGCGGCACGCTCGATCCGCATATCAATTACACGCTGCAATACTGGCAGCTCTATCAGCCCGTCTATGACGGCCTCGTCACCTTCAAGAAGGCGGCGGGCGCCGAAGGCTTCAAGATCGTCGCCGATCTCGCCGAGGAAGTGCCGAAGCCCGAGAATGACGGCAAGACCTATGTGTTCAAGCTGCGCAAGGGCATCAAATTCTCCGACGGCCGCGAGGTCGGCGTGAAGGACGTCGTCGCGTCCTTCCAGCGCATCTACAAAGTGTCGAGCCCCACTTCCGGCTCGTTCTTCTCAGGCCTGGTCGGCGCCGACAAGTGCCTGGCCGAGCCCGCCAAATGCACCCTCGAGGGCGGCGTCGTCGCCGATGAGGCGAACAATACAATCACCATCAACCTCACCCAGCCCGATGCCGAGTTCTTCTACAAGCTCGGCCTGCCGCATGCGGTGATCCTGCCCGCCGACGCGCCGACCCAGGATGCGGGTTCCGTGCCGATCGCCGGCACCGGCCCCTACATGTTCAGCTCCTATGATCCCAACAAGGCGCTGGTCATGGAGCGCAACCCGCATTTCAAGGTGTGGAGCGAGGACGCCCAGCCCGACGGCTATCCCGACAAGGTCCAGTATGATTTCGGCCTGAGCGAGGAAGCCGCCGTCACCGCGATCCAGAATGGCGAGGCCGACTGGACCTTCGACGAGATCCCGGCCGACCGCCTGGCCGAGATCGGCACCAAGAACAAGGACCAGGTCCATGTGACGCCGCTCACCGCCTGGTGGTACTTGCCGATGAATACGAGGCTGGCGCCGTTCGACAATGAGAAGGCCCGCCAGGCAGTCTCCTATGCGATCGACCGCAACGCGCTGGTCAAGATCTTCGGCGGCAAGGTGCTCGCCGCGCCCGTCTGCCAGGTCCTGCCCCCGGGCTTTCCCGGCCATGAGCCCTACTGCCCCTTCACCAAGGACCCCGGCACGAAGTGGTCGGCGCCCGACATGGAGAAGGCCAAGCAGCTCGTCGAGGAATCGGGCACCAAGGGCCAGAAGGTGACGATCATCGCCGAGGACAAGGCGATCTCGAAATCGGTCGGCGTCTATCTGCAGAGCGTGCTCAACGATCTCGGCTACCAGGCCGAAGTCAAGCCGATCGCCACCAATATCCAGTTCACCTATATCCAGAACACCAACAACAAGGTGCAGATGTCGATCACACAGTGGTATCAGGACTATCCTGCCGCATCCGACTTCCTCTATGTCCTGTTCGGCTGCGAAAGCTTCCGCGAAGGCTCCGACTCGTCGGTCAACATCTCCGGCTTCTGCGACAAGGAGATCAATGACAAGATGAAGGCGGCGCTCGCCCTCGGCGTCACCGATCAGGCCGCCGCCGACAAGATGTGGACCGAGATCGACAAGGCGATTACCGACAAGGCTCCGGCCGCGGCGCTCTTCACGCCGAAGCATCTCGATTTCGTTTCCAAGCGTCTCGGCAACTTCCAGTTCAACTCGCAATATTACTGGATGGTCACCCAGTCCTGGGTCCAGTAAATCCGGAACTGATGGATGTCCGACGCAGTTGCGTCACTCCGCGCGAGCCGTGGCCCCTGGGCCACGGCTCTCCGCCGGCTCTCCCGCGACAAGGCCGCCATGGCCTGTCTCGCGGTCTTCATCCTCATCGTCGTCGTTTCCCTCCTGGCGCCGGCCTATGCCGCCTGGGCGAACACCGATCCCTTCCGCTCCACCCTCGACGCCACCATCGACATCGACGGGCAGCAGGTCGCGGTGATGGAGCAGTCGACCGAGGGCCTCGGCCTCGGCTACACGCCCATCGGGCCAACCTGGCAGCTCGGCAACTATTTTCTCGGCGCCGACAATCAGGGCCGTGACGTCATGGCGCGGCTCCTTTATGGCGGCCGCAACTCACTGCTCATCGCCGGCGCCTCGACCGTCATCACCATCCTGGTCGCCACCATCGTCGGCCTCGCCGCCGGCTTTTTCGGCGGCGTCACCGACACGATCCTGTCGCGCATCCTCGACGTGCTGTGGGCCTTTCCGGTCTATCTGCTCGCCATCTCGCTGTCGATCGTGCTCATCGCCCATGGCATCGATCTCGGCATCCTCACGCTTGAAGCGGGCAGCCTGTGGCTGCCGATCTTCATCATCGGCATCGTCTATATCCCCTATATAGCGCGCCCGATCCGCGGCCAGGTTCTGGCGCTGCGGCGCAGCGAGTTCGTGCTCGCGGCCATCGGCCTCGGCGTGCCTGAGCACCGCATCCTGCTGCGCGACATCCTGCCCAACGTGTCGACGACGCTGATCGTCTTCGTGCCCTTGATGCTCGCCATCAACATGCTGACCGAGTCGGCGCTCTCGTTTCTTTCGATCGGCGTGCAGCCGCCCGATGCGAGCTGGGGCACCATCATCCAGGACGGCCAGGGCCTGCTTTATACGCGGCCCTGGGTGGCTCTCGCCCCCGGCCTCGCCATCGCCCTGACCGTGCTCGTCCTCAATGTTCTGGGCGACGGCCTGCGCGACGCGCTCGACCCGCGCTCCAAGATCAGGCTCGGGGGCGACTGATGCTGCTCGCCCTCATCCGCCGCTTCGGCCAGATGCTCTTCGTCATGTTCGGCATCAGCGTGCTGGTGTTCCTGATCTTCTTCGTGACGCCGGGCGCCGATCCCGCCGCCCGCATCGCCGGCCGCAACGCGTCGCCCGAGACGCTCGAGGCGGTGCGCAAGAGCTTCGGCTTCGATCAGCCGGTCTGGGTCCAGTACTACACCATGATGAAGAAGCTCTTCATCACCCAGGACCTCACTTCCTTCGTCAATCGCGGCTGGAAGGTCGTGCCCGCGGTGGTCGACACCATTCCGGTCACCCTGTCGCTGGTGATCGGCGCCGCCATCCTGTGGGTGGTCTTCGGCATGCTGGTCGGCCTCATCGCCGCGGCGACGCGCGGCAGCTGGATCGACAAGTCGCTGATGGCCTTAGGCCTCATCGGCTGCGCCATGCCGGTCTACTGGCTGGGCGAGGTCATGAACCTCATCACCCAGAGCCGCTATCACGACAGCTGGGCGTTTTCCTGGGTGCCGCCGCTCGGCTACAAGCCACTGACCGAAGACCCCAAGGGCTGGTTCCTCACCCTCGTCATTCCGTGGATCACTTTGTCGATCCTCTATATCGGCCTCTATGGCCGCGTGCTGCGGGCCAATCTCATCGAGGCGATGCAGGAGGACTATATCCGCACCGCCCGCGCCAAGGGCCTGTCCGAGACGCGCATCATGCTGCGCCATGCGCTGCGCACCTCGCTCATCAGCTTCGTCACCCTGTTCGGCCTCGATTTCGGCGCCCTGGTCGGCGGCGCCGCCCTTCTCACCGAGGTGGTCTTCGGCCTGCAGGGCGTCGGCAAGCTCACTTACGACGCGCTGCAGAATCTCGACCTGCCGGTCATCATGACCACCGTCATCTATGCCTCCTTCTTCGTCGTCCTCGCCAATGCGCTGGTCGATGTCGTCTATATCCTGCTCGATCCGCGCGTGAGGTCGGCCTGATGCTCGAAGTGCGCGACCTCAGGATCTCCTTCCGCACCGAGCATGGCCGGGTGCGCGCCATCGACGGCGTCTCCTTCGACGTGGCCGAGAGCGAGATATTGGGCGTGGTCGGCGAGTCGGGCTCCGGCAAGACGATCTCGCTACTCGCCGTGATGGGCCTCATCAACGATCCCAACGCCGTCATCGAGGGCTCGATCAAACTGCGCGGCCACGAGCTGATCGGCCTGAAGGCGGCCGAGATGCGCAAATTGCGCGGCCGGGAGATCGCCATGATCTTCCAGGACCCAATGACCGCCATGACGCCCGTCTATACGATCGGCTGGCAGATCGCCGAGCAGATCATGGTGCATGAGAGGATCGGCAAGAAGGCGGCGCTCGCCCGCGCCGTCGATCTTCTCGCCGAGGTGAACATCCCCAATCCGCGCGAGGCGATCGAGCGCTATCCGCACCAGCTTTCGGGCGGCATGCGCCAGCGCGCCGTCATCGCCATGGCGCTCTCCTGCAATCCGGCCCTCCTCATCGCCGACGAGCCGACCACCGCGCTCGACGTGACGGTCCAGGCGCAGATCCTCGATCTCATCCGCAAGCTCCGCAAGAACCACAAATCGGCGGTCGTCTTCATCACCCACGACATGGGCGTCATCGCCGAGATGGCCGACCGGGTGATGGTCATGTATTCGGGCCGCATCGTCGAGCGCGGCAGCAAGGCCGAGATACTGCTCGATCCTCGCCATCCTTATACCAAGGCGCTGCTCGACTCGATCCCGCCGCTCGAGGGCGAGAAGCCGCGCCGCCTCAAATCGATCCCGGGCTCGCCGCCCTCTCTTCTCGATCTGCCGAAAGGCTGCTCCTTCGGGCCGCGCTGCCCGTCGCGCTTCGACAGATGCGCCGCAAAGCCGGCCCTCGAAGGCGGCGCCCATGCCGCCGCCTGTTTCCTGAAGGTGGCGTCATGACCGCCCCCACTTTGCTTATGACTCCAGCTTTCCCATGGTTTCCCCTTCTCCCGCTTGCGGGAGAAGGTGGCCGAAGGCCGGATGAGGGTGTTCCCTCAGCTTCTGCGGTGCCGCAAGCGTGGGAAGTATCGAAGTTTCGTTTTCGTGTTTTCTTGAAGAGCTTTCGTGAGCTGAGCCAACACCCTCATCCGCCCTGTCGGGCACCTTCTCCCGCAAGCGGGAGAAGGGAAAAAATTACGCATGCGGCGTCCTGTCGAAGAAGTCCGAGGCGCCAATCATGACCGCCGCCGCTCCGCTCCTCGAAGCCCGCAATGTGACGAAGCAGTTCGTCATCGGCAACCGCTTCACGGCGCAGGGCCTGCGTACCGTCCATGCGGTCGACAATGTCACGCTCAAGATCATGCCGGGCGAGACGGTCGGCCTCGTCGGTGAATCGGGCTGCGGCAAGTCCACCCTCGGACGCTGCATGACCCGCCTCTATGACATCACCGGCGGCGAGATCCATTTCGAGGGCATCGACATCACCCGGAAGACGCTGCGCCAGATGCGCCCCTTGCGGAAACGCATGCAGATGGTCTTCCAGGACCCTTACGCCTCGCTCAACCCGCGCCGCCGGGTGCGCGATCTGATCGCCGAACCCCTGCGCGTCCATTTGCGCCTGAGCGAGACCGAGATCCGTGACCGGGTTCGGAAGCTGCTCGACGTGGTGGGCCTGCTGCCCGATCATATGGACCGCTTCCCGCATGAATTCTCGGGCGGCCAGCGCCAGCGCATCGGCATCGCGCGCGCCATCGCGCTCGAGCCGAGCCTGATCGTGGCGGACGAGCCGGTCTCCGCCCTCGACGTTTCGGTCCAGGCGCAGATCGTCAATCTGCTCGCCGACCTGCAGGAGCGCCTGAGCCTCACTTATGTCTTTATCGCCCATGATCTGAGCGTGGTCCGCCAGGTATCGAGCCGCATCGCGGTGATGTATCTGGGCTCGATCGTCGAGCTTGGCAGCGCCAGCGACATCTTCGCGAGACCGAGTCATCCCTATACCCAGGCGCTGATCTCGGCGGTGCCGCAGCCAGACCTCAGGAAAGCCGGCGAGCGCAAGCGCATCGTCCTGACCGGCGACGTGCCGAGCCCGATCAACCCGCCGCAAGGCTGCCGCTTCCATCCGCGCTGCCCCTTCGCCACCGACAAATGCCGCCAGGAACGGCCGGTTTTGACAGCGGGTGCGGGAGCGCGTAGTGTCGCTTGCCATTATCCCCTTACGGCCTGAAGACATCACCCCATGCCTGAGCTATCCGCCCATCTGGCTTTCGCGCTGGTCGCGCTCGGCATGGTGCTCACCCCCGGGCCGAACATGATCTATCTCGTCTCTCGTTCGATCTCGCAGGGACGCGTGGCCGGCCTCATCTCGCTCGGCGGCGTGGCCCTGGGTTTCGTCGTCTATATGCTGTGCGCGGCCTTCGGCATCACCGCCATCGTCATCGCCGTGCCCTATGCCTATGACGTGCTGCGCTTCGGCGGCGCGCTTTACCTGCTTTATCTCGCCTGGCAGGCGGTCAAGCCCAATGGCAGCTCGCCCTTCGCGGTCAAGACGCTGCCCAAGGACAGCCCGCGCAAGCTCTTCCTGATGGGCTTCCTGACCAACCTCCTCAACCCCAAGATCGCGGTCCTCTATCTCTCGCTCCTGCCGCAATTCATCGATCCCGAGCGCGGCAGCGTGCTGATGCAGTCGATCGCGCTCGGCACGACCCAGATCGCCATCAGCATCACGGTGAATTCGATCATCGCCGTCATGGCGGGCTCGATCGCCGTCTTCCTCTCCGGCCGCCCGACCTTCCTCATCGTCCAGCGCTGGCTGATGGGCACCGTGCTCGCCGGCCTCGCCGTCAAGATGGCGACCGAAGCCCGCCGCTAGTCGCCACCGGGCGGCATTCCCCACATTTTCATCGGCCCAATGGATTCCGGCTTTCGCCGGGATGACGAATTTTTTGGAAAGGAAGCACCATGTCGCCAGACAGCGATCGTTTCTTCATCATCACCGGCGGTCCCGGCGCCGGCAAGACCACGCTTCTCGACGCCCTTGCCGCACGCGGCCATCATCGCACCATCGAGGCAGGACGCGCCATCATCCAGAACCAGATGACGATCGACGGTCCGGCGCTCCCTTGGCGCGACCCCGCTCTCTTCGCCGAGGCCATGCTCGTCTTCGACATGCACTCCTATCGCCTGGCAGAGGACACGCTGGGCACCGTCTTCTTCGATCGGGGCGTTCCCGACATGGTCGGCTATTTGCGCCTCATGGGCTTGCCGGTTCCCGCGCATATGCTGAAGGCGGCAACGACCTTCCGCTACAACCGGCGCATCTTCATCGCCCCCTTCTGGCCGGAGATCTTCACCAATGACCGCGAGCGCAAGCAGTCGCCGGACGAGGCCAGGCGCACCTGCGAGACTATCGCAAGAACCTACCGCGAGCTTGGCTTCGAGATCATCGAGCTGCCGAAGTCTTCCATCGCGGAGCGCGTCGACTTCGTGCTCGCCAGAACCATCACACCCGATCCAGAAAGGCCATAACCCGCGTCATGAGCAGCGCCGTCGCCTCCGCGTCAAAGGAAGGGAGCGAGCTGTCGGTAAAATAGTGCTGGTCGCCGGGATAGAGGAAGAGCTCCGCATCAGGCGCCGTGGCGACGATGGCGCGGGCGGCCTCGACGTCCCCTTCGCCGACGAAGATCGGGTCCTGATCCATGCCGTGGATCTGCACCGGAACGCTTTTTGGCCATGGACCGATGGCCCATTCTCCGGTGACCGGCAGGCACGAATAGAACAGCAGCGCGCCGCGCGCGCCGGCCCGCGTCTGGGCGAGCTTCTGCGCCGGCAGGACACCGAATGAAAAACCGGCATAAACGAGACCGGCGGGAAGATCATCGGCGACGCGCACGCCGCGTTCCCGCATCTCCTCGAACCCGACCTTGTCGACATAGCCGAGCCCCTCCTCGATGCTCTGGAATGTGCGTCCATCGAAGAGATCCGGCATATGCACGACATGGCCGGCGGCCCTGAGGTCGTCGGCGAAAGCCCGCATGCCGGGCGTCAGCCCTTGCGCGTGATGGAACACGAGGATGTCGACCATGGGCAACCTCCAGGTCAGCTGGTGCGCCGTCCGTTATTTGACCGCGCCGGCGGTCAGTCCCTTCACGATATAACGCTCGAGAAACACCCCGATGACGACCAGCGGCGCGATCGCCGCGGTCGACAGCGCCGCCATCGACCACCAGCTGATGCCCTGCGAGCCGGTCTGGCTCGCCACCATCACCGGCAAGGTCTTGGCGTTGGTCGAGGTCAGCAGGGCGGCGAAGAAATATTCGTTCCAGCACAGGATGACCGAGAGGATGAAGGCCGCCACCATGCCCGGCAGGGCGATCGGCACCACGATGCGCACGAACGCGCCCCACACCGAGCAGCCATCGACCAGAGCCGCCTGCTCCAGCTCGATCGGGATCGTGTCGAACTGGTCGCGCATGATCCAGATCACGATCGGCAGCACCATCAGCGTATAGACGAGGATGAGGCCGATGCGGGTGTCGAGCAGCGCCAGTTCCTTGTAGAGGACGAGGAACGGCATCGCCAGCACGACCGGCGGCAGGATGAGCTGCGACAGGAAGAAGAAGGAAATGTCCTTGTTGCGCATGAAGCCGAATTTGTACTCGAAGCGGCTCAGGCCATAGGCCGCGAGCGAGCCGATCACCACCGCCAGCGCCGCCGCGCCGAGCGAGGCGATGACGCTGTTGGCGAAGCGCTTGAGGAATTCCTCCCGCACCGTCGAGACCTGGCCGATCGTGTCGGGCGACAGGCCCAGCGAGCGCCAGCCGCGCCAGTCGGGGAAGAAATCGACCCACGGGATGAGATGGCCCTGGGTGACGTTCACCGCCGTCTTGAACGAGGTGGTGAGCGTCCAGTAAATCGGGAACAGCGAGATGAAGGTCCAGATGATGAGCGCGCCATAGACGAGCACGCGGATGGTGATCCTCTGCGTGTCGCTCATGTCAGGTCGTCCTCTGCATGAAGCGGCTGGCGAATTTGAGCAGCAGGGTCACGAAGATGATGATGATCACCAGATAGAACTCGGCCAGCATCGTGCCGTAGCCGACATTCGACCGGTCGCGATATTCGCGGAAGATGAAGCTCGACACAGTGTCGGTGGCGCCGCCCGGCCCGCCCGACGTCACATTGATCACGATGTCGGCGAGCTTGAGCTGGAAGATCACCTTGAGCACGATGGCGGTGACGCTGACCGGCAGCATCAGGGGGAAGGTGATCTGCCAGAACGACTGCCACGGGCTGGCGCCGTCGACCTTGGCGGCCTCGGTGATCTCCTTGGGCATCGCCTGCAGGCCGGCGAGCAGCAAAATCATGATGAAGGGGATCCACACCCAGGCATCCATGGCGACGATGCTGAGGCGCGCGATCCACGGCGTGGTGAAGAAGGCCGGATTCTCCCAGCCGAGGTGGCGCGCCAGCGTCGCCGCCGGGCCGAAGCGGTACTCCATCAGCGATTTGCCGATCATCCAGCTCACCGCGACGGGGCTCAGCATGAACGGCAGGAGAAACGCGACGCGGAAGAATTTGCGCGCCTTGATGTCGGCATTGAGGAGCAGCGCCAGGCCGAAGGCGATCGCATACTGGACCAGCACGAACAACACGTAATAGGCCATGTTGAGAAGCGCGTTCCAGAAATAGGCATCGGCGAACAGCGAGCGCAGATTGTCGAGTCCGTTGAACTGCGGCCCCGCGGCCGAGCTCAGATTCCAGTTGGTGAAGGCGAGATAGAGGCCGAAGAAGGTCGGGAAGATCACCATCGCGACGGTGAAGGCGACGGCGGGCAGCACGAACAGCGCATGTTTGCCGCGTTCGCCGCGCATCAGCACCTGGGCGATACCGACCGCCACCGCCCATAGGAGAAAGGCGTAGAGCACCGGGCGCCAGTTCTCGAAACCGGACGCGATCGCACCCGCCGAATAAAGCGCCTGCCAGAGCGCGACGAAGGCAAGACCTAGGGACGCGCCCCAGACAAGCGCGCGACCGAGGGGCGCCTGCGGCGCATCGGCGGCACGCGAAAGCGGTTCATGCATCTTGCCGGCGGTCTGAGGCAACGCAGTGTTCATGCCCAACGCCCACAGACTGAAGGCTTCGCACACTCCCTCAACTCGTCATCCCGGCGAAAGCCGGGATCCATTGAATGGTCTTCACCCGGGCGGTACTGCTCCCGTTGAAAGAATTTAATGGGTCCCGGCTTTCGCCGGGATGACGGATCGTGTTGAAATTTCTCCATGCACCAATCTGCAAATTGAATTGAGAATCCCGGTGACGCAGGCTGCGCCACCAGGATGATATGTGTCAAATGCGGGAGCTAGAGGCCGAGCGAGGCCTTGTAGAGCTTGATCTGGTTCTCGCGGCCGATCTGGTCGGTGATCTTCTCCCAGGCGGCGGCGATATTGTCGGCCCCCTGCTGCGCCGTGGCGCCGCCGGCGAAGACCTTGGCGAGCTCGTCTTCCGCGACACTGTAATACTGGAAGATGCCGGGAATACGCGGCTCGATCGCCGCATTGGGATGGTTGTAGGAGTCCGACTGCGACTTCAGATAGGACGTGATGAAGGCTTCGTCATATCCAGCCGCCACCCATTCCGGAATGTCGAAATGGCTGTTGCGGTAGGGCTGGAAGCCCGACGGATAAGCCGCCGTCCACAGCGACAGATCCTTGCCGCCGAGATGCGCCGCGGCGCTCCACGCCGCCTTCTGCTTGACCGGATCGCTGTCGACGCGCGCCATGACGTAAACGCCCCAGCCGATATAGGCCATGTTGGGCGCGAAATTCGGGCCCGAGGCGAGCTTCTCCCACTGGCCGGTCTTGGCATTGTAGACATCGTCCGAGCCGGGCAGGATCGAGAAGCCGACCACATCGCCGATGACCGAGCCATCGCTGGTCTTCGCCATCGAGCCGACATCGCCCCACCACGACACCATCGAGCCGGTGCCGGCGAGGAACTGCTGGAACGCCGTGGTGCCCGGATCGGCATTGAGCTGATCGGCCGGTTCCGACGGCAGCGCGTCGATCACATCCTGGATGGCGCGCACGAAAGCCGGGTTGTTGACGCGCGGCTTCATCGTGTCGACGTCGAAGAGCCAGGCCTTGTCGTCGGGATGCTTGGCATAGGCGGTGGTGCGGCTTTCGAGGAAGTAGAAGCCGAAACCACCCCACCCCTTGGCCGGGTCGAGATAGCCATAGGCGTCCTGGCCGCCGGCCTTCTTGCCTTTCAGGAACTTGGTGACTTCCTGCACCTTCTGCCAGGTGGTGGGCACGCCCCACTCGCCCTGATGGCCTTCGTCCTTCCATGCCTTGGCGAGCTCGGCGTCGGAGAAGACGTCGGTGCGGTAGTTGAAGGTGTGGCAGTCGCCATCGATCGAGATGCGATAGGTCTTGCCGTTCCAGGTGCCGACCGGCGCTTTGAGATAGCCGACATAGTCGTCCATCTCGATCTGCGCCTTGACCCAGTCGGGCATCTCGGAAGCAAGGCCCTTGCCGCACACATCGCCCTCGAAGGGCGCGCCCATCTCGACGATGTCGAAATCGACCGTGCCGGTCGCGATCGACTGCTGCAGGCGGGCATTGTAGTCGGCCTGAGCGAGATCGATCCAGTTGATCTTGGCGCCGGTATAGGCCTCCCACGGCTTGAGGAAGCCGCGGAACAGGAGATTGTGCAGATTCTGGTTGTTGAGCCCCATGAAGGTCAGCTCGACGCCCTTGAACTCGCCTTCCTTGACATTGGCCTTGGTGGCGCCGAGGCACAATTCGCCGACCTTCTGCCAGTCGGCATCGGTCGGCGAGCCCTTGCCGACGCCCGGAATCTGCAGGAGCTCCTTGCGCAGATCGGCCTGCGCCGAGGCTTCCGGTGCGAAAGCGGTGAGACCGCCGGTGGCCGCCAGCGCCGAAATCGCGGCGGCGCCTTTCAGGACCGTTCGGCGATTGGCCTGCATGGCCAAAAGCATTTCATGCTGATTGATGTTCACGTGTTCTTCCTCCCTTTGCGGACGTAGAGCCCTTCCCGGTTTGATCGAATCGGGACGATTCGATCAAACCGGGAAAAGGGCTCGACTACTTATAATCCTGAGCGCTTCCTTATCGCCAAAGTCGAGCAACTTTGGCGGGACGCGCTCTGGTTTCCTGATCCCTGCAGCCGGTTCGATGCCGGCCCTTTGCTAACATGTTAGTATGCGCAGGCCGTGAGCCTGTCAATCGGGCTTCAGCGTCTCAGCAGGGCGTCGACCTCGGGCCGCGTCGGCATGGAAGGCGCCGTGCCCGGCCGGGTGACCGAGATCCCCGCCACCGCAGCGCCGAAGCGTGCCGCCTCGAGCGGCGAGGCGCCTTCGGCCAGCGCCGCGGCGAAACCGCCATTGAAGGCGTCCCCTGCTCCCGTCGTCTCGACCACCGGACCGGCCTTGAAGGCGGGCACCAGCGTCGACTGGCTCTTCGAATGGAGAAGTGCTCCCGCTTCGCCGAGCGTGATGAGCGCGGTGCCGGCGCCCTTCTTCAGGAAGATGTCGCCCGCCTTGCGCGCGTCATCCACCGTCTTGACCTCGATGCCGGTCAGGAGCGTCGCCTCGCTTTCATTAGGCGTGACATAATCGCAGAGCCCGTAGAGCGCATCGTCGAAGCGCTCCGCCGGCGCCGGATTGAAGATGGTGGCGGCGCCGGCCTCTCTGGCGATTTCGAGACCACGCCTGGCGGCGGCGACCGGCTGCTCGAGCTGCGTGATGAAGACGGTGGCGGAGCGGATCGCATCGCCCGCGGCGTCCACATCGTCGGCCGTGATGGTCGCCGCGGCGCCCGGCACGACGATGATGGCGTTGTCACCGTTCTTGTCGTTCACATAGATGAAGGCGGCGCCGGTCGGCTGGTCTTCCATCTCGGCGACGCGCGGCGTGATGCCCTCCTTCTTCCAGGTGGCGAGCGCATTTGCGCCGAATTCATCGCGGCCGATCTTGGAGATGAAGCTCACCCTGGCGCCAACGCGCGCCGCGGCAACGGCCTGGTTCGAGCCCTTGCCGCCCGGCCCCATCTTGAAGCCGGAGCCGGCTATGGTCTCGCCGATGCCGGGCAGCCGCCCGGCCCGGAAAGCCAGATCGGCGACGAAGATGCCGAGAATGGCGACGCCCCCACGCCCGCTCATCAGTTGAGCCTGAGGCCGGTCTCTTTGTCGAAGAGATGGACAAGCGCCGGATCCGGCGTCATCGGCAAGGCCTCGCCGGGCTTGGCCGCGATGCGTTCGCGGAACACGCCGACGATCTTCTGCGCGCCGACCTTGGCGAAGACCTGCGTTTCCGATCCGGTCGGCTCGAGCACCGAGACTTCCGCCTTCACCGCCTCGCCACCGAGCGCGAAATGCTCGGGGCGGATGCCGTAGATGGCCGGCCGGCCGTCGGAGCCTTGCGGCGCGGAGGCGAGCGGCAGCGCGACACCGTCCTCGGTGACGAAGGAGGCTTTGCCATTGAGCTTGATCTGGCCCTTGAGCAGGTTCATCGCCGGCGAGCCGATGAAGCCGGCGACGAAGACATTGGCCGGCCGGTCATAAAGCTCGAGCGGCGAGCCCGACTGCTCGACGATGCCGTCATGCATCACCACGATGCGGTCGGCCATGGTCATCGCCTCGACCTGGTCATGCGTCACATAGACAGTCGTCGTCTTGAGGCGCTGATGCAGCTCCTTGATCTCGGCGCGCATCTGGACGCGCAATTTGGCGTCGAGATTGGACAGAGGCTCGTCGAACAGGAACACCTTGGGATCGCGCACGATGGCGCGGCCCATGGCGACGCGCTGGCGCTGGCCGCCGGAGAGCTGGCGCGGATAGCGCGAGAGATAGGGCACGAGGTCGAGGATCTCGGCGGCGCGCCTGACGCGGGTCTCGATCTCCGCCTTGGGCGCGTGGCGCATCTTGAGCGCGAAGCCCATATTCTCGGCAACCGTCTTGTGCGGATAGAGCGCATAGGACTGGAACACCATGGCAATATCGCGGTCCTTGGGCGGCAGGTCGTTGACCACCTTTTCGCCGATGCGGATATCGCCCGAGGTGATCGGCTCGAGACCGGCGATCATGCGAAGAAGCGTCGACTTTCCGCAGCCCGAGGGGCCGACCAGGATGACGAATTCGCCGTCCTTGATGCCGATCGACACGCCGTGAATGACCTCTTGCGAGCCATAGGCCTTGCGCACGTCCACGACGTCAACTGAAGCCATGAGAATTCCTCCCGATTTGTTTTCTGGACCGGGACGTTATTGCATCTTTCCGGCACGGTCCAGGGCGGATGCCAATTGCCCGGCAAAGAGGCTAGACTTCTCGAATCACGATGGCAGGAACCATGACCAAGCGAATGATAGTGCCGCCGACGCGCGCCACGGCCGCCGCCGACGAGCTGCGGCGGCGAATCCTGGAGGGCGACTATCCGGCCGGCATGCCATTGCGGCAGGCGATCCTCGCCGAGGAATTGGGCATCAGCCGCATTCCCTTCCGCGAGGCCCTCATCCTGCTCGAAGCCGAGGGCCTGGTGCAGCTCGAGGCGCATAAGGGCGCCGTCGTCGCCGGCTTCTCGCCCGAGGAGGTCGAGGAGCTGTTCGAGTTCCGCGCCCTTCTGGAGCCGGCGCTGCTCGAGAAGTCGGCCCCGCATCTGACCGAGGCGGACTATGCCGAGCTCGACGCGATCCTGCGCGAATACAGCGACGAGCTGCGCACCCATAATCCCGGCCGCTGGGGCGTCCTCAATACCGAGCTCCACGCCCTGCTCTACCGCCGCGCCCGGAGCCCGCGCATGCTGGCGACCGCCGATCAATTGCTCAAGAGCACCGACCGTTTCACCCGCATGCAGCTCTATTACACCGATGGCCGCGCCCGGGCCGAAAAGGAGCATCTCGAGATCGTGACCGAGTGCCGGGCCGGCAATGTGAAAAAGGCCGCCAAGCTGCTGCGCCAGCACATCCTCACCGCCGGCGAGGCGCTGGTCACCTTGCTTCGCGAGCGCCAGCAGGGCCCCACAGGCTAGAATAATCCCCTATCGATCCTTGACATTCCGGCGTCGCGCCCACAGAGTGAAACCGGTTTCACCACAGAGGCTAAGGGGGAGTTTGCGGCTCGATCTCACCATTCTCGGCCCTTATCTGGGCTTTCTGGGTCAAGGCGCTGCGCTGACGGCGGTGATCTGCCTGCTGTCGCTAGCGGGCGCGGTCGTTCTCGGCATGCTGGTCGCCATCGCCCGCACCTCGCAGACCGGCTGGGTGCGCCGTCTGGCCTTCGCCTATGTCGATCTTTTCCGCAACATCCCCTTCATCGTGCAGCTGTTCTTCTTCTATTACGGCCTGCCCGAGATCGGCATCTATATCGACGCGATCACCACCGGCGTGATCGCGCTGTCGATCGCCGGCGGCGCCTATGCCTCGGACGCGATCCGCTCCGGCATCCTCGCCATCGACAACGGCATTCTCGAAGCGGCCGAGGTGAGCGGCCTGTCGAAGCGCGTCATCTTCACGCGCATCGTCTTGCCCATCGCCTTGCGCACTTCGGTGCGCCCCTTGGGCTCGGTGCTGATCAACATGATTCTCACCTCCTCCATCCTCTCGACCATCACCGTCAATGAGCTCACCGGCCAGGCGAAGATCGTCGCCTCCGACACGTTCCGGCCGTTCGAGGTCTATGCCGTTCTTCTCGTCGTCTATGCGGCATTGACGTGGCTGGTCTCGCTCGGCATTGCCCATCTGCATAAGCGCCTCAACCGCGATCTCCAGAGCGAGGCCGCCTGATGCGCTACACCGATTTCACCACCTTTGATCTGCTGCTCCTGGCGCAGGGCCTCGGCGTCACCGTCGGCCTGTGTCTCGTCACCTCGCTGATCGGGCTGGTGATTGGCGTGCTCTGGGGCGTCATCCGCTTCTATCGCATTCCCCTCCTCACCCCGCTCATCACCTTCATCGCCGAGCTGCTCAAGAACTCGCCGGTCCTGGTCCAGCTTTTCCTCGTCTTCTTCGGCTTTCCAGCCTTCTTCCACCTCAATGTCACGCCGGTCCAGGCGGCCGTCATGACGCTATCCGCCAATACCGCCGCCTTCATCTATGTGATCGCGGTTTCGGCCATCGAGTCGGTCGGGCGCGAGCAGATCGATGCGGCGCGCGCCTTCGGCCTGAGCCGCTGGCAGATCCTGCGCCATGTGATCGCGCCGCAGGCGGCCGCCTTCTCGATCGGCCCCCTGACGGCGCTTCTCGTCAACCAGCTCCAGGTGACATCGCTCATCTCGGTCATCGGCGTCATGGATCTCGCCAAGATCGGCGCCACGCTCAATCTGCGCACGCTCAAGCCCTTCATCGTCTGGGCGGTGGTCGGCCTCCTCTATTACCTCACCGCCAAGCTCATCGCCGCTGCGGGCGCGCGCTACGAAGCGCGCCTTCGCCGCTTCAGCGAATTCCGGGGCCTCTAAGAATGCTGAAAGTCGAAAACGTCAAGAAAGCCTTTGGCGCCGTAACCGTGCTGGACGGCGTCAATCTCACCGTCTCACCGGGTGAAGTCGTATCCATTCTCGGCTCGTCGGGCTCGGGCAAATCGACCTTGATCCGCTGCATCAACGGGCTCGAGAAGCTCAATGGCGGGCGCATCAGCATCGACGATTTCGACGTCGCGAAGCCGAAAGAGCTCGCGGAGGCGCGCAAGCGCTCGGCTACCGTCTTCCAGCTCTTCAACCTCTACCCGCATATGACGGCGCTGCAGAATATCGCGCTCGCCCCGGTCGAGGTGCTGAAGCGTCCGCGCGCCGAGGTCGAGGAGGAAGCCCGCGCATTGCTCGCTTCCGTCGGCCTCTCCGAAAAGGCCAATGCTTATCCGGCGCATCTCTCCGGCGGCCAGCGCCAGCGGGTCGGCATCTGCCGGGCGCTGGCGATGAAGCCCCGCTATCTGCTGCTCGACGAGGTGACGAGCGCGCTCGATCCGGAAATGACCGCCGAAGTGCTGACCATCCTGGCCAAGCTGGCGCGCCAAGGCACCACGATGCTCTTCGTCACCCATGAGGTCGAGTTCGCCCGCCAGATCTCCAACCGCATCGTGTTTCTCGACAAGGGCGTGCTGCTGGTCGACCTGGCGACCGCCGACTTCTTCGCCGCCTCGGGCGGCCTCGCCCAGCCGCGCATCGCCCAATTCCTGTCCAAGATGAAGAAAGACTGACTGTCCATGTTGCTGATTGCCAATGCCGAAGCCTGGCCCGGATTTCCGACCACCGTCGACATGCTGAAGACCGGCGCCGACAGCCTGACCGCGCTCGTCAACGGCGTCAGCATGGTCGAGGCCGATCCGCGCGTGCGCAGCGTCGGTTTCGGCGGCTGGCCCAATATGCTGGGCGTCATGGAATGCGATGCCGGCGTCATGGACGGCAATACGCGGGAAGTCGGAACGGTTGGCGCGGTGCCGAACACCATCCAGGCGGTGAGGCTTGCGCATGAGGTGATGAAGCGCCTGCCGCATGTCATGCTGACCGGCGACGGCGCGCGCCGCTTCGCCAGCGAGATCGGCTTCTCGCTCGACGACGTGCTCTATGCCGACAGCAAGCGCGTCTGGTGGGAGCGTCTCGAGAAGGAGCTGCCGCCCGAGGCGCTGGCCAAATTCCCGGATATTCCCTTGGCGCCCTTGAGCCGGACCATCACCGATCCGGAGCGCGTGCGCGACACCACCGTTTTCCTCAGCGCCGACCCCGAGCGGGGCATCTACGCCGCCACCTCGACCTCGGGCTGGGCCTGGAAGTATCCGGGCCGCCTCGGCGACAGCCCCATTCCCGGCGCCGGCTTCTATGCCGACAGCCGTTATGGCGCCGCCGCCTGCACCCATACCGGCGAAATGACCATGCGCTGCTCGACCGCGCGCAGCATCGTGCTCGCCATGAAGCTCGGCCGCACTCTGAGCGATGCGGTGAAGCTTGCTGTCGACGAGCTCGCCGAATTGTCCGGGGGCTTTCTCGGCGGCGTGGTGATTCATGCCGTCGATTCCCGCGGCAATCATGAAGTCGCGAATTTCCGCTGCGCGGAAGAGATCCGCTACTGGTTCTGGCAGGACAACATGGCCGAGCCGGAATTGCGCATTGCCAAACTTTTCTAGAGGAGGAGTGAAGATGAAAAGACTGATGACTGCCTTTGCCGCGCTGGCGCTCGTCGCCGGCCTGGCGAGTTCCGCCCTTGCCGGCGCCATCGACGATATCCGCTCGCGCGGCACCGTGCGCATCGGCGTCTCGCTGGGCGGCGAGCCGATCGGTTTCCGCGACGCCCAGAACAATCCCGTCGGCTATGACGTGGATGTGGCTACCCGCCTCGCCGAAAAGCTCGGCGTGCCGGTCGAATTCACCGATGTTTCCGGCGATGCCCGGATCTCGATGCTGGTATCGGGCCAGCTCGACATCGTCGTCGCCAACACCTCGGCGACGCTCGAGCGCGCCAAGACCGTCAATTTCTCCATTCCCTATAACCGTGCCGGCCTGCGCGTCATCGTGCAGAAGGACTCCGGCATCGCCAAGCTCGAGGATCTGGCCGGCAAGAAGATCGTGGTCGGCCGCGGCACCACGGGCGAGAGCTTCATCAAGAAAGCGGTCCCGACCGCCGAGCTCGTTTATGTCGACCAGTTCGCGCCGGACGGCGTCTTGCAGCTGACGCAGAAGCGGGTCGATGCGGCGATCGAGGATTCGTCCCTCCTCGACTATCTCGCCACGAAGAATCCGGAGCTGGTGACTCTGCCCGGCCTCTATTCCAACGATCCGATCGGCATCGCCGTCGCCAAGGGCGATCCGGAATTCGTGCGCTGGATCGACATGTTCGTGTCCGACTACATCCAGTCGGGCGCCTATGAGGCCAATTACAAGAAGTGGTGGGGCGAGACCGCCAATCCGCCGGCGCTCACGCCGCTGTGGTGACGCGTCAATCCGCTGTCGAACGGGAAATGAATCGCGTCGGTATGGTTATGGGTTTCTGGCCCGGCGTGAAGGCATCGGGTGCGGTGAGGAACCGCATCACCTGCCGCACATAGGCCAGCTTGTCATAGCCGATCGACGCGATCGGGTAGGCATCGAAATCGAGCAGCGACAGATTGTCGAAGCCGTAGAGCCGGAAGCGCCGCGGCCGGTTGCCGGAAAAATCGGCGCGGCAGGCATCGAGGATGCCCATCGCCATGGCGTCCGAGGTGCAGAAGACGGCATCGGGACAATCCCCGCCGGTAAAGCTCTTCGCCGCATCATGGCCGCTGGAATAGGAGTAGTCGCCCTGCACGCTTTTGATGAGGCTGATGCCATTGCGCTCGAAGGCCTGGCGATAGGAGGCGACGCGCGCCTGCTCCACCAGCGAGGAGGCGCGGCCGGCGACGAGCCCTGCCGTCTTGACGCCTTTGCCCGCCGCATCCGCCACCGCCTCGCCGATCCCTTGCGCTTCGTCGGGAATGACAGCCGGCGATTGCCGGTCATGCCGGCCATTGAGCATCACCACGAGATCGGAACGGAACATCTGCCGGACCGTCGCCGCATCGGCGAAGTCCGAGAATACGAGGGCCGCATCGACGTGATAGGCGATGCCCTGGCGCAGGAACTCCTCGACCCGGTCGATCGAGCCGACGCGGATGAGGATGACCTGCTTGCCGATCGCCTGCGTCTCGGCGAGAAGCAGATCGAAGAGGTCGAGATCGGAAAGGTCGTGGATGTGGTTGACGACCACCGCGATCAGATTGACGGTTTTGGTGGTGAGGCTCTGCGCCAGGAGATTGACGCGGAAGCCGAGCTCCTGCGCCGCCTTCAGCACACGCTCGCGCTTGTCGGGCGAAACCGGACGTTTCTCCGCCGACAGCGCGCGCGAGGCGACCGCGCGGGAAACGCCCGCGAGATCGGCCACATCCTGGATCGTCGGGGTCGCCCGCTGTCTTTCGCTCATTCTTCTGTTCTAATCCGGCATAGAGTTCGAATCGATAGGGTTGAATGATTATCTGCTTTGACATTGGCGGCTCTTCGATCAAGGGCGCCTTCGCGGCGAGCCCGACGGAGCTCGTTCCACTCGGTGACCGGCCCACGCCGCCCGATGATTTCGATGCGTTTCTGTCTGTCATTGCCGACATGGTCGCCGCGGCCCCCGCCTCAGATGCGGCGCCGGTCGCGATCGCCATCACCGGCGTGATCGATCCCGATAGCGGCCGCATCCAATGCGCCAACATCCCATGCGTGGACGGACGACATCTCGCCGCCGAGATCACGGTGCGCCTCGCCCGGCCGGTGCATATCGCCAATGACGCCGACTGTTTCGCGCTCGCCGAGGCGCTCGCGGGCGCCGGGCGCGGCCACGCCATCGTCTTCGGCGCGATCCTCGGCAGCGGCGTCGGCGGCGGCCTCGTCATCGACGGCCGCATCATCACCGGTCCCGGCGGCTATGCGGGGGAATGGGGACATGGTCCCATCGCCGCGACCCTGGCGGGATCGCCGCCCGTCGCCATTCCGCATTTCACCTGCGGCTGCGGCCTCAAAGGCTGCGTCAACACGGTGGGCGGCGCCCGCGGCACCGAGATCCTGCACCGGCATCTCCATGGCGCCGACCTGCCGAGCACCGCCATCATGGCGGCCTGGCTGGCCGGCGATCGTGAGGCGGAGCACACCATCGCCTGTCAGATCGAGCTCCTTGCCGGCCCGCTCGCGGTCGCCGTCAATATCGTCGGCCCCGGCAAGGTGCCGGTGGGCGGCGGTCTGGCACGCGAACCGCGTTTCATCGCGAGGCTCGATCGGGAAGTGCGTCGTCGCATCATGCGCCGGCTCGACACGCCGCTCGTGGTGCCGGGCGAACTCATCACTTTGAATCCCGGCCTCGTCGGCGTGGCGCTGTTGGGATTTGCGGAGCGGACATGACGAATACCCCCTTGCTTGAAGTCTGTGTCGCCGATGCCGAAAGCCTTGCCGCCGCCATTGCGGGCGGCGCCGACCGCATCGAGCTCTGCTCGGCGCTTGAGCTGGGCGGCCTGACCCCTGCCCCCGGCCTCATGCTTCTCGCCGCCAAGGCGCCCATCCCTGTCTACGCCATGGTGCGGCCGCGCAGCGGCGATTTCGTCTATTCGGCTGCTGAGCTAGATGTGAGCTTTCAATAGGTTGTCCACTCGGCCCCAACCGAGGAAGCTGATGTTTGCAGACGTCAGTGATTCTCGGAGGGACCGAATGGACATCCATAAGAATGCGCGCCTCACGCCGCATAGT
>JBMOOM010000007.1:0-24026 GCA_049323275.1 Pseudomonadota bacterium
ATCAAGGCCTATACCTAGGTCACTTGTTATAGGGTTATAGGGACTGAGCGGCCAGCATCACACCGAGGCCGATCAGGATCGAGCCCGACGCCGTGAACAGCACGCGGCTGCCGCCCGCACGGGCGAAGAAGCGGCCGCGCGCCAGGACGGCGAGACCGACCGCGCCGAGATCGGCGAGCGACAGCGCCAGATTGACGATCACGCCGAGAACGAGGAATTGCATGCCGACCGGCCAGGCCGCTGCCGGGTCGACGAATTGCGGCAGGAAGGCCACGAAGAACAGGGCCGTCTTGGGATTCAGCATCTCGACGACGATGCTTTCCCGGAATGCCGCTGTGCCGCCCGATCCCGGCTCTAGATGTGGCCCATGGGCGGCTGAGCCGGTGAGCATGCGGATGCCGAGCCAGACCAGATAGGCGGCGCCCGCCAATTTTACGGCGACGTAAATTCCGGGCAGATGTGTCAGAACCGCAGCAAGCCCGATCGCCGCACCGATGATATGGACATAGCAGCCGATATGAATGCCGAGCGCGGCCAGGATGCCGGCCCGGCTGCCATGCGCCATGGTTTGCGCCGTCATGTAAAGAATGGCCGGCCCCGGCATGACGGCGAACAGCAAGGTGGCAAAAAGAAACGGCGCGAGTTGATCGATGGGTGGCATATGACCTCTCCAGGATTTGCGGCTTTTGCCAGCGGGCCGAGAGAGGCGCCTCCTTCAAACAGAGGAGCGCCGATGCAATCATCGCTTTTTAGGCGTCAGGATAACTGAATCGTTAAGCTCTGGTACTATGAGCGTGGCGATACGCCAGTCGATAGTGCCGCATGCCGACGCCGTCCCAGCCATACGAACTCACAAAAGCTCACGAAGCGATGCCGTCGCACGAAGAACTCTCGACGGTCATCGGTCTCATTTACGATTGCGCGCTCGACCCGGCGCGCTGGGATGAAGCGCTGACGTCGCTGACCGGGATGTTCAACTGTCATGGCGCGCTCCTGGTGATGTTCGATCTCGGGCAGGGCCGCGCCGTCTTCTCGAAATCGCGCAATATCTCGCCTTATTGGCTAAGCGAGCTCGACCGCCATGCCGCCGAGCTCGCCCAATGGAAGCGGCTCTATTATGCCCCCGACTGGCCGTTGGACGAGCCACAGGCCAACTCGCGCAACATCCCGGCCGATGTCCTGGCGCGCTCTCCCGTCAATAGGGAGTGGAACACGCCGCAAGGCCTGGTCGACACGCTGCAGCTGGTGCTTATGCGTTCGCCGACGCGGCATGCCCAGCTCGCCATGAGCCGGCGTCGGGAAGCGGGCATCATTACCGAACGTGAAATGGCGCTCGGCCGTCTGCTTTTGCCGCATATCAGGCGTGCCGCGATGATCGGCGACGTGATCGATCTCAGGAAGATCGAACGCGAGCGGGCGCAGCAGACGCTCAACGCGCTGAAGGCCGGAGTGGTGATGACGGACGGGCGCGGCCGGATCCTCGACGCCAACAAGACGGCGCTGGCGATGCTGAAGGCCGGGCGGCCCATTCATGAATCGGGCGACATGCTGCGCGCCGACGATCCCGCGGCGACCTTGAAACTCACCGCCGCCATCGCGCGGGCGGGCGAGACCGGCGCCGATCCGGCGAGCCATGCGAAAGCGGTGCGCTTGACCCGACCCGGCGACCCGCCGGTGCTGGCGCATGTTCTGCCGCTCGAACGGGGCGACATTCGCGCAAGCCTCCAACCCGGCGCCAAGGTGGCGATCTTTATCGGTCCGGTTTCGGGCGCGGCGCAGGGGGCCGAGGCCATGTCGGTGGCCTATGATCTCTCGCCCATGGAGACGCGGCTGCTCGATGCGCTGCTGCGGGGCCGGAAGCTGGCGGATGCCGCGCAGAGTCTAGGTATCGCCGAGACGACGGCGCGCACCCATCTTGGCAATATCTTCGGCAAGACCGGTGTGTCGCGCCAGAGCGACCTGGTGCGGCTCGCAGGTGAAATGGCGGCCGCGGTCGCCTAAGGGCCGCTTGATCCGTCTAGTCCTTAAGATGCGCGGCGACCAGTGAGGCCACGCCGTCCAGGTCAAGGTCGTTGAAGTGTCTGCATTCTTCGAAAGGTGGATCGGCATCGGTCGATGTCGGGCACTCCAGAATGACGGCATAGTTTGGAAGGGCTCCATCACGACAGGCGATATAGACGAGGCGCGAAGGGGCGGCGGGATGCGCTATGCCCACTGCCAGTCGATCAGCCTCCCAATGGTCGGCTAGCCTGAAAGCGCCGGCGCCGAGACGCTGGCGCAAATAGTCCAAAGCGCAGACGATGGGGGCTTCCTTGCCCATACCTCAACTCTTGAGCGGCGGCAGCGGCTCCGGAAGCTGCAGGGCCTGCTGCAGGGTCGTCATCGCCTCATACAGATCCTGGAATTCGCGCGGGCTCAACTCGGTGTGCTTGTAGTTGGTCTTCGCGACAAGGCCGAGAACGACATATCTTTCCCGGGTGATCTTATCGCGCTTCAGACGCATGGTGACGCGTGTGCTGCCGTCATCGACCGGGACATCTTTGCGCTGCAGGATCTCACCTCTGAAAGCACGTTTAAGCGAAGTGAAGAAGCCGGCCATTTAAAACACGTCCCGAAGCGATAGTTCGTCACCGTAATACACAGGGAGGCAGCGCGGCGCGAGCGGTCATATGCCGAGACTCCATTCACTTTCATGTTTGTTTCTGTAACGGGTTACCCGTCTTGGGCTGTGGCCGTCGTTGTTCGGCACGCACAGGCTGTGCCGCGCATGATGATTCTGGAGAAGCGATGTAGCTCCGGTGCGAGGGGATGACAGGCGTGGCGGCAGCGCTGACCGATTCCCCTGAGCGCGTTATCACGCATCTCATCGTGCGGTTTCGGCAGGTTCGCCCTGCCGGGATCTGTCACGCCAAGAGAACAGCTCTCAGTTCGTCTGACCGGCCACCGTTTTCTCAGACTTCGCGCACCGGTTGAAGGCAAGTGAAGGCGGAAAATGAGCTGGGCGCCCTAACTATTTGAAGTTAAATTGATTTAACGGCCGTTTTGATCACCGGGAGAGACGCGGCCAGAAGGCTCTTCCGGGCGGCCGGCCCTGACTCTTGCCTGAGGGTTGCCTCGCCCCCATATCCGCGCTAGACGCTGCCCCCGAATTTCCAGATCGGATCGTTAAGATGCAAACCGTCCTGCTTGTCGCTCATCTCATTATCGCTTTGGCGCTCATCGGCGTCGTGCTGCTGCAGCGGTCGGAGGGCGGCGCCCTGGGTATCGGCGGTGGCGGCGGCGGTTCCTTGTTCTCGGCGCGCGGCGTCGGCAACACGCTCACCCGGACGACGGCCATTCTGGCGGTTGCCTTTTTCATCACGTCGATCGGCCTGACCTTGCTGTCGACCCGCACGGGCGGCGGATCGCTCTTCAACAACCCGGCCCAGCAGACGGCGCCGACCGGCAGCGACAGCAGCCTGCCGCAATTGCCGCCCGCCGGTCAGAACCAGAATCAGAACCAGCAGGGCGGCGGCACCGGCAGCGGCACCGGGCAGCCGCAGGTTCCTGTTTCACAGTAGTATGTTTCACAAGTTTCCACAGAAGCCCGGACCCCAAAAATCCGGGCTTCGAATCGTTTGAATGAGAGGTTAGATTAGGGGCCCATGGCGCGGTACATCTTCATCACCGGCGGCGTGGTCTCCTCCCTCGGCAAGGGTCTGGCTTCGGCAGCGCTCGGCGCACTCCTTCAGGCGCGCGGTTTTTCCGTGCGCCTGCGCAAGCTCGATCCCTATCTCAATGTCGATCCGGGGACCATGAGCCCCTATCAGCACGGCGAAGTCTTCGTCACCGACGACGGCGCCGAGACCGATCTCGATCTCGGTCATTATGAGCGCTTCACCGGGCGCTCGGCGAACCGGCAGGACAACATCACCACCGGGCGCATCTACCAGGACATCATCGCCAAGGAACGGCGCGGCGACTATCTGGGCGCCACCGTCCAGGTCATTCCGCATGTGACCGACGCCATCAAGGAATTCGTGACCACCGGCAATGAAGGCTACGACTTCGTCCTGGTCGAGATTGGCGGCACCGTCGGCGACATCGAGGGCCTGCCGTTCTTCGAGGCTATCCGCCAGCTCAGCAACGAGCTGCCGCGCGGCCAGACGATCTTCATCCATCTGACGCTGCTGCCCTTCATTCCGACGGCGGGCGAGCTCAAGACCAAGCCGACCCAGCATTCCGTGAAGGAACTGCGCTCGATCGGCATCCAGCCCGACATCCTGCTGTGCCGCGCCGACCGCGAGATCCCGGTCAATGAGCGCCGCAAGATCGCGCTCTTCTGTAATGTCCGGCCCTCCGCGGTGATCCAGGCGCTGGACGTGAAGAGCATCTATGATGTGCCGCGCGCGTATCATGCCGAAGGCCTCGACAAGGAAGTGCTCGACGCATTCGGCATCACCACCGCGCCCGAGCCCGATCTGACCCGCTGGAAGACGGTGATGGACCGCATCACTCATCCGGAAGGCGAGGTGAAGATTGCGGTCGTGGGCAAATATACCGGCCTTCTCGACGCCTATAAGTCGCTCAACGAAGCGCTGGTCCATGGCGGTGTCGCCAACAAGGTCAAGGTCAAGCTCGAATGGATCGAGTCGGAGATCTTCGAGAAGGAAGATCCGGCACCCTATCTCGAGGGCGTGCACGGCATATTGGTGCCGGGCGGCTTCGGCGAGCGCGGCTCCGAGGGCAAGATCAAGGCGGCCACTTTCGCCCGTACCCGCAAGGTGCCGTATTTCGGCATCTGTTTCGGCATGCAGATGGCGTGCATCGAGGCGGCGCGCAGCCTGTGCGGCATCGCCGATGCGAGCTCGACCGAATTCGGCGAGACGCAGGAGCCGGTGGTCGGCACCATGACCGAGTGGATGAAAGGCAATGAGCTCGAAATCCGCCGGGCCGGCGGCGATCTTGGCGGCACGATGCGGCTCGGCGCCTATGAGGCGTCGCTCAAGGCGGGCAGCAAGATTGCCGGCATCTATGGCGACACGCGCATCTCGGAACGCCACCGCCACCGCTATGAGGTGAACACCGCCTATCGCGAGCGGCTGGAAAAGGCGGGCATGCTGTTCTCCGGCCTGTCGCCCGACGGGCTGCTGCCGGAAACCATCGAATATCCGGATCACCCGTGGTTCATCGGCGTCCAGTATCACCCGGAGCTGAAATCGCGGCCCTTCGAGCCGCATCCGCTGTTCGCCTCCTTCATCGCCGCCGCCGTCGAGCAGAGCCGTCTGGTTTAGCCAGATCCTCAGGCTTTTGACGGATTCAGCCGCGTATCCAGAGCGAAGTCTTCCTGGGAGCGTTTCTCGAAGTGACGACCCATATGATTGGGATCGAGCACCAGATTCCAGCTGTGGCGTGAGACGACGCTGGGTATCAGGAAACAGCCATGGCGCGCGAGCAAGATGTCCCCAAACTGATGCTGGCCGGCGCTTGGAATGCCAGGCGTCAGCCAATTGGCGTAGGGAATATCGGTGGTGTTTACGAGATGGATTCGCGACATGTCGGTGACTGCGAAGGAGGTAAGCACATGGGGAACGGTGTCCAGTATGCGGAACCCCTTGTGGACAGCGACTTCGAGGATGGCGGTCGCCGGATCAGTCGATGCATAGACCGCCCGCACGCCCTTGCTGCTCCATTGTCCGCCATACCGGAAGGATCCTTCGCCACTGTCCCAGGTCGACGCAAATTGCCTATCGTCGAGTCTCCAGCCGATGATCTCGCCTCTGCTCAGCGGGCCGGGAGGAGACGTCACGTATAGACACCGTAGTGAATACGTCCCAGAAACTCCTGCACCAACTCGCGACCGGCGGCAGTGGCGAGCAGGTCGATTGGCCTCTGCCTGTCCAGTCCCATGGCCGGCTGGATCATCCACTTTTCCGCTTCTTCCTGGGAGCCGAAAACGACCGCAGCCCTGGCGAGGATGCGCGCGAAACTCCAGGCGCGCGAGCTTTGCTCGGGGCTGAGGGCGCCAGAACGGTCAGCTTTGTGCCGCTGAAAAGTGCGCTCACTCATGCCGAGGCCCTTCTCGAAAACATCGCTGGTGCCGATGATGGTGAGATGGATGACGAATCTTTCCAAAGCCGCGCTCGGAATGCCCTCGAGGATCATTTCATGGGCTTCGATCGGGTTGGAGAGGTGGCGTTTCAGCACTTTCGGCCCGCCGAACAGCTCCATAAGCTGATCGAGCTCACTGAAGGGGCCGGCGGCTTCCGCAAACCCCGGGGCATGATCGGGCATCCAGTTTCTCCAGCGACAAGTGGCGCAAATTTTACGACGCGTGTCATTTGGAGTCAACGCATGCTCCCAGGGCAATGATTTTACGGGATTTTTGTCACCACTTGATCGGGCTTCCCTCAAAACTGAGGAAAATGCCACTGTCTTCGGGAGCAGCGGCATCGATGCGGGCGCGCAAGCCTTCAGCACTTCGCGCCGCCGGCACCTCCGCCTCGGGGCCGCCCATATCCGTCTTCACCCAGCCCGGATGCAGCGCCAGGAAGATGAAGCGGTAGTCGAAAGCGAGCTTGGCGGTGGCGATGTTGAGCGCCGCCTTGGAGCAGCGATAGGCATAGTCGCCATCGGCATCGAGCCCTTCCGCCACCGAGCCGGCGCGGCTGCTGATATTGGCGACGATGCGGCGCCGGCCACGTTCGAGATGCGGCCGGAGAGCCTTCACCATGAGAAGCGGGCCCAGCGTGTTGACCCTGAGCGTGGCGAGGAAGTCCTCCGTGGACAGACTGTCGAGTCCGCCGGTATCGCCACGCCGGGCGGCGTTGTTGATCAGAATGTCGATCGGCTCGCCGGCGAGATCGCGGGCGAGCGTCGCGATGCTGTCTTCATTGCCGGTGTCGAGCGCTTTCCAGGCGATGTCACCGGCGACCGGCGGCGGCGCCTGCGGTCTGCGCCGGCAGGCGAAAACGCGGCATCCGGCCGCCGCATACTGCCGGGCGAGCTCGAGGCCGAGGCCGCGATTGGCGCCGGTGATGAGGACTGTCTCCTTCCTCATGGAAAGATCAACTGCCGGCATTGGCGCGCGCGATGGCGGCATAGATCTCGCCACTGAATTTGATGCGCCGCTCCTGGGTGACGAAGTCGACATGCGCCAGGCCGAAGGGGGTCGAATAGCCGTAGGCCCATTCGAAGTTGTCCATCAACGTCCAGGCGAAATAGCCCTTTACCGGCACGCCGCGGCGCATGGCGCGCGCCATATGGTCGAGATGATCGATATGATATTCGGCGCGCTGCACATCGCGGAGGGC
Organism: Pseudomonadota bacterium; assembly: GCA_049323275.1. Lineage (GTDB taxonomy): Bacteria > Pseudomonadota > Alphaproteobacteria > Rhizobiales > Aestuariivirgaceae > Taklimakanibacter. Next base: position 7,293 of record JBMOOM010000007.1, read on the forward strand.
GGATGATACCGGCCCGGGCTTCGTCGCGAACCCGTTCTCCGAAATGTAGATTGCCTTGGGCCCATACTGCTCATGCACATAAAGCAGCACGTCCTCGATCGATTGCGGCCAGACCTCGTAATTGACCGCCGAATAGCGGCCGGGCGGGTTGACGCGTTCGAAATTCAGGGGCGGCAGCTCGCTGCCACCGGCCATGATCGAGCGGCGGTAGATGTTCACGCCGAGATAATCGATGGGCGCCGCGATGACGGCGGTGTCGTCGGGGCGGATCTCCGGCAGCAGGCCATGGCACAAATCGAGCATGGATTGCGGATAGTGGCCCTTGAACACGGCGTCGAGGAACCAGCGGTTCTGCGCGTCCTCGAAGCGTTTGGCCGCCGCCTGGTCGGCTTCCTTGTCGGAGGCGGCCGTCACCGTATTCAGATCGAGCACGATGCCGATTTCGGCGCCGCCGACATTGGCGCGGATCGCCGGCACGGCGAGGCCATGCGCGAGCAGGGCATGGTGGCTGGCCGCAAGGCCGCCTTGGGCGCCATCCTTCAGGCCTGGCGCATCCTCGCCGGTCGCATGTCCGCTCCAGCAGAAGGTCCATGGCTCGTTGAGTGTCGTCCACTGCCGCACGCGATCGGAAAGAGCGTGGCTCACCAGATCGGCATAGTCGGCGAAACGGAATGCGGTGTCGCGGTTGTACCAGCCGCCCTTGTCCTGCAGCGCCTGCGGCAGGTCCCAGTGATAGAGGGTGAGGAAGGGGCGGATGCCCGCCTCGGCGAGCCCGTCGATCAGGCGCTTGTAGAAGTCGATGCCGGCCGTGTTCGCCTTGCCGGCGCCATGGGGCTGGATGCGCGTCCAGGCGAGCGAGAAGCGATAGGCGCCGAGGCTCAGCTCGCGCATGAGCCGGATATCCTCCGGCCAGCGGTGATAGTGATCGCAGGCGATATCTCCGGTGCTGGCGTCGCTGATGACGCCGGGGACATGGGCGAAGCGATCCCAGATGCTTTCGCCCTTGCCGTCCGCCTTCGGCGCGCCCTCGATCTGGTAGGCCGCGGTGGCGGCGCCGAACAGGAATGGCCCCGGCACGCGCAGCTCCTCGGCGCGCGCCCGCAGCCGTTCCATGTCCTCAGCGGTGTTTGACATCGTATTTCCTCTCGATGGATGTGATCAGGCTGGCCGCGGCGAGGGTGAGCAGCACGTAGAAGATCGCCGCGGAATTATAGGGCGCGAAGGGCAGGAAGCTCGCCGACTGGAATTCCCGCATGCGCTGGGTGATGTCTCGGATCGACAGGATGGAAAGCAGCGAGGTGTCCTTGAGGATGGCGATGAATTCATTGCCGAGCGGCGGGATGATGACGCGGAAGGCCTGCGGGATGATCACCAGCCGCGCCGTGTTCCAGCGGCTGAGCCCCAGGCTGCGCGCCGCCTCGATCTGGCCGGCCGGCACCGCCTTGAGGCCGGCCCGGAAGATCTCGGCGAGATAGGCCGAATAGGCGAGCGCCATGGCGGCGATGCCGCGCAGGAGGTTGGGCGGATCGACGAAGCCGCCGGTGCCGTCCTTGATGGCGCCGCTGAGCGGCAGGCCGACATAGAGGACGATCACCAGCATGGGAATGCCGCGCAAGGTGTCGATGACGAGCTCGGCGCCGATGGCGAGCGGATGGCGGTGATGGAGCAAGCCGCCGAAGGTGAGGAGCGCGGTGACGATCGCGGCGACGGCCAGGGCCGTGCCGGCGGATTTATTGCGGTCTGGGAGCGAGGCCGTCCGCCATAGCGTGGCGGCGCCGGCGTCGAGCGCCGCGGCCGGGACGAGGGCCGCGCTGACATCCTGGCCCTGCGCCGCCGCCTTCAGCGCCGCTTCCGCGGTCGCATAGGTCTTGAGCGGCAGCTCGTCGACAGCGGGCGCCCCGGGAAACCGGGCGAAGCGCACCTGATCGATGAGGCCGCGCGGTGTGTTCTGGATGACCGCCACCTTGCCGGCAAGCGTGCCGGTGAGGCTGTAGGGAACGGCAGGCTGCAGGAGCTGCCACGTCGCGGCAAGCGCGAAAAGCGCCGTGATCGCCGGAAAGACATAGAAGCTGCGGCGCACGAGCTGGAGCTGCAGCAGCATGACCCAGGCGAGGCCGAGCAGGATCGCCAGCATATAGGCCAGGACGGCGGCGCGGACCGAGGTCGCGAGCCCGGCCGCGAAACCCAGATAGGCGAAGAGCAGGAGATAGAGCAGGCCGGCGCCATTGAGGACGGTCAGCTCCCAGAAGGCGGCGCGGCGCAGCTTTTCGGAAGCGCGGCTGAAATGGAGCGCGAAGCCGATGAGCGACAGAAGCGCATAAGCGAGGAAGCCTTGCCGGGCGATAAGTGTGACGGCGGCGAGGCTGGCCTCGGTGAGGCGGCGCGGCGTCTCGCCCTTGACCACGAGATCCGACGTGAAGGGATCGACGCTGTTGGCGACGATGGAGGCGAGGAACGGCATGGCCGTCGTCGCGAAAGCGAGCCAGGCGGCGAGGATGAGATTGAGGCCGGCGAGCAGGAGGCTCGCTTGCGGGGCCGCACGGCGCCAGTAAAGCGCGGCAAGGCCGGAGGCGAAGGTCAGCAGCAGCAGGAAGAAGCCCGGCAGCAGGAGCGATGCGCCATGCTCGACGCCGAGAATGGCGGCGAGCGAGCGGCGGTAGTCGCTCGATGCGACGAAAATATAGACGATGAAGGGCAGGGCCGAGAGAATGATGAGATTGCTCGGCCGCAGTTTCTTCAGGAACCGCATGATGATGTCCTCGCGCGGCCGGCCGGCGGTGCTGCCGCCGGCCGGTTCCGTTCGCTATTTTTTGACGCCCCAGTATTTGTCGATGAGCGCGGCGAGCGTGCCGTCATCCTTGATGGCCTGCAGGCCTTCATTGAAGGCGGCGACATGCTCGTCGCCCTTGCGGAAGACGAGGCCAAGGGGATCGGATTGCAGGTCCTTGATGCCGACCACCAGCTCGCCGGCGAATTCCTTCTCATAAGCGGCGCCATTGGCGCCGTTGATGACGACGCCGTCGACATCCTTGTTCTTCAGCGCGAGGATAGCGGCGCTGAATGTGTCATAGGCGGCGACCTTGTCCTTGCCGACCAGGGTTTCGGCGAGCTGCGCGTCGGTGGTGTTGGCCTGGGCGGAGAGCTTCTTGCCATTGTGCTTGAAGTCGTCGACCGTCAGGGCCTGATCGGCGACGCGCACCAGGATGGCCTGGCTGTTGACGATATAGGGATCGCTGAAATCCATCGCCTTCTTGCGCTCGTCGGTGATCGAGACACCGGAGGCGACGAGGTCGAAATTGCCCTGGTCGAGGGCGGCGAAGATGCCGTCCCAGCCGGTGGTGACGAACTCCGCCTTGCAATTGAGCTTGGCGCAGATGGCGTTCACCACATCGACGTCGAAGCCGACGATCTGGCCGCTCGCCTGGTCGACATATTCCATCGGCGGCGACGTCGTGTCGGAGCCGACCTTGAGCGTCTTGCCGCTGAGATCGGCGGCCTGGGCCGGACCCGCGAGCAGTAAAGCGGCGAGCGCGGCGAGGAGATGTTTCTTCATGGCGTTCCTCTCTGTTGCTGTTGTGCCCGCCGGTTCACGTGCCGGAGAGCTTGTTGGCCTGCCGGACCACGAGATCCGGCCGGTAGATTTCCTGCAGCGCGGCCGGCTCTTCGCCGGCGAGACGGCGCAGGAAGAATTCCCCGAGCTTGCGGCCGAGCCGCTCGATCGGGAGATAGAAAGTGGTCAAGGGCGGTGAGAAATAGGCGCTGACATTGATGTCGTCATAGGCAATGACGTCGACCTCGCGCCCGGCCGTGAGACCGAGCTCGGCAAGCCCCGCCAGCACGCCGAGCGTGGTCGCCTCGTTGACGCCGATGAAGCCCGTCGGCGGGTCAGGAAGGCGCCGCAGATGGAGGGCGCTCTCCTTGCCGAAACGGGTGGTGAGGCCGCCCGCGGCGATGAGATCGTCGCAAGGCGCCAGGCCGTGCTCGCCAAGCGCCCGGCGGAAGCCATCGATACGGTCCATCGCATAGGACAGCCGTTGGTCGGGATTGATGAGGGCGATGCGCCGGTGGCCGCCGGCGATCAGCCGTCTGGTCGCGGCATGGGCGGCCCAGTCGTTGTCGACGTCGACATGGGCATAGGCGAGAGGCTTGCGGCAGCGGCCGAGGGCGACGAAGGGAAAGTTGCGCTCGACCAGGAAGTCGATGCGTGGATCGTCGGCGCGGATGCCGGAGAAGATGATGCCGTCGGCAAGCCCGGCCTCGACGATGCGCTGGGCGGTGAGACGGCCGTCCTCGGCATCGCGGATGACATGGACGGCGATGTGGTAGGCAGAGCCTTCGAGCGCCTGGCTGATGCCGCTCAGGATCTGCGTATATTCGACGCCGTCCCATTCGAAGCCTTCGGCGACGGTGACCGGCATGAGCACGGCGGCCTGGAAGGTCTTGCCGGCGCGCAACGACACGCCGCGCATATTGGCCTGATAGCCGGCCTTGAGGGCGGCCTCGCGGATGCGCTCCTTGGTCTCGGCCGTGACCACAGGGGAATCGCGCAGCGCCTTGGAGATGGTGGCGATGGAATAGCCGGTCGACTGCGCCAGCGTCTTCACCGTGGGGCGCTGCACGACCGTCTGCGACTGCGGCTTTCTGGGACTCATCTGCGACTTTCTATGCGGGCAGTGCTGCCGCAATTTGGTACAACAGAATAAAAACGATTTCAATAAGGGCTTTTTTAGGAAATTTCGCGAGACCAGGAGGCGTCTGGCGCGCCGTGCCGGGCGGCTGTACAACCGCGCCATGAGTCTGATCGATCACCGTTTCCGCTACGTCCTTGCCATCTTCTGCGGCTTCCTCGTCCTCTCGCTGCAGGCGCTCGCCTTCGATCAGGCGATCCTGGGCCAGGCCGAGCGCGCCGCAGTTTCGCTGCGCCAGGACCTGACGCGCATCCAGAGCGAGCTGGCGCTGCCGACACTGACGGCGGAGCAACTGACCGGATACCGCCGCCAGCTCGACGACATCCGCGCCAATTCGGTGCGCTTGTCCGAGAGCCTGAAGGGACCGTTTGCCGAGGTCGACCAGCAACTGAAGAGCCTGGGGCCGGCACCTGCCGACGGCAGCACCGAACCGCCGACGATCGCCGATCGCCGCACCGACCTGGAGACCAGCCTCAATCGCATCAAGGCGGCCCAGGCGCAGCTCGATCTCATCACCGTCGAGACCGATCAGCTCATCGACCGGACGACGCAATTGCAACGCGATCAGTTCTTGAGCCGGCTGCTCGAAAAGTCGAAATCGATCCTCAATCCGGCGCTATGGCTCGACGGGCTTCTGGCCACCGGCCTGTTCTTCACCCGCCTGAACCAGCTTCTCCTGAATTGGTGGAACGAGGCCTCGCGCACCGGCGATCTGATCGTCCTCGTCATCATGCCGCTGTTCCTGGTGGCGTTGTTCTATCTCTATCGCGCGATCAGAGGCTGGTTCACGCGCCGTTTCGGCGCCGGAGCTCACGGCGTGCGCCGCCCGCCCGACGACACCGACCGTCTGTGGCGTATCGTGCGGGGCGTGCTGTTCACCGCGGTGGTCGGCACCGCGCTCATCGTCGCGACCTTCCTCGCATTCCAACTGGCCGGCATCTTCACCGCGCGCTTCGAGCAGCTCTTCTCGGCGCTCGTCGATCTGCTTTATTTCCCCGCGGTGCTGAGCGCGCTGGCCTATCGCCTGGCGGCGCCCACCAACCCGGCCTACCGGGTGATCAATCTCGACGACAGGTCGGCCGGCCAGTTCGCGCTGCTCGCCAGCCTTGCGGCTCTCCTGTCCCAGGGCAAGAACTTCTTCACCGAGCTGTCCGGCGTATTCTATCTGCCGGTCACCTTCACGGTCGCGCAAGGAGCGACCGTATCGATCGCGCTCATCGCGGTCATCGCGATGATCCTCATCGTCGCGCGCAACCAGGAAGGCTTGCCCAAGACGGCTCATGGCGGCGAGGTCTATTTCCAGTGGGCCAGCAAATTCGGTCCGCTGATCTGGCTGTTGCTGGTGATCGCCACCATCGCGCTCTGCCTCGGCTATATCGCGCTTGCCGGCTTCATCACCGAACAGATCGTCGACACCGGCCTGATCATCGTCACCTTGCTGCTCGTCCACCATCTGACCGATGCGCTGGTGGTTTCGGGCCTCGACAGCGGCTCGGGCTTTGGCCGGTTCCTGCGCAACCTCACCGGCCTCGGCGACCGCGGCGTCGCCCGGCTGAGCACGCTGTTCCGCACTTTCATCGACCTGGCGCTGGTCCTGGTCGGCCTGCCGATGCTCTTCGTGAGCTGGGCGGTTACCTGGGTCAGCTTCTCGAGCCTCGCCGACCGCGCCTTCGACACCTTCAAGATCGGCGATATCAGCATCTCGCTGTCGAGCGTGGCGCTGATCGTCGTCATCCTGGTCTGCGGCTTCCTCCTGACCAAGCTGGTGACGCGCTGGCTCAATTCCCGCGTCCTGTCGCAGACCCAGATCGACACCGGTGTCCGCGACTCGGTCGTGAAGGGCGCCAATTATGCGGGCTATGTCGCCGCCACCGGCTTCGCGCTCTCCGCCGCCGGTCTCGATTTCTCCAATCTCGCCATCATCGCCGGTGCGCTCGGCGTCGGTATCGGTTTCGGTCTTCAGTCGATCGTCAACAACTTCCTGTCGGGCCTCATCCTGCTGGCCGAGCGGCCGGTGCGGGCCGGCGACTGGGTCGACGTCAAGGGCTCGGAAGGCATCATCAAGCAGATCAATGTGCGCTCGACTGAGATCCAGACCTTCGACAACTGCACCATCATCGTGCCCAACTCGCTTCTGATCACCGAGCCGGTCAAGAACTGGACGCATCGCGACACGATCGGGCGCTTCATAGTGACCGTATCTACGTCGGTGATATCCGATCCACTGCTGGTGCGCGACCTGATCCTCAAGGCCGCCAAGGATCATGCCTTGGTGCTTTATCATCCCGAGCCCAATGTCACGCTCAGGGAGTTCAATCAGAACGGCTACACTTTCGATCTCAAGGCCTATGTCGGCGACATCACGAGCGGCGCCACGGTGGCGAGCGATATCCGTTTCTCCATTCTGGCGGCATTCCGGGAAAATGGTGTCCATCTGCCGCGGGCCTTTCCCGATGTGAACATGGGCGAGGCCGGTGAACCGCCGGCCGCGCCCCGTCCGAAGCCGGCCCCGACATGAAGGGCATCGACCATCTCGTCCTCTGCGGGCGCGATCTCGGCGCGATGCGGGAAAACTATGCCGCGCTGGGCTTCACGCTGACGCCCGAGGCGCGCCATCCCTTCGGCACCGGCAACAGCCTGATCCAGCTTGAAGGCTGCTTCCTCGAATTGCTGGGCGTGTTCGAGCCGGAGAAGATCTCTGAAGCCGGGGCAGGGCGGTTCTCCTTTGCGGCGTTCAATCGCGATTTCCTGGCGCGGGGTGAAGGCATGTCGATGCTGGTGCTCGATTCCACCGATGCGCGCGCCGATGTCGCAGCGTTTCGCGACCGCGGCCTTCAGACCTATGAGCCCTTCGACTTCCAGCGCAGGGCGAAGCTTCCAGATGGCGAGGAGGTGACGGTCGGATTCTCGCTCGCTTTCGCGACCGATCCCGCCATGCCGGGCATCGCCTTCTTCACCTGCCAGCAGCACGCGCCCGAGCATTTCTGGAAGCCGCAATATCAGCGCCACGCCAACCGTGCGCTGACCATTCTCGATGTGAGCCTCGTGGCCGAGCGTCCCCAGGATCACGCCGCCTTCCTGTCCGCTTTCACCGGCTTCGGCGCCGAGAGCATTCAGGGCGGCCTCACCGTCAGGACCACGCGCGGCAATATCAGCTGCATCACGCCGCAGCATTTCACCAAGATCTTCGGACGCGAGCCCGATACGTCGAGAGGGCCGCATTTCGCCGGCTTCACCATCGGCGTGCGGCGGATCGCACGGCTCGAAGAGGCCATCACTGCCCCACGCTACATCCTGCACAAGGAGGGCCCGCACCGTACGGTTCTGTCTCTTGACGTAAACGGCAGCGCTCTTGCCTTTTTCGCACTGAACCGGCAAGACGACGAGGATGAGCGATGATGGTAACAAATTGACGCAACGGGAAGAAATCGAACGCTGGTGGCGTGGCGCCGGTTCGCCCCTGAACGAGCTTCTCGATATGCGCCTGGTGGGCCTGGGCGACGGCGAGGCGACCTTCGAGGCCATGCCGTCGGAACGCTTCTACAATCCGCAGAAGCGCTGCCATGGCGGCTATGCCGCCACCATGCTCGACAGCGCGATGGGCTGCGCCATCTTCTCCAGGCTCGGCCGGGAAGCGAATTTCGGCACCATCGAGCTCAAGGTCAATTATGTGCGCGGCATCTTCGCCGAAACGGGGCTCTTGACCTGCACCGGCAAAGTCATTCATTTCGGCCGGCGCGTCCAGACCGCCGAAGCCCGCATCACCGACGCGGCCGGCAAGCTCTATGCGCATGGGTCCGGCACTTTTATGGTCTATACCGCATGAAACCGAATACCACCGTCCAGATCGGCAAGCTGAAGATCGGCAACCAGCTGCCGCTCACCATCATCGCCGGTCCCTGCCAGCTCGAGAGCCGCGAGCATGCCTTCATGATGGCGGGCAAGCTCAAGGAAATCGCCGGCAGGCTCGGCCTCGGCCTCGTCTACAAGTCGTCCTTCGACAAGGCGAACCGTACCAGCCTCTCGGGCCGGCGCGGCCTCGGCCTCGAAAAGGCGCTCGCCGTCTTCGCCGACATCCGCAAGGAGTTCGATCTGCCGGTCCTTACCGACGTCCACGAAAATCATCAGTGTGCGGAGCTTGCGCCGGTGGTCGACGTCCTGCAGATTCCGGCCTTCCTGTCGCGCCAGACCGATCTCCTCATCGCCGCCGCCAGGTCAGGCAAGGTGGTGAATGTGAAGAAGGGCCAGTTCCTGGCGCCCTGGGACATGAAGAACGTGGCCGCCAAGGTGGTCGACAGCGGCAATCCCAATGTCATCCTCACCGAGCGCGGCGCCTCCTTCGGCTACAATACGCTGGTGAGCGATATGCGCTCCCTGCCGATCATGGCCGAGACCGGTTGCCCGGTGGTGTTCGACGCGACGCATTCGGTGCAGCAGCCGGGCGGACAGGGCACCTCCTCGGGCGGCGACCGCCGCTTCGTGCCGGTGCTCGCCAAGGCGGCTGTCGCCGTCGGCGTGGCGGGCGTCTTCATCGAGACGCATGAGGATCCCGACAATGCGCCGTCCGACGGGCCGAACATGGTGCCGCTCGACAAGCTCGAAGCGCTGCTGTCCGCGCTCCTGGCGCATGACCGGATCGCCAAGTCGGCGGCCGCGTAGCGCCGAGACGACATTCAATGTTTCCGGATGTTTCCGTCCCCTTGTGCGGCAACATTCGGCAAAGATACTCCTGTGAATGCGCGAGGGGACGGGGGATATTCTCGCCAGACTCGCTGAAACCCGATATCCTTGCCGCCGACCGGAGTGGCAAGGAGGTGCGTAAGCGTGCGGTGCGCGCCGGGTAAGTCAGAGCTGTGCTGTCCCCGCGGGGCGGCGCTGCGGTACGGGTGTCGGTAATGCGGACCTCGCCCCATATTCTCGTCGTCGATGACGACGCTGCTGTCCGCCGCATGCTCGAAAACTATCTCACCACCCAGAGCTTCCGGGTCAGCCTGGCGGCGAACCGGCGCGAATGCGACGCCATCCTCGCCGACAGCCGGATCGATCTCGTTGTCCTCGACATCATGCTGCCCGATGCCTCCGGCCTCGATATCTGCCGCGACATCCGCAAGCGCGTCCCCGTGATCCTGCTCACCGCGCTCAACGAGGAGATCGACCGCATCATCGGCCTCGAGATCGGCGCCGACGACTATCTGAGCAAGCCCTTCAATCCGCGCGAGCTGGTGGCCCGGATCCGGGCGGTCCTCAGGCGCAGCATCGGCGCTCTCGCCGATGCCCCGGCCGTCACGGCCAACTATCACTTTGCCGGCTTGATCGCCGACCCCGTCACCCGCAGCCTCGCCGATACCGACGGGACGGAGGTCAAGCTCACCAGCTCCGAATTCGAGCTCCTTCGGGTGTTCCTCGACCGGCCGGGGCGGGTGCTCACCCGCGAGCAGCTGCTCGACCTGACAAGGGGGCGCGACTTCGGCGAGCGCGACCGCTCGATCGACGTGCTGGTGAGCCGCCTCCGCCGCAAGCTCGGCGCCGAGCGCGGGCCGCAGATCTTCAAGACGGTGCGCAATGGCGGCTATCAGCTCGCCGTCACCGTCGAGCTGCGCGAGCGGCCGTTCTGACGCAGGGATTGGTTCGGGGCAGGCCGGACTTGCAATCGTCATCCAGGGCCAGCATAGAGACCCTCCGACAGCCAACCGGAGTGACTCATGACCGCCATTCTCGACATCACCGCACGTGAAATCCTCGACAGCCGAGGCAATCCGACCATCGAAGTGGATGTGGTGCTGGAGGATGGCTCATCAGGCCGCGCCGCGGTGCCGTCGGGGGCCTCGACCGGCGCCCATGAGGCGGTGGAGCTCAGGGACGGCGACAAGGCGCGGTATCTCGGCAAGGGCGTGACCAAGGCGGTGGCGGCCGTCAATGGCGAGATCTTCGACACGCTCGCCGGCATGGATGCCGAGGACCAGATCGCCCTCGACCGCGCCATGATCGATCTCGACGGCACGCCCAATAAGAGCCGGCTCGGCGCCAATGCCATCCTCGGCGTCTCGCTCGCCAATGCCAAGGCGGCGGCCGATGCCTCGGGCCTGCCGCTCTACCGTTATGTCGGCGGACCCGCCGCCCGCATCCTGCCGGTGCCGATGATGAACATCATCAATGGCGGCGCCCATGCCGACAATCCGATCGACTTCCAGGAATTCATGGTCATGCCGGTCGGCGCCGCGAGCTTCCGCGAGGGCCTGCGCATGGGGGCCGAGATCTTCCACACGCTGAAGGGCGCCCTCAAGAAGGCCGGCCACAACACCAATGTCGGCGACGAAGGCGGTTTCGCGCCCAACCTCCCGTCGGCCGAAGCCGGTCTCGATTTCGTCATGAAGGCGGCCGAGCAGGCGGGCTACAAGCCGGGCAAGGACGTCTATCTGGCCCTCGACTGCGCCGCGACCGAGTTCTTCAAGAACGGCAAATATGATTACGAAGGCGAAGGCAAGGTGCGCTCGATCGACGAGCAGGTGAAGTACCTGGCCAAGCTCGCCAAGGACTATCCGATCATCTCGATCGAGGACGGCATGGCCGAGGACGACTGGGAGGGCTGGAAGGCGCTCACCGACCTCATCGGCAAGAGCTGCCAGCTGGTCGGCGACGACCTGTTCGTCACCAACACCAAAAGGCTGAAGCAGGGAATCACCCAGGGCGTCGCCAATTCGATCCTGGTCAAGGTCAACCAGATCGGCTCCCTGACCGAGACGCTGGAAGCCGTCGAGATGGCGCATAAGGCGGCCTATACCGCGGTGATGTCGCATCGTTCCGGCGAGACCGAGGATGCGACCATTGCCGATCTTGCTGTCGCCACAAATTGCGGCCAGATCAAAACCGGTTCGCTGGCGCGCTCCGACCGGCTGGCGAAATACAACCAGCTGCTGCGGATCGAGGAAGAATTAGGGGCACAGGCACAATATGCGGGACGCTCAATCCTTCGATAGGAAGGGCGGAGGGACGGCGAAGTCCTCCAGGCTTTCGAGCCTCAATGTCGGGATCAGCGCATTCGCGGCGCTGGCCGGGGTGGTGTTTGCCGGCATCCAGGCCTTTACCCCGAGCTCGGGCCCGGCGCCCATCAATGTGACGGTGGCGCTCGACCCGGCGAAGCAGCAGGGCGAGGCCAGCCTGTCGACCGGGCTCGATGTGGCGAAGACGGGCGGCGGGATCGACGCCGTCAATGCCGGCGGCAAGAGCGACATCACCGTCGCCACGCTGCCGCAGCCGGCCGTCCAGACGGCGGCGCTGGATCTGAGCCGCAACACCGCCACCGCCGCGCTGAAGGACGGCAGCGAGGCGCGCTACACGTTTCGCGATCTCTTCGACGGGAGGCCCGAGACCGGGCTGGTGATCCAGGCGCCCGACCAGGAGGTCAATGTCCTGCTCGATCTCGGCGGCGAGCGCCAGGTGAGCGCGCTGGAATATGTGCCGCCGGCTTCGGCCGAAGGCATGGCCAGGGCGACCATCCTCGATGTGATGGTGCTGCCCGAAGGCCAGCTCGAAGCCTCGGGCCGGCCGGTCATGAGCTATCCGCTGCAGACCTCGGCCGGCCGCCAGACCTTTGCGCTTCCGGCCCAGACGCGCGGCAAGTTCATGTGGCTGCGCATCGCCGGGCCGGAAGGGACCCAGAAAGTCGCCGTCGGCGACTTCAGGATCTTGCAGTAGCCACCCGCTGCTCCGTGGCCTGGGCGCGACGCTGGATCGCCATCGCGCTCACCATGCTGACCAGCGCCGCGAAGACGACATAGCCCACCAGATACCAGGGCTGGTTGTCGTTGGCCTTGATCAGATAGGTGGCGATGATCGGCGTCAGGCCCGAGGCGAATATCCCCGAGAACTGATAGACGAAGGATATGCCGCTGTAGCGCACGCGCGGGTCGAAGAGATCGGCGAAAAGGCCGGCCTCCGGCCCGTAGCACATCGCATAGATGATGCCGAAGGGCACGAGCAGAGCGAGAAAGATCATCACCACATCGCCGGTGCCGAGCAGCAGGAAGGCCGGATAGGCCGACAGCGCCAGCAGGAACGAGCCGATCGCATAGGTCCGGGGCCTGCCGATGCGGTCGGAAAGCCAGCCGAACAGCGGGATCGTCGCGATCATCAACAGCGCCGAGGCCGAGACCGCCCACAGCGCCGTCTCGCGCGGCATCTTCACCGGCGCCATCTGGGTCAGATAGGCGATCGAGAAGACCGCGAAGACGTTGAAGAACACGCCGTCGATGTAGCGCGCGCCCATGCCGAGCATGATGTTGCCGGGATACTGCTGCAGCATCTCGACCGCCGGCACCTTGGACTCCGCCTTGCGGTCCTTGATACGCTGGAATTCCGGCGTCTCGACGATGCGCAGGCGGATATAGAGGCCGACGATCACCAACAGGATCGAGCCGATGAAGGCCGAGCGCCAGCCCCAGCTGAGGAAGTCCTCATCCGGGAGGCGCGACAGGAGCGCCACGATGCCGGCCGAAAGACACAGGCCGATGGCGAGCCCGATCTGCGGGATCGAGGCGTAGAGGCCGCGCTTCTCCTTCGGCGCATATTCATAGGCCATGAGCACCGCGCCGCCCCATTCGCCGCCGAGTCCGAGGCCCTGGGCGAGCCTGAGAATGACGAGCAGGATCGGGGCCCATATGCCGATCTGCTCATAGGTCGGCAGGCAGCCGATGAGCACGGTGGCGACGCCCATGATCATCAAGGTGGCGACGAGCACGCTCTTGCGCCCGATGCGGTCGCCGAAATGGCCGAAGACGAGACCGCCCAAAGGCCGCGCGACGAAGCCGATGGCGAAAGTCGTGTAAGCGAGCAGGATGGAGACGAAGGGATCCGAGGCGGGGAAGAAGAGCTTGTTGAAGACGATTCCCGCCACCGCTCCGTAGAGAAAGAAATCATACCATTCGATCGTTGCGCCGATCAGGCTGGCCGTCACGACGCGTCTGACGTCGCTCCGGCTATAGGTATTCGGCATCTTATCCTCCCATTTTGATGATCGTTATGCATCCTCCCGGATCAGGTCGGCGGCTTTCTCGCCGATCATGATCGCCGGCAGATTGGTGTTGCCGGAGACGAGCTGCGGCATGATCGAGCAATCGGCGACCCACAGCCGCTCGACGCCGCGCACCTTGAGACGCGGGTCGACCACGGCATCGGGGTCGCCGTCGGGACCCATCTTGCAGGTGCCGGCGGGATGGAAGATCGTCGCCCCATGCGATCGGGCGAAACCCAGAAGATCGGCATCGGTCAGGGCCGCGGGGCCGGGCGCTTCCTCGCGCGCCACATAGCCGGCCAGCGGTTCGGTCCGGGCGAGACGGCGGGCAAAGGCGAGCGCCGCCACGGCGCAGCGCCGGTCGGTTTCGGCCGAAAGGTAATTGGCCTGGATCAAAGGGGCGGCGAGGGGATCGCCCGAGGCGAGGGCGATCGCGCCCCGGCTCTCGGGGCGAAGCTGGCAGACCGACAGCGTGAAGCCCGGAAAGTCATGCACCTTGCCGCCCGCCATGTCGGCCGACAGGGTCGCGATATGGAACTGGATGTCGGGCGTGCGCGATTCCTCCAGCACGCGGGTGAAAAGGCCGCCCTGGTTGATGCCGATCGCCAGCGGCCCTTGCGAGAGGAGCAGCCATTGCAGCGCCATGCGCACCCGCCCGGCCAGCGAGCGCAGGGCGTCGTTGGTGGTGATCGGCCGGTTGGCGCGATAGATGAGGCGAAGCTGCAGATGGTCCTGCAGATTGCCGCCGACGCCCGGACGTTCGGCGAGGACGCCGATGCCGTGGCCGCGCAGATGCTGGGCCGGGCCGATCCCCGACAGCATGAGAAGCTGCGGCGACTGCACGGCGCCGGCGCACAGAGCGACGCCCCGACGGGCTTTGATGGTCCGGGTAAGGCCGTCCTGCCGGAATTCCACCCCGCCGGCACGCCGTCCGGCGAACAGAATCCGGGTCGCCTGGGCGTTGGTGAGGATGGCGAGATTGGGTCGCCGCTTCGCCGGCTTGAGATAGGCCTTGGCCGCGCTCACCCGCCAGCCGCGGTGGGTGGTCAGCTGGTAATAGCCCACGCCCTCCTGCCGCCCGCCGTTGAAATCCTCCGTATACGGAATGCCCAGCTTGCCGGCGGCGCCGATCACGGCCTCGATCAGCTCGTGCCGGCCGGTGATGCTGGAGACGTGGAGAGGACCCGACGTTCCGTGCAGCTGGTTGTCGCTCTCCAGGCCGTGATTGCTTTCGAGCTTGATGAAATAGGGCAGCACGTCGCTGAAGCCCCAGCCCGGATTGCCGAGCGCCCGCCAGCCGTCATAGTCCTCGGCCTGGCCGCGAATGGCGATGAGCCCGTTGATCGAGGAGGAGCCGCCGAGCACCCGGCCGCGCGGCCAATAGAGGCGGCGGTTGTCCATATGAGGATCGGGCTCGGTGTAGAAGCGCCAGTTGACCCGGGGATCCCACATGGTCTTGCCGTAGCCGATGGGCAGATGGATCCAGAAACTGCGGTCGGAGGGGCCCGCTTCGAGGAGCGCCACGCTATGGCGGCCGTTCTCGGAGAGACGCGCCGCAAGCGCGCTCCCCGCCGAGCCCGCACCCACCACCACGAAGTCGACTTCAGCCGCAGCTTGCATGCGACCCATTCCCCGGTTCCTTCATGTCATGTTGGGGTGGTTCTGCCGACTAAGTCAACCTTAATTCGAGACATTTCATCTCATTTTCTGAAATGATATAGGATCGGCATGCCAAACCGGAGACACAAGTGACCCAGATCGAGGAACGTGAAGGGGGCTCGGCGACGTCCCGCGCTCTCGAATTGCTGGAAACGATCGCCCGCTCTGGCCGGTCCCTGGCGCTTCCCGAGATGGCCGCCCTTCTGGACCTGCCCAAGCCGACGGTGCACCGGCTCTGTCAGAAGCTCGAGGGTGAGGGCTATCTCATGCGCGAGCCGGGCGGGCGGCGCTACACGGTCGGCCGCCGCCTGCTGCGCCTGGGGCTCGACGTCATGCGCACCGGTGCCACCTTCGACCGCCGCGCCATTCTGGAAAAGCTCGTCAACGAGATCGGTGAGACCTGCAACTTCACCGCGCTCGCCGGGCACGAGGTTCTCTATCTCGACCGGGTCGAGGCGCGCTGGCCCTTGCGGCTGCATCTCGAGCCCGGCTCGCGCGTGCCGCTTCACTGCACCGCGAGCGGCAAGCTGTTCCTGTCGGCGCTGCCGGCGGAGCGGCGCGACAAGCTTCTCGATGCCCTCGATCTCTCGGCCTATACGCCGACGACGCTGACGACGCGGGCGGCGCTCGAGCAGGAGTTCGCCGCGATCAATGCCCAAGGCTACAGCCTTGACCGCGAGGAGTTCCTGCTCGGGCTCGTCGCCATCGCCGTGCCGGTGGTCGACGCCCAGGGGACGACCCTCGCGGCCATCGCCTGCCACGCGCCGAGCGCGCGCTTCACGCTCGAAAAGGCGACCATCCATCTGCCGCTGTTGCAGGAGGCCGCCAAACGAATGGCGGCCACTTTGCCGGAAGGCTAAGCCGCGGCGCGGGGCTTCAGCCTTTCGATATGCTGGTCGATGCGCTGGGCGAGCGCGTCGGAGACGGGCAGCATCGGCAATCTCAGCTCGGGGCTGTCGATGAGGCCGGTGCGCCACAGCCAGTGCTTGATCGGCGCCGGATTGGGCTCCTGGAACAACAGCCGCGGCGTGTCGACAAAAGCCTGCCACGCCGCAAGCGCGGCGCGCTGGTCGCCATGGCGGAGCAGCTTGTGGACATGCGCGAAGGTTTCGGTTTCGACATGCGCGCAAGCGAGAATGCCGCCTTCGGCGCCTTGTGTGAGCGCGGTGTAGAACAGGGCGTCCTCGCCGGTCATCACCGCGAAGTCCCGCGGCTTGTGGCGCAGGAGATCGAAGGACTGGGCCGCGTCGGCGCAGCAGTCCTTGACCCCGACGATATTCGGGATCTCGGCCAGGCGCAGCATCGTCTCATTGCCGAGATTGACGCCGGTCCGATAGGGAATGTTGTAGATGACGATCGGCCGCGCGGTATTGGCGG
>JBMOOM010000008.1:0-23954 GCA_049323275.1 Pseudomonadota bacterium
CGGCCGTTGGCCGGATCGGCTCGCGTTTGGCGGCCGCTCATGCACGACTTCTTCTACATCCTGGTTCCGAGATATCTGCCGCGCCTCCTCGAAGGGGCCGTGGTGACGATCGAGCTTTCCATCGTCAGCATGATCATCGCCACCATCCTGGGCCTTGTCGTGGCCCTCGGCCGGATGGGCCGCTCCCGCCTGTTGCGGCTCTTCCTCAATGGCTACGTCGAGCTGTTCCGCGACATTCCGCTGATCGTGCAGCTGCTGGTGATCTATTTCAGCCTGCCCAGCATCGGCATTTCGCTGCCCGCCTTCTGGGCCGGCGTCCTCGGCCTCAGCCTCAATCTCGGTGCTTACATGTCCGAAATGTTCCGGGCGAGCATCATGTCGATCGAGACCGGCCAGCGCGAGGCCGGCCTTTCCATCGGCATGTCGCAGGCGACGACCTACCGGCGCATTATTCTGCCGCAAGCGTTCCGGGTCGCGCTCCCGACCATGGGCGGTTATTTCATCGCACTTCTCAAGGACTGCTCGCTGGTGTCCTTCATCGCCGTCAACGAGCTGCTGCGGCAGGGCAGCATGATCATCGCCACGACCTTCAAGAGCATGGAAATCTATCTGCTCGTGGCGGTCATCTATTTCGTGATGAGTTTCATCGCGTCACGGCTTGTCCGCCTCGTCGAATGGTGGCTGACGCCGGCCTATCTGCGGACACCGTCGCTGTTTGCCCGTGCCCGGGATGGAGTGCGCCCATGACGGCGATGCGCGAGGAGACACTCATAGAGGTTATCGGCCTGAAGAAATCCTTCAAAGGCGTTTCGGTGCTCAAGGGCGTCGACCTTTCCGTGCGCAAGGGCGAGGTGGCGTTCATCATCGGGCCGAGCGGCGGCGGCAAGTCGACGCTGCTGCGCTGCATGAACTTCCTGGAAACGCCCGATGAAGGCACCGTGCGGTTTGCCGGCAAGACGCTCTGCGAAGGAGGCGCCGGCAATTTCCGCCTCGCGCCCGACCTGGAGCTGCGCCAGGCGCGGGCGCGGATGCCGATGGTCTTCCAGCACTTCAACCTGTTCAATCACATGACGGTGCTCGGAAACGTCATCGAAGGCCCGGTCGTCGTGAAGAAGCAGGACAGGCAGGCGGCGATCGCCAAGGCCGAGCGTCTCCTGGCGCAGTTCGGCCTCGCGGGCCACGAGAGCAAATATCCGGCCCAGCTTTCCGGTGGCCAGAAACAGCGTGTCGCGATCGTCAGGGCGCTTGCCCTCGAGCCGGATGCCATTCTCTTCGACGAGCCGACATCCGCGCTCGATCCTCAACTGGTCGGCGACGTGCTCGAAGCCATGCGCGAACTGGCCGGATCGGGCCTGACTCTCGTGGTCGTCTCGCATGAGATGGCCTTTGCGCGGGCGCTCGCCGACAATGTGCATTTCGTGAGCGGCGGGCACATTGTCGAGAGCGGCAGCGCGCGTCAGATCTTCGAGGAGCCGAAAACGTCGGCATTGCGCCAATTCATGGAGTCGATCCGGCGCGCGTGACGCATACTGAAGCGTGACGCTACGCGCTCTCCTCGACGAAAACCTCGGCGCGCTTCTTCTTCACCGCGGGCAGGAAGACGATGACGAGGACCGCCGCGGCCAGGACAAGGAGAGTGGCGCTGATCGGACGCGTGATGAAGGTCATGGGGTCGCCCTTGGACAGGATCATCGCGCGGCGCAGATTTTCCTCGAGCAGCGGACCCAGGACGAAGCCGAGCAGAAGCGGCGCCGGCTCGCAGCGCATCTTCATCAGCGCGTAGCCGAAGATGCCGAAGAAGGCGACCACATAGAGGTCGTAGACATTGGAGTTCACGCTGTAGACGCCGATCGAGCAGAAGGCCATGATGATCGGGAAAAGTATATAATAGGGCACCGTCAGCAGCTTCACCCAAAGGCCGATCAGCGGCAGATTGAGGACGATGAGCAGGAGGTTGCCGATCCACATCGAGGCGATGATGCCCCAGAAGAGCGAGGGCTGTTCGGTCGCCACATTGGGACCCGGCACGATGCCCTGGATGATCATGGCGCCGGCCATCAGGGCCATCACCGGGTTGGTGGGGATTCCCAAGGTGAGCATCGGGATGAACGAAGTCTGCGCCCCGGCATTGTTGGCGGATTCCGGCCCGGCGACGCCTTCGATGGCGCCCTTGCCGAACTCCTCCGGATGGTTGGAAAGGCGCTTTTCGACCGTATAGGAGGCGAAGGATCCAAGAATGGCGCCCGCCCCCGGCAGAATGCCGAGCACCGAGCCGACGGCCGTGCCGCGCAGGATCGGCGCCGCCATGCGGCGGAAATCCTCGCGTGTCGGCAGCAGGCCCTGCACCTTCCTGATCAGCACCGAGCGATCATGCTCGTTTTCAAGGTTGCGCAGGATCTCGGCGATGCCGAAGACACCGACGGCGACCGCCACGAAGTTGAGCCCGTCGGCATATTCCCTGATGCCGAGATTGAAGCGCGGTGCGCCGCTAATGACGTCGGTGCCGACAAGGCCGAGAAGCAGTCCCAGCACGACCATGCCCATCGCCTTGATGACCGAGCCATGGGCGAGGGCGATCGAGGAAATGAGGCCGACGACCATCAGCGAGACGAATTCGGCGGCGCCGAATTTGAGCGCCACCGCGGTCAGGGGGATGGCAAACAGCGCGATCAGGAAAGTCGATACCGTACCGGCGAAGAAGGAGCCGATCGCCGCCGTGGCAAGCGCCGCCCCGGCGCGGCCGCTGCGCGCCATCTGATAGCCGTCGATGGCGGTGACGGCGGACGAGGACTCGCCCGGCATGTTGATCAGGATGGCGGTGGTCGAGCCGCCATATTGGGCCCCGTAATAGACGCCGGCGAGCATGATGAGGGCCGAAACCGGATCGCCGATCTGGAAGGTGATCGGCAGCAGCATGGCGATGGTCGCGGTGGCGCCGATGCCCGGCAAAACGCCGATCAAGGTGCCGAGCAGCACGCCGATGAGGCAGAAGAGCAGGTTCCACAATGTCGAGGCGGTGGTGAAGCCGAGGATGAGATTGTCGATGAGCTCCATCTTCCTGTCTCCCTCAGAAGCCGAGCCAGGGGCCGAAAGGACGGAAAGGCAGGTTCAGCCCCTTGCTGAAGACGATGTAGGCGAAGAGCGTGACACCGGCCGACAGGCCCAGCGCGGCGAGCGGCTTCATCCTGACGCTCGCGAAAGATGCGGTGAAGGCGGCAATGAAGATGGCCGGCACGAAACCCAGACCGCGGACGGTCAATCCGAAGAAGATCGGCGCCGGCAGGATCAGGAGCATGCCGCGCCAGGCGAGAGGACCGATCGGCTCGCCCTGGACGCGCGTCGCCTGGACGAGCACGACGATGCCGAGCAGCACCAGAAGGGCGGCGAGCAGCAGCGGGAAATAGCCCGGGCCCATGCGCAGCGCCGTGCCGATATCGAGCATCCAGGACTGATAGGCGAAGAACAGGCCGCAGGCGATGAAGAAGGCGCCGCACAGGCCGTTGGTGGAATCGATGTGGATGGATTTCATGGCGTGGTCCCTCACGCTTGATTGGCGACGGTAAGAAAAAGGGGCACCGGTACCGGCGCCCCATTTTCTCACTCACCCTTAATCGGCAAATTGGCCGGCCGCTTCGATCACCGGCTTCCAGCGCGCGATCTCGCTTTCGAGCTTCGCCTTGAGCGCGGCCGGAGTCGCTTCGGCCTCCGTCGACGGCGCCGTGCCGAGCTCGGCGAAGCGCGCGACCACATTGGGATCCTTGAGCGCCAACTGCAGCGACTTCGACAGGCGGGCGGTCACCTCCGCCGGCGTGCCCTTCGGCGCATAGATTCCGTGCCAGATGCCGACCTGGAAACCGGCGAGACCCGCTTCCTCGGCAGTCGGCAGGTCGGGCAGCACGTCGAGGCGCTTCGGCGAGGTCACCGCATAGGCTTTGATGGTGCCGGCCTTGATCTGCTTGGTCGTGTTGGTGGTCTGGTCGCACATGATGTCGACCTGGCCGCCGAGAAGATCGGTCATCGCCGGACCGGTGCCCTTGTAAGGAACGGTGACCAGCGGCGTCTGGATGGCGCTCATGAACATCATGCCGCATAGATGCGAGGCGGCACCGATGCCGGCATTGGCGAGCGTGACCTTGTCCTTGTTGGCCTTGACGTAGTCGAGCAGGCTCTTGATGTCGGCAGGCTCGAAGTCCTTGCGCGCCACGATGGTCATCGGCACGTCGGTGACGAGGCCGACATAATCGAAGGCCTGGAGCGTGTCATAGGGGAGCTTGCGGTAGAGCGTGGCGCTGGTCGCCATGCCGATATGGTGGAGGAGCAGCGTATAACCGTCGGGATCCGCCTTGGCGACCCGCGCCGCGCCGAGCGTGCCGCCGGCGCCGCCGACATTCTCGACAACGATCTGCTGGCCGAGATCCTTCGACATCGCCTCGGCGACGAGCCTCGTCACCGTATCGGTGGGGCCACCGGCGGCGAAGGGAACCACCACGGTGACGGTGCGATCGGGATAGGTCTGCGCTTCGGCGCCGCTCGTCAAGGCGAGCATGGTGGCGGCGGCAAAAGCGGCAAGAAGCTTTCTCATGAAGTCCTCCCATATGAAGTCGATTATTCTGCGTATCCGGTGTTCTGGATGGCCCGGACATGACTCCGCATTAGACCCGGGCGGCGGCGGAAGGCAAACAGAGATAGCCCCGATGACCGGAACGTGCCGCGGTTTTGATCGCCAAATGGGTGGAAATCGTAACATCGGGGCCTGGAACTGTGTGGGCTTTCACTCATCGGCCTCCGGATCGGCCGGCTCATTGACCCCCAGCTCCCGCCGGTCGAGGCCGTATTTCTGCATCTTCTCGTAAAGTGTCTTGCGCGAGATCCCCAGCGATTCGTAGACCGGCTTGAGATTGCCGCCGCTCGCCACCAGAGCGCCGACGATGACGCCGCGTTCGAACTGGGCGACCCGGTCGGCGAGACGTGCGGCCTGGGCCGGCCCTATGTCCTCCTCGCCCGGCGCCAGCCCCAGTCCCAGCACGAAGCGGTCGGCGGCATTGCGCAGCTCGCGCACATTTCCCGGCCAGTCGCGCCGCGCGATGTCGGCCAGCAGCTGCGGCGGCACCGGCACGTCGTCGCGGCGATAGCGCGCCGCCGCCTCGCTGACGAGCTGCAGGAAGAGAAGAGGGATATCGGCCCGGCGCGCCGCCAGCGCGGGAAGCCGCAGCGTCACCACATTGAGGCGATAGAGAAGATCGGCGCGGAAGCGCCCGGCCGCCACTTCGCCCTCGAGATCGGCTTTGCTGGTTGCGATGAAGCGCACATCGAGCGGCACCGCCTCGTTGGAGCCGAGCCTGGTGATGACGCGATCCTGGATGACGCGCAGGAACTTGGCCTGAAGGTCGAGCGGCATCGAGCCGATCTCGTCGAGCAGGACCGTGCCGCCGCGCCCATGCTCGAACTTTCCGTAGCGCGCCTTGAGCGCGCCCGGAAAGGAACCTGCCTCATGCCCGAAGAGCTCGCTCTCGATCAGATGGACGGGCAGGGCGGCGCAGTTGATGACGACGAAAGGTTTCGTGGCGCGGCCGCTCAGATCATGGAGGGCACGTGCCGCGACTTCCTTGCCGGTGCCGGTGTCGCCGATGATGAGAACATCGGCATCGGTCGGCGCCACCGCGCGCAGGCGGTAGCGCAGATCGATGATCGCCTGGGTGCGGCCGGGAAGCCGCGTCTCGATGTCGTCGCGCTTGCCGGCGACGGCGCGCAGCCGGCGGTTTTCCAGCACCAGGCGGCGGCGGTCGACGGCGCGCGCCGCGACATCGGCCAGCGCCTGGGCGTTGAACGGCTTCTCGATGAAGTCATAAGCGCCTTCGCGCATGGCCTTGACGGCAAGCTGCACATCGCCATGGCCGGTGGCGAGAATGACCGGAATGTCGGGATCGATGTCGCGCACCCGGCTCATCAAGGTCATGCCGTCCATGCCGGGCATGCGGATATCCGTGATCAGGACGCCGTTGAAGCCCTGGGTGATGAAGTCGAGGGCGGCTTCGGCGCTGCCGAAGTCGCGCACCGTGAAACCGGCGAGGTCGAGCGATTGGGCCGTCGACCGGCGCAGTTCGTCCTCGTCGTCGACGAGCAACACCAGGGCAGGTTTCATTCCGCCGCCTCGCGCCGCGACGATGCAGCATCGAGCGTGATCGTGAACAGCGCCCCGCCGTCCCTTTGATTGCCGACCGCAAGATCGCCTCCGAAGTCCTTGATGATGTTATAGGAAATCGAAAGGCCGAGGCCCAGTCCCTTGCCCACGCCCTTGGTGGTGAAGAAGGGATCGAAAATGCGCGCGGCGATCGCGTCGGGTATGCCGGGACCATTATCGGCGACGCTGATCATGACCTTTGCGTTCTCCCGGCGCGCGCGAAGCGCGATGCGCCTTTCCGCCTGACCCTCGACGGCATCTGCGGCATTGGAGATCAAATTGACCAGCACCTGCTGCAGGCGGATCTGGCCGGCCTGGACGACGAGGGGCGTTGGCCCGAGATCGACGGCGACTTCGGTTCGCGCCGCCTTGAGCCGCCAGGCGACGATCTCGAGCGTGTCCTTCACCACCTCGGCGAGCGCCACCGGTCCGAGCTGCTCATTGGGCTTGCGGGCGAAATTGCGCAGATGCCGGCTGATCGAGGCCATGCGGTCGGCGAGGCTCGAAATGCGCGAGACATTGTCGCGCGCTTCCTCCGTCCGATTGCGTTCGATCAGGATCGCGGCATTGTCGGCATAGGTCTTCACGGCGGTCAGCGGCTGGTTGAGCTCATGCGAGAGCGCCGCCGACATCTGCCCGAGAGCGGCGAGCTTGCCGGCCTGGATCAGGTCCGACTGGGTCTGGCGCAGCTGCTGCTCGGTGGCGCGCCGCTCGGCGACCTCGGTCTCGAGCTGTTGATTGACCTGGGCCAGATCGGCGGTGCGCAGGGCCACGCGCTGCTCGAGCTCGGCCTGGGCGGTGCGCTGCAACTCGAGCCGCTCGCGTAAGCGCGCACGCCGTTGCAGCAGGATGGCGGCGGCGAGCACGGCAAGGCCCAGAAGGAGGAGGGCCGCGGTGATGCTGGTCAGCGCCTGGGCGTGCACCGGCGCCGTGTCGAGCAGCACGCTCACCGTCCAGCCGGCTTCCGCCATCGGCTCGGCGAGCACCAGATATTCCCGCGCCGCGCCATTCATGGCGACGGTCATCAGCTGGTGGCCGTTGCTGGCGCCCGTCTCGGTGATCGGCAGCTCGCGCAAGGTGGCATTGGCGTAGCGGCGCGACGCCTCGGTGCGCGCCATCCGGTCGGCCGTCAGCGGCTTCAGGCTCGAATAGAGCCAGTCCGGCTGGTCGGTCATGAAGATGATGCCTTCCGGATCGGAGACGAGGATCTCGTAGTCGTCTCCCCTCCACGAGGCTTCGATGGCGTCGATATCGACCTTGAAGACGACGACGCCTTTGATCTCGTCGCGGATGGTGACCGGCGAGGAAAAATAATAGCCACGTTTCAGCGAGGTCGTGCCGAGAGCGAAGAAGCGGCCTTGCCGGCCCTGGATCGCATCCTGGTAATAGGGCCGGTAGCTGAAATTCTCGCCGACGAAGCTCACCGGCCCGTCATAGTTGCTGGCGGCGATGGTTTCGCCACCGGGCTTGATCACATAGATGTCGGAGGAAGCGAGGAGGCCGTTGATTTCCTTCAGATAGGCATCCGCTTTGGCCCGCAAGGCCGGGTTCGCGGGATCGGCCAGGAGAGCTTGGATGTCGTAGTGATCGGCGATCAGGGCCGGCAGCGACTGATAGCGGCTCATCTGGCCGCGCAGCACCGCCACGGCGAGCCGCAGCGTCGTCTGGCCACGCGAGGCCGCCTGGTCGAAGTAGGTTTTGGTCGCGAAAGCGCCGCCATAGATGACGATGACGGCGGCCGCCAGAGCGAGCAGGACCCCCGCCCAGATCGCCGGATATGCGATGAAACGCTTACTCAACGCCAGTCGCTTTCCTCCCATGACCTGTCCTACACGCGCTCCCGGGCCGAAGCAATCTTGCGGGCGGGGAGCGCTTGGCTATGGTGACGCCATCGATCTGACCCATGGATTCTGATCATGACCGAGACGAGCCCGACGCGCCGCCACGCGATCCCGGCGGGAATTTGGGTGCTGGGCTTCGTGTCCATGCTGATGGACATCTCGTCCGAGATGATCCACGCCTTGCTGCCGATCTACATGGTGACCGTGCTCGGCACCTCGGCGCTGACCGTCGGCATCATCGAGGGCATCGCCGAAGCGACCGCCTCGATCACCAAGATCTTCTCGGGCGCGCTCAGCGACTGGCTCGGCAAACGCAAGGCGCTGGCCGCCCTGGGGTATGGTCTAGCGGCTTTGACCAAGCCGATCTTTCCTCTGGCGCCAACGGTCGGTTGGCTGGTCGCGGCGCGTTTCATCGATCGTATCGGCAAGGGCATCCGCGGCGCTCCGCGCGACGCGCTCGTCGCCGATCTGGCGCCGCCGCATCTGCGCGGCGCCGCTTTCGGTCTGCGCCAGTCACTCGACACGCTAGGCGCTTTCATTGGTCCGCTCCTGGCCATTGGGGTGATGTGGCTCACCGCCGATGACTTCAGAGCGGTGTTCTGGATCGCCGTCATCCCGGCCCTTCTGTCCGCCGGCCTCATTATCGTCGCGGTCAGGGAGCCGGAGCGGCCGAAGGATCTGCGCCAGGTCCGCATGCCGCTCCATCGCGACGAGCTCAAGCGGCTGGGCGCGAGCTATTGGTGGGTGGTCGTCATCGCGGCCGTCTTCACCCTGGCGCGCTTCAGCGAGGCCTTTCTGGTGCTGCGCGCCCAGTCGCTCGATCTGCCGCTGGTTTTCGTTCCGGTCGTCCTGGTCATCATGAGCCTTGCCTATTCGCTCTCGGCCTATCCGGCCGGCATTCTCTCCGACCGCATGGACAAGACCACCTTGCTCATTGTCGGCCTGCTGCTGCTCGGCGCCGCCGATATCGTGCTGGCTTATGCGCAGGACCCGATCGGACTTGCTGTGGGCGTCATACTGTGGGGCCTGCATATGGGCTTCACCCAGGGGCTGCTCGCCGCGCTCATCGCCGAGACGGCGCCGCCCGAGTTGCGCGGCACCGCTTTCGGCATGTTCAATGTGATCACCGGCGTCGCACTGCTTCTCGCCAGCGTGCTTGCCGGCGCTTTGTGGGACTGGACGGGGCCGCAAGGCACGTTCCTGGCAGGCGCCGGCTTCACGCTTCTCACCCTGATCGGCCTCACCCTCGTGAGGGGGCGTCTGTGCCGGCGCGCCACGACATGAGTTTATCACCGATATTTCAAGTAGTTGTAAGAGAGAAGTGAGATTTCGATTGGGCGCGCGCAAGCGGCAATCTTTACAATGCGCGCGCGTGCCTTAAAGGAGCGCTTCGATTTATCGCGAGGAGATGCGACTCATGGCCAAGATCAAGATCGGCGTCATCGGTGCTTCGGGCTATACCGGTTCCGATCTGGTGCGTCTCGCCGCCTGTCATCCGGGCATGGAGATCGCGGTGCTCACCGCCAATTCACATGCCGGTAAGGCGATGGCCGAGGTCTTCCCGCATCTGGCCCATCTGAAGCTGCCGACCCTCATCAAGAACGAGGAAGCCGATTGGTCGAAGGTCGAGGCGGTCTTCTGCGGCCTGCCGCATGCGACGAGCCAGGCGGTGATCCGCGACCTGCCGGAGCATCTGAAAGTCATCGACATGTCGGCCGACTTCCGGCTGCGCGACGCCGCCGTCTATGAGAAGTGGTATGGCGGCGCGCACCAGGCGCTCGATCTGCAGAAGGACGCCGTCTACGGCCTCACCGAGCATTATCGCGACGACATCAAGAAAGCGCGGCTCGTCGCCTGTCCGGGCTGCTATCCGACCGCCGTCCTCATCATGCTGTTGCCGCTGGTCAAGGCCGGCCTCATCGACGCCTCGGATCTGATCATCGACGCCAAGTCCGGCGTGTCGGGCGCCGGGCGCTCGCTCAAGCAGAATGTGCTGTTCTGCGAGGCGGGCGAGGGGCTGTCGCCTTATGGCGTTGCGAGCCACCGCCATTCACCCGAGATCGAGCAGGAGGTCTCGCGCGCCGCAGGCGCGCAGGTGATCGTCAACTTCACCCCGCATCTCATTCCGATGAGCCGCGGCGAGCTCTGCACCACCTATGCCAGGCTCAAGGGCGGCGCTACGGCGGCGGATTGCGTCGTGGCGCTCGAGAAGCATTACAAGGATGAGCCCTTCGTCTTCATGGCGCCCAAGGGCGTCATGCCCTCGACCCAGTATGTGCGCGGCTCGAACAATGTGATGCTCGGCGTCTATGCCGACCGCGTGCCCGGCCGCGTCATCCTGATCTCGACGCTCGACAATCTGGTGAAGGGCTCCGCCGGCCAGGCCATCCAGAACTTCAACCTGATGTTCGGCCTGGCCGAGAAGCAGGGTCTCGAGCAGGTCGCGCTCTTCCCGTAACCGGGCGGCGCGCCCGTCAGTGGTGCTTGAAATACTGCACCGCGCGCTCGTGCTTTTCGGCCGCTGCGCGGCTCTTGAACGTGCCGAGATTGCGCCGCCGGCCGGTCTTGGGATTCACCTTGCGCGAATAGAGGCGGTATTGGCCTGATTTGAGCTTGCGGATCATCGGGCGGTCCTCCGCCGGGCGGCCTGCGCCTTCTTGATGTTGCGCGTCCCGGCGCGTCGCATCGCGGTCGTGGGCTTGCGGCGCTCCGGCACATTCGGCCGGTCCTTGGCTTTGAAACGGTCGCCATTGAGATGCGTCGGCGCAGCGCCCAATTCCTTCAGCACCTTGCGGGCATCGGCCGTGTCGGCGACGAGCCGGCGACCCTCGCGATGAGCGTGCTCCTTGCTGATCAGCCATTTCTGGGTATCCCACGAGCCGGTGGCCCGTTTTCCGGCCACGCGCTCGATGCCGCCCTTACGGCCGACATCCTGGGTGCGGAAGCTGCGGAATTCGCGTCGCGGCCTCACCTCGATATGAAAGAACTGGCCGCCGCCGCGAGCGCCGGGCTTTGCCCGGCGGGTGGTCGCTTTCTTCTTCGCAATGACCATGGAAACCTCCTCGAACCTCATGTTTCCGGTTGAATATCAATGACTAGAGCCGGGGAAGGTTCCGCGCTTGCCGGGCCCCTTGGCGGTGAGTATGGAACGACTTCTTTCCGATAGGACCGATGCCGTCGAAGGCGCGCCCGAATCGGTGTCCAATGAAGGATCATGTCTCTCTTGCTCGACAGCCGGACGGCCCCCCATTCATCGCCTCCCTTTCTCGGCGTCAGCCGCTCCGTCAGCGGGCGCCTGTGGCGGCCACGGGCCTTCCAGAGCCGGGATGCCCAAGCCATCTCCGAGAAGAACGATCTGCCGGAGCTGCTGGGGCGGGTGCTGGCCGCGCGCTCGGTCGGCCTCGAGGATGTCGAGAACTATCTGAACCCGACGATCCGCCGCCTGATGCCGCAGCCCCAGGCGCTGATGGACATGGAGAAGGGCGCCGAGCGCCTGGCGCAGGCCGTCATGGCGGGCGAGCGCATCGGCACGATCAGCGATTATGATGTCGACGGCGTCTCCTCGGCAGCACTCGTGACGCGTTTCCTGGCGAGCGTCGGCGCCGGCAACATCGTTCACATCCCCGACCGGATCACCGAAGGCTATGGCCCGAGCGAGGCCGCGGTCAGGTCGCTGAAGGAGCAGGGCACGCAATTGCTGCTGACCCTCGATTGCGGCGTGCTCTCGCATGATCCTCTGGCCAAGGCCAAGGCGCTCGGCATGGATGTGGTCATCGTCGATCATCACCAGGCCGGCGCGACGCTGCCCGACGCCACGGCGGTCATCAATCCGAACCGCCAGGACGACATATCGGGCTTCGGCTATCTCTGCGCCTGCGGCGTCGCCATGATCCTGGTGAGCGTCGTCAATCGCATCCTGCGCCAGCGCGGCTGGTATGGGCCGGAACGTCCCGAGCCCAACATGCTGCAGTGGCTGGAGCTCGTGGCGTTGGCGACGGTCTGCGATGTCGTGCCGCTCACCGGCCTCAACCGCGCTTATGTCACGCAAGGCCTGCGCATCATGGCGCGCCGCGAGAATCCGGGCCTCGCCGCTCTGTCCGACGTCGCCCGCCTCAAGCGGCGGCCGGATGCCTATGCGCTGGCCTTCCTGCTGGGGCCGCGTCTCAATGCGGCGGGCCGCATCGGCCATGCCAATCTCGCTTTCGAGCTGCTGACGAGCCAGGATCGCGGGCGCTGCGCCATCATCGCCGGCGAGCTCGAGCGTTTGAATCGCGAGCGCCAGGCGATCGAGCTGAGCGTGCTCGACCAGGCTTTGCGTGAGGCCGATGCCTCGCTCGGCGCCGAACGGACGAGCCCCGCCATCGTCGTCGCGGGCGAGGGCTGGCATCCGGGCGTGCTGGGGCTCGCCGCGGCGCGGCTCAAGGAACGTTTCAACCGGCCGAGCATCGTGCTGGGCTTCGAGAAAGAGGGCGTGAATGCCAGCGGCTCCGGCCGCTCGATCGCGGGCGTCGATCTCGGCAAGGCGGTGCGCGCGGCGCTCGATGCCGGCATCCTCATCAAAGGCGGCGGTCATGCCATGGCGGCGGGCCTCACCATCGACAGATCGCGGATGGGTGATTTCCGCGCCTTCCTCGAAACCCATCTGGCCTATGCGCTACAGCTCGCCGATCAGCGCTTTCTCGATGTCGACGGCGCCTTGACCGCCTCCGGCGCCACGCTCGATCTCATCGAGCTGGTCGAGCAGGCGGGGCCGTATGGCGCGGGCAATCCGGCGCCGGTTTTCGTGCTGCCGGCGCACCGGGTGGTCTATGCCGACAGCGCCGGCAGCGACCATGTCCGCCTGACCCTGGCCGCGGCCGATGGCACCCGCATCAAGGCCATCGCGTTCCGGGCGCTCGGCACCGATCTGGGGGAACTGCTTCTCACCGAGCGGCAGCACCCGCTCCATATCGCCGGCCGCCTGGTGGCCGACGACTGGGGCCGCGAGCGGGTGCCCTCGCTCCATGTCGAGGACGTGGCCCGGGTTACCGCCTGATTTCTTTGATTTCAAAGATGAATTTCACGCCTTGCGCTTATGCGCGAAGCCCATTATAGAGCCGCCATCTCGCGCGCCCTTCGTCTATCGGTTAGGACGACAGCCTTTCACGTTGTAAAGACGGGTTCGATTCCCGTAGGGCGCGCCACTCTCTTCTCATATCACATGGTCCAGGTCCGCCGGCCCGATCCGGGCAGGGCCATTTGTCATTTGACGCCGCCCAGGAACGACGTCTAGAACATATCAAGAACAACTCCGCTTGGTAAGTTTGCGAGTGAGCCATGTGTGGACGCGTACGGGACCCCGATGTCGAGGAGGTAAGCGAGATCAAGCTCAAGCAGCTGCGCGGCCGCTGGTGGCAAGAAGCGCTGGGCGGGGACAGGACGCCTGGAAAACTGGCGCCCGTTATCCTTCTCGAGAACGGCGAGCGGAGCGCCGAGGAGATGCGCTGGGGCCTGATCCCGGCCTGGTCCGAATCCGATCTTCTCGACTATTCGACCTACAATGCGCGCAGCGAGCGTATCGGCGAGGCGGCGACCTATCGCGGCGCCTGGCGCAAGGGACGGCGGTGCCTGATCCCGGCCGAGGGCTTCTATGAGCGGAAATACTTCTTCTTTCTGCGCGAGGCCAAGCTGATGATGCTCGCCGGCCTGTGGGATGAATGGAAGTGCCCGATCGGCGGTGTGCTGCGGAGCTACACGATCATCACGACCCGGCCGAACGAGCTGGTGGGCCGGGTTCACGACCGTATGCCGGCGATCATCGGCCGCGACGACTGGGCGAAGTGGCTGGGCGAGGAACCGGCCACGGAGGGCCATCTGAAGGCGCTGCTCGAGCCGTATCCGGGCGGGCTGATGGACGTCTCACCGCCTCTTGACGCAAAACCGAAACAAACCACGCCCAGGCAGAATAATCAGCTGCAGTTGTTTTAGAGCGCCGGTTTCGCAAGTCCGATGTTGCGCCGCTTTGAAATTAAACTGGGTAGAAACAAGGTAAATCGGAAAAAACGAATTCCGGTTCCCGGCGAATCGCGCCGCACTTGTGATCAGCGCGATACCCGCGTGATCGGGCAGGGAAGATCGCTCCTCCCGGCAGGGAATGCTGTCCAGGCGAGCTCATGATCAGCG
This sequence comes from Pseudomonadota bacterium, assembly GCA_049323275.1. GTDB lineage: Bacteria > Pseudomonadota > Alphaproteobacteria > Rhizobiales > Aestuariivirgaceae > Taklimakanibacter. Next base: position 14,185 of record JBMOOM010000008.1, read on the forward strand.
TCTCAGCTCCTATCAATATGACATGAGCCGATCCAATATCCGCAATTCGCCATGCGCCGCCGTCGCATCAGCCTCCCATGCCTGCGCCGTGATTGACAAAACACCCCGCTCCGCGTTCCTCTTGCGGGAGTTGGCGGTGAGTTTGGGAGATTTCACATGACACAGGAAGCCGTTCGCACTTTCACGCTTCCGCGCGACGGCGATCTGGGCCTGCGGCGGATCTCCAATAAGACCGGCCTCACCGTCGGCGTACTGCCCAATGGCAGCCTCTTCGCCATGGAGCATGTGAGCGAGCGCGGCCGCATCATGCTGAACCAGGTGCCGGGCGCGTCGATTGCCGGCGGTATCGGACGTCTCCTGCTGCGGATTGGTGGCGACAAAGGCCGGGCTATCGAGATCGTGGGTCCGGGGGCCAAATGTCGCGTCGGCGCTGGCGACGACCGCTTCGTCTGGGAAGGCGAGGCGGCGGGGCTAAGCCATCGCGCGACGCTCTGGCTCGCACCGAAGAGCAATATCTGGCTGTGGCATGTCGAGATTGCCAATAGCGGCAAGAGCGAGCTTTCGTGCGATGCTGTCCTGATCCAGGATGTCGGGCTGGGCGATCGCGGCTTCATCTCCAACAACGAAGCCTATGTCTCGCAATATATCGATCATCATGTCGAGCCGGCGCCCGATCTCGGCCCGGTGATCATGAGCCGGCAGAATCTCGCCCAGCAGAACGGGCGGTTCCCGTGGCTCCTGCAAGGCTGCCTCGACGGCGCCCAGGGCTATGCCACCGACGCCCTCCAGATCTTCGGTCCTGCCTATCGGGATCGCGGCAGCCCAGCTCTCGCGGATGGCCGCGACCTGCCGAGCCGGAGACTGCAGCACGAAGCGGCTTGCGCCGCGCTCCAGTCGCACAGGGTCACGATCGAAGGGGGCAATGCCGCGAAGTGGACCTTCTTCGGCCTTTATGAGCCCGATCACGCCGAGGCGTCCGGAAGGGCCGATCTGGCGAAGCTCGATCACGTGCGCCACGCGGCGGCGAGCTTCAAGCCGGTCGCCGTCGCCGTCACGCAGCCCGCGCGCGGCATTCTGCAGGATGCCGCGCCCGTCACGGCCGATCGGATGAACACTGCCGAGGTCCAGGCCCGCTACGGCCGGCGCCTGCATGAGGAGCATCAGGGCGGCGAGTTCCTGTCCTTCTTCGTGCCCGACGGCGTCCATAACCGCCATGTCGTCCTCGCCGCCAAGGAGCATCTGGTGCCGCGCCGGCATGGCGCGCTCCTGCGCAGCGGGCAGGGCATGCTGCTCGACGAGACGACGCTGTGCGCCACCGCCTGGATGCACGGCGTATTCGGCGCCCAGCTGACCATCGGCAACACCTCGTTCCACAAGCTCTTCTCGATCTCGCGCGATCCCTACAACATCACGCGGACCAGCGGCCTGCGCATCCTGGTCGACCTGGACGAGGGCTGGCGGCTGCTGTCCGTGCCCTCGGTCTTCGAAATCGGCTTGAGCGACTGCCGCTGGATCTATCGGCTGGGGATGCGCACCATCACCGTGCAGGCAATCGCGGCCGGCGATGATCCGGCGATGCAATGGCGCGTCGATGTCGAAGGCGAGGCCTGCCGTTTCCTTGTTTTCGGCCATCTGGTCCTGGGCGAGCGCGAGCTAGCCCATGCCGGGCGGATTGAGATCGACGGCGGGAACAAACGCGTCAGTTTCAGGCCGGATCCGCAGTTCCTGTGGGGACAGCATTATCCCGAGAGCGTCTATCACCTGGTCACCAGCACGCCCGGCATCGTGGAGGCCATGGGCGGTGACGAGCTGCTTTATACCGATGGGAAAGCGCGCGGCGGCGCCTATGTCGCCCTGCGGACGAGCCCGACGAATGAGCTTCGTTTCGCCGTCACCGGATCCCTTGCCGATGCGCAGGAGGCGGAGCGTCTCGCCCGGAAATTCGCCGCGGATCCGGACCAAGCGACCCTGCTGGAGCCGGCGCGGCGATATTGGCAGCATGTCACCCGCGGTCTGCGGATCGAAAGCGACGATCCCGATGCGCGGAGCCTCGACACCACATTCCCGTGGATCGCCCATAATGCGATGATCCATCTCACCGTCCCGCACGGGCTCGAGCAATATACGGGCGCCGCCTGGGGAACCCGCGATGTCTGCCAGGGACCGGTCGAGTTCCTGCTGTCGCTCGACCACGACCGGCCGGTGAAGGAAATCCTGAAATTGGTCTTTGCCCAGCAATACGAGAAGCGGGGCGACTGGCCGCAATGGTTCATGCTCGAGCCCTATTCGAACATCCAGGACAGGCATGCCCACGGCGACGTCATCGTCTGGCCGCTGAAGGCGCTGTGCGATTATCTCGAATGGACCAACGACCTGGCGTTTCTCGATGAGCCGGTGGCGTGGCGCGACGAGGACAGCTTCGCGCGCACCGCCCGCAAGGATCCGATCGCCCGCCACATCACCAAGCTCATCGCCACGGCGCGCGAGCGCTTCATTCCGGGAACGAATCTCATACGCTACGGCGAAGGTGACTGGAACGACTCGCTTCAGCCGGCCGATCCGAAGCTGCGCGACTGGATGGTGAGCAGCTGGACGGTGGCGCTGCTGTTCCAGCAGCTGAGGCGCTATGCCGAGGTGCTGCGCCGGGCCGGGCGCGGCGAGGAGGCGGAGAAGCTGCAGGCCCTGTCGGAGGACATCCGCACGGATTTCAATCGCCATCTCGTCGTCGATGGAACCGTCGCCGGCTACGCGATCTTCGAGCCGGGGCATGACAAGCCGGAAATCCTGATCCATCCGAGCGACAAGCGGACCGGTCTAACCTATTCGCTGTTGCCGATGAAACGGGCGATCATCGCGGGACTTTTCACGCCGGAGCAGACGGCGCATCATCTCGAGATCATCCGCAAGCATCTGCTGTTCCCGGATGGCGTGCGTCTGATGGACCGCCCGGTGACCTATCGCGGCGGGCCGGAGCGCATATTCCGCCGCGCCGAGTCGGCGGCGAATTTCGGCCGCGAGATCGGCCTCATGTATACACACGCGCATCTGCGTTATGCCGAGGCGATGGCGGTGCTGGGCGAGGCGGACGCGCTGTGGGATGCGCTCCTCAAGGTCAATCCCCTCGCGGTCACCGAGCATCTCCGCACGGCATCGCCGCGCCAGCGCAACACCTATTTCAGCAGCAGCGACGCCGCCTTTCCGGATCGTTATGCGGCGAGCGTCGAGTGGGATCGTGTCAAGGCAGGTGATGTGGCTGTCGATGGCGGGTGGCGCATCTATTCGAGTGGGCCGGGCCTCTATACGAATGTGCTGGTGCGCCTGGCTTTCGGGCGCCGGCGATATTTCGGCGCAAACATGTCGTCGCCGCTTTTGCCGAAACGACTAGGAAATGCGAAACTTTCTGTCACGTCTGGAGACGACAGCTAACCGGTTGCTGCCAAAAATGTACACTCAACAATGTACAGGACTCTTCTCCAAGCTTCACGAAGAAAGGCCTTGTTTCAGTCGTGAAGCAATAAAGGGGCAACCGTAAACCGGCCTATTTTCCTTTTCCGCGCCGGTGGCAAAAGAAAGGCTTTGCGTCGGGGAAGGAAATGGACTAGAACGCAGCCCGCTCGGCCCAAGGGGCTCGCCAAAAAATACACAAAATAGAGTCTAAAGTCGGACCAGCGATTGCGATCTAGCGGCGTGCGTCGGCGCGTCGTTCCGGGAGGATTGGGTGCATAATCGATTTGTTCTGGGCTTGACGCTCGGAGCGGCCTTTGGTGGTCTTGCTGGCAGTTTCATCCTGACGCCGCCGATCGGTATCCTGATCGGTGCCATTATCGGGGTTTCCTGTGGCATGATCCTGCATGTTCTGATGACCTGAACCGGAATCCGCGGGGTTCCGGCCTCATATTCCGCACGTATTCGTCATATGTCGCCCAAAAGAGACGTGGCAAAAGGCGGACGATTTCAGAATTCAATCATAGGTTGCATATCCGGTCCCGATTTACAAGCCGGATCGGTCCGCATAAGAGCGACTCTCGGTCATTCCAGCCAGGCGAGGACGTCCCGGTGTTCAGCGATCTGAAGAACAAGCGCATTGTCATCACCGGCGGCGTGACCGGCATCGGCGGGGCGGCGACGCGGGCCTTGGCCGGAATGGGCGCGAGGCTCTTCGCGCAGTATCTTTCAGGCGAGACGGAGGCGGCGGCTTTGGCCAGCCGCGGGATCGAGACCTTCAAGCTCGATCTCGTCGAACGCAAGGCACCCTGGCGGCTCATCGAGGAGGCGCGGAAGCGCCTCGGCGGCATCGATGTGCTGATCAACAATGCCGGCGGCATGGTGGAGCGCCGCCTGATCGCGGAATTCGACGATGCGCTTTATGATCGCGTCCTGGAATTGAACGTGCGCCAGCTGGTCGATTGCTGCCGCGCCGCCATTCCGATTTTCGAGGCGCAGCGCTCCGGCAATATCATCAATGTCTCATCGATCGCGGCGCGCTCGGGCGGCGCTGCGGGTTCCGGCGTCTATGCCGGCACCAAGGGGTTCGTGTCGGCGATCACCAAATCCATGGCGAAGGAATTGGCGCCCGGCAATATCCGCGTGAACGCCGTGTCGCCCGGCACCATTCATACCGCGTTTCACGATCGCCATTCGACGCCCGACAAGCTCGAAGCGACCCGCAAGCTCGTGCCGCTCGGCCGTCTCGGCACGGCGGAGGATTGCGCCGGCACCTTCGTATATCTCGCGAGCGATCAGGCGTCGGGCTATGTGACCGGCCAGGTCATCGAGGTGAATGGCGGCCTTCTGATGCCTTGAACGACGTCCCGATCACCAGCTGCCGGTATTCGGCATCGAGGCCCAGGGCTCGGCGACGGGCAGGGCGCCGCCCTTGTTCAGGATCTCGATCGAGATGCCGTCCGGCGTCCTGATGAAGGCCATGCGGCCGTCACGGGGCGGACGATTGATGGTGATGCCTTGCTTCTGCAGCCTGTCGCAATAAGCATAGACATCGTCGACCTCGATGGCGAGATGGCCAAAATTCCGCCCGCCCGTATAGACTTCCGGATCCCAATTATAGGTGAGCTCGACCGGAGCGTCCGGGCTTTCCGGCGCGGCAACGAATACCAGGGTGAAGCGGCCTTTCTCGTTCTCGTAGCGGCGCTGCTCGACGAAGCCGAGTTTGTTGATGAAGAAGTCGAGCGATTGGTCCAGATTGGACACCCGGATCATGGTGTGGAGATACTTCATTGCCGAACCTCTTTGCCTTGGGAACCGATGATGGAAGATGACATAGACGAGCTTGCCGAAATGATCCAGTCGTCGCGCCGCGCCGTCGTCTTCACCGGCGCCGGCATCTCGACGGAATGCGGCATTCCCGATTTCCGTTCCCCCGGCGGCTTCTGGACCAGGTACAAGCCGATCGCGTTCGAAGATTATCTGGCCTCGGAGGAAATGCGGCTCGAAGCCTGGCGGCGTTATTTCAAGATCTACGAGGCCGTGGCGCAGGCCGAGCCGGGGCCCAGCCACAAGGTCGTCGCCAGGCTTTATCACGCGGGCAAGGTGAGCCATGTCATCACCCAGAACATCGATGACCTGCATCGCGTGTCAGGCGTGCCCGAGGCTGCGATCATCGAGTTGCACGGCAACGGCTCCTATGCCAAATGCCTGAGCTGCGGCGAGCGTTATGAACTCGAATGGGCGCGCGCCCGCATCCTCGCCGAAAGCCGCCCGCCTTATTGCTCCGCTTGTTCGGGCATCGTGAAGACGGCGACCATTTCCTTTGGTCAGCCGATGCCCGAGAACGAGATGGCGCGGGCGCGCGCCGCGACCTTCGACGCCGATCTCTTTCTCGCCATGGGCTCATCGCTTCAGGTCTTTCCCGCGGCGAGTTTTCCGGTGATGGCGAAGAGCAACCGGGCCAAGCTTGTCATCCTCAACCGCGAGCCGACCGGCCTCGACGCGCTCGCCGATCTGGTGATCGCAGGCGAGCTCGGCGCCGTTCTGAGCGCCGCCGCCGAGCGTCTCTGGCGGCACTGAACGAATCACTTTTGCCTGAATCTGCGCGATTTGCGCAGGCGAGCCTCATGCGGCCGCGATCAGCGCAGCGGCGTCCAATGCGCCGGGCCGTGAATCTTGTCGCTGCCACAGCCATAACGTGAATCACTGCATGATGCGATTCAGCGTTTGTTTTCAGGGCTTTTTCGCATCGCAGAACTGCGCGCGCGGTTGCGAGCGAACGATCGCTCAAGCGTCTTCTCGTGTTTTCCACATCTCTTGCTCGCCCGCTCTCTGTACAATTGCAAAAGAGTCGATCAATCTAAGTCATGGCAGCGGGGTATGACTGAGGGCTGCCATTAGTTCGGGTATGCGGTCATGGCGGTTAGCGGGCCCTTTGAGGCAGACAGGGAGCTTGAGCATCAGGCCCCTGATATCAATGTAAAAATTTTCCAGATCAGCGGCTTCGTGAAGTGGTTCGATGTCGGCCGGGGCTATGGCTTCATCATCCCCGACAACGGCATGCCGGACGTGCTCCTGCATCTGAGCTGCCTGAAGCGCGACGGCTTCGACGCGCCGCTCGAAGGCACACGCGTCTTCTGCGAGGCGGTCGAGCGCCAGAAAGGCTATCAGGCCCTGCGCGTTCTGAACGTGGATACCTCCACGGCTATCCATCCGGTTGAGCGGCCGAGCCGCACCCATGTGAACGTATCCGCCTCGAGCGGCTGGGTCCGGGCACGTGTCAAATGGTTCAACCGGGCACGCGGCTTTGGCTTTGTCAGCGAAGGCGACGGCTCGCCGGATATCTTCATTCATATGGAGACTCTGCGTAAGACGGCGATTGCCGAGCTCCATCCCGACCAGTGGATCTATGTGCGCTTCGGCGCCGGTCCCAAGGGCCAGATGGCCGCCGAGGTTCGCCTTACTCTCGACAACGGACCACGCCACACCAACTAGCCGTAAAAGCACGGGGTGGTTTCATGCGTGCCGTCGTTCTCGCCTTCCTTGTCGTGATCGCGGCGGTCTCCGCCGTCTTTGCCCAGACGCCTTCCGGCATGCCGCTGATCGCTTTGACGATCCAGGGCAAGGATGGGGCGACCAAGGCCGACCTGACCGTCGAACTCGCCGAGACGCCCGAGCATCGCGCCAAGGGGCTGATGTTCCGCGCCGAGCTCGCCGACAATCGCGGCATGCTGTTCGATTTCAAGGAGACCCGCAGCGTCTCGATGTGGATGAAGAACACGCCGCTGTCGCTCGACATGGTCTTTACCGACGACCAGGGGGCTGTGCTCTATATCGCCCGCGATACGGTTCCCTATTCTGAGGAGATCATTACGCCGGGAATGCCGGTTTATGCTGTCCTGGAGGTCAAGGCGGGCACCGCCCGGCGGCTCGGAATCGAGCCCGGGGACCGGCTGATAACCCCCGTTTTCAAGGCCGGCTGATCATCTCTTGCCCCTTTGGGGCGATTTCGCTAAGCCCCTTCGGAGCATAGGCGGAAACGGGGTGTAGCGCAGTCTGGTAGCGCACCTGCCTTGGGCGCAGGGGGTCGTCAGTTCGAATCTGGCCACCCCGACCACCCGCCGATGCGTCGGAGAGATGAAGGTGACGGCATGACCGCGAAGATCTACAAACCCGCCCGCAATGCCATGCAGTCCGGCAAGGGCAAGGCCGATATCTGGCTGCTCGAATACGAGCCGGAGATGCGCCTGACGGCAGATCCCTTGATGGGCTGGACCTCGTCCGCCGACATGAAGCAGCAGCTTCGCCTCACTTTCGAGAGCAAGGAGCAGGCTGTCGCTTATGCCGAGCGCAATGGCATCGCTTATTGGCTGGAGCCCGAGGCGCCGACGCGGGCGCAGCGCAAATCCTACGCCGACAATTTCAAATGGGGCCGCAACGAGAACTGGACCCACTGACCGGGGATTAGCAGTTAGGCCTCGGCACCGAGACCGGCCGCGATTGCTGGCCGGCGCAGTCTACTTTTCAGTCCCAGAGCGGGCTTTTCCACCAGCACCCAGGACAAGGCGCCGAAGATCGGCGTGATCGCCATGGACAGAATGGCGAAGATGACTGGCGTCAAGGCGGGAAAGAAGGTGAGAAGCACCTGCTGGGTCGGCCAGCCATAGATATAGGTGCCGTAGGAGATGTCGTGCCTGCTCGTCCAGGCGGTGAGGCGCCCGAAGCTGCGCGTGCCGATGCAGATCGTCAGATGCGTAGCGAACAGGATCGCGCCCAGGGGCGCCAGCGGCGTGCCGGTGACCAGCCACGCGAGGGCGAAAGTCGCGAGCAGCGGCCACCATCGTGTGATGATGCGCTCTTTCCAGTGGAACATGTTGACGCCGATGAGGAAGCAGACGGCATAACGGCAGAGGTGTTCCAGGGGCGTGTCGAACCCGCCGATCCAGCCGGCATTGATCACCGTGAGGGCCGCCATGCTCCCGCCAAGGCAAAGCACAGAGCCGACCCTGGTTTTGGCGATGCCGAGAACAAACATCACGGCCAGGGCGGCATAGGCCAGGATCTCATAGCGGATGGTCCAGAGCGAGTCGTTGACGACCCCCGGCACCGGAAGGTCCGTGAACAGACCCGGGGGCGGTTCGGCTTCATGGAAACGCAACAGCACGTCGAGCGGGTAGGAATAGGTGCGGCGGTCGCGAAAGTACTCGCCAAGATCGACGGTGGTCAGGAGCGGGCCGATCAGCAGCGACAAGAAAAGGCCGAAGGCGAAGAGCGCCGGAAAGATGCGCAGAATGCGGGCGATCGCGAAATGCCGGATGGTGGGATCGCGGGCAAGGCTCTGGGTCAGCATCAGGCCCGACAGGACGAAGAAGACATTCACGGCGTGCTGGCCGAGAGCATAGGAGGTCCAGCCGCGCAGAGGCTGCATCTCGCTTTGTCCGAGAAGGACATAAGCGTGCGAGATGAGCACGCTCAGGGCTGCGAGGAGGCGGACCAGGTTGAACGAATTCCGTTTCTCGCTGAGGCTGTCGGCAAGTGTGTTGTTATGAAACATGGGGCAAAGCTCCGCTGATCCTGCGAAGCAAGCCCGGGGCCATCCGGATGACGTCAAGTCGATGCGGTTAATGGCTTTTCCGGCGAACGGGAGCGTCTATTCGTTGATGTTCATGTATGAGGTGAAGCGCCACTTGTCGCCGACGAGGCCGAAAAAATACTCGTTGCCGGTGCAGTCGATGTACCAGGGGCTGCCCGGGAAATCCGGTTCCGACGCCTGATACTCCAGCTTGGCGGTGGCGAGACAGGCCACGAAATCGTCGTCCCCCTCATAAAAGAGCGCGCCATAGGAGTTCTCGTCCGACAGGAAATCGGCTTCGGTGATCTCCTCGGGAGCTTCATAGCCGCTAAAAGCGACAGGGAAGCGGGAGAGCGCCACGATCGCCTTGAGGTCATGCGCCTTGACCGCGGCGGCCAAAGCCTTGCGCGTGGCCTCGAGTTCGGGGGGCGGAACGGGGTCGGAGGCGGCAAGCGCCGCGGAAGCGGCGCACATGACAGACAAAGCCAAAAGACACGCTCTCATGCTGACCTCCGCTCCAAGCCCGACCGAAACCAACAATACCACGTGCGAACGCCTTGGAAGAATCCAAACAAGCGGCCGCGGACACCCAAGTCGCCGCCATGTCGGCAGAAGGCTAAGTAATTGTGACCGACCTGAGACATAGGTGACAGTCCGTACCGGAGACATGGGTAACACTTTCCCCCATGCAATTGCATGGGGGAAAGTGTGGATGCCGTGGAAAGAGAGCTCCGTAATGGACGAACGCGTGCGT
>JBMOOM010000009.1:0-23867 GCA_049323275.1 Pseudomonadota bacterium
GGGTGAGGGCACTTTGGTCGAGGCTTGTCGCTATCTCAGAAGAGCCCTCATCCGCCCTGTCGGGCACCTTCTCCCATTGCTTCGCAACGGGAGAAGGGGGAAGAAATGGGGGATCTCACCATGACCGAGATCCTCATCGAGGCGCGCAAGCTCGTCAAACATTTCGAACCGCGCGGGCTGTTCCTCAAGAAAAAGCATGGTGCGGCGGTCAAGGCGGTGGACGGCGTCGATCTCGCCATCGGCTCGCGGGAAACCGTGGGCCTCGTCGGCGAATCCGGCTGCGGCAAGTCGACGGTCGGGCGCCTGTTCCTGCGCCTGCTCGAGCCGACCTCCGGCCAGGTCCTGCACAAGGGCAGGGACCTCATGTCGCTCACGGCCAAGGAGCTCGACGAGCGGCGCCGTGACCTGCAGATCGTCTTCCAGGATCCGTTCGGCTCGCTCAATCCGCGCATGAGCGTGGGCGCCATCATCGGAGAGCCCTTCGCCATCCATCGCCTCGCCAAGGGGGCCGAGCGCGAGCGGCGGGTCGCGCGGCTGCTCGATCTTGTCGGGCTTCCACGCGCTGCCGCCGACCGCTATCCGCATCAGTTCTCGGGCGGTCAGCGCCAGCGCATCGGCATCGCCCGCGCCCTGGCGCTCGAGCCGCAATTCCTCGTCTGCGACGAGGCGGTGTCGGCGCTCGATGTCTCGGTGCAGGCGCAGGTGATCAATCTCCTGCAGGACCTGCAGCAGGAGCTGGGCCTCACCTATCTCTTCATCTCGCATAATCTCTCGGTGGTGCGGCACATATCGGACCGCGTCGCGGTGATGTATCTCGGCCGCATCGTCGAGCTGGCCGATGCCGACACTTTGTTCAAGGCGCCGGCACACCCCTACACGCGCGCACTGCTCTCCGCCATCCCGCCCGGCCATCCGCGCGCCAAGCGCAACCGCGAGAAGCTTCAAGGCGACGTGCCGAGCCCGCTGGCGATCCCGCGAGGATGCCGCTTCGCGCCGCGCTGCCGTTTTGCTATCGACCGCTGCCGGTCGGAAGATCCCGCACTCTCCATCCTCGCCGACGGACGCTCGGTCGCCTGTCACCTGGTGGCCGACGGCAGCCTGGCCGTGCCGCCGCGAATTTCGCCCAATGCCGGAGCCGCTTCATGAAGATCCTGATCGCCGAATGCATGCAGGAGATTTCCTCCTTCAATCCGCTGCCGTCGCAATATGAAGACTTCAAGATCGACAAGGGTGAGGCGTTGCTGAAGCGGCGCGGCCTCAATACCTCGATCGGCGGCGCGCTGTCGGTCTTCGACCGGCGCGATGATGTCAGCATCCTGCCGACCATCTCGGCCCGGGCCGACAGCGCCGGTATCCTCTCTGCGGAAGGCTGGCAGCGGCTTTCGGCGGAAATCCTGGCGGCGGTGCTGCCGCATAAGGGAAAGGTCGATGCGCTTTATATCTCACTCCATGGCGCGATGGGCGCCGTCGGCGAGCCCGACCCCGAGGGTTATCTCCTCGCTGAGATCCGCAAGGCCTTCGGGGCGGATGTGCCGATCGTCATCTCGCTCGACCTGCATGGCATCCTGACCGACCGCATGCTGCGCCAGATCGACGGGCTCACCATCTACCAGACCTATCCGCATGTGGATTTCGCCGATACGGGCGAACGCGCGGCGCGGCTGCTGCTCGACATCGTCGACCGCAAGCTCAAGCCCATCATCGCGCGGGTGGTCGTGCCTTTGCTGGCGCGCGGCGATGAATGCATCACCAAGTCAGGCCTCTATGGCGATGTGCTGGCCGACGGGCAACTGCTCGAGCATTCAGGCAAGGCGCTCGCCGCCGGCGTCATGATCGGCAATCCCTTCACCGATGCGCCGGAGCTGTGCACGCAGGCGATCGTCGTCACCGAGAAGAATGACGGCTCGGCCGAAGCGGCGGCGACCAGGCTGGCGGAATCGATGTGGGCGGGCCGGCATCGCCTGGTCGGCAAGCTGATCGCGCCCGAAAAGGCGGTGGCGCTGGCGCATCATTTCGAGAAGCCGATCATCTTCACCGATGCGGCGGATGCCACTTCGTCGGGCGCGAGCGGCGACTCCAATGCGCTGATCAAGGCGCTCAGGGATGGAGGCTACAAGAAGCGCGTGCTGGCGCAGATCGTCGATGCGCCGGCGGCCAGGGCGGCGCATGAGGCGGGTGTCGGCGCCACGATCGATGTGGCGCTCGGCGGCACGGTCGATGCCAAGCGGTTCCAGCCGCTGAAGGTGCGCGCCACCGTCGAAAGCCTGTCACGCGGCAAGGCGGTGCTGGAAACGATGGGCCTGCCGCTCGATGCGGGCTTGAGCGCCGTTCTGAGCTTCAAGAATTTCACCGTGCTGGCGATCAGCAAGCCGGCCTTCCTGTTCGACCGCTCGCTCTATTACGCCAATGGTCTCGATCCGCAGCGCTTCGATCTCACCATCGTCAAATCGCCCCATACCGAATTCCACATGTACGACCAGTGGGTGGCGAAGAACTTCAATGTCGACGCGCCGGGGTCGACCTCGGCCTATGTCGCCGGCCTCGGCCATACGCTCTGCGCCCGGCCGATCTATCCGATCGAAGCCGACACCCCCTTCACGCCGCGCGCCGTCACCTATCGCCGGCGCGCCTGATCTCTCAACAAGGACAAAAGCATAATGAAAATCGATAATGTTGATTTCTATTACCTGGCGATGCCGAAGGTGACGACCGAGGCCGATGGCAGCCAGGATGCGCTGGTGGTGCGGGTCAGCGCCGGCGGCCATGTCGGCTGGGGCGAATGCGAGGCGGCTCCGTTGCCGTCGATCGCCGCCTTCGTCTGCCCGATGTCGCATGGCGCCTGCCGCCCGGTGGCGGATTCGGTGCTGGGCGAAACCCTCGCCGGGCCGGACGATATCCACCGGATGACAGCGACCGTCGCCTATAACAGCATGGACCTGCTGCAGGCCGCCCATACCTGGTCCGGCATCGAAATGGCGATGTGGGACCTGCTCGGCCATGTCCGTGGGCAGCCCACCTGGAAGCTGCTCGGCTATGACGCAGCCTATCCGAAGATCCCCTATGCCTCGGTGCTGTTCGGCACGACGCCGCAAGGCACGCTGGAGCGGGCGCGCGAGATGCGCGGCCGCGGTTTCCGCGCCGCCAAGTTCGGCTGGGCGCCGTTCGGCGCCTCGCTGGAAAGCGACATCGCCCATCTCGATGCGGCGCGCGAAGGGCTGGGGCCGGACGGCATCCTGCTCATCGATGCGGGCCAGATCTTCAATGAGGATGTCGAGGCGGCCGCACTCAGGCTCGATGCGATGGAGCGCAACCGCGTGACCTTCTTCGAGGAGCCGTTCCATGGCTCGGCCTATGGCGCCTATGGGGCTTTGAGCGCGCGGGTGAAGACGGTGAAGACCGCCGGCGGCGAGGCGGCGCATAACCGCCATATGGCCGAGCATCTGATCGATTTCGGCAAGGTCGGCTATGTGCAGATCGATTGCGGCCGCATCGGCGGCCTGTGGCCGGCCAAGCAGGTGGCGGACTACGCGGTGAAGCGCGGCGTCACCTATATCAACCACACCTTCACGTCGAACCTGGCGCTGAGCGCCTCGATGCAGCCTTTCGCCGGCCTCAAGGATCACCGGATCTGCGAATATCCGACGACCCTGAAGCAATTGGCGGTCGATCTGACGCGCAATCACATCGTGCCCGACAAGAATGGCGAGATCCATGTGCCGGACGCGCCGGGCCTCGGCATCGAGGTCAATCCGGACGCGCTGAGGCAATACGCCCAGGACGTCGAGATCAAGATCAACGGCAAGGTGCTGTTCAAGAGCGCGCGCTAGACCGGCCTGACACCATCTAAAATGTCAGCGGGACCGGACGAAATCCGGTCCCGATTTTTTTGCGCGATGATTCCGGCTCTTGCAGCCGACCTAGCGTGATGTTAGCCTGTCGGATATCGTATCCAATATATGGATGTTCAATGTCCAGCCTGGGGAACCAGAAAGACAGCTCAGCCACTCCGGCAGACCCGGCGGCTGGGGTCATTCTCAGGGCCACGGGGCTCGCGGTTGCCTATGGCGCGGTCGAGGCGGTGCGCGATCTCGACCTCGAAGTCGCCGCCGGCGAGATCGTCGTTCTTCTCGGCGCCAATGGCGCGGGCAAGTCCAGCATGCTCAACGCCATCGTCGGGTTGTCGCCGCGGGTCGGCGGGAGCATCACCTTCGAAGGCCAGGATATAACGCGCAAGAGCACCGAAATGATCGTGCGTTCCGGCATCTCGCTGGTTCCCGAGGGGCGGCGTCTGTTCTCCAATATGACCGTCCGGGAGAATCTGAGGCTGGGCGGCGCGGCGCTCCGTCCGGCAGAGTTCGAACGCGAATTCGAGCGTCTGCACGATCTCTTTCCCATCTTGAGCAAACGCGCCGATTCGCAAGCGGGCCTGCTGTCGGGCGGCGAACAGCAGCAGGTCGCCATTGCGCGCGCGCTGGTCGGGCGTCCGCGCCTTCTGCTGCTCGACGAGCCCTCGCTCGGGCTGGCGCCGATCATCGTCAATCGCGTTTTCGAGATCATCGAGGAATTGCGCCGCCGCAAGGTGACCATCCTGCTGGTCGAGCAGAATGCCGAACGCGCGCTGAAGATCGCCGACCGGGGCTATGTGATGTCGAATGGCGTCGTCGAGGCGGCGGGCAGGGCGGCCGAGCTGCAGGCGAGCGCAATCGAGAACGCCTATCTCGGAACGGCGGGAGCGTGACCATGGAACTGATGCTTCAACAATTGATCAACGCCGTGTCGCTCGGATCGATCTATGCACTGGTGGCGCTCGGCGTCGCCATCGTGTTCAGCATCCTGCGGCTGGCGAATTTCGCCCATGGCGAGCTCATGACGGTAGCGGGCTATACGCTCTATGCGACGCTTCTCGCCGGCCTGCATTGGCTCCTCGCCGCCATTGCCGCCGTCGTGGCCTCGGTCGTCGCGGCCCTGCTGCTCGAGCGCGTCGCCTATCGCCGGCTCAGATCGGCCAATCCGCTGACCCTTCTCATCACCTCCTTCGCGGTCTCGGTCGCGCTGCAGAGCCTCTTCCTGCTGTTCTTCGGCGCGCGGCCCAAGGGCATCGAGCTTCCGGCATTCGTAGATGCCGGCTTCCGTGTCGGACAGCTGCGCGTCCAATGGCTCGACGTCTTCATCATCGTCATCACCGGGCTGATCGTGCTTTCGCTTCATATGTTCCTCAAGAAGACGGTGATCGGCCTGGCCCTGCGCTCCGCCGCCGACGACTTCCGCACCACCCGCCTCATGGGCATCAAGGCCAATGCGGTGGTGGTGGGGGCCTTCATGCTGTCGGGCGCGCTGGCCGGCATCGCCGCGCTGTTCTATTTCGCGACCGTGCCCAATGTCGTTCCCTCATCGGGCTTCGAGCCGATGCTCAAGGGCTTCATCGCCTGCGTCATCGGCGGGCTCGGCAGCCTGCCGGCAGCGGTCATCGGCGGATTTCTGCTCGCTTTTCTCGAGGTCGGCAGCGATGCCGTCCTGTCCAACAGCCTCAGTCCCTATCTCGACGCGATCGTCTTCGGCATCGCGATCATCCTGCTCAGATGGCGCCCAGGAGGACTATTCGGCGTGCGCATGACGGAAGATCTGCGGGTGTGATGGCTATGTCGCAAAAATGGTGGCTGCGCGCCCTGGTCGGATCAGCCCAGATCCTCGTGCTGGTCGGTCTCATCGTCGCCGGGGTCAGCCTCTTCGGCTCGTCCACCGATCAGCGCATCCTGACGGTGTTCCTCATCAATCTCATCGCCGCGATAGGCCTGCAGATCTATACCGGCACATCCGGCATCATCTCCTTCGGCCATGTCGGGTTCATGGCGCTGGGCGCCTATGGATCGGCGCTGTTCACCGCCGATCCGGCCATCAAGGCGATGGGAATCCCGAACGCGCCCGAATTCATATTGACCTCCGCCTTGGGCTTCCTGCCGGCGATGCTCATCGGCGTCGGCGTGGCCGCGGTCATCGCCGCGATCATCGGCCGTGTCTTCGTCCGGCTCGGCGGGTCGGCCGCCGCCGTGGCGACCCTCGGCTTCATGGTCATGGTCTTCACCGTGCTCTCGAATGCGGAGGAATGGACGCGCGGCGCCAAGGCCTTCAGCGGCATACCGGCCTATACGACGATGGGATGGTGCATGGGCGCCTTCGCGGTGGTCCTGGTGATCGCGCGACTCCTGCGCGAGTCGGATACCGGCCTCGGCCTGCGCAGCAGCCGCGACGACGCGATCGCCGCGCAAGCCTCGGGCGTCGATGTCGTCAACAGCCGCTATGTCATGTGGGTCGCGAGCGCCGCCTGTTCGGCCGTCGCCGGCGCTCTTTATGCTCATTATATCGGCGCGATCCTGCCCAAGGCGTTCCATTTCGAGCTGACTTTTCTCGTCGTCACGATGGTCATCGTCGGCGGCCAGTCGATCACCGGCGCAATCGTCGGGACCTTGCTCATCACCATTCTGGCGGAGGCGTTGCGCCGCCTCGAAAACGGCTTCTCGCTGGGCTCCTTCAGCCTGAGCGAGGCGCCCGGTCTCACCACCGCGGTGCTGGCGCTCTTGATCGTCTTCACCTTGACGATGCGGCCGCAGGGCCTGGTCGGGCGCTGGGAGCTCGATGATCTGACGGCGCGCTGGCTGGCGAAGCGGCGGCCGGCCGCAAACAGCGCGGCATTGCCATTCGAAAGAGATCGGGAGCGCAACCCGGCAGCCTGACAAGACAAAAAACGAAGAGGAGAGGAAACGATGAATATAAGAACGAAACGCATTGCCTTGATGACTGCCGCCGCGGCCCTGGCGCTGTGGCCGCTGGGAGCCGCAGCGGAGTTGAAGCCGGGCACGGTCTACAAGATCGGCTGGGCGTCGGACAAATCGAACTACCTGTCCTTCGTCGACGAGCCGCTCGCCAAAGGCATGGAGATCGCGATCGAGGAGATCAACGCCAAGGGCGGCATCGCCGGCAAGGTGAAGATCGAGCTCGACCGGCGCGACATGAAATCGGATCCCATGCTGGGCGCCACCGTCGTCCAGGAGCTGATCGCCGCGGGTGCGAACTTCATCGTCACGACCTGCGACACGGACGTCTCGCTGCCGGGCGCGCAGATGGCCGCCAAGGCCTCGCTTCCGGTCATCAGCAGCTGCGGCGCCGACGCCGCCGGACCGAGCCAGGTGCCGGGCGGCTTCGGCTTCCTCAACGTGCCGGGTACCCTGACCCAAGGCGCCATGCTGGCGGAATACGCGGCCAAGAAGGGATACAAGAAAGCCTTCACGCTGAAATCGAAGAGCGAGGGCTATACACACACGCTCGGCGTCGCCTTCGAAGAGCGCTTCCGCGAACTCGGCGGCGAGGTCGTCGGCGAGGCCTATTACACGCTGGGCGACAGCAGCTATCGGGTCACCGCGACCAAGATGGCGAACTCCGATGCCGACGTTATCATGACCAATACATTCCCGCCCGACACGACGGCCTTCCTCAAGGATCTGGAGCGGCTGGGCAACACCAAGCCGATCATCATGGTCGACGGCAACGACACGCCGGTCATTTTCGACGCCGGCGGCCAGCTCGACATCTCGGCGATGACGACCTATGGCGGCAACCGGACACCGGGCTCGGCCTTCGAGACTTTCGAGAAGGAATACCGCGCGAAATTCGGCGGCGACCCCGAATCGCTGCAGACGGCTCTGGGCTATGATCTCGTCGTCAGCGTCGCCGCGGCGGTGGAAGCCGCCGGATCGACGGAAGGGCCAGCGGTGCGCGATGCGCTCGACAATGTCGAGAATGTCGCCGGCGCCACCGGTCTCATCTCCTACAAGAACAGTCCGATCGGTCGGGGTATCCCCAAGAAGGACTATGCGGTGGTGACCTTCGACCGCGCTAACCGCAAGTTCACCGTGGTGGAAGTCGGATTCCCGCAGAAGTTCCCGCCGGTGAAATGACTTTGGCGCAGGCGGGGGACGTGCGTCCTCCGCCCAGCGCTCCCCGGCACGCGTTTCGGAGCGGAAGAATGAACTTCAAGGCGAGCGATGTAGTCATGAAATTCAAGGGCCTCACCGCCCTTGACGGGGTGAGCCTGGAGGTCGCCAAGGGCGAGATCGTCGGGCTGATCGGCCCCAACGGCTCCGGCAAGACGACGCTCCTGAATGTGACGTCCGGCGTCTATTCGCCGACCAGCGGCAGCTTCAGCATGGGGCCTGAGAGCTGGTCCAGAATATCGCTGCGCGACGCGGCACGGCGCGGCATCCGCCGGACGTTCCAGAATATCCGGCTGTTCAATTCGCTGACGGTGCTCGAGACCGTCGAAGTGGCGTCGGCCTGGCTCGGCACGGGCGACCGGCGGGAAAATGCGCTGAACGCCCTGGACGAGCTGCATTTCACCCAGCATCGCGACCGGATCGCCACCGAGCTTGCCTATGGCATGCAGCGCCGGCTCGAGATCGCCCGCGCCATCGCCGGCAGGCTGGAATTCCTGCTCCTCGATGAGCCGACGGCGGGGCTTAATCATGGCGAATCAGAGGAGATCGTCACGATCGTGCAGGCCATCCGGCGGCGCCGGGGATGCGGCATCGTCATCATCGATCATGATCTCAATGTCATCATGAATGTCTGCGACCGCGTGGTCGTGCTCAGCGAAGGTAAGGTGATCGCCTCCGGTCCACCGCAGGAGGTGCGGCGCGATCCGCAGGTCATCAAAGCCTATCTGGGTTCTTAAGGTGAGGGAACAATAATGTCAGCGCAACCGGCCACCGGCTCCCACGACCTGCTGATCAGAGGGGCGCGGCTCCTCGATCGCGACGACATCTGCGATATCGCGATCGCCGACGGGCGCATCGTCGAGATTGCCGCCCATATCGGCGGTGTCGCCGCCCGCACCGTGGATGCAGAAGGCGGGCTCGTCACGGTCAGCTTCATCGATCCGCATTTCCATCTCGACAAGGTCCTGTCGCGCAATTATGTCGGCGCGATCTCCTATCAAGAGGCCTTTGCGCGGGCGCGCGAGGCGAAACAGAATTTCACCGTCGCGGATGTCGAGGCGCGCGTGTGCCGCGCGCTCGATCTGGCGGTGGCGCAGGGAATAGGACGCATCCGCACGCAGGTCGATGTGGACTTCGCCACGAAGCTCGTCTCGCTGGAAGGCGTGCTGCGGGCGCAGGAGCGCTTCCGCGATCTCATCGATCTCGAGATCGTCGCTTTCCCGCAGGAGGGCATCGTCACCGATCCGGAGGCGCCGGATCTGCTGCGCGCGGCGCTCGGCATGGGGGCGACCCTGGTCGGCGGCCTGCCGGAATTCGAGCGCTCCATCGAGGACCAGCGGACGCATGTCCGCACCATCTTCGACATCGCGATGGAGCAGGGCGTGCCGATCGACTTCCACTGCGACTATACGGATCTGGCGCCCTACAAGACGCTGGAGATGGTGGCCGACATGGCCGTCGAGCGCGGCTATCAAGGCAAAGTCACCGCCGGCCATTGCTGCGCTCTCGCAGTCTATCCGGACGATGAGGCCAAGCGGGTGATCGACAAGGTCAAGGCGGCCGAGATGAGCGTGACGATCCTGCCGATCGCCAATCTGCAGATGCTCGGCGGCGATGGGGCGACGCCGGTCAATCGCGGCTCGTCGCGGGCCAAGGAGCTGCTCGGGGCGGGCGTCAATGTCTGCGCCGGCGCCGACAACATGTTCGACATTTGGTTCAGGTTCAACCGCATGGATCCGGTCGACACCGCCTATATGACCTGCCTGAGCACCGGCATGCGCAGCGATGCGGAAGTGCGGGAGGCCTTCGAGATGACGACGTCGCGCCCGGCGCGTCTCATGGGGCTCGCCGACCACCGGGTCGGCATCGGCGGGCGCGCTGATCTGGTCGTGCATTCGGCGGCCAGTCTCGTCGACATGTTCCGCAATCTCCCCGGCCGCAGGGTGCATATCAAAAACGGCCGGCTGGTGGGTGGCGTGGAAGGAAGCGTCTGGACGGCGCGTTGAGCCCGCGCGGCAAGGCCTGAAACCCTTTCAGGACGTTTTCGCGGAAAATTTCCGCTCTTGTGCCGCCAAAGCTTCATGTGCATAATATGAATATCGTATCCACTATATGGATATTGGAGGCGGGTAGCAAAATGGGATTGCGCATAGCCATCGACACCGGCGGAACCTTCACCGACGTCGTCGCGATCGATGAGGCGACAGGTGAGATCGCCGCGGTCAAGACACCCTCGACACCGGCCGATCCGAGCATCGGCCTGGTGGAAGGGGTCCAGAAAATCCTCGACACCTTGGATCGCGGCGCCGAGGACGTCCGCATGCTGCTGCATGGCTCGACGGTGGCGACCAATGCCGTCCTCGAGCATAAATTCGACGGTTTGGGCCTGCTCGTCACCCGCGGCACCCGCCACATGATCGAGATCGCGCGGCAGTCGGTTCCCGATGGTTATGGCAACTCGTTTTTCTGGGTGAAGCCGCCGCGGCTCGTCCCCTTGCATCTGGTGCGCGAGGTTCCGGGCCGCATGCGCTTCGACGGTTCGGAGCTCGAACCCATCGATGAGAAGGCGACGCTCAAGGCGGTGAAGGAGCTGGTGGAAGACGGCGTGCGCTGCATCGGCGTCTGCCTGCTTCATTCCTATGCCAATGGCGATCACGAGCAGCGGATCGGCGAGCTGATCCGCAAGAACTTTCCGGACGTCTTCGTTTCGCTGTCGTCCGTCGTACTGCCCGAATACCGCGAATATGAGCGGGCCATGACGACGCTCATCGACGTTCTGGTCAAACCCTATTGCAAGACCTACCTGCAGAACGCCGCCGACAAGATCAAGGCGAAGTCGGGCGACATTCCGTTCCTGATCATGCAGTCGAATGGCGGGGTGGTGAAGCACTCGACAGCGGGCGAACGCCCCGTCACGATGCTGCTGTCAGGCCCGGCCGCCGGCATATTGGGCTCAATCCACATGGCGCAGCTCGCCGGCTACAAGGACATCCTCACCATCGATGTCGGCGGCACCTCGACCGATGTCGCGATCATCGAGAACTACAAGCCGATGTACACTTCGGCGTCGATGGTCGAGAGCTATCCGGTCAAGACGCCGATGCTCGACATCGTCACCGTCGGTTCGGGCGGCGGTTCGATCGCCTGGACCGATCCCTATGGCAGCCTGAAAGTCGGACCGCGCAGCGCCGGCGCCGATCCGGGGCCGATCTGCTACCGCAAAGGCGGCACCAAACCCACGGTGACCGATGCGGCGATCGTGCTCGGGCGACTGCCGGCGGCGCTGATCGGCGGCGAGATCAAGCTCGATCTCGACGCGGCGCGGGCGGCCTATGAGGAGCTCGGGCGGAAATTCGATATGCCGGCGGAAGAGGTCGCCGCCGGCGCGCTCGAGATCGCGGCGGTCAACCAGGTCTTCGGCATCCGCCAGGTGACGACGTCGCGCGGGCGTGAGCCGGGACAATATGCAATGGTGGCATTCGGCGGGGCGGGCGGTCTCTTCGCCGCCGAAGTCGCGGACTTCCTCGGCATCAAGACGATCATCTCACCGCCCAATCCGGGCAATCTCTGCGCTTTCGGCCTGCATGTCTCGGATGTCCGGCGCGACTACATCCGCACCATGGTGCGCCAGCAGTCGAGCGCCGATGCGGCGGAGATCACAGAGGCGTGGTCCGAGCTCGCGCGCCTCGGCATCGACGATATCCGCGCGGAAGGCATTCCGCCCGAGAAAATCGCGATCCACAAGGTCGCCGATCTGCGCTATTTCGGCGAAGGCCACGAAGTGCAGGTCGATATCCCGTCCGAGCTCGGCGACGCGGAAGCGATCGACTATATGTGGAAGAACCTGCATCGCGTGCATGACCAGACCTTCGGCTTCCATTACGAGGGCGAGCAGGATGTCGAGCTGGTGAACCTGCGCGTGCAGGCGGTCGGCACGCAGCATCGGCCCAGCCTCAAGCAGGACGTCGCCGCGCGCCAGCCGGCGAAGCCTTTCGCCAAGCGCAAGGTCTATTGGCGCAAATCCGGCTGGGTGAGCTGTCCGCTCTATCGGCGCACCGAGCTCGCCATCGGCCAGAAGATCGAAGGCCCGGCGGTCATCGAGGAATATGGCTCGACGGTGGTCGTTCCGGCCTCCTGGACGCTGCGCTCGGACAGCTACGGCAATCTCATTCTCGAAAAATCGGCATAGGGGCAAGAGGCGATCATGTTGAACAAGGTAAGCCGTACCAAGCTCGGGCCCATCGAGCTCGAGGTCATCCACGGAACCATCCGCGCGGCGGAGCTCGAGATCGAAGCGGCGGTGGAGCGCACCGCCCGTTCGCCGATGATCCGCGATCAGCACGACTATCGCGTGGCGCTGTTCGACGCCAAGGGCCGCAAGCTCACGGGGCGCTCCTATTCGGCGATCGTCGAGCCGGTCTTCACGCATTTCGAGGAAGGCGACATCCATCCGGGCGATGTTTTCTTCTGGAACGACCCTTACAATTCCTGCGGCGGCATCGGCCATGTGCCGGATCTGTGCACCACGGTGCCGATCTTCTTCGGCGACCGGCTGATCGGCTTCAGCCAGGTCTTCGGCCATCACGACGATATCGGCGGCGCGGTGCCAGGCAGCCTGCCCGTCCATGCGACCGACAGCTGGATGGAAGGAGCGCTCATCCCGCCGATCAAGCTTTATGAAGGCGGCAAGCTCAACAAGGCGGCTTTCAAGATCATCACCCGCAATTCACGCCTATCGGACCATCTGGCGGGCGATCTCGACGCCGAGATCGGCGCCGCGCGGCTGGGCTCGCGGCGCATCGTGGCGCTGGCCGAACGGTATGGCGTCGAGACGCTGGAAGAGGCGTTCGACCAGATCCTGAAGAACACCGCCGAGATCTTCCGGCGTGAGATCCTGCCCAAGATCAAGGATGGCGTCTATCACTTCGAGGACTATATCGAAGCGGACGGCGTCGACGAGCCGCGCCTCCACGCGCTGCGTCTCACCATGACGAAGACGCCCGAAAAGATCATCCTCGATTTCAACGGCACGGACCCGGAGGCGAAGGGACCGATCAACTGGGCGCTCGACGAGATGGAAGGGCGCTATTTCCGCAAATGGCTCGCGCCGGCATTGCGCTCGCTCGCTGGCTCGCCCGAACGCGCCGCCGAGATCGATTCCAATGAAGGCGTGCTCGACATCATCGACGTGGTCTTCCCCGCCAAGGGCACGCTGATCACCCCCAATTTCGGCAAGCCGACCGGCATGCGCTTCTTCCTGATGCTGCGCTCGCTCGGCGTGTTCACCGCCTGCCTGTCGAAGGCGACCGGCGGCAAGATGCCTGCCGATCACGAGACCATCCGCATCTGGGGCCTCACCGGCGGCAGCACCCAGAATGATTTCTACCTGTTCCGCGAGGTCCTGGGCGGCGGAAGCCCCGGAAGGCCGTGGGCCGACGGGTCGGATGTCGTGCATATCGTGCCGAACTCGAAGAACCTGCCGGCGGAATTCTCGGAGACGCGTTATCCGATCCTGGTCGAGCAGCTGGCGCTGAAGGAGGATTCGGGTGGCGCCGGCTTCCGCCGCGGCGGTTTCGGCTATGACAAGATCATCCGGGCGCTCGGCGACTGCCGGCTCATCTCCAATGCCGACCGTTCGCTGCTCGGCTGCTATGGCGTCAATGGCGGCCGCGCCGGTCTCAACTACCAGGTGTCGGTGATCGACAAAAAGGGCAAGGAGACGATCCATCCCGGCATGAGCGACACGGTCAAGGTCAAGGCCGGCACCAGCGTGCGCGTGGTGACGACCGGCGGCGGCGGCTGGGGCGATCCGCTCAAGCGCGAGATCGACAGGGTCGTCTATGACGTCCAGTGCGGCCTCGTCTCACGCAAGGCGGCGCGCGACTTCTACGGCGTCGTCCTCAAGAAGAGCGGGCGCAAATGGGCGGCCGATGTCACGGCGACCAAGGCGTTGCGCCGCGAGATGAGCAAAGCGCGCGGAAAGGTGCCGATGTTCGACCGCGGACCTTACTTCGAGAAACTGAAGAAGAAGGGCGCCGTGACCTATCCCGACAAATGGAAGGACCCGGATGCGGGCTGGAGCGCGACTGCGATCGATTGACGGCGCGCGGCCGGCTTGGCAATCAGCACATTCGTTCCCTCTGTGAGAAAGGCCCGGTTCGATGCAGATCACACAGTCCTTCAAGGTGGCGCGGCCGTTGCCGGCCGTCTGGGCGCTGTTCCAGGATATTCCCGAGATCGCCCGATGCATGCCGGGCGCCGAGCTCATCGAGGACAAGGGTGACGGCAACTATCTCGGACGCGTCGGCATCAAGCTGGGGCCGTTCAACGCCTCCTTCGAAGGCGAAGCGAAGGTCAAGCCGGATGCCGCGACCCATACGGGCCATGTCGAAGGCAAGGGGATGGACAAGCGCGGCGGCAGCCGCTCCAAGCTGGTGATGGATTACGCCCTGTCCGAAGCGGGGGGCCTCACCGCCGTCGACATCAAGGCCGATCTGCAGCTTTCGGGGCCCGTCGCGCAATTCGGCCGCACCGGCGTCATCACCGAAACGGCGAATGTGCTGATCGCGCAATTCGCCCGCAATATCGAGCAGAAGCTGGCGCCGGCGGAGACGGTGGCGCCGCCGGCCGCAGAAGCAAAGGCCGTGAACGAAGCGAGGCCGGCTCCAACGCCGGCCAATCAGATCAGCGTCGCTTCCCTGATTAGCGCGCTTGTCGCATCCTTCTTCAGGCGGCTGTTCGGCCGGGCGTAAGCGCTCGCCCGCTCAACGCGGGCGATAGAGATCGGCATAGGTCTGGCGCAAAGCGTTCTTCTGCACCTTGCCCATCGCATTGCGCGGCAGGTCATCGACGAAGATCACCTGCTTGGGCAGCTTGAACTTGGCGAGCCGGCCTTCGAGCCGCTGCAGGATCTCGCGCTCGAGAACGTTGTCGCCGGAGCGCACCACGACGGCGGTGACGCCCTCGCCGAAATCGGGATGCGGCAGGCCGATGACCGCCGACTCGACGATGCCCTCGATGCTGTCGAGCTCGCTTTCGACTTCCTTCGGATAGACATTGAAGCCGCCGGTGATGATGAGATCCTTGCCGCGGCCCACGATCGACACATAGCCATTGTCGTCGATGCGGCCGAGATCGCCGGTGATGAAGAAGCCGTCGGCGCGGAATTCGGCCGCCGTCTTTTCCGGCATCCGCCAATAGCCCTTGAACACATTTGGACCGCGCACCTCGATCATGCCGATCTCGCCTTGCGCCAGCGGCGCGCCGCTCTCAGGGTCGGTGATGCGGACGTCCACACCGGCCAAGGGGAGGCCGACCGTTCCGGCGATGCGCTCGCCGTCATAGGGATTCGACGTGTTCATATTGGTCTCGGTCATGCCGAAGCGCTCGAGGATGGCATGGCCGGTGCGCTCGCGGAATTCGCGATGCGTGTCGGCGAGGAGGGGAGCCGAGCCCGAGATGAAAAGCCGCATATGGGCGGTCGCCGCGCGGCTCAGGCCCGGATGCTGCAGGAGGCGGGTATAGAAGGTCGGAACGCCCATCATCGTCGTTGCGCCGGGCATCAGACGCATCACCTCGTCGGCGTCGAATTTCTGCCGGAATAGCATGGTGCCGCCGGACAGCAGCAAGGTGTTGGTCGCGGTGAACAAGCCATGCGTGTGATAGACCGGCAAGGCATGGATGAGGGTGTCGGCCGCGCTGAACCGCCAGGTATCGATGAGCGTCAATGCATTGGAGGCGAGGTTGCCATGGGTGAGCATGGCGCCCTTCGAGCGTCCCGTCGTGCCCGACGTATAGAGGATCGCGGCGAGATCGGACCAGTCGACCTTCGCATCGGTGAAACCGCGCGCCTGCCGGCGTGTCGCGTCCATGAATGTCCCGTCGCCCTTGATGCCGAGCGAGAGCAAGGCAGCGACATTGCGGCGCTTGGCGAGGTCAGTGAGAGCGTCGAGACGCTCGGGCATGACGATCAATGCGGATGGCTCGGCGTCGCCGACGAAATAGTCCACTTCCGGCTCGGTATAGGCGGTGTTGAGCGGAAGATAGACGGCGCCGAGCTTGGCGCAGGCGAGGAAAAGCGCGATGGCCTCCGGGCTCTTATCGACCTGGATCGCCACCCGGTCGCCGGTTCTCACGCCTTGCGCCGCCAGGGCATTGGCCATCTGGCCGGCCAGCGTCCAGAAATCGAAGAAGGTGAAGTCACGACCATCGCCATTGCGGATGAAGAGCTTGTCCGGCGCGGTCATCCGCCGGTGCACGAGAGCGGGCAGATTGCGCAACTGCGGATCATCGGCATAGGACCAGCTCATGAGATCTTGGCTTCCTTCTTTCTTGGCTTCTCCGAGCCGAGCAGGCTCTGGACATTGCGGGTCAACATATTCGCCGACAGATCGCCGCCTACAATCTTCCTGATCGCGGATGAATGCGCAACCTCGCCGCTGTCGGCGTAATCCTCATGATTCTTCTCGATGGCGTCGAGATCATAGAGATAACTGACCATCACGCCATGGGATTGGCGCAGGCCCTTGGCGGAGAGGTCGGCCGAGGCGTGGATGCGCTCGAGCCTGGCGCCATTGCCAAGATGGAATCTGGCCACCGGATCGAGCGGCCGCCGGTTGGCGCCCTTCGCTTGCAGCAGATAGATCGCGGCGGCCTGGCGCAGGGCTGGCGCCACCGTCTCGCGCGCCTCGGTGTCCTCATGCCAGCCGGGCCGGTCGAGCGCCGCCAGCCGGTCGGGATCGGCGATCGCGGCGAGAGGCGCGGTGTCGTCCAGGCGCGCCGTCTTCAGCCATGCCGCGAAGCCCGGCACCGGCGACAAGGTGACGAAGGTCTTGAGCCAGGGCATTTCCCGCAGGAGCTCTTCGACCACCTGCTTGATCAGGAAATTGCCGAAGGACACGCCCTTGAGCCCGGCCTGCGTGTTGGAGATGGAATAGAAGACCGCGGTGTCGGTTTGGGGAAGCTCGAGCGCGGCCCGTTCCTCGGAGAGGAGATCGTCGATGCTTCCGGGAATGCCCGAGGTCAGGGCCACTTCCACGAAGATCAAGGGCTCGTCAGGCATCTGTGGATGGAAGAAGGCGAAGCAGCGCCGGTCGCGCGGGGCCAGGCGGCGGCGCAGATCGTTCCAGTCCTTGATCTCATGTACCGCTTCGTAATGGATGATCTTCTCCAGGACATTCGCGGGTGACGCCCAGTCGATCGGGCGCAGCAGCAGGAAGCCGCGATTGAACCACGAGGTCAGAAGATGGACGAAGTCGGCCTCGACCGCCTCCAGCGCCGGTGTGTCGCGCAAATGGGTGAGCAGCTCGGCGCGCATGTCGACGAGCGCCGCGGTGCCGCCAGGCGCCAGATTGATGCGGCGCAGGAGCTCCTGGCGCAGCGGCTCGGCGGCGGCATGCAGCTTTTGCGCCGCGGCCGGCGTCGGCGTCGCCTGCCATTGCCCCACGGCGTCGGTGAGCTTCTCCGCATCGGGACCGAAATCCTGCGCCAGCATCTCGAACCAGGCGCGACGGGCCGGTTTGTCCATGCCCTTCCATTGCGCGACGAGGGCGCGCGCCAAAGCGACGCCGGACGCCTCGCCCTTGGTCGAGATGAGGCTCGAGGCGAGCTCGCCGATGCGGCTCTCGCCCGATGCGCTCGCCGGCAACGGCCGGCCGAGCCATTGGCGCCCACGCTCGGCAATCCTGGCGAACAGGTCGCTCCAGAAGGCATTTTCCGGGTTGATGGCGTTCATCATGGTCTCCCAGCAGTTTGCCCACAAATATGGGGTGTGCAGATGACGCTTGCACTACGCCCGCTTTACATGTTCATATAATAGATATCGTATCCATATTCTGAGTATGAATGCCATTGCGGGCGAGCGCAAGCCCGAGAACAGGGGAGTCCGGTCATGGAATACCGAATGTCCAATATGACGCAGATGGAAATCGCCGAGGCGATCGCGGCGAAGCGCGCCGTCATCCTGCCGACCGGCGCCACCGAGGCGCATGGACCGCATATGCCGACCGACACCGACACGCACCAGGTCGAGCATATCGCCTGGCTGCTGGCGCAGCGCATCGGCGCGCTGGTCGCCCCGCCCGTCGCCTATGGAATTTCCAAGACCTTCGAGTTTTTCCCGGGAACGATCTCGCTTTCGATCCCCACCTATCAGACGATGCTTTTCGAGATCGGCGCGGCGCTGTTGCGCCAGGGCTTCGAACATCTGATCATCCTCAACGGCAACAGGCCCAATGGAACGGCGAATGACGCGGTGGCGCGCCATCTCGTGGACGAGCTCGACACCAAGCACACATTCAAGGTCTCGGCGCTGAGCTATTGGGAGCCGGGTGCGGCCAGGATCCACGAGCTGCGCAAGTCGGTCGTCGGCGGCATGGGGCATGGCTGCGAATTCGAGACCGCCTTCCAGCTCGCCACCAGGCCGCATCTCGTCAAGATGGAGAGGCTCGCCGGCGCCAAATACGGGCCGGTCGGCTGGGATCTCGTGGCGCCGACCAATCCCACGCGGACCTATATGCGCCGGCCGCGCCCGGAAGCGGGCCATGCCGCGATCTTCGGCGACCCGACGCATGCGACCGCCGAAGCGGGCGAGGTTTTCATCCACACCACGATGGCGGCGCTCGAAGAGACCTTCAAGACGCTGCGCGGATCTTACGAAGAGCGCAAGTGAGGCAGGCGTCAACCTTGTCCGGGGCGCCAGCCCAGATCGAAGGAAATGGAATGCGCGGTGTGAACGAGGCGCTCCTGCAATTCCTCGCGGCGCTTTTCGTTGCGCAGCAGCGTCTTGCGGAAGACGAAGCACAGCGAAGCCACGACGCGGCCGCTGCTGTCGCGGATGGGAGCGGCGAGCGAGCCGGTGAAAGGCTGCACATCGGCGACCGTCTGCGCGAAGCCCGCCTCGCGGATCTCGGCGAGGCGCTTGCGCAGCTCGGCGGGATCGGTGATCGTCTCGCTGGTCAGCTTCTCCAGATTGCGCTTGAGATAGAGCGCGATGAAGGCCGGATCCTCGTAGGCGAGAAGGATCTGACCTTTCGATCCGCAATGCAGCGGAAAATGGTGGCCGTAATGCGCCTTGGTGATGTCTTCGCCGAAACGCTGCGCCGAATAGATCGCGACCGATTGCCAGCCGCTGCGCTCGACGATCTGGACCGCGACACCCTCGACGTCCTGCATCTGGCCAAGATAGGCCATCGCCGTATTGAGCACGCGGTTGTTCGACAGATAGGCCGAGCCGATATACCAGAGGCGGGGCCCGATCTCGTAGCGGTTGCTTTCCGGGTCGCGGCGCAGGAATTGCGCCTTCTCGAGCTGGATGATGGTGCGATGCACGGTGGCCCAGGGCAGGTCGAGGGCGCGTGTGACATCCACAACGCGGCTTGGCGTCGCGGCGATCTGCTCGAGCACCGCGAAGGACCGCGACATGCCGCGCAGCTGGCTGGCCCGATCACCGTCCGCCGCCCGACTGGATTTGACTTTCGCTTTCGCCACAGGCGACTCCTGCCATTGTCTGGGGTAATATCCGCCGGCAGCGATCCCTGCCGGAGGCGGGATATCGATACATCCCGATATTCAAATAATACATACTCTATCCGCTCATCGGATGCCAGTAGACTTGTGGAGGAGAGGACCCATGGGTGACCTGCTTCACGCTCTCACGGCCTGCGCGGCGGTCGACCGGCTCCGCCAAGGCGATCTGTCGCCGAGCGAGCTCATTGCGGCGCTGGAACAACGGGTCGAAGCCGTCAACCCGGCCCTCAATGCGCTCCCGACCACTTGTTTCGAACGTGCCCGCAAGCGGGCTGCGGCGCTCGAAAAGCTGCCGCCCGGCGAGCGCGGCGGGCTGGCCGGCCTGCCGGTGCCGATCAAGGATTCATATGAGGTCGAAGGCGTGCGCACCACCTGGGGGTCGCTTGCCTTCTCGGATCATATTGCGACGCGGTCGGACTATTGCGTCGAAGCCATCGAGGCGGCCGGCGGGATCGTCTATGCAAAGTCGAACACGCCGGAATTCGAAGCGGGCGCCAATACCTTCAACGAGGTGTTCGGCGCCACGCGCAACCCGTGGGATACAACGCGCTCGGCGGCGGGTTCATCCGGCGGGGCCGCCGCGGCAGTCGCCACCGGTATGGCCTTCATCGCGCAAGGCTCGGACTTTGCCTGTTCCGTGCGTTATCCGGCCGCCTTCTGCAATGTCGTTGGCTTGCGGCCCAGTCCCGGCCTCGTGCCGCAAGGTCCCAACGCCCTGCCGTTCCAGGTTCTCTCCGTGATCGGGCCTTTGGCGCGCACGGTTGAAGATGTGGCGCTGGGTCTCGATGGACTGGCCCGGTTCGACCGGCGCGATCCACTGTCGCGGCCGGCATCGCCGGCGACCTTCCGAACCGCGGCCATGACCGGCGAACGGCCGAAGCGTGCCGCCTTCAGCCTGGATCTCGGCATCGCCCGGGTCGCGCGGCCGGTGCGGACCACGGTCGAACGGGCGATCGCCAAGCTTGCCGCCGCCGGACTCGCGGTCGAAGGCGCGCATCCGGATCTCGGCCTCGCCGACGGCGCCTTCAGGACATTGCGCGCCTTCCAATTCGCGGCTTTGCGCCACGATGTCCTGCAAGCCGAACGCGCCAAGCTCAAGCCGGAAGTGGTGTGGAACATCGAGCAGGGGCTCAAGCTCACGGCGGCGGAGATCGCGCTCGCCGAAGCCCGCCGCGCGCAGTCGCGCCGCGCCATGCTCACTTTCCTGGACACCCATGACGTCCTGATCGCACCCGCGGCGCCGGTCGAGCCGTTCCCGGTGACCGAACGCTTCGTGAGCGAGATCGATGGCGAGAAGCTCGAAACCTATCTCGACTGGCTGCTTCTCGGCTATGCGGTGACCGTTTGCGGCTGCCCGTCCATATCCATCCCGTGCGGCTTGAGCGACAATGGGCTCCCGGTTGGACTGCAGATCATCGGCAAGCCTTATGGCGAGGGGGCGCTGCTCGCCGCGGCGGCCTGGTGTGAGTCCGTGCTCGGCGCCTCATTGACGCGGCCGATCGAGCCGCGTGAAGCCGCATGAGCACCGCTGCGCTCAGGCTGGAGCCGGTGCTGCTGCTCTTCGCGGCGGGAAGCTGCATCGGGTTGATCTTTCCGCTCGGCCGTCTCGCCGGAGAAGCGGGCGTGCCGCCGCTTCTCTATGCGGCGGCGAGCGCATTCGGCGCGAGCCTCGTGCTGTTCGCGGCGGCCCGGCTTTCCGGCAGTCCGGCTGCGGCGCGCAAAGGCGTTCTCACCTATGCGCTGGTCGCCGGACAGCTGACCTTTGCCATTCCCTTCGGCATGCTCGTCGCGGTGATCCCTCATCTCGGCTCGGGCATCCCCGCCATCCTGCAGTCACTGGCGCCCATCATCACGCTCGCCATCGTCGCCACACTCGGTCTCGAACGTCCGAGTCTGCTGCGGCTTGTCGGCCTCGCTTCAGGCCTCGCCGGCGCGGTGCTCATCCTGATCTCGCGCAATTCCGGCAGCTTCGGCGAGACGGCGCCGGCGATCTGGTATGTCGCCGCTCTGACGACGCCGCTCGCGCTCGCCGCCGGCAACGTGTTCAGGACAGTTGCCTGGCCCCAGGCCGAGAAACCTCTGCCGCTCGCCGCGGTGACGCTCGCGGCCGCGGCGCTGGGCCTTGCCGTCGTTCTTCTGGTCGGCTGGCTGCTCGGCCAAAAGACGGATGTCGTCACAGGCCTCGCCGCGGGATGGCACCTGATCCTGCTGCAAAGCCTGGCGAGCGGCATCGGCTATGCCTTGTTCTTCCGCCTGCAGCAGATCGGCGGTCCGGTCTATTTGAGCCAGATCAGCTATGTGCATACCGGCGTCGGCGTCGCTTTCGCCGTATTGTTCTTCGCCGAGCCCTTGTCCGCCGCGGTGTGGATCGCCGTGGCCCTGATCCTGGCGGGCGTCGCGCTGGTCAATCGCGAGCAGCAGCCCAGATAACAGTATTGACAGGGCGAGGCGTCGATCAGTATCATCATATTCGATATCATATCCATTATGTGGATAAAACACGAAGGGCTCCTCGAAGAGCCTCCATAGCCGGGGAAACGCAGTGCCGAAAATGGCTTCGCAGCGGAACATGGCGAC
Source organism: Pseudomonadota bacterium (assembly GCA_049323275.1). GTDB lineage: Bacteria > Pseudomonadota > Alphaproteobacteria > Rhizobiales > Aestuariivirgaceae > Taklimakanibacter. Next base: position 22,092 of record JBMOOM010000009.1, read on the forward strand.
ATCCGGGATCTCGCGGAGATCCCGTGGCGGCAGGCGGGAGGTGTGCCCGTGAAGCCTTCCCTGTTCGACTATGTCGCGCCGCGCACGGTGGAAGAGGCGGTCTCGCTCCTCAAGGACGATGCCGGAGCCATGATCCTGGCCGGTGGACAGAGTCTGATCCCGGCGATGAATATGCGCCTCGCCAGCCCATCGCGCCTGATCGACATCCAGAATATTCCGGGGCTCGCGCATATCACGGTCGCCAACGGCAAGATCGCGGTCGGCGCCATGGCGCGTCACCGCGAGGTCGAACTCAACGACGGTGTCGCCGCCGCCAATCCGGTTTTGCGTGCCGCTCTCGGCCATGTCGCCCATATCCCGATTCGCAATCGCGGCACCGTGGTCGGCAGCCTCTGTCACGCCGATGCCGCCGCCGAGATGCCGATGATCCTCGTGCTCACCGGCGGCAGCGTGCTGGTGGCGGGACCGGACGGCCGGCGCGAGATCGCCGCTGACGATTTCTTCCAGTTTCACATGACGACGTCACGCCAGCCGGACGAGATGGTGGTGGAGGCTCACTTCCCCGTTCTCCCACCACGCGCGGGCTTCGCCTTCGAGGAGTTCACGCGGCGGCACGGCGACTATGCCATTGCCGCCGCCGGCTGCATCCTGGCGCGCAACGCCGCGGGTGTGGTCGAAACGGTGGCGCTGGCCGCCTGCGGAATCTCGTCCAAGCCGCTGCGCCTTGCCGCGGCCGAGAAGATCCTCGCCGGCAGCCGGCTCACCGCCGCCGACATCAAGGCGGCGAGCGAGGCGGCATGCACCTCCGTGACGGCCTCCGACGACATGCATGCGACCGCCGGCTATCGCAGGCATCTCTTCGCCGCGCTGGTGCGCCGCGCGGTCGAAAATGCCGCGGCGCGCGCGCAATAGGAGATCGGACACCATGACTCGCGGAAAGATCAGGCCCAAGCTTCCCCAGTTCTCCGATGATCCCCGTGTCAGCGTGAAGCTGACGGTCAATGGCGAGACGGTCTCGCGCGATGTCAGCGTCCGCATGCTGCTGTCCGACTTCCTGCGCCACGAGCTCGGGCTGACCGGCACACATGTCGGCTGCGAGCACGGGATCTGCGGGGCATGCACCATCGTCATGGACGGCAAGGCGGCGCGCTCTTGCTTGACGCTTGCCGTTCAGGCGTCGGGCCGCGAGATCCGCACCATCGAATCGCTGGCGGAAGCGGATGGATCGCTGCATCCGCTGCAGCAGGCTTTCCAGGATTGCCACGGGCTGCAATGCGGCTACTGCACGCCGGGCATGATCATGAACATCCTGAGCCATCTCGAATCCGATACTGCGATCGACCTGTCGGACACCGGGGTCCGCGAGATACTGGCGGGCAATCTCTGCCGCTGCACGGGGTATCAGAACATCATCGCGGCGGTGCGCCGCGCCGCCGATCAGATGGCGGCCAAAGCCGGTCAGGAATAGCCCATGTCGACACGCATGTTCGGCGCCCGCGTTCCGCGCAACATCGATCCCCAGCTCCTGCGCGGGGAAGGTTCCTTCATCGACGATATCCCGCTCGCCCAGGCTCTGCATGTGGCCTTCGTGCGCAGCCCCTTCGCGCGCGCCCGCATCAACGCCATCGACATATCGGCGGCCGAGGCGCATCCGGGCGTCGCCGCCGTCTATACATGCGATAATATCGGCGCGCTCGATATCGAGATGCCGCTGCTCATCCCGCATTCCTCCATGCGCGATGCGCGTACCCAGCGACCGCTGGCGCGCGACGATGT
>JBMOOM010000010.1:0-23705 GCA_049323275.1 Pseudomonadota bacterium
CCGCGCCATCATCGGCGACGCCTTCATCTGGGACCAGCCGCAAGGCTTCGCGCAAGGCATGGTCGAGTCCGGCTGCAGCGCCTGCGCGGCGCAGGCGCGCGCCCGGCCGGTGCTCAAGCGCGCGCCCAAGACCCGCGAGGAAGCGCTGGCGATGATGGGCCGCGAGCTCCATCGCAACAGCGATCCCGAAGCCCTCGTCACCGGCCATGTCGCCATATTGGGTCTCGGCACCGCCAGTGAAGAGCTGATGATGGAAGCGAAAAGGCGCGCCGACGCGGCCGGCGTCGTCCTCAATCTGCATCAGTCCTACAGCCCCGCCGACACCGAGGCCGATCACAAGCGCTTCGGCACCGATCCCTTGCTCCATCTCGAAAAGATCGGCTTCCTCGACCGCAATGTCACCTTCGGCCATGCCAATCATCTGAGCGATGCCGAATGCGAGGCGCTGCTCCGCAAAGGCACCAGCATCGCCTGGGCGCCCGCCGCCTCGATGATGTGGGGCCATGGCGGGTGCTTCCATGGCCGGCACGCCGAATTGTGGCGGAGGGGCGCCAATATCGCGCTCGGCTCCGACTCGGCCAACTGGTCGAACGACTTCGATCTGTGGCGGCAGGCTAATCTGAGCGTCCTGACCGCACGCGAGGCGCATGGCGACCGAACCTATCTCATCGCCGAGGACGGTCTCGAAATGGCGACCCGCGCCGGCGCCCGCGCCGTCGGCATGGAAGACCGCATCGGCTCGCTCGAAGCCGGCAAGCGCGCCGATCTCGTCATCCACACGCTCAACCGGCCGGAGCTCATCCCGACCACCAACATGATCCGCAATCTCTTTTACTCGTCGCGCTCGAAATCCGTCCATTGGGTGATCGTCAATGGCCGGGTGGTGCTGGAGGAAGGCCGCTTCGTCACCGTCGACGAGCGCAGGCTCCTCGCCGAAGCCAACAAGGCGGCCATGGCATTGCTCACCCGCATGGGCCGCAGGGCTGAGCCCAACACCCTTGCGCGGCGCAAGCCGAACACGGCATGATCGTCTTCCCGCCAGCGATTGAAGGCCATATGCGCAATCCCTCAACCGTCATCCCGGCGAAAGCCGGGACCCATAACAGCCTCCCCAGGTGAGCAGCGCTGCCCGCAGGTTGCGAATTCAATGGATCCCGACTTTCGTCGGGATGAGGGAGTATTGAGGAATAACACGACAGATCGATGCCACATCATGCCCACTGACACCGTCGTCATCATTCCCCTGCGCCCCGAGCATTTCGCTTCGGCACCCGCCGTGGTTGCGCGGCATGCGGGCATGACCGCTACCGCGTTTCGTTATGCCGGCGGCGTCGCGGGCCTCACGCTCGCCAATGAAGCGGGTCATATCGACCTCCTGCCCTTCCATGGCCAGCAGATCTGGGACGCCACCTTCTACGGCCGCCGGCTCACCATGGGCTCGATGTTCGACGAGCCGGTGGCGACGCAGGACTATCTCGCCAACTATGGCGCCTTCTTCATCCATTGCGGCGTCACCGCCATGGGCAATCCCGGGCCCGACGACAAGCATCCGCTGCATGGCGAGCTTCCCAATGCGGCCTATCAGGAAGCGAAACTCGTCATCGGCTTGGACGCGAGCGGCCCCTATATGGCGCTCACCGGCTCCTATCGGCACCGCGTCGCCTTCACCCACAATTATGTGGCCGAGCCTATCGTCAAGCTCGATGCAAGAAGCGGCCGGCTGCGCGTATCCATGACCGTCACCAATCTCAAGCACGCGCCGATGGAGCTGATGTATCTGGGCCACATCAATTTCCGGCCCATCGACCATGGGACGCTTGCCGACACGGTCCCTGACGACCCGAAGCATATGCGCCTGCGCACCAATCTGCCCATCGGCTACACACCTTCGCCCGACTATCGCCAGCTGCTCGAGGCGACGCTCGCCGATCCCGCCCGCCATCGCCTGATCCGCGCCGGCGAGGCGATCGATCCCGAGCTGGTCTTTTCCCTCGATTGCCTGGCCGACAGCGCCGGCTGGGCCCACAGCATGCAGCTTCTGCCCGACGGCTCGGCCGATTTCGTCAGCCATCGCCCTTCGCAGCTCAAACGCGGCATACGCTGGATCACCCGCAGCGGCGATCAGGACGCCATCGGTTTCATGCTGCCCGCCACCGCAGATCCCAATGGCTACACCGCCGAGAAGGCCGTGGGCCATGTGCAGACACTGGCGCCGCGGGAGGAATTCCGCTGTGACATGGAGTTCGGCGCGCTGACGCCGGACGAGGCGCAGAAGCTCAAGCAATCGATCGACACGATCAGGACGAGGACACCATGACAGGCGCTGCCGGCTTCACCACCATCGATTTCGACCGCCCCGGCAAGCAGACCGGCTTCGTCAGCATCCCGCATTCGCCGCATGACGACGCCTGGGGCGTCACCCGGATTCCGCTCTGCGTCATCGCCAATGGCAAAGGCCCGACGGTCATCATCGAGGGCGGCAATCACGGCGATGAATATGAAGGCCCGATCACCATCAGCGAACTGATCCGCGATCTCGATCCGAAGGAGATCCAGGGCCGCCTCATTCTGATGCCGGTGGTCAATGTCCATGCGGTCGTTGCCGGAAGACGCACCTCGCCGGTCGACGGGCTCAATTTCAACCGCACCTTTCCCGGCGATCCCAAGGGCACCATCACCCAGCAGATCTCGGCCTATATGGCGCGCGAGATCTTTCCGCGCGGCGATGCCTTTCTCGACCTCCATTCCGGCGGCTCGTCGCTCGACATCCTGCCCAGCGCCATCGTCGAGCCGACCGACAATCCCGATCTGTTCCGGCGCAACGCCGCCGCGGCGCTCGCTTTCGACGCGCCGCTCGCCGTCGTCATCGGCAATCACGGCGATACGCGCACCGCGACGGCGGCCGCCTGTCATGCCGGTCTCGTCACCGTCGGCACCGAAATGGGCGGCGGCGGCACCGTGTCGCTCGACGGCCTCGCGATCTGCCGCCGCGGCGTGCGCAATGTGCTGGCGCATCTGGGTGTCCTGCCCCAGGCCAAGAAGCCCGAGCCCCGGGGCGACAAGCGCATCCTCGACCTCGCCGGCACCAAGGCGCATGTCTATGCGACGATGGACGGCGTCTTCGAGCCTTTCCACGCCAATGGGCAAGAGGTCAAAGCCGGCCAGCCGGCGGGCCGCATCCATTGCCTGTGGGACCCGGCGCGTCCGCCCGACACGCTCCATTATCTCGCCGACGGCATTCTCTATGGACGACGCCAGCCCGGCCGGGTGAAGCCCGGCAATTGCTGCCTCGTCGTCGCCTCGCTCTATGAAGGAGACCTGTCATAATCACGCTCAAGGATATCGAAGCGGCGCGCGCGCGTATCGCTCCCCATACGCGGCGCACGCCAGTGATGGCGCTGGACCAGCTCCAGTCCGCCATCGCCCAGATGCCGAAAGTGACGCTCAAGCTCGAATGCCTGCAGGTGACGGGCTCGTTCAAGGCGCGCGGCGCCATGAACCGCCTGCTCGGCGCCCAGAAGGACGAGATCAAGGCCGGCATCACCACGGCCTCGGGCGGCAATCATGGACTCGCCGTGGCGCGCACCGCTTTCGCGGCCAAGGTGCCGGCGACGATCTTCGTGCCATCCAACGTCTCTCCCGCCAAGGTCGCCAAGATGAAGGCCTGGAACGCCAAGGTCGAGATCGTCGGCGACGAATGGAGCCAGTCCAACCAGGCCGCCCATGATCATGCCGCGAAGACCGGCGCGGCCTATTTCCATCCCTTCGCCGATCCGCTCGTCGTCGCAGGGCAAGGCACGCTCGGTCTCGAGATCCTCGACGACCTGCCCGACATCGATACGACTCTCATCGCCATCGGCGGCGGCGGTCTGATCTCGGGTCTCGGTACGGCGCTCAAAGCAAAGCGCCCCGACATCCGCATCATCGGCATCGAACCGGTCGGATCCCCCACCCTCAAGGCGAGTCTCGATGCCGGCCATGTCGTGACCCTGGCCGAGGTGACCTCGCGCGTGCCGACCATGAGCTGCCGGCGCACCGATGAGCGCATCTACGAGACGGTGCGCGCCACGGTCGACGACATCGTGCTGGTCACGGATGAGGAGATGGCGGACGCCTCGCGCTTCCTGTGGTTCGAAATGGGCATCGCCGCCGATCTCTCCGGCTCGGCCTCCATTGCCGCTCTGCGCAAGAACCTGCCGCAGCTCCAGGGCGCAAAACATGTCTGCGCGCTCATCTGCGGCGCCGGTCCCGAAGGAACCGTGTGATGGCGGTGAAGCTCGCTCTCGCCGGCGCCGGGCTCTTCGGCCAGGAGCATCTGAGCGTCATCGCCCGCATTCCGGACGCACATGTCGTCGCCATCGCCGACCGCAATGAAAGTGCGGCGAAGGCCGCCGCCGAGCGCCATGGCGTGCCGCATTGGGGCAGCGACATTCTCCCCCTGCTGGAGACGCACAAGCCCGACGGCGTCATCATCGCCTCGCCGGGACAGACGCATGTGCCGCTGGCGCTCGCGGCTCTGGCGCTCGGCATTCCGGCGCTGGTCGAGAAGCCGATGGCGATGACGACGGCGGAAGCCCGCACCCTCGTCGAGGCCGATGCGCGGGGAGCGGGCTTCGTGCTGCCCGGCCATGTGCTGCGCTTCTCCACGCCGCACCGGCGCATCGCCGATATCATCAGATCGGGCGAGATCGGCCATGTGCTGTCGCTTTATGCGAGACGCCATCGCGACGACAGCCATGCCACGCGTTATCCCGATATCGATCCCGTCATGATGACGATGATCCATGACATCGATCTCGCCGTGTGGATGACGGGCGGCGCGGCCCGTGACGTTCGGGCGCTGCGCAGTCCCGAAGGCGCGCAGCGCTCGCAGACTCTGGTCACCGCGCGCGGCGAGCACGGCGCGATGTGGCAGCTCGCCACCTCCTGGACCTATCCGGGCGAAGCGGCGCCCGACCGCATCGAGATCGTCGGCGAGCGCGGCGGCATCGATTTCGAGACCGGCGCCTATATCCGTCAATATGGCGACAAGCCGCGCACGATCGATCTCGCCGGATTCGGAGCGGACGACTCGCTCTTCAACGAAGACTCCTATTTCGTGAGCTGCATACGCTCGCGCACGCGGCCCGCCATCGTCACCGCCCAGGACGCGCTGGCCGGTCTCCAAGTCGCCGAAGCGGCGCTCGCTTCTCTCGGAAAGGGAATGTCATGACGGCCGAAAATCCTCTCGCCGGACGTATCGCGCTGGTCACCGGCGCCACGCGCGGCATCGGCCGCGCCATTGCGCTCAAGCTCGCCAAGGATGGCGCGGTTGTCGCCCTGACGGGCCGCAACGAGGACCAGGGCGCCGCGGTGGTGCGCGAGATCGAAACCGCCGGCGGCCGCGCCTTCTTCAGCCGGCTGGATGTCCGCGACTTCGCCGCCACGCAAGGCGTAATCGCGGAAATAGTCGGCCGCCTGGGACGGCTCGATATTCTCGTCGCCAATGCCGGCATCGGCATGATCGGGCCGGTGGAAAGCGCCGATCCGGAAGAGTGGCGCGCGATGATGGAAGTCAACTATCTCGGCACCGCCCACAGCGTGAAGGCGGCGCTCGAGCCGATGCTGGCGCAGGGCCGCGGCGACATCGTCGCCATCGCCTCCTCGGCCGGCGTTACCGGCTATCCCGACTGGTCGGGCTATTGCGCCAGCAAATGGGCGGTGATGGGCTTCATGGACTGTCTCGGACGCGAAATGGTCTCGCGCGGCATCCGCGTGTCGACCGTCTGCCCCGGCAGCGTCGACACGCCCTTCTGGGACATTCTCAATGTCGATCTCCATCCCGCAGGCTCCGACAGCCGCAAAGGCATGGTGACGGCCGACGATGTTGCCGAGGTCGTCAGGCTGCAATTGCGCCTGCCGCCCGGCGTGCTGCTCAAGAATACGCTGATGTTCCCCACCAATGAGTGGCACTGACTTCCGGCCTTAACCCGGCGCAATTTCGCCATCGACCGGCCCAAAGTTTTCGATAGGATACGGTCCCATGCGAAATGCGCCTCGGACTGTGGCGGCTTTGTTATGGGCCCTGATGGCGGCGTTCATCGGCCTCGCGGGTCCCGTCCCCGCGCAGGAGGCCAGGAGCCTCAAGGGCGTCGCGCTGATCGTCGGCCAGTCCGGTTACGCCCATGTCACCCCGCTTGCCAATCCCACCCGCGATGCGCGCGCCGTCGACGGGCTGCTGACGGCGCTCGGCTTCGACACGCGCACCGTGACCGATCGCGACAGCGACATGCTCAAGCGCGATATCGATCGATTCGTCGAGGACGCCGAGGATGCCGATGTCGCTTTGCTCTATTATTCGGGCCATGGCATCGAAGCCGGCGGCGAGAACTATCTGATCCCGACCGACGCCGATCTCGCGTCACTCTCCGACGCAGGTGAAAGACTGGTCCCCTTGTCCGGCATCGTGAACCGGCTCAAGCGCAGCGTACCGGTCACCATCCTGCTGCTCGACGCGTGCCGGACCAATCCCTTCCCGCCTGAGGCAACACTCAGGACTGCCGGCAATACGAAGACGGCGCCGATCGGCGCGATCGGGCTGGGGGCGCCGCGCGGCATGAGCGCCGTCGACGAGCCGGCGCCCAGCGACAATCTCGGAATCGTCATCGGCCTTGCCGCCGAACCCGGAAGTGCGGCGCTCGACGGCGACCCGGGCGGCAACAGCCCCTATGCGGCGGCCCTGCTCCGCCATCTGTCGGCCATCAAGGGCGAGGAGTTCGGCACGGTGATGCGCATGGTCACCGAGGAGGTCTATCTGTCCACCGGCACCCGCCAGCGCCCCTGGATCAATGAAAGCCTGCGCCGCCTTCTCTATTTCGGCGGCACGCCGCAGGAGGCGGATGGAGTCAGCGGCCTCATCACCACCGAGCGCCGCCGCCTGCTGCTCACCATAACCGATCTTGCCCAGGCCGAGCGCAAGCAACTGGAGACGGTCGCCGCGAAAGACGGCGTGCCGCTCGATGCGCTCTACGGAGTCCTGCGCGCGCTCGGCGCGAGCGATATTCCGAAGGACCCGGCGGCATTCGAGAAATATCTGCGCGCCCAGGCGGAGACGCTCAAGAAGATGATGATGGAGCGCGACGCGCTCAGGACGGACGATCCCGAAATCATCCGCCTCGCCCGAGCGGCGGATGAGGCGATCTGGCAAGGCGCCATTGCGACCGCGCGCGATTTTCTGGACGAGGCGGTGAAGATCGTCGAGCAGAACCGCATCTCCGTCGACGCGGCGGAGGCCCGCGTCAGGGAACGCCGGATCAGCGATGCCGCGGTCTATGCCTGGCGCGCCGAGACAGCGCGTCTCGCTTTCGACTATCCTGCCGCCGCGAAGGATTACGAGACGGCCTACGATCTCATCTCCAAATGGGACGATGCCCGCGCCTGGCGGTACAAATTCGAGATCGGCAATGTGCTGTCCGAACAAGGCGACACCCGCGGCGATACGACGAGCCTCAGGCGCGCCATCACCGCCTATGAGGCGGCGCTCACGCTGGCGGACCGAGCAAAGGCCCCCAAGGACTGGGCCAAAACCCAGAATAATCTTGGCATCACGCTGGGCGCGCTCGGTGACCGCGAATCCGGATCCGACAATCTCCTGCGCGCCGTCAAGGCCTATCAGGCGGCGCTCGAGGTCTTCACCCGCGAGGCCTCTCTCCCGGACTGGGGCATGACCCACAACAATCTCGGCGGCGTGCTGCTCAGTCTCGGCGAACGCGAGGCTGGCACAACCAAGCTCAAGGAGGCCGTGGCCGCCTATCGCGCGGCGGGTGAGGCCTTTCAAAATCCTCTCGACCGGGCCAGCGCCTTGAGCAATCTCGGCAGCGCCCTGCGGCAGCTGGGCGAACGCGAGAGCGGGACGGAAAGGCTGCAGGAGGCCGTAGCCGCCTATCATGCCGCGCTCGCCAGCCAGAAACGCGAGGACGCGCCTCTTTTGTGGGGGCTCAGGCAGAGCAATCTCGGCATTGCCCTGCGCACGATCGGCGATCGGGAGACCGGAACCCGGACACTCGAGGAGGCCATCACCACCTATCGTCTGGCGCTGGAAGAGCTGACCGTCGATCTCGCGCCGGTCGACTGGGCGCGGACGCAAAGCAATCTCGGCAATGCGCTGGCGGCGCTCGGTCAACGCGAAAGCAATCTGCGGCGCTTCCAGGAGGCCGTCACGGCCTACCGCCTGGCGCTCGACCATCGGGCGCGTGAGAATGCGCCCGCTCTGTGGGCGCTGACACAGAACAATCTCGGCGGCGCCTTGACGCTCATCGGCCAGAATGGCGGCGGCGCGCTTTATCTCGAGGAAGCCGTTGCCGCCTATCGCCATGCCCTGGAAGAGCGCACGCGCGAGGCGATGCCCTATCAATGGGGCCTGACGCAAAGCAATCTCGGCGCCGCCCTGCAGGCGCTCGGTGAGGAGCGCAACGATACCGGCCTGCTCGCGCAGGCCGTCGCCGCCCATCGCCTGGCGCTTCTCGAAATGAGCCGCGACAGGCTTCCGCAAGAATGGTCCAAGGTGCAGAACAACCTCGGCAACGCCCTGCGGAGTCTCGGCGAGCGCGAAACCGGAACCCGATCTCTCGAGGCGGCGCTCGCGGCCTTGCGGGCCTCGCTCGAGGAGAGAAGCCGCGCGCAATCACCGCATCAATGGGCGAGGACGCAGGTGAATATCGGCCTTACCTTGCTGGCCTTGGCGCAGCGCGGAGCGGGCGGGACGGCCGCGGATCAGGCGATAAGCGCCTTCGATGACGCCCTTTCCGTCTATGAGGCGGCAAACGCCACGCAGGATATCGCGAAGGTGCAGGGCTTTCTCGCGGAAGCGCAGGCGTTGCGGTAGGATCGTGATCGCGGGCGGCTGCGAGGAATAGCCGGCGAGGCTTCAGGCGTAACGTAACAATGACATCCCGATCACCGGCCCGCCATGTCGCCATCGCGGTCGCCTATGGATTGCTGTGCCACAGCCTGTTCATCGCGGCTGTCGCGGCGATGATCGTCATGATGTTCTTCGGCATGAGCCGTTCCTTCGGGTCGCTGGCGGAGCCGTGGCGTCCGATCGCGAATGGGCTCCTGCTTCTGCAGTTTCCGATTGGCCATTCGCTGCTGCTGACCCGCGCCGGAAACGGATTGCTGCGCCGACTGGCGCCCGCGGGGCTGGGTGCGGATCTGGCGACGACGACCTATGCCGCCATCGCCTCACTCCAGGTCCTCGTTCTGTATCTCCTGTGGTCGCCATCGGGAACGATCTGGTGGCGCGCCGAAGGCGGCCTTCTGGTGATCCTGTGCGTCGCCTATATCCTGGCGTGGCTGAGCCTTCTCAAAGCGATCAGCGATGCCGGCTTCTCCCTGCAGGTCGGGCTGCTCGGCTGGCATGCGCTGGCCCGCGGCGTCGCGGTGCGTTATCCGCCGATGCCGCGAACCGGCCTGTTCCGCCATAGCCGGCAGCCCATCTATGTCGCCTTCGCCGCCACTTTGTGGACAGTGCCGACCTGGACGCCGGATCAGCTCACCGTCGCCGGCGCTCTCACGCTCTATTGCCTCATCGGGCCGCTGTTCAAGGAAAGGCGCTTCATGGCGCGCTTCGGTGACGAATTTGCCGCCTATCGCCGGCACGTGCCATATTGGCTTCCCCGGCCACCCTTCGCGAAAATGACGCAAGCTCCCTCCCCCCGGCGCAACGATCTGTCGATCTACGACACCCATGCAGAGCAGTGGTGGACGGGCGAGACGCGCTGGCTGCGGCTGCTGCGGAACATGGTGCCGGCGCGGCTCGCTTATTTCGACCCGCTCGTCGGCGACTGGCGCGGCAGATCGGTGCTCGATCTCGGCTGCGGCGGCGGCTTCATGTCGGAAGCGCTGGCGCAGCGTGGCGCCGCGGTCGTCGGCGTCGATCCGTCGGAACCGGCCATCGCCATCGCCCGAAAACACGCCGAAGCCACCGGGCTCGCCATCGAATACCGGGTCGGCGCCGGCGAAAGCCTGCCGGTCGCTTCCGGGTCGGCCGATATCGTGGTCTGCGTCGACGTTCTCGAACATGTGCGTGATCTCGATGCGGTCCTCGACGAGGTGCGGCGCGTGCTGAAGCCGGGCGGTCTCTTTCTCTTCGACACGATCAACCGCACCTGGCCGGCGAAGCTCGTCGTGGTCACGTTGGGTGAAACCGTGCTCGGCCTCCTGCCACCGGGCACGCATGACCCGGCGCTGTTCATCAGACCGGCCGAGCTCAAAAGCCGTCTCGAGCAGCGTCAATTTGCCGTGGCGCCGTTCAAAGGCTTCGGGCCACGCGGCCTCGACCGCCGATTCGATCTCACTTTCGGCGCCATCCCGACAACCGCGATCACCTATATCGGACATGCGCATGGCTGATTTGTCGAAGCGGTGAAAGGGGATAGGCCGAATCACTTTGAATTGAAAAACGCTGATTCCCCTGGCTGTGGATAGCGCGCATAATCCGCAACAGATTCGCCTTTTGAAGCCGGCAATCGCTATCAAAGTCCCATGAACGCACAAAGCACCGCCCGGGTGATCGAACCCGAACAAGAATCCGACTCCTACCGCTCGCCGCCGCACAATCTCGAGGCGGAACAGGCGCTGCTGGGCGCCATCCTGGTCAATAACGAGGCCTGCGACCGCGTCACCGCCTTTCTCGATCCCTCGCATTTCTTCGAGCCGGTGCATGCGCGCATCTTCGAGGCCGCCGCCACGCTGATCCGCGCCGGCAAGCTCGCTTCGCCGGTGACGCTGAAGACCTATTTCGAGCGGGACGAGACGCTGAAGGAGATCGGCGGTCCCGTCTATCTCGCCCGCCTCGCCGCCGCCGCCACCACCATCATCAATGCCGAGGAGTATGGCCGCGCCATCTACGAGCTGGCGCAGCGGCGCAAGCTCATCGACATCGGCTCCGAGATCGTCAACAACTCCCTCGACACGCCGGTCGACATGACCGCGAAGGATCTCATCGAGACGGCCGAGCAGAGCCTCTATGAGATCGCCGAGACCGGCAAATACGGACAGGGCTTCCAGCTTTTCGGCCGCGCCCTCACCGAAGCCGTCGACATGGCGGCGGCGGCCTATCAGCGCGACGGCGGCCTCTCCGGCATCTCGGCGGGCCTGCGCGATCTCGACGAGAAGATGGGCGGCCTGCAATCATCCGACTTGATCATCCTCGCCGCCCGCCCGGCCATGGGCAAGACCTCGCTCGCCACCAACATCGCCTATCACGTCGCCAAAGCCTACAAGGCCGACCATCAGGCCGACGGCTCGGTGCGCGTCCTGGATGGCGGCGTCGTCGGCTTCTTCTCGCTCGAAATGTCGCAGGAGCAATTGGCGACACGTATCATCGCCGAGCAGTCGGCCATCTCGTCCGAGCGCATCCGGCGCGGCAAGATCACCGAGGACGAGTTCCACCGGATCGTCGAGGTGTCGCGCGAATTGTCGTCGCTGCCGCTTTACATCGACGCGACCGGCGGCCTCACCATCGCGCAGGTCGCGGCGCGCGCCAGGCGCCTCAAGCGCCAGCGTGGCTTAGGGCTCCTGATCGTCGACTATCTCCAGCTCCTCGCCGGTTCCGCCAAGAAGGCCTCCGAGGGCCGCGTCCAGGAAGTCACCGAGATCACCGTGGGCCTCAAGGCGCTGGCCAAGGAGCTCAAGGTTCCGATCATCGCGCTGTCGCAGCTGTCGCGTCAGGTCGAAAACCGCGACGACAAGCGCCCGCAGCTCGCCGACCTGCGCGAATCCGGCTCGATCGAGCAGGACGCCGACGTCGTGCTGTTCATCTATCGCGAGGAATACTATCTCGGCCGCACCGAACCCCGGCCCAACACGCCGGAGCATTTCGAATGGCAGGAGACGATGAACCGGGTGACCGGCATCGCCGAGGTCATCATCGCCAAGCAGCGCCACGGCCCCACCGGCATCGTCGAGCTGCAGTTCGACGCCTCGCTCACCAAGTTCCAGGACCTGGTCAAGTCGGATCATCTGCCGGAGCAGTTCAACTGACCTCCAACGGATACTGGGTAGAAACAAGGTAAATCGCGAAAAGCGGCCTTCTCCCGCCGGATCCCAGACGCATGGCTGGTATATGGCGCCTAGGCCGGGTACGTAATATACCCAGCATATCAACTGGAGCGGACGCGTGGCGCAGAAGCATAAGGCGAGCAATGCGGCGGCGGATGGCGAGCGGAAGCTGCGCTATCAGGCCGTCTATGACTGGGTGCTGGACTATATCGCGTCCAAGGGCCTCGAGAGCGGCGACAAGCTGCCGAGCTCGACCGAGATCGCGAGCCTCACCAAGGTCAGCCTGATCTCGGTGCGCCATGCCCTCGACAAGCTCGAGCATGCCGGCAAGATCCAGCGCCATCAGGGCATCGGCACCTTCGTCGCCCGCGACCGCATCGTCAGCGAGCCCAACCGTTCCGGCCGCCTTCTCGAAACCCTCACCCCTTCCGGCAAGGGCCCGCAGCTCACCACCGAGGTGCTCGGCATCAATGTCGGCCTGCCTAGTCCCGAAATCGCCAAGGCGCTGTCGATCGAGGCCGGCCAGCCGGTCTGGGAGATCATCCGCCGCCGCAGCCTTGGCGGCGCGCCGGCGATCCTCGAGCAGGCGGTGCTGCCGCTCAGCATCGTACCGGCGCTCGACGAGAAGGAGCTGGCGGCGGGCGACTCGCTCTACCGCCTGCTGGCCGAACGCTACGGCCTCAAGGACGATTATGCCGAGCAGTCGCTCGAAGTGGACAAGCCGGCCGCAAATGAGCGCGAGGCGCTGGGCCTCGGCGCCCGCGATCAGGTTGTGCGCGTGCGCGGTGTCAGCTTCACCGCCGCGGGCGTCGCCTTCGACTGCTATCAGCAGACCTATCGTGCTTCCGACTTCGTGTTCTACACGTCAGGCTCCGGCAGCCGGCGGTTGCTGCAGCCCGGTGACATCAAGGAATGGGTGGTGCTGCCGCTCCATAGCGGCGGCAAGGCCGGATCAGCCGCGAAACGCTAGCCTTTGCGCCGCCGTTCGGTCCGGATCGGGATCGGGAATGCTGGCGAGCAACGCCCTGGTGTAGTCGGCTTCAGGCGCGTGAATGACGCGATGCGCCGGGCCCTGCTCGACGATGCGGCCCTGATGCATCACGGCGATCCGGTCGGCATAGTTGGCGGCAGTGGAGAGATCGTGGGTGATCATCAGGATGCCCATGCGCGCATCGCGGCGCAGTTCGTCGAGGAGCTGCAGCACGCCGGCGCGAACCGAGACGTCGAGCATCGACACCGGCTCGTCGGCGAGCAGCAATTCGGGCTTGAGCACGATGCTGGCGGCGATGGCGACGCGCTGGCGCTGGCCGCCCGACAATTCATGCGGGAAGCGGCCGAGATAGCGCGCCGCCGGCATAAGCCCCACCCGTTCCAAGGCCGCGACCACCAGCGCCTCGCGCTCCCGCGCGGTCGCCGCGACGCGATGGATCCTCAGAGGCTCGGCCACCGTGTCGCGGACGCGGTAGCGCAGGTCGAGCGACTCATACGGATCCTGGTAGATCATCTGGATCTGGCGGCGCAGCGGCCGCCAGTCGCGCATGCCGAGCCCCGTCACGTCGCGGCCGTTGAGGGTGATCGTGCCCCCGCGCGACTTCACCATGCCGAGAATGGCCTGCATCGCGGTGGTCTTGCCCGACCCCGACTGGCCGACCAGCGCCACCATCTCACCGCGGTCGATGGTCAGCGAAACACCGTTGACGACCAGGGGCGTCTCAGTCTTCTCCCGTCTCAAAACCTCGCCGAAGCCGCGCGGGCGCGGATAGGAGACTTTCAGATCACGCAGCTGGAGCAACGGCGCCGCCGCCGATTGCGCCTTGGCCGCTTCGGGCTTGCGAGTGACGGCGAAGACGTCGGGCGTCGCCTCGAACAGCCTGCGCGTATAATCATGCCGGGGACGGTGATAGAGATCGCTGACGCTGCCCTGCTCGACGATCTCGCCGCCCAGCATCACCGCCGCGCGATGGCAGTTCTGCGCCACGATCGGCAGGTCATGGGTCACCAGGATCAGCGCGAGATTCAGATCCCGGCTCAGCCGCACCAGGAGCTTCAGCACCTGGTCCTGCACCATCACGTCGAGCGCCGTCGTCGGCTCGTCGGCGAGCAGCACCTTCGGCTCGCAGGCGAGCGCCATGGCGATCACCGCGCGCTGGCGCATGCCGCCGGAAAATTCATGCGGGAAACGCGCGCGTTGCGCGGCGGGAATGCCGACCAGCTCGAGCAGTTCGCCGACCCGGCGCGCGGCGGCAGCCCCGCGCGCCACATTGTGGACGTCGAGCGCTTCGGCGATCTGCCACCCTACCGTCTTCACCGGATTGAAGGCGCTCATGGCGCCCTGGAAGACCATGGCGATGTCCTTCCAGCGATGCGGGGCGACGCTCTTCTCGCCGTCGCGCAGGATATCCTGGCCGTCGAGCCGCACCCGGCCCGCGACCTCGGCCGATGACGGCAGGAGGCCCATGGCCGCCATGATCGTCGTCGTCTTGCCCGACCCCGATTCACCGACGAGGCCGAAGCGCTCGCCGGGCTTCAGCGCGATATTGACGCCCTTCACCACATGGAAGCCGGGCGTGTCCGGACCGGCGCCGAACCAGACATTGAGGTCCTCGAAAGCGAGAACTGGCTTCACGGTCATAGGGCGTCCGATCCGCGACCGACCAGGGGACGCAGCCGCCAGAAATGGGTGGAGAGATAGGAAACCTTGAGGCGCGGATTGAGCGCGTCCTCGATGGAGCGGCCGAGCATGTAGCAGCCCATGATGAGAAAGGCGACGGAGAGCCCCGCCGGCACGATCGCCCACCAGGCGCCGCTCGACACCGCGGCGCGGTCGAAGGCATGCTCCATGATCGTGCCCCAGGTCACCGCGGTCGGATCGGACAGGCCGAGAAAGGCCAGCGCCGTCTCGTTGAAGATGGCGACGGTGATGGCGAGCACCGTATTGGCGACGAGCAAGGGGCCGATCTGCGGCAGGATGTGATTGACGATGATATGGAAATGCCCTGCCCCCAGGGCCTCGACGCGCTTCACATAGACGCGCTCGCGCAGGCTCTTCACCTGGGCGCGGATCAGGCGCGCCGTGCCGGTCCACATCAGGGCGCCGATGACGATGATGACATGCGACAGGCTCGGGCCCCAGACGGCTGCGATGGCGATCATCAGCACGATCTGCGGCACCACCAGGAAATAGTCGGTGATGCGCATCAGCACCGTGTCGACCCAGCCGCCGAAATAGCCGGACAGGACGCCGACCGTGGCGCCGATGCCGATGGCGATCAGGGTGGCGACGGCGCCGACGATCATCGAGATGCGGCCGCCGCGCAGGACGAGGCTCAGCATGTCGACGCCGCCATCGTCGCAGCCGAGCCAATGCTTGCCGGACGGCGGCTCGAAGACGCCGCAGCTCGCGTCCGTGATGCTGTAAGGCTCAATCCACGGCGAAAAGACCGCCATGGTGACGAAGAAGATGATGATGAGAAGCCCGGCCAGCGCCGTCTTCTGCCGCAGCACGCCGCGCAGGGTCGGCCAGAAGCCATAAGGACTTTCGGTGTCGGCGGGCGGCTTCACGGTGGCGACGCTCATGTGGTGATCCGCGGATCGAGCTTGTAGTAGAGAAGATCGGCGGCGAGGTTGAACGCGATCACCACGATGGTGATGAACAGGAAGCCGCCCTGCAGCATCGGATAGTCGCGCTTCAGCACCGCGGTATAGAGGGCGCGTCCGATGCCCGGCCACGAGAAGATCACCTCGATCAGGATCGAGCCGGTGACGATGGCGCCGAGCGACATCGCCACCATGGTGACGATCGGCAACATGGCGTTGCGCAGCGCATAATGGCGGATGATCCGGTGGCGCGGCACGCCCTTGGCCCGCGCGGTGAGAATGTGGTCCTCACCCAGCGTCTCGAGAATGGCCGAGCGGACGATCAGCGCATTCTCGGCATAAAGCGTGAGCATCAGCGTCATGACCGGAAGAATCATATGCGTCAGCCGGTCGATGAACGTTTCCCAGGCCGTTCCGCCCACGGCAAAAGGATCGCTCATCCCGGCCGAGGGCAGGACGCCGGCAAAGCCGATCAGCAGCATCATGCCAAGGAACTGGGTGGGAAAGGCGTAGCAGAGGACCGCGATATTGGTGCTGAAATGATCGGTGGCGCTGCCGCGCCGCACCGCCGAGACCACACCGATCGTAAGCCCCAGCAGTATCGCCAGGAAAGTGCCGGCGGCGACCATCGGGATGGTGTTGGAGAAGGCGTCCAGCAGATTGTCGAAGACCGGCTGGCGGTTCGTATAGGAAATGCCAAAATTGCCGCGCAGGGCCTCACGCAGATAAAGCAGATACTGTTCCCAGAGCGGACGGTCGAGACCGAATTGCTGGGTGAGGATCCTCTTCATTTCCGGCGAGGCGTTGGGAACGCGGGATATCTGGCTGACCGGACTGCCGGGCAGCACCCGGAACAGGATGAAGTTCAAAGTGAGGGCGACATAAACCGTGGCGACGGCGAAAGCCACTCGCTTCCAGACATAACCAGCTCCGCGCAAACCGTCCGCCTCCGGGCTCCTACCGCCTTGACATCAACTCATTATACTCAGTAGGTTGAATTTGAGGCAAGCCCCTTTCCCAAGAAATCTTGCCCCTTGGAGGAGATCCCCTGATGAGATTTACCCGGACTATCCGCGCCTTTGCCGCCGCGGCCCTGCTGGCGAGCGCGCTGAGCCTTCATCCCGTGGCGCCCAGCGCCTCCGCCGCCGAGATCCTGCGCATCGGCACCACGCAGGCCATCGATTCGCTCAATCCCTTCGTGTCCGACTCCGATTACAGCTCGGTCATGTTTCAATACAACTATCCGCATCTGACCGAATATAACGGCAAGCTCGAAATCGTCCCCTCCTTCGCCACCAAGTGGGAGACCTCGGCTGACGGCAAGGTGTGGACCTTCCACACCGTTCCGGGCGCCAAATGGTCGGACGATACGCCCCTCACCGCCAAAGACGCCGCCTTCACCTTCAACATGCTCATCAAGTTCAAGGACGGCCCGACCGGCAAGCTCGCCGGCTGGGTGGCGCATATGAAGGATGCCGCCGCCACGGACGACAATACGCTGGTGCTCACCTATGAGAAGCCCGTCGCCAATGTGCTGACCCAGATGCAGGCCCTGCCCATCCTGCCCGAGCATGTCTGGGCGGCTTTGACCGAGGGCCAGGGCGAGCAGCTCACCATCTTCCCGAATGAGGCGCCCGTCGTTTCCGGCGGTCCCTTCAAACTCGACAAGCATGAGAAGGATCAGCTGGCGATCTTCGCCAGGAACCCCAACTGGTGGGGCGGGAAGCAGCCCAAGATCGACGGCTTCGGCCTGCAGTTCTTCGCCAATGACGACGCCATGGTGACGGCGCTCACCACCGGCAAGCTCGACATGATCGGCGAGCATACGCCGCCCACCGCCGTCGAGGCGCTGAAGAAGGCGGGCCTGATCGTGCTCTCGGGGCCTGGCGTCGGCATGAAGACTCTCATCATCAACACCAATCCCGAAAAGGCCAAGAACAAGGAGCTGCTCGACCCGAAGGTCCGCGAGGCGCTCGAATACGCCATCGACCGCCAGGCGATCGTGAAGATCGTGTGGCTCGGCCTCGCCTCGCCGGGTTCGACCATCGTGGCGCCGGCCTCGGGCTTCCACGACGCCGAGATCAAGCCGCTCCCCTTCGACATCGAGAAGGCCAACAAGCTCCTCGATGAAGCCGGCTACAAGATGGGCGCGTCGGGCCTGCGCGAGGCCGACGGCCATCCGATGTCCTATGAAGTGATCTTCCCGACCGAGGAGCAAGGCACCGGCGACCGCGCCTTCCAGATCATCAAGGCCGGCTTCAAGAAGATCGGCATCGAGATCACCCAGCGCAAGATGGATCCCGACGCCGCCAATGAGGCGATCATGGGCGAGGATCTCAAATATACCGACTATGATCTCGCGATGTGGAGCTGGGTGCCGCCGGTCGAGCCCGATTTCATGCTGAGCGTCGTGACCTGCCAGGCGCGCGGCGGCAACAGCGACAGCGGCTATTGCAATCCCGACTATGATGCGATGTATCTGAAACAGGGCACGCTGCTCGATTCCAAGGAGCGTTTCGCCGAGATTTCCAAGATGCAGAAGCACATCTTCGACGCCAGGCCTTACATCGTGCTCAACTATCCCGACGTGATCGAGGCGCACAGCCCGAAATGGAAAGGCTTCGTCCTTTCACCGCTGGTCGGCTCGGTCAACAACCTGTCGACCGAAACCCTCATGAATGTGGAAAAGGCGGAATAGATCATGACCGACGCGCGGCTGAGCGATGACCGGACGATTGCCGGCCGCGCCGATCTCCTGATCATCCCGGCTTTCACGACGGCGGAGGGCGGCGCCGAGCCAGCCTCCCCCTGGCCTTTCGAGGACGACCGCATCGCCCGCCTGCTGGCGCGCGACAAGAGCTTCACCGGCGAGCCGGGCCAGCTCTCGGCTCTCCTTCTTGCCGATCATCTTCCGCCGGTGCTTGCGCTGGGCCTCGGGCGGCGCGACCGGATCGATGCCGACACGCTGCGGCGCGGCGCCATGGCCGCCGCGCGAGCGAGCAGCGGACGCGGCGCCTGCGTATTCGCATGCGAGTCGCTCTCTATGGACATGGGCATCGCGATCCGCGCGGTCAGCGAAGGCTTCCTGCTCGGGCGTTACGACTATGCGAAGACGGACACGGTTTCCTTCACGGTCCTGACGCGCAGCACCGACCAACGGAATTTCACCATCGGCCGCACCGCCGCCCGCCACGCCAACTGGGCCCGGCGGCTCGTCGAAACGCCGCCCAATACGCTGCCTCCCCGTGTCTTCGCCGATATTCTGGTCGCCGAAGCGAAGAAGCTCGGCATCGGCGCCGAGATCTGGGATGACGACACGCTGGCGCAGAGGGGTTTCGGCGCGCTCAAGGCGGTGGGCGGCGGCAGCAAAAATGCGCCCCTCGCGGTGCGCCTCGAACATGGTTCCGGCATAAAACGCCTGGGTCTCGCCGGCAAAGGCATGACCTTCGATTCAGGCGGCATCAATCTCAAGCGCAAGCTCAGCGAGATCGCCTGGATGAAGGCCGACATGGCGGCAGCCGCCGCCGTCGCCGGCGCCGTCTTCGCCGCCGTCGAGCTCGGCGCCGATCCCGACATCCTCGCCATCCTGCCGATCGCCGAGAACATGCCGAGCGGCTCCGCCGTGCGGCCGGGCGATGTCGTCACCCATCCCGACGGGCGGCGCACGGAGATCACCGACACCGACTGCGAGGGACGGCTCATCCTCGCCGACGCCATCGCCTGTCTGGCCGAAAGCAATGTGGAGGCGATCATCGACGTCGGCACGCTGACCGATGGCGGCGGCGTCGGCACGGCGCTGTGGGGCTGCTGGACCAATGAGGCGTCCCTCGCCAAATCCATGACGGAGGCGGGGGAGCGCGCCGGCGAGCCCGGCTGGCATCTGCCGTTGCGCGCCGAATATGAGCGTCTCCTCGCCTCGAAAGTAGCCGACATCGCCAATTATTCGCTCGAGGCGGGTGACAGCGGCCAACTCGCCGCCACTTATCTGAAAAGCTTCGCCGGCGCCAAGCCCTGGCTCCATATCGATATAGGCGCCTGCGCCTATCTCGAGCAGGCGTCGCCGCCTTGGCCGCAAGGCGCCACCGGCGCGCCCCTGCGCGCGCTCCTGCAATTTCTCCTCGACCGATCTCCATCATGACATCACACGATTCCATCGCCGAAAGGCTCAGCTTCCTCGCCGAGGACTTCACCCGCCACTGGCCGGTGCCGGGCGGCATCATCACCGCCGTCAGCCGCGGCAAGATCCTGTTCGAACGGCCCTTCGGCCTCGCCAATCTCGATGCGCGCCAGCCGGTCGGCGGGAACCATCTGTTCGAGATCGGCTCGATCAGCAAGGGCTTCGTCGGGCTCATGGCGCTGAAGCTCGCCGCGGCAGGCAAGCTCGACCTCGACGCGCCGATCACAACCTATCTGCCGTGGTTCAGGATCGCCACGGCCTATCCGATGTTCACGGCCCGGCACCTGATGCAGCATACATCCGGCCTCGTCGCCGGCGCCGATGCGCTGACCGACGAGCTGGGGCAAGGCTGGTGGATGCGCGATCTGCCGACCGGCAGCGCGCCCGGCGCCGTCTTTCACTATTCGAACATCGGCTATGTGCTGCTCGGCCTTCTCGTCAGCAAGCTCGCCGGCATGGAAGCGACGGAGTTCTGCCGGACGGAGATCCTGGCGCCGCTCGGCATGAACGACACGGTCCCCTGCATCGTCAATGCCGACCGGCCGCGCTTCGCGGTCGGCTATGCGCCGGCCGCCGACGACCGGCCGTGGACGCCGGGCGATGCGCTGGCGCCGGCGACCTGGTTCGAGACCAATGGCGCCGACGGCAATATCGCCGCCACGGGCGGCGACATGGGCCGCTTCCTGCGCATGCTGCTCGCAGGCGGCGAAGGCGTCGTCGGCCGTGAAAGCTTCCAGGAATTCATCACCTCCCTCGCACCGGGCGGCGAACCAATCGTCGGTTTTCTCGCAGACACCGGCGTCACCGAAAGCCGCTACGGGCTCGGCATCAATATCGAAACCATTCGCGGCGCCACCTGCCTCACCCATGGCGGCGGCATGGTCGGCTACGCCACCTTCATTCTCGCCGACCGCGACAACGACGTCGGGATCTCGGTGCTCACCAACGCCAATGGCGACTGCCCGCTGGCGCAGATCCTGGCGCGCATCGGCCATGCCTGGCTGACCGGCCATGAGATCGCCGTCCCGTCGCCCGATCTGAGCCTCATTACGGTCGAAGAGGGCATGACCGGCCGCTTCATGTGCGCCGACCGGCAGATCGTGATCGCCGCGCATGATGGCGGTCTCGTCCTGACGAGCAACGAAGTCACCGGGCGCCTCTACAGAGGCTGGACGCCGCGCTTCACCATCGATCATCCGGACTTCCGTCTCTTTCATCTCACCTTCGAGGGCGGATGCTGGGTCCATGGCGGCCGAATTTTCGCCCGCCAGGCGATGAAACCCATCGCCCTGCCCGCGCATCTCAGCGGCGCGCCCGGCCACTACCGTTCGCATTCGCCCTGGTTCACCAATTTCCGAATCATCGGCCGCGGCGACCGCCTGTTCCTCGTCGCCCCCGGCGGCGTCGAGGCGCCGTCGGAAGATGTCGAGCTCGTCGAGTTGTCGCCCGGCATTTTCCGTCTCGGCAGCACCGACGATCTGCCGGAAAGGCTCGTTCTCGGGCCTGAAATCGACGGCCGAGTCGTGACGGTCGAACGTGACGGGAACCGCTACTCGCGCTGCTTCACACCCTGACCCGGTTGACATGTCATTATACTCATTATAATGACCTGATTGAACTTAGCCCAGATGGGAATTACCATGACGACCATGACCTACAAGACGCCGGCGCGCTCGTCGAAAAGCGCGCAATACTTCGCCAAGGCCCGCGAGATCATCCCGAGCGGCGTCAACAGCACGGCGCGCGCCGTGTGGTCGGGCTGGGATCCCTATCCGCTCTTCGTCGACCACGGCACCGGCTCGCGCCTCATCGATGTCGACGGCAACGAATATATCGACTACCTCCTGGGCCTGGGGCCCATGATCCTCGGCCACCGCCCGCCCAAGGTGACGAAAGCCGTCGTCGATTTCATCGAGAAGCGCGGCACCGTCTTCGCCCTGCCGGTCGCCGACGAACTCACCCTCTCCAACAAGATCATCAAGGCCATTCCGGCGGTCGAGCAGGTGCGCCTGTGCAATACCGGCACGGAAGCGGTGCTCTACGCGGTGCGCCTGGCGCGCGCCTACACTGGCCGCAAGAAGCTGGTGCGCTTCGAGGGCATGTATCACGGCTTCTCCGACGGCGTTTACTGGAGCAAGCATCCGGGCCTCAATGTCGCCGGCCCCGACAAGGCGCCGACGCCCATTCCGCAGGGCCCCGGCATGCCGGCGCATCTCGCCGATTCGCTGATCATCCTGCCGTGGAACGACGTCGATGCGCTGCGCGACGCCTTCGCCCGCGAGGGCCAGGACATCGCCGCGGTGATCACCGAGGCGGTGATGTGCAATACCGGCTGCATCCTGCCCGAGCCCGGCTATCTCGAAGCTTTGCGCGAGATCACCGCCAAGAACGGCGCCCTCCTCATCTGCGACGAGGTGATCACCGGCTTCCGCCTGAGCCTCGCCGGCGCACAAGGCTATTACGGCCTCGAGCCCGATCTTTCGACCTATGCCAAGGGCCTCGGCGGCGGCTTTCCGGTGGCGGCGCTGGGCGGGCGCAAGGACGTCATGGCGCTGGTCGCCGACGGCACCGTGTCGATGGCCGGCACCTACAGCGCCAACGGCATCGCCGTCTCGGCCGCCAATGCGGCGCTCGACGAGCTGGCCGCGCCCGGCCTCTATGACGGCCTCTATGAGCGCTGCCAGCAGCTTTATGACGGGCTCGCGAGGATCATCGCCGACAACAAGGTCGACGCCTATGTCACCGGCCTGGGTCCGGTGCTCCAGGTGTGGTTCGCCGACCAGCCGATCCGCAACTATCGCGACGCGGCGCGCTACGCCCGGCACGACCTCTTCCGCATCTGGTGGGAAGAGATGCTGGAGCGCGGCGTTCTGTTCCATCCCGGCGCCTTCGAGAATCTGTTCGTGTCCTTCGCCCATACGAAGGACGATATCGCGCAGACCTTGAGCGTCGCCGCGGAGGCGATGCGCGCGGTCAAGACGAAACACTGAAGGGCATGACACTCGCTCTCGGCATCGATCTCGGCACATCGGCGGTCAAGTGCGTGGCGCTTGCCGCCGATGGCGAGGTCGTGGCCTCGGGACAGTCGCCCTTCCCAACTTTCCGCGACGCGCCAGGCCAGGCCGAGCAGGATCCGGCCTCCTGGGTCACGGCAGCCGAAACCGCCGTGCGCCAGGCCATGGCGGGACGTGACGACGAGATCGCCGGCATCGGCCTCACCGGCCAGCTGCCGACGCTCGTCTGTCTCGCGGGCGGCCAGGCACAAGGCCGTGCCGTCACCTGGATGGATGCGCGCGCCGATGACTGGGCGGCGGGCCGCCTTGACGAAGCCTTCCGGCAGAAGACCTATGAGCTGACCGGCATGCCGATCGACGGGCGCTATCTGGCGCCGATGCTGGCGCATCACCGCGCCTCATATCCGGCGTCGATCGACGGCATCCTGTCGGCCAAGGACTATCTCTGCTTCGCTTTCACCGGCGCCCGCGTCACCGATCCCTCGACCGCGGCCGGTTATGGCGTCTATGACTTCACCACCGGCCAGTGGGATGACGGTCTTTGCCGTCATTGGGATCTCGACCGCGCGCTGCTTCCCGCCATCCTGCCGGCCGCTTCGGTCGCCGGCTGCCTGAGCGAGGACGCGGCGAGGCGCCTCGGCCTCAGAGCCGGCATTCCCGTCCATGCGGGCGCAGCCGACTCCGCCGCCAGCGCCTATGCGATGACCGGCCTCGAAGCCGGCGCGGTGAGCGTCACCACCGGATCGAGCACCATCATCATGGATGCCAGCATCCAGGCGTTTCTCGATGGCAAGCGGCGCTATCTCCTCACGCCCCATGCGCGCGAGCGCGTCTTCGGGCGCGAGATGGATCTGCTCTCCACCGGCAGCTCCTATCGC
>JBMOOM010000011.1:0-23605 GCA_049323275.1 Pseudomonadota bacterium
GCTCGCCGTCATGGACGACGCCGATCTCGATCTCGCCGTCGCCCATGCGGTGAATGGCGCCTTCTTCGGCTCAGGGCAGAAATGCACGGCCTCGTCCCGCATCATCGTCGACCGCAAGCTCCATGACGCTTTCGTCGAACGTTTCATCAAGGCGGCCGCCGCCTTGAAGGTCGGCCATGCGCTCGATGAGGGAACCCAGATCGGGCCGGTCGCCGACGCGACGCAACTGGCGGCAGCCGAACGCTACGTCGCCCTGGGCAAGGCCGCCGGTGCGGAGCTCAGCTGTGGCGGAACGCGCGTCGAGGCGCGCAGCGAAGGCTATTATTTCAGCCCCACTGTGTTCACCGGCACAAGCAACGACATGAAGATCAATCGCGAGGA
Organism: Pseudomonadota bacterium; assembly: GCA_049323275.1. GTDB lineage: Bacteria > Pseudomonadota > Alphaproteobacteria > Rhizobiales > Aestuariivirgaceae > Taklimakanibacter. The sequence goes on from JBMOOM010000011.1 coordinate 382, forward strand.
AATGTTCGTGCCGATCGCCTGCGTGATCGAGGCGGAGGATTATGATCACGCCGTCGCGATCGTCAATGATACGGAATACGGCCTCACCGCCGGCATCATCACTCAATCTCTGGCGCGCGCCAGCGCCTTCCGCAGGGACGTCAGGACCGGCTGCGTGATGGTCAACCTGCCGACCGCCGGTACCGACTATCATGTGCCCTTCGGCGGCCGAAAGCATTCATCGCACGGCCCCCGCGAGCAGGGTCGCGCCGCCGCGGAATTCTACACCGCCGTCAAGACCAGCTATATCAATGCAGGCAGGGCCGCATGACCGACATGCCGGAAAAGCCGAGCGGCGTCGTGATCGATTGCCTGCAATATTGCAAATATTCGGAAGCGGTGTTCCGCGATCTCAAGGCGGGCGGCGTCGACGCCATCCACACCACGATTTCCTATCATGAGAACTTTCAGGAGACCGTCGTCAATATCATCCGCTGGAACGAGCTCTTCGCGGCCCATGGCGATCTGGTCTTCCACGGCAGGACCGGCGCCGATGTCCGGCGCGCCAAGGCGGAAGGCCGCATCGCCGTCTTCTTCGGCCTGCAGAACTGCTCACCCATCGAGGACGATATCGGCCTCGTCGAGATCTGCCACGCGCTCGGCGTGCGTTTCATGCAGCTCTCCTACAACAATCAAAGCCTGCTCGCCTCGGGCTGCTATGAGAGCGAAGATGCCGGCATCACGCGCATGGGGCGCGAGGTGATCGCCGAGATGAACCGCCTCGGCATGGTCATCGACATGTCGCATTCGGGCGACCGCTCGACGCTCGAAGCGATCGAGCTGTCAGGCCGGCCCATCGCCGTGACCCATGCCAATCCGCTGAGCTGGCACAAGGTGGTGCGCAACAAGTCGACGGACGTGCTGAAGGCGCTCGCCGCCTCGGGCGGCATGCTGGGCTTCAGCCTCTATCCGCATCATCTGAAGGACGGCAGCAGCTGCACCCTCGCCGAATTCTGCGAGATGGTGGCGCGCACCGCCGAGTTGATGGGCGTCGCCAATCTCGGCATCGGTTCCGATCTTTGCCACGGCCAGCCGAAGGAAGTCGTCCAATGGATGCGGCGCGGCAGCTGGACGAAAGAGCCGCTCGATCCCGCCGTCGTCTTCCCGCCGCAGCCCGGCTGGTTCCAAAGCAACCGTGATTTCCCGAATATCGCGAAAGGGCTCGCAAAGACCGGCTTTGCGCCGGCAGAGGTCGCGGCGGTGATGGGCGAAAACTGGCTGCGCTTCTTCGAGGCTTCCTTTGCGGCGGCGCCAGGAGGTGCCGGCAGATGATGGCGTCGGCGGCCAGGGTCTCTTCCGGACGGCGAGGGCCGATGGCGACCCTGCGCGCGCCGGATCAGGTGCTGCGCCTCGCCCGCATGGGCAGCTTCCATCAGACCAGGCTGAGCTTCATGCGCGTGCTGCTGCGGCACTTGGTGCGCCAGCAGTGGCAGGTCGAGCGCAGCCTGTGGGAGATCGACGCCAAGGGAGCCGGCGTCGCCGTTTACGAGGCGCGCGGCGAGGGGCGGGTCTATTCGCTCATCGCCTTCGGTCATGAGCTCGATCCGGCCAAACGCACCGACCGCGTGATCGCCGAGGAATGGGACGCGACCTTCGCGCTCCATGACGGCGTCGTGACGCGCGCCGATATCGAGCGCCTGGCCCGCAATGTGCCGCGCCAGGAAGCCGGCCGCTGCAGCGCCGCCGAGCTGGTGATGTCGCGCGCCAATCGCGGCGTCAGGCTGTTCGACCATGTCGTGTCGGAGCTGGCGCAAGGCCGCCAGCCCGCCGCCGCCGATCTCGATGCCGTGGGCTATCTGATGCGCACCACCGCCGTCTATGGCAACGGCAAGTTCGGCCTCGCCGATCGCGAGCGGATCGCCGGCCGCCCGGCGCTCTCCGGACCCTTCGCCGCCGAGATGCTGACCGTCTGGCTGATCCGCGCCTTCACCACCGATCTGGTCGAGCATCTGGCCCGGCTGCGGTCACCGGAGACGGCAGTGCCTTTCGACCGCGCTCTGCGCCGCCGGCTGGGGGTCGGCAATTCGACCGGCCTCGGCATGGCGCCTTTCGTCGTCAATCATCCTGGCCTGTTCCATCGCTGGATCGATGCGCGCGAGACGGCGCTGAGCCGGGTCCTCGGCCTCGAACGGGCCGGCGCCGCGGAGATCGTGGTGTTTCGCGACCGGCTCGCCCGGGCGCGCCGCCAGATGGCCGCCTGGCGCGTCGACGACACCTTGCAGATGGGGCGCATCGAAGAACTGGTGCGCGACCTCGACCGCCTCATGGCCGAGGTCGAGGCGATCGACTTCGCGCGTCCTTTCGTCTGGCGCGAGCTGTTCGCCTTTGCCGAAGCGCAGCTGGGAGCGGAGGCGCAGGAGCTTCTGGTGACTTTGCTGCTCGAGCCGCATGGAGCGCTGGTCGACGAGCTGAGCGCCGGCATGGGCGGCGACGAGGCGGAGGATTTTGTCATCGATGGCGCGGCGACTCTGGCCGATCTGCGGGCCGGCATCGAGCGTTCCTACGGCTTCGCGCTGGCCGAGGATTTCGCCTTGCCGCGGGCACAGGCCCGCTTCTGGTATGTCTCGGAGGAAAAGCTCGAGCCGCGGCTCGGCGAGCGCGCGCGCGAAGAAGGCGCCGAGCGCGAGCTGCCGCTGACGGTCGCGCGCGATGTGGCGGCTCTCCATCGCTTGCTCACCGTGATTCCTTCCGACCTGACGGTCGCCGAATTCCTTGCGGCTCATCCGGAATGCCGCCAGGCCGTCCGGCGCGTGCAGCTGACGGCGCGCTGCCCGTATGCCGAGATACGCGACAACCTGACCGGCGCCGAATTGCGCCCGATCGACATATTGCGCTGCAAGCTGTCCTTTTTCGGCGCGACGGATTTCGATCCCCGCTCGGACCGCTGGGTGAGGGTGGCGCTGTTCCGCCATGCGCCGTTCCCCGACGAGCTTCACGATGTGGCGCCGGATGATTGGGCCATTCCGCCCTTGCGCCACGAAGGTGAGGCAAAGGTGCAGACGTTGCCGCGCGCGTCGATCGCAGCGTCCAAGCCGCCCGAGCCGGAAGGTCATTCGCTCAATGAGATCGAGGCGGAGCTGCGCAAGGCGGCGCGCGGCGTGGGGCTGAGCTGGGGCCTCGCGGAAGATGTCGGACGGACGGGACGTCTCATCGCATGCTTCGCGCCTCGGCATCTCGATCGTCTGGCCGATGCGCTGGACGACCTGCAAAGCGGCCGCAGTGCAACGTACCTGACCTCGGATCGATCCGGCATCAGGTCGGATTTTCCGCTGAGCGCGCTCGTGCTCGCCTCGGCGATCGCCGATCGGATCGAAGAGGTCGCCGGCGGCACGCTCACGGTGACGGCAAAGGTCGCGCAGCCCTGCCTTCTGGTTCCCGCCCTTGTCGGTATGGCGGAACGCCTGAGGCGGCCGCTGCGGCTGGAGATCGGCAGCCACGAGGTCCTGATAGGCCGTGATCCCGCTCCCGCCTTCGCCACGCTGATGGCGATAGCGACCGCCGGAAGCATTCTGATCTCCGCTTTGCCGCGCTCGCCGGAATTCGACCAGCCGTCCGCGCCGGCGCAGGGCGGCATCGCCCTTCCAGACGAACTGTGGCGGCGCTTCACCACTTTCGCCGCGCTCACTTATGTCCCGGCCTCCGATCATTCGCGCCTCGCCGGCGCGGGCGCCGGCCTCAGCGATAATGATTGAACCATGACGCATCGCCGCCTCACCATCGACGAGATCGAGACCTTGGCTTTCGATGCCTTGTCGGTGTCGGGCGCTGCGGCGAGGGCGGCGCGTCCGCTCGCCAAGGCGGTCGCCGCCGCCGAGGCCGAAGGCATCGCCTCGCACGGCCTGGCTTATGTGCCGATCTATTGCGAGCATCTGGCTTGCGGCAAGGTCGATGGTTCCGCGGTTCCGCGCGTCATGAATCCGGGACCGGCCACGATCGCGGTCGACGCCGGAACGGGTTTTGCGCATCCGGCCATCGATCTCGGTTTCGAGCAGTTGGTGCCGCTCGCCCGCAAGATGGGGATCGCCGCGCTGGCGGTGCGCAATTCCTATAATTGCGGCGTCCTCGGCTATCACACCGACCGTCTCGCCGCCGCCGGCCTGCTGGCGCTCGGCTATACGCACGCGCCGGCCTCGATCGCGCCGGTCGGCGGGCGCCGCGCCGTGATCGGCACCAATCCTTTCGCCATCGCCGCGGCGGGAAGGGATGGCCGTGTGGTTCTCTCGATCGACCAGAGCGCCAGCGTCATCGCCAAGAGCGAGATCGGCAAGCGCAAGCGGGAGGGCAGGAGCATTCCGCCCGACTGGGCCTTCGGGCCGGATGGCGAGCCGACCACCGATCCCGATCTGGCGCTCAAGGGCACCATGGCGCCGTCGGGCGGCTATAAGGGCTTCGGCATCGGATTGATGGTGGAGCTTCTCGCCTCGGCGGCAGCGGGGGCGTTGCCCTCGACGGAAGCGAGTCCCTTTGCCGGCACCGCCGGCGGCCCGCCGCGCACCGGCCAGTTCTTCATCGCCATCGACGCGCAATCGACGTCCGACGGTGTCTTCGCCGGGCGGGTCGACGCGCAGGCCGAGGCGATCGGCAGCCAGCCGGGCGCCAGGCTGCAGGGCGCGCGCCGCGCCGCCGCGAGACGCGCGGCCGAAAGCCACGGAGTCGCCGTGCCCGAAGAACTGCTGGCGCGCATCGAGGCGATACGCGCTGCCCGATCCACGCAATGAAAACAACAGGGAGTAGAATAATGATCAAGAATATCGGCATGATTTCAAGGCGCGCAGTGCTCGCCTCGATGACGGCGGCAGGCTTGCTGATGACCGCGGGCGGCGCCTTCGCCGCCGAGGACATCACGCTCGGCCTGGTGTCGCCTTTGTCGGAGCCGGGCGACGCCCGCTCGGGCGATGCCATTAAGAAGACCGCCGATCTGTGGGTGAAGCTCACCAACGAGGCCGGTGGCATCGGCGGCCGGCAGGTGAAGCTCGCCGTCTATGACGATCAGGGCAAGGTCGAGGTCGGCGCCTCGGCGATGGAGCGCGCCATCACCGAGGCCAACGCCTCGGCGATCCTGGGCATCTGGTCGTCCTCGGTGGCGCTGGCGCAGATGGAAGTGGCCAAGGGCTACAATGTGCCGCTGATGGCCTTCTACTCCTGGTCGGACGACATCACCGCCAAGAACTATCCGCAGGTCTTCCGCATCGGTCCCTATAACAGCCAGATCGCGGCGCAGATGGTGCCTTTCGTCAAAGAGCGCGGCTACAAGAAGGTCGTCGTGCTGGCCGAGGACACGGCCTATGGGCTGGGTTTCGCGAAGGCCTTCGAGGAGGCGGTGAAGGCGGCGCCGGACGTCTCCGTCGAGGTCGTGCAGTTCCAGGCCCAGACCCAGGATCTGACCGCCGTCATGTCGAAGGTCGCGGCCTCGCAGCCGGACGCCGTCATCGTGCAGACGGTCTTCTCCGCCACCAATCTCTCGATCAAGCAGGGCCGCGAAGTGGGCCTGAAGGCCGATATCATCACCGGCTGGGACTGGCCGCTCCTGCCGGACTTCTGGTCGACGGTCGGCGAGGCGGGCGTCGGCGTGGTCTATCCGACCTTCTCCGATCCGTCCCTCAATGTCACCGCCACGGGCAAGACCTTCGTCGAGGCCTACAAGACCGCTTACGGCCATGAGCCGGCGATCTTCCAGTATTATCTGTGGGACAATTTCAATGCTGTCAAAGCCGCGATCGAGAAGAGCGGCTCGTCGGAGCCCGCCAAGCTGGTCGAAGCTCTGCCCGGCGTGACCTTCGAGGGAACCATCGGCCCGGTCTTCTTCCGCAACGAGGCGGGCACGGTGAACTTCCACCAGTGGGACAAGTTCGCCATGTTCTTCAAGAGGCTGAACAAGGTCGGCGACGGCGAGAAGGAAGCCGAGCTGGTGCAGGTCGCCAAGTAGCTCAAGCACTCATGCGGCCGGTCCGGAGGCGGGCCGGCCGCGTTGCCAGGACATCCGGATGACCCAGCTTTTCGTTCAATCATTGCTGCTCGGGCTGCTGCAAGGCGGGCTATATGCCTTGCTGGCGGTCGGGCTGTCGCTGGTCTTCGGCATATTGCGGGTCGTCAATTTCGCCCATGGCGAATTCGCCATGCTCGGCAGCTTCGCGGCGGTCTTTACCGTCGGTGCGTTGGGCCTGCCGGTCTGGACGGGATTGATCGCCGCGGCCATCGCCGGCGCAGCCATCGCCTATGCCACCAACATCATCGTGCTGCGGCCCATCTATCTCTCGCGCATGCGCCAGAAGGGCGAATACACCATCATCGCGACGTTCCTGCTCAGCCAGTTCCTCATCGCCGCCGCGACTCTGTCCTTCGGCACGACCTATCGCAAGCTGCCGGGACTCTGGGACCGGAATCTGGCGATCTTCGATTACATCTATCTCTCCGGCAACCGCATCGTCGCCTTCGTCGCCGCGCTCGCCATGATCGGGCTTCTGTTCTTCATCGTCTATCGCACCGATATCGGCCGCGCCTGGCGCGCGCTCACGCAGAATCCGCTGGGCGCCGCCGTGGTCGGCATCGATGTCAACCGCTACGCCAATCTCGCTTTCCTCGCGTCCGGGGCTTTCGCGGGCCTGGCGGCGGCCTTGCTGGCGCCTTTGATGTTCGTCTTCCCGGCCTCGGGCGTGATCGCGCTGGTCAAGGCCTTCATCGTCGTGATCATCGGCGGCCTCGGCTCGATCAGGGGAACGCTGTTCGCCGGCCTGCTGCTCGGCATCGTCGAAGTCATGGGCACCGTCTATGTCGATACCGGCTATACCGACGCCTATGGTTTCGCGCTGATGATCGCGGTCCTGCTGTTCCGGCCTCAGGGTCTCTTCGGCCGAGCGGGGCGGACCGTATGACCCGCATCGTTCTCGAAACGCAGGACTTGCGCAAAGCCTTCGGCGGCAATCAGGTCATCGACGGCATCGATTTCCGCCTGGCCGCCGGCGAGCTCGTCGCCATTGTCGGGCCGAACGGCGCCGGCAAGACGTCCTTCCTCAATCTCATCGCCGGCCAGTTCCGCCCGAATGCGGGAGCGATCCGGCTCGGCGGCACGGATGTCACGCATCTGGCGCCCAACGCGCCGGCGCGGCGCGGCCTCTTCCGCAGCTTCCAGAATGGCGGTGCCTTCGGGCGGCTGAGTGCGATCCAGAACGTCGCCTTGGCCGGTATGGTGCGCGGGCTGGGGCGGCGCGAGGCGGAGGACGAAGCCGGCAAGGCGCTGGCGCGGGTCGGCCTGGCGCCCGTCGCCGACTGGTCTGCCGATCAGCTTTCCGGCGGCCAGCGCAAGCTCATCGATTTCGCCCGCCTGCTGCTCGCCAAGCCGGAGGTGGCGCTGCTCGACGAGCCGACGGCCGGCGTCAATCCGGCGATCATGGAGGTCATGCGCGCGATCATCGCCGAAATGCGGGACAAGGGTGTCGGCTTTGCCGTCATCAGCCACGATCTGCCCTGGGTCTTCGGCCTGTGCCAGCGCGTCGTGGTTCTCGCCTCCGGCCGCGTCCTGGCGGCCGGCAGCCCCGATGAAGTCTCCGCCGATCCGGCGGTGCGCGAGGCGTATCTGGCATGAGCGAAGCGATCACCATCAAGGGCCTGAGAGTCGCCTATGAAAGCGACATCGAGATCCTGCGCGGCGTCGACTTGGCGGGTGGCGCCAATACGCTCACCGCCATCATCGGCCCGAACGGGGCCGGCAAGTCGACCTTGCTCAAGGGCGTTGCCGGCGTGGCGCCCGTCACCGGCGGTGAGATCGATCTGGGCGGCCGGCGCATCGAGGCGCTCAGCGCCGCGCAACGCGTCGCCGCCGGCGTTTCTTTCGTGCCGCAGGAAGCTTCGGTCTTCGGCCAGATGACCGTCCTCGAGAATCTCCGCCTCGGCGGCTGGCATCGGCGGAAGGACAAGGCCTGGCTCGAGAGCCGCATTGCCTTCTGCGGCGACCTCTTCCACTCCATCAAGCCGCATCTGGACCGTCGCGCCGGCGATCTGTCCGGCGGCCAGCAGAAGCTGGTCGAGATCGCCCGCGGCCTGGTGAGCGAGCCGCGCCTCCTTCTCCTCGACGAGCCGACCGCCGGTCTGAGCCCGGTCATGGTGCGCGAGGTCTATCGCGAGATCGCGCGCCTCAAGGAGAGCCGCTCGGTCACCGTGCTGCTGGTCGAGCAGAATGTGCGCGAGGCGCTGGCCGTCGCCGATCACGTCTATGTCCTCGCCATGGGCCAGAACGATAGCGATGGCCCGGCGGCGGAGATATCCGGCAGGCTCGACGGCATCGTGCGCAACTGGATGTCGCGAGAAGGATCGGGGATGGCGTCATGACGAAGCTCACGCATCATCTGGTGCCGCTCGCCTTCGTGGCCGCCGGCTTCGTTCTTTCTTTCGTCGGCTTGCGTCCGGTGCTGGCCGACCTCCTGATCCTGTCGGTCTATTATCTGCTGCTCGCCGGCTCATGGAACCTGCTCGCGGGTTTCGCCGGGCAATATTCCTTTGCCCATATCGGCCTCGCCACCGCCGGCGCCTATGGCACGGCGGCGCTCGTCGTCGGCGGCGGGCTTTCGGGATGGGCGACGCTGGCGATCATGCCGATCGCGGTGGCATTGCTGGGCGGCGGGCTCGGCCTCGTCGCCTTGCGGGTCAGGGGCGTGCAATTGCCCTTGATCACTTTTGCCTTCGCCGGCGCCTTTGCGGTGTTTCTAGCCGCCGCGTCCGACATCACCAACGGCTCGATGGGCCTGCAGCTGCCGAAGCTGGTGCCGGGCTTCGACCGCTCGCTCTATCTCATTCTCGGCGGCGTCCTGGCCGGCCTCTTCTTCATCGTCCAGAATTGGGTGATCGACGGGAAGCTCGGCCTCCTGATGCAGGCGATCCGCGACAATGAGGATATCGCCCATGGCATGGGCGTCAGCCTCTTCCGGGTGAAGATCGCGGCCTTCATGATCACCGCCGCCATCGCCGGTCTCGCCGGCTGCTTCTATGCCAATTATGTCGGCGTGCTGGCGCCCTCGATGCTGTCGATGAGCGAGATGGGGTATGTCGTCGCCATGGCCGTCATCGGCGGGCTCGGCCGCCGCTATGGTCCGCTCATCGGTGTCGTCATCATCCGCTCGATCGAGTATTTCGTGCGCGGCTTCGGCGCCGAATACACGCTCGTCATCATCACCGGCATCGCTCTGCTGGTGGTGCTGTGCTTCCGCGAGGGCGTGATCGCTTATATGTCGCGCCTGATGCCGCGCAAGGCGGCACGCTGGAAGAGCTGAGAGGTCAGCCTTTTTCGGCGACGATGGCTTTGAGCTTGTCGACCAGGACGGGCAGGATGCGGTTGAGGATGTCCTCGCCCATTTCGCGCGTCGCGAGCGTCGCCTTGCCATTCATGCCGCCGGCCTTGGGGGCGATCGACTTGCGCGAATAGACCTCGTGCCACGGCTTCTTCAGGACGAAGTCCTCGGCGCGATCCATATGCACGACGCCGCCGATCGCGATGGCGAGCGAGGTCTCCTTCTCGTCGGCGTGGCTCATCGGCACGCCGCCGGTCAGGAAATAGCACCAATGGGCGGGCTTGAGGTCGGGGAAGACCTCGAAGGCGCGCTGGAAACCGAGCGTCGCGCCGACGCCATTGCCGCCATGGCCCGACAGCACGATGATCTTCTTGAAGCCGTGTCGGGCGAGCAGGATACAGAGATCGCCAATGATCATACCCAGCGTTTCGGCCTTGACGCCGAGCGTGCTCACATATTCCCAATTGGTGTCGGCGAAGCCATAGGGAACGACCGGCAGCAGGATGGCGCCCGTCTCCTGGCACAGGCGCCGTGCGAACCAGTCGGCCGAATAGCTGTCGAAGCCGCTTTCGAGATGCGCGCCATGCGCCTCGATGAGGCCGACCGGCAGGATGACCGGCAGGTTGCGGTCGAGCGCGTCGATTTCGGGGTCGGTGAGCTTGCTCCATTCGATCATGGCATGTCTTTCTCTCAATGGTGGTTCTGGCGGAGTTGCTGCAAGGTCCGATAAACCGGCAGAAGCTGGTCGGTGAGCCGGGCATAGCTGTCGCGATAGGGCGCATAGAGCCGGTGCCGGCCTGAATCGGGCGTGAAGGTCTGGGCTTCGAGATATTTGGGCGCGAACCAGTCCCGGTTGCCGCGGTCGATGGCGCCCGCGGCGATCCCGGCGGCCAGGGCGGCGCCGCGCGCCGCATTGATCTCAGGCGTGGCGATATGCATCGCGAGGCCGGTGACATCCGCCTTGATCTGGTTCCACAGAGCGCTCTGCGCGCCGCCGCCGACATTGACGATGGTCGACAGGCTGAGACCGGGTGAAAGCTTGAGCGCCGCATCGAGCCAGCCTTGCAGCTCATAGGCGCTCGCCTCGAGCAGCGCGCGATAGAGCTCGCCGGGGCCGCTCTTGTCGTCGAAGCCGAGAAAGCCGCCTTTCATCGAGGCTTCGAAGGGGCTGACGCGGCCATTGAGATGCGGCACCGCGAGAATGCCCTTGCTGCCGGGCGGCACGGCGGCGCTCAGCGCCTCGAGCTCCTGATAGCTCTTGCCGAAGGTCTGGCTGAGCCAGCGATGGGCGAGGCCGGTGCTGGTGGTGAAGCCTAAAAGATAGAAGCGGCCCGGCGCCGCCGAGGGCATGCAGGAAAGCAGCCCCGACGGATCGGTGATGAAGCGGTCGATGGTGACGGCGAAATGCGCCGAGGAGCCGCTGGTGTCGATCGAGACGCCGGGCTCGATGCCGCCTGCCGCGAACCATCCGCCGGTGCCGTCGCCCATGCCGGCGGCGACCGGAATGCCGGCCGTGAGACCGGCCAGTGCCGCCATCTCTGGCGAAAGACGGCCGGCGATGTCGAAAGGATCGGCAATGCGGGGCAGAAGCGCGGGCGGCAGGCCGCAGCGCAAGGCGAGGTCCTGGTCCCATTGATTGTGCGCCACGTCGAAGCAGCCGTAGAGATTGGCCTGGGTGCGGTCGCACACGGCGTCCTGAGCCTTGGCGCCGGTGAGACGGCCGGCGAGATAGCCGGCCGGCGCCACCACGGCGGCCAGGCGTTGCGCGAAGGCGGGATCGAGCCGCAGCCAGCGGCGCACGCGCGGCGCCACGAAAGGAATGATGCCGTTCTTCGCCAGGATCTCGGGCCCGTGGAGATCGAGCAGCTCCTGGCGATCCTCGTCGGCGCGCGTGTCGAGCCACATTTCATGCGGCGTCACCGCGTCGAAATTCCTGTCGATGCCGATGGCGCCGCCCATTTGCGCCGCGATGCCGAGCCCCACTATTTCTATTTGCGGAAAAGTGCTTGCGAGGGTGCGGAGACAGTCGAGCGCCGACCGAACCAATATGTCGGGTGACTGCTCGCCCCAGCCGGTTTGCGGGCGTTCGAATTCGACGGCGACCGAATGCGAGGCGATGGGCCGTCCATCGAGCGCGACCAGCGCCGCCTTGGTCGATTGCGTGCCGAGATCTATGCCGATGACGGCCTTGTCGCGGCTCATGGCAATGTCCTTCCCGCTGGCATTGTTGGTGCATTTGTCATAATGATATGACCAAATGTCGAGTGAACCCAACTACAAGCGCATCGTCCGGTTGCTGGAAGCGAAGATTCAGTCCGGCGACTATCCGCCCGGCCATCGCCTGCCGCCTGAACGCGAGCTCTGCGAACTGTTCGGCGTCAGCCGTATCACCGCGCGTCAGGCCCTGGCGGAGCTGGCGCAGCGCAAGCTCGTCGTGCGCAATCAGGGGCAGGGTACTTTCGTCGCCAGATCGCGCATCGAATCCTCGCTGCTCGGCTTCTTCAGTATTTCGGAAGCGCTGAAGGCCGATGGAAAGCTGGTATCGACGCGCGTCATCAGCGCCGAGCTGACGGCGCCGGCGGCGGATGAAGCGGCCGCTTTGCAGAGCGCCACCGGCGCCAAGGTCTTCCGCCTCACGCGCCTGCGCTTCGTCGACGGCGAGCCTTATGCGCTGGAGACCTCGGCCATGGCGGCCGAGCGTTTTGCCGATCTGGGGCGCTTCGATTTCGGCGCCCGCTCGCTCTACGACGTGCTGGCGCGCGAATATGGCACGCAGCTGGTGCGGGCGCGCGAGACGCTGGCGCCGGTCATGCTGTCGGGCGAGCAGGCGGGACTGCTGCAGGTCGGGATCGACCAGCCGGCATTGCGCCTGTCGCGCACCACCTACGATCGCGGCAACGTGGCGACGGAGGCGGCGATGGCTCTGATCCGCGGTGATCGCTGCCAGCTTCTCTTCGAATTGTGGGCGGATCAGCGCGGCAACGCCGGATGAAATCTTCCTCATAGCCGCGCCGCCACTTTCTGCTCGCGCCCATAGGTCGCCACGACGATGAGAATGACGATCCCGAGTAGCGCCTGCTGCATCGCGGCACTGAAATTATTGGCGACCAGCACGGTGGTGATGAGCGTCAGGATGATGGCGCCAAGCACGGTCCGGCCATAGCTGCCGCGCGCCCCGATCAGCGACGTGCCGCCGATGACGACGCTGGCGATGGTGTTGAAGAGATAGGGCGATGCGATGCGCGGATCGCCTTGCGCGCTGAAGCCGGCGAGCAATATGCCGGTCACCGCCGCCATCACGGCGCTGAGCGCGAAAGCACAGGTCCAGATGCGTGTCGTCGGCACCAGCGCGAGCCTGGCGGCAGGAAGGCTGGCGCCCGCCGCATAGACCTGGCGGCCGAAAGGTGTCGCGCGCAGGAGCGTGACGAGGCCGAGCGCGATCGCGAGCCAGAAGACCAGGATGGGCGGGATCGGCAGGCCGAGGATCTTTCCCGACGGCGCCACGAACTGGCTGAGCCATTTGGGCGCGAAGCCGGTCGGCTGTCCGCCGGTCCATACCAATATGGCGCCCATGATGATCGAGCTGACGCCGAGTGTCACGATCAGTGGATTGAGCCTGAGGGCGCGCGAGATGAAGCCGTTGAAGGCGCCGATGAACGCGGCGATGGCGAGGATGAACAGCGCCACCAGGATGAAGGGCCAGCCTCTGCCGGTGAGTTCCGCCGTGGCGATATTGGCGAAGGCGATGAGGCCGGGAATGGCGAGGTCGATGCCGCCGAGCAGCGCCACGATCGTCTGGCCAGAGGCGGCAATGCCGATGAAGGAGGCGAGCACCAGCACCGCCAGGATGCTGCGCCAGCTGCCGAAGCCGTCGATCGTCGCCATGCCGATGAGATAGAGGGCGGCGAGCGCGAAGAGCTGCGGCCATATGGTCTGTTTGAGCGATTGCCAGAAGCGGATCATCCGCGACGCCCTCCTCTGAAGGTGAAGAAGCTCTGGGCAAGGCCGGCATTGAGGATGAGCGCGCCGATCAGCGCCAGGCCGAACACGACCTGCTGCCAGAACACCGAGACGCCGTAATTGGTCAGGAGATTCTGGATCAGGAACAGGGAGAGCGCACCGAAGACGCTGCCCCACATGCTGCCGCGCCCCCCTGCGAGATTGATGCCGCCCAGCGCCGCGGCGGTGATGACCTGCAAGGTGAAAGGCGGCCCGATATTGGCATCGGCCGACTGGATGAGCGAGGTCAGCGCGATGCCGGCAAAGGCGGCGAAGAGTCCGCCCAGCGCATAAGCGAGGATGCGCACTTTGGTGACGTCGATGCCGGCGGAATAAGCGACCCGGTCATCGCCGCCGACCGCCAGCAGTGTCTTGCGGAAGGGCGTGAGGCCGAGCGCGAACCAGATGATCGCGGGGCCGATGAGGAAGATCAGGGGGCCCGGAAACACGCCGATGAGCCGCGACAGCGCCCCGAACCAGGTGGGCACCGGTCCGAGCGGGCTCGGCAGCAGCCACAGATTGATGCCACCCAGGATGAGATAGGTGCCGAGCGTCGCGACGATCGGCTGCAGCCGCACCAGGGCGACGAGCATGCCGTTGAGCGCGCCGACGAAAAAGCCGATGAGAAGCAGGACCGGCAAAGCGAGCCACCAGTCGCCCAGTCCCGCCGGCATCAGCAGGGTGACGACCAGTACATTGATGAAGCCCATCAAGGGGCCGATCGAGAGATCCATGCCGCCATTGCCGGAAAGGATCGCCGGCGTCACCGCCATGGCGCCGAGAATGAGCGGCACGGCGACGCTGAGCGCGCCGGTCAGGAAGCGCGGCGACAGCAGGATCGGGTCCTGGATGATGCTGGCGGCCAGGAGAATGAAGTACAGGAGAGCCGCGAGCGCGGTCGGATCGCGCCAGATATCACGGGAAAGTCTCATGGCCGGCGCCCGAACAGTCCGGCGATCAGCCTTTCGCGGCTGATCCCGGCATGGTCGAGGACCTCGAACAAGGTCCGGTCGTGAAAGACGGCGACGCGATGGCAGAGCGCCAGCAGCTCCTCGATCTCGGTCGAATGGATCACCACCGCGACGCCGGACTGGGCGAGCTCGGCCAGCAGCCTGTAGATGTCCTGCTTGGTGGCGAGGTCGACGCCGCGCGTCGGATCGTTCAAGACCAGCAGCTTCGGTTTGAGCGCCAGCATGCGCGCCAGGACGACCTTCTGCTGGTTGCCGCCGCTGAGGCTGGTGATGGCATCCGTCAGCGCGCCGAATTTGACGCCCAGGCGATCGAAGAGCGGTCGGCGGGCGGCGGCGACCCTGGCCTTGTCGATGAGGCCGAAGCGCGTATGGGCGGGAAGCGTCGTCAGCGCGAAATTATCGGCGATCGACAGCGGCGCGAAGATGCCTTCGGTCTTGCGGTCGCGCGGCACATAGGCGATGGCCTCGGCGACAAACGCGGCCTGGCCACGGAGCTCTTGGCCCTTGGGCGTCGCGACCGATCCGGCGAGAGGTGATCGGACACCGCCGATGATCTGCGTGGCGAGATCGGCGCCATGGCCTTCGAGTCCGGCAAGGCCGAGGATCTCTCCGGCCTGGATGTCGAGATCGAAGGGATGCCCTGCGAGCCTGAGCAACACCTGCTTGAGGGAGAGCCGCGTTTCCTGGACGGCGGCCCGCGCCGACACGGTCGTCTCAGCTTCCGTCCGTCCCGACATCAGCTCCAGCATGCGTGCCGGTGTCGCCTCGCCGATCGGCAGATGCGCGACGGTCTCGCCGGAGCGAAGCACCGTCACTTCATCGGCAAGCGCGGCGATCTCGTCCATCTTGTGGGTGATGAAGAGCACCGACAGGCCCTGCGCGACGCGGCGGCGCAAAGCGGCGAAGAGCCGGTCGCGCACCGAGATGTCGAGCGCCGCGGTGGCTTCATCGAGGATCAGGAGGCGGGGTGCGAGCAGCAGCGAGCGGGCGATGACGATCGCCTGCCGGGTGCCGAGATCTAGCCCGCTCACCTTGGCGTCGAGATCGGGCACCGCGTCGCCGATGAGCTCGCGGAGGAGGGAGCCGGCCTCGCTGCGCTTGCGCGCGCGCGTGCCATGGAAGCGGAACAACCCATCCTGGCCGAGCCACAGATTGTCGAGGACGCTCAGCTCTTCGAGCACCAGCACTTCCTGAAAGGTGGTCGCGATGCCGGCGCCACGCGCGTCGCGGGGCGAGGCGAGCCGCAGGGACTTGCCTTCCAGCGCGATCTCGCCCGCATCGGGATGAACGACGCCGGTGAGCAGCTTCACGAGCGTCGACTTGCCGCTGCCATTCTCACCGATGATCGCATGCACGCTGCCGGATCTGACGGCGAGATCGCCTTGCTTGAGGGCGCGTGTCTCTCCGTAGGTCTTGGCCAGCCCCGTCGCCCTCAGAAGAAGGGCTGCTTCATTGCGAGCTGAAGGGGCGGCCGCGGCGCTCATGCGGCGTCTGAGGCCGTCTTGCCGCGCTGGCCGAAATCGGCGCCCTGCCGGTCGAGCAGAGCGAGCAGCGTCTTGAGCGGCAGCCGGCGCGGCGTGACATTCTGATCGGCGGCAAGTGCGGCGGCACTGCCGACCGCCTGACCCATGGCCATGCAGGTGCCGATCGAGCGGGCGCTGGCATGGGCGTCATGGGTCGAGGACAGGCAGCGTCCCGCCACCATGATGCCGTCGAGATTGCGCGGCAGCAAAGCACGGAACGGGACCGTATAGGTGCCGGAGTTGGGGATATAGGCCCAGCGCGTATCGCGTCCGGCATGATGGTCTTCGATCGGCGCGCCGCAGCGGGCGATGCCGTCTTCGAAGCGGCGCGCCGCCAGCACGTCCTCGCCATGGAGCTGGTAGTCGCCGAGGATGCGCCGCGTCTCGCGCACGCCGATCCACGGCGAGGTGCCGATCAGCACCGAATTTTCATAGCCGGGCACCATTTCCTTCAGAAAGCGGAAATATTCCTGCGCCTGGGCGCGGCCCTGAGCTTCGGCGCGCGAAATGCCTTCGATGTCGTCGGGCGCGGTCCCCGGCACGCGCGTCATGATCGTCGCCATGATGCCCTTGTCCGGCGTGCGATGGACGCTGCCTTCCTCGCGCGGCAGCACGAAGCGCCCGCTCTTATTGGCCTCACGCATCAGCGCATGCAGCTCGTCTTTCTTCACGCCGAGCGCGCGCTCGCCGACATTGCCGATCCGGAAGGTGGTGGAGAGCGTCTGCTGGGCGCCGTCGCGGCCGGCGAGCTCGAAGTCACCACCGGCATCGGCGACCACATCAGCGTCACCGGAAGCATCGATGGTTACCTTGGCCGTTACCTTGTGGTTGCCGGCCTTGTTGACGAAGCGGAGCCCGGTGACCTTGGCGCCGTCGGCGATCGCGCCGGTGATGAAACTGTGCAGCAAGACCTTGACCCTCGCTTCTTCGGCGAGGTCATCCCACACCCGCTTCAGCGTTTCGGGATTATAGGTGATGCCGGTGCCGGACCCGAATGTATTGGGCCGGCGCAGCACCGCATCATATTTTTCGATGCGGTCCACGACTTCATCCGGCAGACCCGAGACCACTTTCTCCTGAGCATCGCCCGGCGCGTAGAAAGCATACATCGTGTCGAGCACCGCCGTGCTGATCCCGCCCAGGAAGCCGCCGCGTTCGATCAGGATCGTCCGGGCGCCATTGCGGGCGGCGGCGATCGCCGCCACCATGCCGGCGCTGCCGGCGCCCGCCACCACCACATCCGCTTGATAGTCCATGGTCACTCCAACCTGCTTAGCCGCGCAGGAACATGCCGGCATAGCGGCGCGAATATTCGTCCATGCATTCATCCCAGCGCTTCTCGGCCCGGGCGCGTCTCGCTTTGCCCTCGGGCGTGCCTTCGAAATAGGGGCTGGGCAGCACCATCGGCTTCAATCCGCGGCGGGAGAGCTCCAATGCGGCTTCGGTCGCGAGCGCGTTGGTGATGGCGATGCTGGTGATGCTCGATCCGGCGCCCGCCTTGTCCTCGAGGCCGGGAATCTCGACCATGGCGTCGCCGACCACCGAGCAATTGTCGATGACGAGATCGGCGATCTCATGCAGGCGCTTGCCGCCCTTATGCTCGGTGCCGGTGGCGGCGGCGTGTTTGAGCGAAGTGACGGCGATGACGCGCATGCCTTCGGCCTTGGCGAAGGTGGCGATGTCGAGCGCCACCTTGGTGACCCCGGTATTGGTGTAGACGACGAAACAGTCGGTCTTCTTGAAGCGGTAGTTCTTCCAGATGATCTCGCCCAGCCCTTCGACCGACTGGAAGAACCGCATCTGATAGATGCCGGAATTGCCGACCACCGGCGTGTAGTAGGAGAGCGCCAGCTCGGAGAGCGGGTGGAGGCCGATCAGCCCGCCATTGCGCGGGAACACTTCCTCGAGCGCCATATGCGAATGGCCGGCGCCGAAGAAATGCGCCATGCCGTCGGCCTCTATCGCATCGGCGATCCATTGCGCGCCGGTGGCGATCTGGTTGCTTTGCGTCGCCTCCACTTCCTGGAGGAGGGCGATGGCTTTGGCGAGATAGGTGTTCGGCATGTCGTTTTCCGTGCAGGAGGGAAGGCGCGGCGGCAGGGTTGCCGCCGCCGCGCGGAATGATCGGGCGACAGGCCTTACTGTGGCAAAGCCGCGGGATTGGTGAAATAGCCGTCGAGGATGCTGTCCGGCATCCAGGTGCCCGGAGGCGGCTCGCCGACGCCGGTCGAGTTGACGGTGAAGTCCGGCTTGTACCAGTCCTTCAGCGTCTCGGCGGTGATGAGCGGCGGACGCACCACGACATTGCTCACCTTGAGGCCCTGACCCAGCAGCACGCGCATGCCGGTGCGGAAGACGACATCCATGCCGGCGCCCGGCGCGTTGGACGAGCCGACGGTGCTGAAGCCCTTGTCCAGATTGTCATGCCAGTAGGCGAGCGCATTCTGGTCCGGATTGCCGACGGTCACCGGGATGATCGGACGGCCGGCCTGCTCGAGCGCGTTGATGGTGCCCATGAACATCGAGCCCTGCTGCCAGATGCCGTTGATCTCGGTCGGGTTGGTCGAGAGCTGCTGCAGCACCGCGGTCTGCGCCGTCGAATTCGACCACTGGCCGACGAGATCGGCGACGATCTTGATGTCCGGGCAGTTCTTGAACACCGCTTCGCCGCCGGCCTTGATGAGTTCGCTGCCCGACGTGCCGGGAATGCCCTGGATGGTGAGGATATTGCCCTTGCCGTTGAGCTTCTGGACGAGGCCCAGCGCCATCGTTTTGCCGATCAGATAGCCGTTGGTGTCGACATTGATCGCATTGGCGGTGGTCACCGGCGCGGCGAGCGTGATCACCGGGATGCCGGCGGCGAAAGCCTCGTCGATGACGCCGTTCATCGCGGTTGGCGAGCCGGGGATCGAGATGATGAGATCGACGCCGCGCTGGATCATCGAGCGCATCTGCTGGATCTGGGTCGAGATATCGCCATTGGAGTCGGTGACGATCAGGTCTTTGACCAGACCGAGCTTCTTGTATTTCTCGACGTCGCTTTCGAGCTGCGCCAGGGCCGCGGCGCGCCAGGCATTGCCGGAGAAGGAGTTGTTGTAGCCGATGACAAAGGGCTTCTCATGCGCCGGCTTGAAGGTCGCGAAGGGGCTCGCCACCACCGGGCTGCCATACCCTTCGAAGCCCGCTTGAGCCTCGGCCGGGAGCTCCTTTTCGAGCAGCGCCTTGGAATCGGCCGGCAGAGCGCCGGGCTGATTGGTGAGGCAGGCATCCTGCGCCAGAGCGGCGCCGGCGAAGACCGAGAGCGCACCGGCCAGAATGGCGGCTCTCAAGGCGCGGATTGGATTTAGCGTCATGTTTTTCCTCCCTGTGGACCATCCGGCGGCTTCGCGCCGCCTGTGGTATGGTTGTTATAACCAATATGAGCGAAACGCTTGGGGGTCAAGCGACTTCGGCTGGGGGCTATATAAATGTGGGGAAGGCTTTCGCCCCGCTTCGCCCAGGCCGACGACTTCATTGACAATCATTGGCTTACATACTTATCTTCGTAATGCGGAAAATTATTCGCTATGCGAATTATTGGAATGAAGATGACCCCAAATGCACCGCCCGACAGTTCCTCATCCGCATTGCCGCGCAGCCTCTATCGAGCGGTCACGCCGGACATCCGCTATCCGGCCCTCGCCACCGGGCTTGACGTCGACATAGCCGTGATCGGCGCCGGCTTCACCGGCCTGTCCAGCGCCCTCCATCTTCTCGAAGGCGGGGCCGAGGTCGCGGTGTTCGACGCACATGAGCCCGGCTGGGGCGCTTCGGGTCGTAATGGCGGACAGGTCAATCCAGGCCTCAAGCGCGAGCCGGCCGATGTCGCGGAGTATTTCGGCGCCGAGCGGGGCGAGCGCCTGGCGCGCCTGTCGGGAGAGGCCCCGCAATATGTGTTCGATCTCGTGCGCCGTCATGACATCGACTGCGACGCCGCCCAAACGGGATCGATCCGGGTGGTGCGCACCGAGGCCGAAAGACCCGTCATCGACACGGCGATCGCCGACTGGTCGGCACGCGGCGTTCGCCTCGATTACCTCGACCGCGTCAGGCTTGCCGATCTCCTGGGCACCGACCGTTTTCCCTCGGGGCTTCTCGATCCACGCGGCGGCATGCTCAATCCGCTGGCCTATGCCCGCGGCCTCGCTGCCGCGGTGGTGAAGTCGAAGGGGCAGATCTTCTCGAACTCACCCGTTTCCGGGCTGAAACGGGAAGGGGACTTCTGGCGCTTCGCGGCCGGATCCGGCGCGGTCCGCGCCCGCAAGGTCGTGCTCGCCACCAATGGCTATACCGACGGCCTGTGGCCGCATCTGCGCGAGAGCGTGGTCCCGATCTACAGCGCCATCGCCGCGACCGATCCGCTGCCGGAAGCCGTGGCGCGGCGGATCCTGCCCGGCCGCCAGGTCGCCTATGAGAGCTCGTGGCGCGTTCTCTATTTTCGTCTCGACCGGGAGAACCGCTTGCTGATGGGCGGCCCCGGACTCCGGCAGCGAGACGCCAGCGACAAGTCGACCTTCCGCTATCTGATCCGCTGCGCCGAAGCGCTTTATCCCGATCTGCGAGGTATCGGTTGGAGTTACTTCTGGAATGGCCAGGTGGCGGTCACCGAAGATCATTTTCCCCATCTGCATGAGCCGGCGCCCGGCCTCGTCGCGGCGCTGGGTTATAATGGCCGCGGCATCGCCATGGCGACGATGATGGGCCGCATCGTGGCGCGGCGGCTCCTCGGCGCCGCCGAAGATACGCTCGAGCTCCCCGTCACCGCCATAAAACCTTTTCGCTTCCATGCATTCTGGAAGCCGGTGGTCGGGCTGCGCACGCTGCAGGAACTGGCCATGGACCGCCTGCGCGGTCTTGCCTGACCGGCATGGCGGCGCTGGCGACAGAGCTGGCCTTCGGGCCGCCGCGGGATTGGCCATTGGCCTTCGATCTCGCGGAATATCGCGAGCGGGCCAAGCGCGTACGTGCCGAGATGCAGCGCGCGGACCTCGACATGCTTTATGTCACCTCGCCACCGAACATCACTTATCTCACCGGCTATGACAGCCGCTGGTATAGGCGGTCGACGCCCACCGGCGTGGCCCTGCATGCCGCCAGCGATCGGCTCATCTTCTTCGACGACATCACGCATCGCACCCTTGTTTCCGCGCATCATGCGCAGGTCGGCGAGGCTGCCTTCTTTCGGCGCTTCCGCGATGTCGAGAGAGACGGATGGATATTCCGCAACTCCGCCGACGATGTCGTCGATACGCTGCGCGAGGAAGGGTGGCTGCGCGGCTCGGCGGGCCTCGAGCATTGGTCGACGGTGCCGGGCGGTATTCCTTTGCGCTACATCGAAGAGCGCATGGCCGCCGCGGGAGCGCGGACCGTTGACGGCTCATGGCTCGTCGACCGAGTCAGGCTGGTGAAGTCGCCGGCCGAGATCGCCTGGCTCGATAGCGCAGCGGTCATCGCCGACGCCGCTCTGGCTGCGGTTGTGCGGGATTTCCGGCCCGGCATGTCGGAGATCGAGGTCCAGGGGATCGCGCATTATGCCATGAGCCGGCTCGACGGTGAGGAGCCGGCCATCCGGACGTCGGTCATTTCCGGACCGAATACGCGCGTCCAGCATCCGCTGCCGACCCGGCGCAAGATCGGCAAGGGGGATCTGTTCACCGTGGATCTGTGCGGGTCCGTCTATCGCTACCATGCCAATATCGCGCGTACCTTCTCGGTAGGGGAGCCCGACCCGCGCTGGCGCGATCTCGTGGCGCGCGCTGCCGTGAGCTTCGATCATGTGCTCGCCGTGGTCAGGCCGGGCGATCCGATGGAGAAGGCAGCGGAAGTCGCAATGCAGTACCTGGATTCGGCCGGGCTTACCCGTTACGGATGGTTCATCGGCGGCTACGATCTGGGCATCGCCATTCCGCCCGACTGGGTCGGGCATACCTATCTCAATGGCCGTTGCTTCGAGCGCGCCGACTTCGCGGTCGGCACCGTGGTCAATTTCGAGAATGTGCTGGACGTGCCGGAGGGTTGGCCGGGAGGCTTCGGGACGCAGAATGTGGACACGCTGGTGATGGAGGAGGGGGGCTTGCGGATATTGTCCAGGCTTGATCGCGGCATAACGATAGTGTGAGTGGGGAGAGACATGGCTGAAACGATCACGATCCAGGAAATCAGGAAGACCTATGGCCCCGTGGTGGCGTTGGATCGCATCAATCTGGATGTCGGCGCCGGGGAGTTCGTGTCCATCCTTGGGCCGTCCGGCTCGGGCAAGACGACGCTTCTGATGATACTTGCGGGCTTCGTGCAGCCCGATCACGGCAGCATCCGCTTCACCGGCCGCGAGGTCGTCACCATGCCGCCCTATAAGCGCGACATCGGGTTGGTCTTTCAGAACTATGCGCTGTTCCCGCATATGACGGTGGCCGGCAATGTCGGCTTCCCCTTGCGCTACCGCAAGTTCGCCAAGAGCGAGACGAGGAAGATGGTGGCGGGAGCGCTCGAGCTCGTGCGCCTCGGCGGCTATGAGGATCGCCGCATCGACGAATTGTCGGGCGGCCAGAAGCAGCGTGTCGCGCTTGCCCGCGCCCTCGTCTTCAATCCCCGCATCCTCCTGATGGATGAACCGCTTTCGGCCCTCGACAAGAAGCTGCGCGAGCAGATGCAGATCGAGATCCGTGAATTGCAGCGCCGACTCGGCATGACCACCATCTATGTTACCCATGATCAGCGCGAGGCGCTCACCATGTCGGACCGCATCGCCGTCATGAACAACGGCGCCATCCAGCAGATCGGGACGCCGTCGCAGATCTATGAGGAGCCTGGCAATCTTTTCGTCGCGAGCTTCCTGGGCGATTCGCAATTGCTGCGCGTCGACATGGTCGGCGACAGCACGGCGCGCATGGGCGATGCGACGATCCGTTTGCGCAAAGCCCCGGGCGCCGGCGCGGGCGAGGGCTTTCTGGTTCTGCGGCCGGAAAAATTCGAGATCGTGCGCGATGTGCCGAAATCTTCGGAGCTGAATGCCATCAGCGGCCGAGTGAAGGACGTCGTCTATCAGGGCGAGAATGTGCTGGTCCTGGTGGCCTTGCCGACCGGCGAGACGGTCTCGATCCGGCGCGCCACCAATGAGGGCAGCCGCCGGCATCTGCCGGCCGCCGGTGAGCACATCTCGCTCGGCATTCATCCGGCCGACACGATCGTGGTGAAGGGCGCCACCTGAGGTCGGACGGAAAACCGGAATCCGCTTTTCCTGATCACGCGCTAGGTGTGGAGCCTCAATAGGTTGTCTTCGGTTAAGGTGAGGCGGCTGATGGGTGGTTTGTATTTTAGACTGCCATGAGGTCGGTGCCAATTGTAGCGATGAATCCAGATTGGCAGCTGTTCA
>JBMOOM010000012.1:0-22879 GCA_049323275.1 Pseudomonadota bacterium
CCTCGACTATGCGGCGTGAGGCGCGCATTCTTATGGATGTCCATTCGGTCCCTCCGAGAATCACTGACGTCTGCAAACATCAGCTTCCTCGGTTGGGGCCGAGTGGACAACCTATTGAAAGCTCACATCTAGAGCATCATCTCGGCATGACCTGCGATCCGGTCGCGGGCTATGTCCAGGTGCCATGCATCGAACGCTGCGCCTTCGGTGCGGTCAAGGCATGGACGGCTTTCATGATAGCGACGAACGAGATCGCCAGCCGGCACCGGGTCGATCTCGACACCACGATCACGACACTGGCCGACACGGCGCGGGATATGAACCCAAAATACAAGGAGACCAGCGAGGCGGGCCTGGCACAGAACCTGGTTCTCTGCTGAACGCCGCTTTGGCTCCGGTACTTGAGAATGCCCACTAAACTCAAAACGTGCTGATCATTGCCGGAGGAACATCATGGCAGACGAAACGCACTCCGCACGAGGACGGGCAAAAGCCGCCGCAAAGAGCGCCGAGAACGACGCTCTACCGGCTGAGGAATGGAAGGGCTTCGAAGCCGGCCGCTGGCGGAACGCCATCGATGTGCGCAACTTCATCCAGCGCAACGTCACGCCCTATGCGGGAGACGAGGCGTTCCTCGCCGGAGCCAGCGCGCGTACCAAGGCTGTCTGGGCAAAACTCCAGCCCTTGTTCAAGGAGGAAATTCGCAAAGGCGTCCTCGACGTCGATGCCAACACTCCCTCCTCCATGACCTCGCATGGTCCTGGCTATATCGATCGGGACAATGAGATCGTGGTCGGGCTGCAGACCGACGCGCCCTTCCGGCGCGCCATCATGCCCTATGGCGGCCTGCGAATGGTGGAAGCCGGTTTGAAAGCCGCCGGCTTCGAGCCAGATCCCATCGTGCACGACATCTTCACCAAGTACCGCAAGACCCACAATGACGGCGTGTTCGACGCCTATACGCCCGAGATCATGGCGTGTCGGCGCAGCCACATCATCACCGGATTGCCCGATGCCTATGGCCGCGGCCGCATAATCGGCGACTACCGCCGGGTCGCGCTTTACGGCACCGACCGGCTGCTCGCCGCAAAGCGCATCGAACGCGCCATTCTGGATGCGAAGTGGCCGACCGACGATGTCATCCGCGAACGCGAGGAACTGGCCGACCAGATGCGCGCCCTGGCCGATCTCGCCGAAATGGGAAAGCTCTATGGCTTTGACATAACGCGTCCGGCGGCGAATGCCCGCGAGGCCGTTCAATGGACATATTTCGGCTATCTCGGTGCGATCAAGGAAGCGAACGGCGCCGCCATGTCCATCGGCCGTCTTTCGTCATTCCTGGATATCTATATCGAGCGCGACCTGAAGGCCGGCCTAATCGACGAGTCCGGCGCTCAGGAGCTCATCGACCAGCTTGTCCAGAAATTGCGCATCGTGCGCTTCCTGCGGACGCCTGAGTATGACGCGCTGTTCTCCGGCGATCCCTACTGGGCGACGGAATGCATCGGCGGCATGGATCTGAATGGCCGGCCTCTCGTCACGCGCACCAGCTTCCGCATGCTCCACACGCTGACAAATCTGGGTCCGGCGCCTGAGCCCAATCTGACAGTCCTGTGGTCCAACCAGCTCCCGGAACCCTTCAAGCGTTACTGCATCAGGATATCCGCCGAGACATCGTCCATACAGTATGAGAACGACGACCTCATGCGGCCCTATTGGGGCGATGACTATGGGATTGCCTGCTGCGTATCCGCCATGCGCATCGGCAACCAGATGCAGTTCTTCGGCGCCCGCGTCAATCTCGCCAAATGCCTCCTTTATGCGATCAATGGCGGTCGCGACGAGATGAGCGGCGACCAGGTCGCGCCGGCGGCGCCGGCGGTGTCCGGCGATGTTCTCGACTATGCCGATGTGATGTCCAAGTTCGACTCCATGATGGAATGGCTGGCGCGAAACTATGTTCACGCGATGAACTGCATCCATTACATGCATGACAAATATTATTACGAGCGGCTGGAAATGGCGCTCCATGACCAACAGATCCTGCGCACCATGGCTTTCGGTATCGCTGGTTTGTCGGTGGTCGCGGACGGGCTTTCTGCCATGAAATACGCCAACGTAAGGCCTGTTCGCCGCGACGATGGTTTGATCGTCGACTATGAAATCACCGGCGACTTCCCCAAATATGGCAACAACGACGATCGGGTCGACGGCATTGCCGCGGATCTGGTCTCCACCTTCATGAGGAAGATTCGCAAGCATCCAACCTATCGAAATGCCGTTCACACCCAGTCGGTCCTGACCATCACGAGCAATGTCGTCTATGGCAAGCACACCGGCAATACGCCGGACGGCCGCAAGTCCGGCCAGCCCTTCGCGCCGGGCGCCAACCCGATGCATGGAAGAGACAGTCACGGATGGCTTGCGTCGTGCCTCTCGGTGGCCAAGCTGCCCTATGCCGATGCCCAGGATGGCATCAGCTATACCGTTTCCGTGGCGCCTGGCCCCAATCGCCTTGATCAGGAGGCCAAGATCGCTCAGGCGGTGAAGGTGATGGATACCTATTGCGGCCAGGGCGGCTTCCACATGAACCTCAACGTCCTGAACCGCGATACGCTGCTCGACGCGATGGAGCATCCGGACAAATATCCGCAATTGACGATCAGGGTCTCGGGCTACGCCGTCAATTTTGTCCGGCTTACCCGCGAGCAGCAGCAGGATGTCATCAGCCGGACCTTCCACGGAGAGGCCTGATCCATGGCCGAAGGGTCTTGGGCAAACAACCGGCATGAGCTGCATCTGGCTCAGTCTCCGCGGGCGCCGAATGAGAGCGAACTCAGCGATACGCGCGGCGAAATCGGATGGATACATTCCTTCGAAACGGGATCTCCGGTGGACGGTCCCGGGATCCGGGTCACCGTATTCATGAGCGGTTGCCTGCTGCGTTGCCTGTACTGCCACAATCCCGACACCTGGCACCTGAAAGACGGCACCCAGGTTTCAATCGAGCGCGCGACCGAGGCGCTTACTGGATATGCGGCGGCGCTGCGCGCTCTCGGCGGCCTGACCATTTCAGGCGGCGAGCCTCTGGTGCAGGCGCATTTTACCAGACGCCTATTCTCTGCCGCGAAGAAAATGGGCATCCACACGGCGCTCGACACGTCGGGCTTCCTCGGCGCCCGCGCCGATGACGATTATCTGCGCAACGTCGATCTCGTGCTGCTCGACATCAAATCCTGGGATCCCGCGACATATCGCAGGGCCATTGGCCAGGATGTCCGCCCTACTCTCGACTTCGCCGAGAGACTGGCAAGCCTCGGCAAGCCGGTCTGGATCCGTTTCGTGCTGGTGCCCGGCCTGACGGACGCCGCTGAAAATGTCGACGGCATCGCCAGGTTCGTGGCGCCGATGCGCAATGTCGAATGGGTCGAGGTCCTGCCCTTTCATCAAATGGGGGCGTTCAAGTGGAAGGCGATGGGTCTCAAATACGAGCTGCTTGATACCGCTTCTCCGTCTCCGGCGCTGATGAAGCGGGTGCTGGAGCAATTTCGTGATGCAGGCTGTCGCGTGAGATGAGGGAAGACCATGCTGGACGCAATTCGCGCGGTGCTTGAGTCATCGCCGCTCCTCGCCCTGTTTCTCGCCATCGCCATCGGCTATGCGATCGGTCAGATCTCGTTGGCGGGCGTTTCATTCGGAGCGGGCGCGGTGCTGTTCAGCGGCCTCGCCATTGGCGCCTTTGCGCCCAAGTCGGCCCCGCCGGGCATGGTCGGCACGATCGGCCTCGTGATGTTCGTCTATGGCGTCGGCATACAATATGGGCCGCAGTTCTTCGCCAGCCTGCGCGGCCCGGGCCTTAAATACATCGCTCTCTCCTGCGTCGCCGTCATCGCGGCGCTCGGTGTATCCTGGCTGGTCGCGCGGCCGCTGGGCATATCGATCGCAACGGCGGCGGGGCTGTTTGCCGGGTCCGGCACCAGCACCCCGACCTTGCAGGCCGCCCTGGCTGCGGCGGGCAATCAGGATCCGGCGATCGGCTATTCAGTCTCCTATCCCTTCGGGGTAGTGGGCCCCATCATCCTGATGACGCTGATGACCGGTCTGTTCAAGCCCAAGTTCAAGGCGCCAGCTCCGAAAGTGCGCGTTGCCGAGCTGACATTGGAAGCAAGGTGCCGGGCCAGGACGGTCGGGGAAGCGACCGCTCTTCTGCCTTCCGATGTCAAGATCATTGCGATCCGCCAGAATCACATGAATGCTCCCCCGGTCGCCGCGACGCGATTGCAAGAAGGCGACGGATTGTTGCTGGTCGGCAGTCCTGAGAGCATTGAACAGGCCAAGACATCCTTCGGTCGCGAAGAGACAGGCCGCATGAGCCGCGATCGCGCCGACTACGACGTTATTCGGGTCAATATCTCGAAAGCGTCCTTTGTCGGCAAACCGCTGCAGGAACTGCCTCTGCCGGACTTCCCCGTCATGATCTCGCATGTACGCCGCGGCGACGTCGAGATGATCGCCACCTCGGATCTGACGATCGAATATGGCGATGCCCTGGTGGCCGCGATTCCGGCCGGGCGCCGGACGGAGGTCCAGCGCCATTTTGGTGACAGCGTCAAAGGAAACGCCGAACTTTCCTTCGTGTCGATCGGCGTGGGAATGGCGCTGGGGCTGCTGCTCGGCATGATCCCGGTCCCCCTGCCGGGCGGCAGCTCTTTCAGCCTCGGCGTCGCCGGCGGGCCGCTCGTCATGGCCCTCGTTCTCGGCTGGCTGAGGCGAACCGGACCAATGGGCTGGACCATGCCGGTTGTCGCAAATCTGGTGCTCCGGAATCTCGGTCTGTCGATCTTCATCGGCAGTGTGGCGCTTGGCGCCGGAAGCCCGTTCGTCCAGACCGTGGCATCGAGCGGCATCCAGATCCTGCTTGCCGGCGCCGCCGTCGTCTGCACGCTGGTCCTCGTGGTCCTCGTCATCGGCTACCTGCTTCGTATACCCTTCGATGACCTGCTTGGAATCTGCGCGGGGTCGACCGGCAATCCCGCCATTCTCTCGGCCGCCGGACGCTTGGCGCCGACCGACAGGACCGACATTGGTTATGCCATCTGCTTTCCGAGCACGACGGTGATCAAGATCATAGCCGTTCAGCTCCTGCTCGGGTGAGGACGAAGACGGTGCACGACGGGCTGCCAACGGTCAGTGCAAACGCCAGGAGCCGGATCCTGCCATGCCTGGATGAGCAAATGCCGCCGCCGGGTTTCATACGGCTCGGCATCGCGCGGGAGATTCCGTCCGTACTGAGCGAGTTCGGCGTCGATTCCTGCGGCGTCATCAGGGAGGTCGGCCTCGATCCGGGTCTTTTCGAGGATGCCGACAGCGTCATTTCGCATCGGACCCTGGGACGCCTCCTCTCCCTGAGCGTCGCCCGCACCAGATCCGATCATTTCGGCTTGCTGGTCGGTCGGCGCGCCACGATCCTGTCGCTTGGGATCATCGGCCGGCTGATGCAGCATTCGGATACCGTCGGGGATGCCCTGCAGGCGCTCGTGGCGAATTCGGGCCTCCACAGCCGCGGCACCGCGTCTTCGCTCGTCGTCGGCAACGGCATGGCCATGTTCAGTTTTTCGGCCTACCACCCCTCGGTCGGAAGCGCGGATCAGACTTCGGACGCCGCGCTCGCGACGGCGATCAATGTCCTCAGGACACTTTGCGGAGCAGACTGGCGGCCGACCGAGATATTTCTGCCCAGAACCATGCCCGCCAGTCTCAAGCCTTACCGGCTCCACTTCCAGGCGCCCGTCCGGTTCAATCACGAAACCGCGACGATTCTCTTTCCCGACGACTGTCTGGAGCAGCGGATCGCCGGAGCAGACCCGATGCTGCGCGCCATTCTCGAGGACCGGATCAGGTTGATGCGGGATCGCTTGGGATCCGGGTTCTCGGACGACCTTCGGCGATTGCTGCGGACCCGGATCACCAGCAAGCGCTGCTCGGCGATCGAGATAGCCGGTCTGCTGGCCGTGCATCGGCGCACCTTGACCCGGCGCCTCAAGCGCAGCGGTCTGGGATTCCGCACCATGACAAACGAGGTTCGCTTCGAGATCGCCCGCCAGTTGCTTGAGGATACGCAGATATCGCTCACCGAGATCGCCGCTATTCTCGGCTATTCGGAAGCGAGCGCCTTTACCCGCGCTTTCCGGCGCTGGTCTGGACAGACCCCGATTTCCTGGCGAAGCGACGGTCGTCGTGGCGCCCTCTCGTGACTGCGAAGCGGTACGGTCAGTTTGGCAGGTGCCTAAGAACGCGCTGTGTGTGTCGGGCGATCACAAGTTCTTCGTTGGTGGGGATGACCCAGGCGCCGGGGCCGGATCCCGCGGAAATCTGAGGCCCGCCTCTGGCGTTGGCTTGCGCATCGATGGAAAATCCCAGCCATGAAAGGCGGGAAATCACCTCCGCCCGTGTAGCG
Source organism: Pseudomonadota bacterium (assembly GCA_049323275.1). Taxonomy (GTDB): domain Bacteria; phylum Pseudomonadota; class Alphaproteobacteria; order Rhizobiales; family Aestuariivirgaceae; genus Taklimakanibacter. Next base: position 6,458 of record JBMOOM010000012.1, read on the forward strand.
GCGTCGTTCTCGCCGATTCCCGCCGTGAACACCAGGCCGTCGAGGCCACCAAGCGCGGCGGCGAGCGATCCGATTTCACGGGTGATGCGATAGACGAACATATCGATGGCGCGGCGTGCATCCGGTTCGGCAGCGGCCTTCGCACGCAGCACCCGCATATCGTTCGAGATGCCGGATATGCCCAGCAGCCCGGATTTCTTGTAGAGGATATCTTCGGCTGCCTTGGGGCTGAGCTGCATTTCGCGAAGCATGTAGAAGATCACGCCGGGATCCAGGGCGCCTGATCGTGTGCCCATCGGCAGCCCTTCCAGCGCGGAAAATCCCATCGTGGTGGCGACGCTGTTGCCCCGATTGAGCGCACACAGGCTTGCGCCATTGCCGAGATGGGCCACGATCACCCGCCCCTCCGCCAGCTTCCGGTCATATCGGCCGAGGACCGACGAGATGTAGTCATAGGAAAGACCGTGAAAGCCATAGCGCTTCACCCCGCGCTCCCGGATGTCGCGCGGGAGTGCGAGCATCGTGGCGAGCTCGGGTTGCGTTTGATGGAAGGCTGTATCGAAGCAGGCCACCTGCGGAACATGAGGGATCCTGCGGCGGGCGATCTTGATGGGCTCCAGATTATGAGGCTGATGCAGCGGCGCCAGCGGCACCAGCTCCTCGAGCGACTGGATGACCGCATCGTCCACCAGCACCGGGCTGGAATAGGCGCCACCCCCATGGACGACGCGGTGTCCGAAAGCCACCAGCTTGCTGTTTCCCTGATTTTGCTTCAGCCAAGAGACGAGATGAGCCAGGGCTCCCTCGTGGCCGAACCGGTCGCCGGAACTCCAGGTCATGTCGTCGAGCATCCTGCCGTCCGCGTTCTTGACGACGAAATGCGCAGCCCCTCCGAGCCCTTCGAAGAGACCCGTGAAAATGACCGCGGGCTCGGCCCCGTCGGCTATCTCGAAAACCTGAAACTTCAGGCTGGAAGATCCGGCATTCAGGACGATAAGAATGGGCGTCATTTGTCAGATCTCGGGGACGGCGAGCCTGACGCGTTGGGCATTCTGCACAAGCGACGCGACCGCGCATGACGCCAGCCGGGTGATCGTCGAGTCGGCGCGGCTGGTGAGAATGATCGGCACGCGGGCGCCGAGCACGATGCCGGCGGCATCGGCATCGGCCAGGAAAGACAAACTCTTGGCGAGCATGTTTCCGGCTTCCAGATCCGGGACCACGAGCACATTGGCGCGCCCGGCGACGGGCGAACTGATCTTCTTGGTTGCTGCGGCGCCGAGGTCGACCGCATTGTCCAGGGCAAGAGGACCATCGAGGATGCCGCCGGTAATCTGCCCGCGCTCCGCCATCTTGCACAAGGCCGCCGCTTCGATCGTGGAGGGCACTTTCCAGTTCACCGTCTCCATGGCTGACAGGATGGCCACGCGCACGGGATCGACCTTCAGTGCCCGAGCGAGATCGATGGCGTTCTGTACGATATGAACCTTGTCTTCCAGTGTCGGCGCAATATTTATGGCCGCATCCGTGATGATGAGCGCGGTATCATGGGCGGGAACATCCATGACGAAGCAGTGACTGACGCGGCGCGCGGTCCGCAGTCCGCGCTCGCGGTGAACGACGGCACCCATCAGCTCGTCGGTGTGCAGGCTTCCCTTCATGAGCGCGTCGGCGCGTCCTGATCGGACGAGGTTTACAGCTTCCGCGGCCGCCGCCGGACTATCCGGCGCCTCGACGATCGCCAGCGCCGAAATGTCCTTGCCGGTTTTCTTCGCGACCGCATTGATCTCGGCCGATGCCCCCACCAGGATGGGTTCGATCAGGCCAAGCTCCGCCGCCTCCAGTGCGGCGCCCAAAGACACGGCATCACAGGGATATGCGACCGCAACCCTGAGCCTGGGGAGGGCCTGTGCGGCCTTCACGAGTGCATCGTATTTGTGGTGCCGCCTTGTCGCCTCAACTGCTTCAGCCATCATGCTCACCTCTCGGTGGTTCTCCGCCGGGGACCGCGATTCGTGCCGCCCGTCTGTCAAAGGATCAGGCCGTCGAGCCTCACAGGGCAGGCTCGCCTGCGTCCGTGACTATGAACCTTGCCGGCCCTGTTGCTTGATCAGTTGGGCCATCGGTTTGACAGTTTGGGACGGTCCGGCGGATATTTGAGAAGGCGGTTGCCTGCGGCCCTGCCGGATGCTCGGATTGAGGACATCGGACGGAGCGGGCCCCTCACAGGCGTGGTTTCACCGGCGAAGACCAGCCGACAAGGGAAAATTGGCTACCTCGGACTTGGTCGGGCGGCCGAAAAGGTGATCAAAGCTGGATGAGGCCTAAGCCTTTGATTTCCTTGGTGGGCGCAGTAGGACTCGAACCTACGACCCGCTGATTAAGAGTAACAGGACGCCGCATTTCCTTTCCTCGCGGTGCATAACATCTCTCTGTGCGAACGCTCTAGAAGTCAATAAGGTCGGTCATTTCTCCGCTATCCAGGCAAAACATTGATTAACACTCCATAACAACCCATATAGTCCCCCATGTAGTCCCCCAGCGAGATCTGTGGAGAATGAGAGGGCTCAAGCATGCGGATGAAGCTGACCGATGCGGTGCTGAGGAAATATAGGCCTGGAACCGGGCGCGACGAGATTTTCGACGATAGCCTAGGGGGCTTTGGCGTCCGGATAACGGCGGCGAGCAAGTCCTTCTTCTTCATCCGGAGGATTAACGGCGAAAAAGTCCGCTTCAGCCTGGGGAAATATCCGCCTGCAGGTGTGGCCCCTTCCAGTACAGGCTTTACATCGCTCGCCGACGCCCGCCGGCAGGCGTTCGACATCCTAGATAAGATCGAGAAGGGTGGCGATCCGCGGGAAGAATATGCCGTGCGGAAGCAGGCTAAAGCGGAGGAGCAGCCCGACACCTTCGCCAGTGCCGCCAAGCTCTTTCTGGAACAATACCCCAAGGCAAAAGGGAAGCCTCTGAGTGAACCAACCTTGAAGGGATATCGCTGGGCACTTGGCGTCCCGGCGCCGGCGACATCAGAAAGGACGATACGGAAGAAAAAGCCGAATGAATCACCAACGATGAAATGGGCGGCGAGGCCAGTGTCGCAGATCACTGCACAGGATATCGGTAAAATCCTCGACCGGTTTGAAGCCGACGGTCATCTCGCCTCAGCCAGACTCTTTCGCGCTTACCTCCACAAATTCTTCGGGTGGTGCGCGGAGCCGCGCCGGAAGCTTGTTCCCGCGAACCCGGTTTCTGGCATTACGCTCGACGCCAAGCCCCAGGATTTCAAGCGGGATCGGGTCCTACCGATCTCGGAACTCCAGGCCGTGCTCAAGGCCACCGACGGTCTCGTTAAGGGACTAGAGGCGAAAGGCGGTAAGAAAGTCACCGGCGAGGCACAGCGGGCTTTCATCTGGACGCTGGTCCTTCTGGGCCAGCGGCGCGAAGAAACCTCGCTGATGAAGTGGTCCGACCTCATGCTTGAGGGTGACACGCCGATCTGGAAAATCCCCGCCGAAAACACGAAGAACGGGCGGCCTCATGAGGTAGAACTCTCGCCCGAGGCTGTCGAGATCATCTCGAAATTGCCGCGGCTCGGCGATTTTGTGTTCACCACCGGTGGCGCGAAGCCGATCAGCGGTTTCAGCAAGATCAAGAATGCTCTCGACAAGGGGTTGGCGGAAGCAGGCGCCAAGCTGGAGCCGTGGCGCCTCCATGATCTCAGGCGCTCTTTCTCGACCGGTCTCGGTAACCTAGGCTTTGCGCCGCATGTGATCGAAGCCGCGATCAACCACATCAGCGGGGGAAAGGCGGGTGTCAGTGGTCTCTACAATCACAGCAAGTACGCCGATGATTGCCGGCGAGCCTTCGCGGGATGGGCGAAGGCGGTCACGGTGCCGGAGGCCGCCGGCAATGTTGTCCAGCTTCGGGCAGGAGCATGAAGGCACCAATCCCATCCAAGGCGCGATTAAATCGTGTCGCGGACCGTGTTGCCCAGAGTCTTGGTGTGCCTACAAGCAAGCAGCCAAGATTCCGGCCCTCCATGGTGGCGGCGATTGAGGAAGCTTGGCGCAGCCACGAGCGCCGTGGTCGGTTTAAAGGGAGCCTTATTCCGCGGAAAACCCCGACACTTAAACTCCTTCAAAGACTACGAGATACCACGCCACAGAAAGCGGCTGAGCTTCTAACAAAGGAATCACCCGAGGCGAGACAAGCATGGGCTCTCATGATGTGCGCAACTGTTACTGGATACGACAATTTTTGGCCTTGGGTCGCTAATGCCCCATCACAGGAGCGCAATGCAGCAATTGATAAAGCTGAGAAATTGGCAGCTCGGAATTTGCCTGACGCCGGCCGAACACCTGGGACCCCTGGTAATCCGGGGTTCGATATGTTCGTAGGTGAGCTGTACTTCTTTGCCGCATCATTTTGGGGGAGCCCCCGACTTGTTTCTCGCAAAGGCACTGATCCCGCAAAAGGCCCCCTTGTTACTGCCCTGGAGATATTGCGCCCGGTGTTGCCAAAGGGATTTATCCCAGCCGACCAAGGATCGATCCTCAAATCGGCGAGGCGCGCCAAAGAAAGCTGGGAAAAAGATTGTTGGGTTGTCCCCGACACGTAGGGGGTTTCGATATACCATTTAGGGTGACCAAAGGAGGTAAACGTCCTTATCTCGAAGTCTCACTAAAAAGAGGCTCCCTGATATGGTGCACACTGAATCCCCTGAGGACCTGATCACAGCTACGCGGGTTCGTCGCCGGTTTGGCAACATTTCCGACATGACATTGTGGAGATGGTTGGGTGACACGCGCATAGCCTTTCCGAGACCGCTATACATCGGGCAGCGCCGGTACTGGCGCCTCAGCGATCTCGCTGCCTGGGAGGCGAAGCAGCGCGGCGAGATGCCGGTCGAGCTCGATAAGGCGAAATGCGAACAACCGACCGCGACCGAGGCCCCGTGATCAGCCATGGCCAAAACGAAACCCGCCCGGGTGACCGAGCGGGCTCGCAATGAACTGTCTTCCGGACGGGAAGCCAGTTCGGAGTTAGCCCCTTTACACCCCCCAGCGCAAGAGAAGCCTACAGACAACGTAGGGGCAATCAGAAGCGGCATTCGCGTATTTATCGGACTTCGCGGTCATGGCGCCAGAGGACCCCGCTATCGCGTCCGTCTGAACGCCCCCGATTGCATGGTCATTGTCGAGTCTACGACCGAGCCCATGTTCGGTGCGGCCCGATTTCTCTTATCGAAAGGCATCACCGGCTGGATGGAGATGTGGGATGGAATAAGAGCCTTTCCTCGAATGAGGGGCGACATTGAGCGTCTCGCCGGGATGACGGTGAGCGAGGGCAAGGACGGAATTGCCCTGCGCAGATATGTGGAACGCACCCCCGGCGGTGATTTCCAAGGTGACCAGTGTCAGGGAGGTCAGACGGAGACCGTCCGTCCTGAATACGTTGCGCAAACTTCCGGGACGCCAAAGCCGCGCTGATGGGTAACGGCCGTAAGATCTGGGGAGGCAGGGTTGCGGGAGGGCCACCCATCGGTGAGCCTTTCATCTGGAAGACATTGCGGCTGATCTCGTCTGACGCTTGGCGCTTCCGCAGCATACATTGCACACGTCTTCTTGATTTCCTTGAAATCGAGCATTTGAGACACGGGGGAGTGGAGAATGGCGCTCTGGTGGCCCCTTACAACCAACTTGAAACATTTGGCATCGGACGCCGCTTCATCAGCAAGACGATCGCCGAAGCGGAAACCCGGAAGTTAGTGGAAGTCAAACGCGGCGGCCTGAAAGGTCGAGGAATGTCTGATCTCAGCCGCTTTCGCCTCACCTATTGCTGGACGAAATCGCGCGTGAATGGCCTCTGGGACTGGCATCTTCCTACCGACGACTGGCAGACCTATAAGGAACCCGGTCACCAAATCATCAGTGCACCTTCGTGAACTTCGACAGTGCACCTTAGTGGACTACCATCAGTACACTATCGTACACCCCCTCCATTCGAGTCATTGATATTGAAGACGCCGTTGAAGTGTACCATTGTACACTCCCTTATATATCTCGGGTGAGGATCGTCACAGCTACTACAAAGCTGCGCGGGTGACGCGCCAACAATGGCCTCATAGCGGAGCTTGCGTCGAGGTCGTCGGAGAACTGGTAGTTGCCACGCAGGAAGCCGGACCAGCCTTCAGGTGCAACAACGCTGAAGCCCAGCGAGATGTCGCCCACTGTTTCGCCCGGTTCATTGGACACGCCGAAAGCTGCGAAGTCCGCCGTCGCGATCGTCACGTCGTTGCTGTCGTTGAACTCCTGCCACACGATCGCCGTCACGTCCGACGAATAGACAACCCCATTAGCGGTGGTGTGGTCATAGCCGAGACGCAAGCCCAGCCTGCCCCGCACGCTCGTCTCGTCGTCGAAATCGACGGTGCCGCCGAACATTTCGACATTGTCGATTTCAGTATACAGCACCGCCAAGGTCGCCTGCAGTTCGAAGGACACCCCTCGTCACCGCCGAACTTGTAGCCGGCATCGATGATGCTGCCGACATTGACGCCATCGGTGTCCTCGTCATCAGCGCCTTCCATGGCGAAGTCGAACCGGCGAGGCCGCCATAGATCGGCTGCTTGCGGTCGGTCGCGGTCTCGTTGCTGCCCTGGTCGCGCTCGAGCGCTCTTCCTATCGCCCCAGTCAGCTGGAAATCGAAACACTCTCTTAGGTTGCTTCCTCACCAAGCATATCTGAGGCCCAGATTGCCGGAATAGGCATCGTAGTCGTTGGCGAACTGGTAGTTGCCACGCAGGAAGCCCGACCAGCCCTCAGCCGCGTTCACGCTGAAGCCCAGCGAGACATCACCCATCGTGTCGCCTGGATCATCCGCCACACCCGTCACCGGGAACAGCGGGGCGGCGATCGTGGCGTTGTTGTCGCCATTGAACTCCTGCCACACGCTCGCCGTCACATCCGGCGTGTAGATGATACCGTCGCTCGCCGTGTAGTCATAGCCGAGCCGCAAGCCCAGCCGGCCGCGCACGCTCGTCTCGTCGTCGAACTTCACCGACCCGCCGAAGATATTGTCGATGTCGTCGGTCTGCGTATTGACGACGGCCAGCGAGGCTTGCGGTTCGGCGAAGGCGCTGCCCTCGAAGTCGAGCCGGTAGCCCAGATCGAGCAGGCCGCCGAAGCTCGTCATGTTCGTGTCGGTCTTGCCGTCGGACGCGATGCCGGTGGCATCGATGTCGACATCGAGGAAGTCTGCCTTCACGATCAGGTCGGCATAGAAGGCCTGGTTCAGATAGGTCACATAGGCGCCGATCGAGGGACCGTCATAGTCCCACTTGGTGTTGGTGGAGTCGAAGTCGAGATTGGACGAGATGTAGCCGCCCAACAGACCGAACATCAAAACATCGCCCGGCGCGTGGATATTTTCGGTGCCGAAGTCGGCGCCAGCCAGGAAGCCGAAGATGTCCTGGTCGCGATCGGTGACCGTGTTGTTGTCGGCATTCGCATCTCGATCGATATGGGCGCCCACACCCTTCAGCCAGAAGCCCGGCGTCACGCGCGCGACAGGCGTCGGCTCCACCGGTTCCGAGAAGTCGGCGACCGGGGTCACCTGCGTGCCTTTGAGCAGCGGTCTGAGATCGGCCTGGCGCTGCAGGAACACACCCGTCGTCTGGTACCAGATGTCCTGGCCGCCGGTGATGCCGGCGGCGAACTCGGAGGCACCAGCACCAAGGCCGGTGGTGTAGAGCTCATGCTCATTGCCATCGACCCGCATCTCCCAGGCAAAGAAGCCGGCATTCAGCACACCACCATCGAGGTTGAAGTCTTCCTCGCTGGTCGTGCCGCCATTGACGATCACCACCGGAATGCCGTCGGTGTTCGCCGAGCTGCCGATCGGATTGGTGAGATTGACATGCACCGTCGTGCTGCCCCCGGTCGAGCCATTGATGATGAGTTCGTCGGAGACCCCGTCGGGATCACCGGCCAGGAAAGCGTCGACCGCGAGCCTGCCGTTCTGACCTTGATATTCCGTCGCCGGTCCCATGATGAAGGTGTCGCCCGCCTGACCGTCGTAGAGGGAGATCCAGCCCGAGTTGTTGAAGAACTCGAAATTGTTGAACTCGACGGTCTCGAGGGTTCCAGCATCATCGGCGGTATGCACCGTGCCGGCATTGTTGACCGTGTCGATCCCGTCTCTGAAGTCGGAAATGAGCCGCGCCTCGAAATAGCCGCCCGCTTCGTTGTTGAAGGTGTCGTCCTGGGCGGTGAGATCGATGAAGCCCAGCACCGTGCCGGTGTTGAGGATCTCGGTCGAAGCGCCCTTGGCGTCGACGGCGAACAGTGAACCCGCCGTCAGCAAGCCGGAATTAACAACATCGATGTCAGTCGTGTCGACTGATCCGGTGGTCTGCAGCCGAAGGCCGGCACTCGCAACCGTATTGCCGCCTCTCACCGTGCCAGTGTTGTTGACCACAATGTTGCTGTTGTCGCCATTCGCATTGGCCACGACGCCGACTTGAGCGGCATCGATCAGGCCGTTGTTGTACACTGTGATCCGGCCAATCCCGGTGTTGCTGGCGCCGCCATGTCCGGTATTGCCGGGAGTGGGCGTACCGTCTGTTGCGCTGCCGCCACCGCCGTTGCCGAACGAGCCCGCCGCCGCAGTCCCGGCGAGCCCCCCCGTTCCGACACCCGACGTGGTGTCGATCCTTATGCCGTTACCCGCGGCCCCGTCCGCGAAGATACTGCCGTTGTTGGTAACCGTAACGATGGCATCGCCGCCCATGCCAGCGCCGCCATTTCCGGCGCTGCCGCCGGTGCCATTGCCACCATTGCCGGCTAAGCCGGCAGCGCCACCGGGACTGCCTGCGGCACCGCCGGCACCGCCATCACCAGCATCAGATGTGCCGCCATTGCCGCCCGTCCCGCCGGTTGCAGCGCCACCGAAGGCCTCCACAAAGATGGTATTCGCGCCGCCATCGATCGACCTGAGCGTTCCACCATTGGTGATGTCGACATTGACATCGCCGCCCCAGGCGTCGCCGCCATCGCCGCCATTGCCGCCCATGGCGTCGCCACCTGCGCCGCCATTGCCGCCATTGCCGCCGCCTCCGGCGATCGCGCCAGCGCCGCCCGAGCCGCCGGCACCGCCCGCGCCACCGTTGTTGGCCACAGCATCACCACCAGCACCGCCGGCACCGCCTACAGCCGCGCCACCGACCGCTGTAACGACAATGCTGTTTCCGGCAGTCGTAATGTCGTCGCTGTTGGCAATCGTGATCGTCCCGATGCTGCCACCGGTGCCGGCGCCGCCGGCGCCGCCATTGCCGCCGGCCGCATTGCCGGCGCTGCCGCCGGCTCCGCCATTGCCACCCGCGCCGCCGTCAAAGCCGCCAGCGCTATCACCCGCGGCACCACCGATGCCGCCAGCACCAGCAAGAGTGCCAATGCCGCTAGCGCCAATGCCGCCAGCACCGCCAACGCCGGTACCACCTGTCGCGACAATCGAGATGCCGTCGGCATCAATACCAGACGTCGAGATAGCGCCCCGATTGTCGATCGTGATCGCACTGATGCTGCCACCAATGCCGGCACCACCACTGCCGCCATTGCCGCCGGTCGCATCGCCGGCGCTGCCACCAGCACCGCCATTGCCACCAGCTCCGCCATCATAAAAGCCGTCACTGCCCGCACCGCCCGCACCGCCGCTCGCGGCGATGCTGCCGATGCCACTGCCACCAGCACCGCCGGCGCCGCCTACAGCCGCGCCACCCGCCGCCGTGACTGTAATTCCACTCGCGCCATCATCCGATGTCGTGATGTCGTCGCTATTGATAATCGTGATCGTCCCGGTGCCGCCACCGGTGCCGGCACCACCCGATCCACCATTCCCACCCGTCGCGTCACCGGCGCTGCCGCCCGCTCCGCCATCGCCACCCGCACCGCCGACATCGTTGCCCGCATCACCGCCCAAGCCACCGGCACCACCGCCACCCGCGATGTTGCCGAGGCCGGTGCCACCAACACTGCCGGCGCCGCCTACAGCCGTGCCACCTGACGCGACAACCGAGATGCCGTCGGCATCAATGCCAGACGTAGAGATATTACTCTGGTTGTCCACCGTGATCGCGCCGGTGCCGCCACCCGTGCCGTCCCCTCCACTGCCGCCATTGCCGCCCGTCGCATCGCCGGCGCTGCCGCCCGCTCCACCATTGCCGCCAACGCCGCCGGCACCACCGGCCCCCCCGCCCGCGGCAATGCTGCCGACGCCACTGGCACCAGCGCCGCCGGCACCGCCTACAGCCGCGCCACCCGCCGCTGTGACTGTAATTCCACTCGCGCCATCATCCGATGTCGTGATGTCGCCACTGTTGGTGACCGAGATCGTCCCGATGCTGCCGCCAATGCCGGCACCGCCAATGCCACCGGCTCCGCCGAAGGCTCCGCCAGCATCGCCTGCATCGCCGCCAGTTCCGCCTGAGCCACCGACCGTATCCGCGCCATCGCCGGCGGTCCCGCCTTTGCCTCCGGCATTCGAAACCCCACCAACTCCAGATCCACCGGCACCACCGGCGCCACCTACACCCGCGCCACCCGCCGCAACAACTGAGATACCGTCGGCATCAATACCCGACGTCGAGAGAGCGCCCTGGTTGTCCACCGTGATCGCGCCGGTGCCGCCACCCGCGCCCGTACCGCCAGCACCACCATTGCCGCCCGTCGCATCGCCAGCGCTGCCGCCCGCTCCACCATCGCCACCTGAGCCGCCGTCAACGCCATCGCCACCCGCGCCGCCCACACCGCCAACCCCGCCGACACCACCAACAGCACTGCCGCCAGCACCACCGGCGCCGCCTACACCTGCGCCTCCGGTCGACTCGACCAGAACGCCATTTGCGCTCGTGGCTGATGTGTCGATGGTGTTGCTGTTGTCAATGTTAATGCCGCCGCTTGCGCCGCCTGAGGCTGATCCACCCGCCCCGCCAGCGCCGGCCGTCGCGTCTCCGACATTGCCGCCATCGCCGCCATTACCTCCATTACCGCCATTGGTGACGACGCTGGCCGCACCAGCTCCGCCGATCCCACCGACGCCCCCCACGCCGGCCACCGCACCACCGCCGGCACCGCCTGTTCCTCCCAAGCCCGTTCCGCCAGTTGTATTGGCGGAAATACCGTCGCCATTGACACCTGACGTGATGAGCGCGTTGTCATTGTTGATCGTGATATCGCCGGCATTGCCGCCAGAGGCAGAGCCTCCCGCATCGCCGCTGGTGCCTGTGGACGAGCCGTCGGGACCGCCGGGGCCGGCATTGCCGCCACTCCCGCCGTCGCCCACGCCCGCGGCGCCACTGGTGCCCACGCCGCCGATGCCGCCAATCCCGAGGGACCCGTTGCCGCCGGCGCCGCCGATGACGCCGATGCCCTGCGTTGTGGCGGATATCGCGTTGTTCACCGAGGTGACATTGCCGAAATTGTCGATGAGGATGTAGGAGCCGCTGCCGGTGGTGGAGGTGCGGATGCCCATGGCGCCGGTCGAAACGAGCGTGCCGGTATTCGACAGGTCGATGAAATTGCCGTCGCCGGTCGAAGCTATGATGATGCAGTCGGCGGGGTCGTTGCAGTTCAGCGCATTGTCAATCGTCGTCGGAACGACCTGGACCGGCAGGTTGACCGCCTGCTGCGCCTTCACCGGCGCGGAGGCAAGCAACAGGGCGGACGCCAGCGCCGTGCAGCACAAAAGCGCATGGCGGCTGGGGAAGAAGGCCGGCCCTTCCGCGGCAGTCGAATTCTTGCGCGTAAGAGGCTTGCGTGCTGAACCGGCCATGTCGAATTTCCCCATGCCACTAGAGTCAGCGCTGCCTCGCGCAGTCTTCTGACCATGCCCCACAGAAGCGACGCTAAGCTAAGCCGCCCCGCGCATCCACCAAATTCCCTCAAGTAAAACTAATACTTAAAGAGTGTAGCCTAGCAGCAACACACGCCTGGGCATTAAAAGACAGAAATAGGAATACAATACGTGGACTCCGTTTCTTTTGCCCACGCTCATGGGTCGAACGAGCCTTCAGATGGCGTATCCTCGTCTTGGCGTAGCTCTTCGACCATGGCGCGTGATAGATCTTCTCGCCCTTGTCGTTGATGTTGCCCTTGATCGGGCATCCCTGTGACGAGGAAGAGACCCTTTGCGCCGTCTCCCAGCGCCTGGCGCGGTATTCCGGCGTTAGGTAGCAAGCGCACCAAGTCCGTTGTAGCAGCGACACCCTGGCGGAGCCATAAAGACAGAGAGCCCCGACTGCCCGGGGGCGTTTGGGGTCAGGGCTCTCTGTTCTTGGGGAGCGCGAGCCGCCGCCAAGGGTTTCACCCTATGCCGTAACAGGACGTTACTCAATGGCAGACCCGCACGTAATCACCGCCTTTGTAAAGCGCCGCGCCGGGCTGGCCGGCCAGATCGAGGCGACCCACGAAGCCCTGCGCAAGATGATCATGGACCTGGAGAACCTGGACGCGACAATCCAGCAATTTAACCCGGACTATCAGGTAGAGGCTATCCGGCCCACGGCATTCCGCCCGCCCAAGGACTGGAGCAACCGGGGCCAGGGGGGTGACTTGAGGATTGTCATTACCAGATCGGCCGTCCTGGAGTTGTTCACAGGCTTGCCCTTCGTTGACACACAGCTCCCATAAAAAGTGCGCGCCACGGCCCCCCTCAAGGTTGCGCGCCCCTGAGTTATAATCGGGAAACCGAGACCCGGAGGACCTGGATGAGAAGGATTAGTCCAATACCAAAGGCCCAGTAAGCCCAAACGGGCGGCATTCGATTGAACTCTTTGGTTTTCTCGACAAGCTCGCCCACCTTTTCTTTCAAATCCATTCGCCCTCCCTCAATGGGTGACCTCTTCTAATGCTTTCTCCCTCATCCCTGCCTCTCACCAGGAGTAACGCAGGCCGACACTGCCGGCGATCGCATCGAGGTCGTCGGAGAACTGGTAGTTACCACGCACGAAGCCGGACCAGCTTTCGGGTGCGGTCACGCTGAAGCCCAGCGAGATATCGCCCACCGTCTCACCCGGTTCGTCCACCACGGCGAAGGCCGGGAAGTCCGTCGTCACGATCGTCGCATCATTGTCGCCGCCATTAAGCTCCTGCCACACGCTCGCTGTCACATCCGACGAATAGACGACCTGGTTCGCCGCCGTGTGATCATAGCCGACCCTCAGGCCCAGCCTGCCGCGCACGCTCGTCTCGTCATCGAAGTCCACATTGCCGCCAAGCATGTCGACATCGTCGATCGATGTGTAGAGCACCGCTACCGTAGCCTGCGGTTCGAGGAACAGCCCCTCGTCTCCCCCGAACTTGTAGCCGGCATCGATCATGCCGCCGACATTGACCCCATCGGTGTCTTCATCATCGGCAGCGGGCGCCACTTTGTCGGGATCGATATTGATGTTGAGGAAGTCCGCCTTGACCAGCATGTCGACATAAAGCGCCTGGTTCAGATAGGTCGCATAGGCGCCGACCGTCGGACCATTGTAGGTCCATTCGGTGTCGGTCTCGTTGAACTTCAGCTTGGAGCCGAGATAGCCGCCATAGAGGCCGAACAGCCAGGCATCACGCGCACCTTCCGTAGCAAAGTCGAAACCCACAAGACCGCCATAGATCGACTGCTTGCGGTCAGTGGCCGTCTCATTGTTGCCCTGGTCGCGCTCGAGCCACGCGCCGGCACCTTTCATCCAGAAGCCCGGCCCGATCTGGCCGGCGGGCGTCGGAGCCACCGGCTCGCTGAAATCGGCGACCGGTGTCACCTGCGTGCCCTTGAGCAGCGGGCGCAGATCGGCCTGGCGCTGCAAGAGCGTGCCGGTCGTCTGGTACCAGATGTCCTGCATGCCGGTGATGCCGGCCGCGAACTCATAGGCCCCAGTCCCAATCCCCGAGCTGAAGAGCTCGAATGTACCGCCGCTCTGACGCATATCCCAGGTGAAGAGGCCGACATTCAAGGAGCCGCCGTCCAGCACGAAATCGCCTTCATGCGTGGTGGCGCCGTTGCGCATCTCGACCACCGTGATGCCGTCGCTATTGGCACCCGACAGGCCGGTGACATTGACCGAGACCCTGGTCATGCCACTGGTGCTGGCCGTGGCGCCATCGATGATGAGCATGTCCGACTTGCCGGTGCCGGGCGCTCCCAGCACCGCATCGACCGCCAGGCTGCCGCCGGTGCTCGCATAGAGCGTCGCGCCGGTCATGGTGAGCGTGTCGCCCGCCCTGCCGTCCACCATCGTGATCAGTCTGGAATTGTCGAAGCGCTCGAGATTCTGCAGCACGACATCTTCGTCCGTCGCGATGTCGCCCGCCGCGACTACAGTGCCGCTGTTGGTGAAGACATCGACGCCGCCGCGGAAGTCCGATGTGCCGCGCGCCGCGAAGACACCGCCCGCCTGGTTGTCGATTGTGTCGTCCGCTTCCGTCAGATCCATGAAGCCCAGGACCGTGCCCGAATTGAGAATCTCGGCCGACGCGCCCTTGGCGTCGATGGCCGCGGCGGCCAGCAGATCGCCGGAGCTGATCAATCCCGAATTGACGATGTCGATATCGCTGTGCTCGACAAAAGCGAGATCGGTGGCGACGACCACGCCGCCCAGGCCGCCAGTGATCGTGCCGCCGATATTGTTGATCGCGATCGTGCCGTTGTCGCCCTTGGCGGTCGCTCTGACGCCGATGCCGCCGACATCCACCACGCTGCTATTGCTAACCGTGATCGAGCTTGAGCCGTTGATGCCGGCGCTATTCAGCTCGGCAGTGTCGCCGGCACCGCCGATACCCGTACCCGCTGTCGCGGTGATGTCGATGCCGTTCCCTGTTGCATTGATCCCGCCGTTATTGGTCACCGCGACGGTGGCGTTGCCGCTCTGCACTCCACCGCCCACACCACCAGTACCATTTAGTGCAGTGCCGCCTGTCCCGCTCCCGGCCGCGCCGCCATCGCCCCCGGTCGCGTTGCCGGCCTCTGCGATGATCGTGATCGCATTGCCGCCTGTCACGTTGATGGCGCTGCTATTGCTCAGGGTGACATGGACATCGCCACCCGTGGCAGAACCGCCCGCGCCGCCAGCGCCCCCCAGGCCATCGGCGGAGCCGTTTTCACCGGCAGCGGCGTCGCCACCTTCACCCACTGCACCACCGGTTCCTGCCGTGCCGCCCGTCCCGATACCACCCGCACCGCCATTGCCCCCGGTCGCATCCCCAGCCTTTGCGGTGATCGTGATCGCGTCGTCGCCAGTCAGCGTGATGGTGCCGCTGCTTGTCATTGTGATATTGGCATCGCCACCCGTGGCATTGCCGCCATCGCCGCCGGCGCCGCCCGTCCCATTAGCCGAGCCGCCCGTACCGCCAGCACCGGCCGTGCCGCCGTCGCCGCCAACGGCATCGATATTTCTCGAGCCGCCGGTTCCTCCGTTCCCCGCAGTGCCACCCGTGCCGTTGCCGCCCGCGCCACCAGCCCCGCCCGACGCCGAGCCGCCGGCGATATCGAGCTTCGTCGCGGAAATGACGTCACCCGTCACGGAAACCGTCACCGCATCGACACCGCCACCTATGGCGGCACCGCCAGCGCCGCCGGCCGCGCCCGTACCATCCGCCGAGCCGCCGGCGCCGCCGGCGCCACCAGCGCCGTTGCTCAGGTGCGGGATTTCCGGAATTATAATGGTGTTGGGCCCCCGCGAGCCACCATTGCCCCCTTCCCCTCCTGTGCCGCCCTGGCCAATACCGCCCGCACCTCCCACCCCTCCTGCCGCAGAGCCGCCTGCGAACTCGAGCGTCGTGGTTGAAATGATGCCACCCGTCACAGAAACTATCACCGTGCCGATGCTGCCACCCATTGCATCGCCGCCGGCTCCGCCATAGCCGCCCGTGCCGTAGGCCGAGCCGCCAGCGCCGCCAGCGCCGCCGTTGGGGTTGGAGAGAGACCCGATGCTGTTACCCCCGTCACCACCGTGCCCCGCCATGGCGCCTGTCCCGTCGCGACCCGCGCCGCCCGCACCGCCCATCGCCGAACCGCCGGCAAGCTTGAGCAGTGTCTCGGAAATCGCATCGCCCGTCACAGCCAGAGTCACTGCGTCGATGCTGCCACCGGTAGCAGCGCCGCCACCACCACCAGCGCCGCCCGTACCGTCGGCCGAACCGCCGGCGCCGGCAGTGCCGCCGGAGGCCTTGCCATTGTCGCCGTTGCCCCCGTTCCCCGCCGCACCCCCCGTACCGGCGCCACCACCGCCACCGGAACCGCCCACGGCCGAGCCGCCGGCAACATCGAGCATCGTGGCGGAGAATATGTCTCCTGCCACGTCGAACTTAACCACGCCGACGCTGCCGCCCATGGCGCCACCGCCCGCACCGCCAGCGCCGCCCGCCCCGTCAGCCGAACCGC
>JBMOOM010000013.1:0-22798 GCA_049323275.1 Pseudomonadota bacterium
ACTATCACCACGGTCACGACCATCATCACCATCATCACGGCGACGGTCATGACCATGACCATGATCATGGTCACCATCATCATCCCTATCCGCATGCCGATCATCCGCTCGGCCCCCGGAGCATGAAGAAGACGTGAGAGACTATCTCAGCGATCCGGCCGAGATATATCGGCGGTCCTTCGCGACGATCCGGGCCGAAGCCGATCTCTCACGCTTCGCCATGGCGGCGCGCCCGATTGCCGAGCGGGTCATCCATGCTTGCGGCATGACCGACATCGTCGGCGATCTGCGCATCTCGCACGACCTCCCCGAGGCCATCGCCGGAGCGCTCAAAGCGGGAAAACCCATCTTCACCGACAGCGAGATGGTGCGCCACGGGGTCATCGCGCGCGCTTTGCCAGAGGGCGTCGCGATCATCTGTACGCTGAACGATCCGAGGGCGCGCGAGCTGGGGCTCGGCCGGCAGATCACCCGCTCGGCCGCCGCGGTCTCGCTCTGGCTGCCGCGCCTCAAGGGCGCCGTCGTCGTCGTCGGCAATGCGCCGACCGCCCTCTTCGCGCTGCTCGAAGCGCTCGACGCCGGGGCGGACAAGCCCGCCGCCATTGTCGGCATGCCGGTCGGTTTCATCGGCGCCAAGGAATCCAAGGACGAGCTGGCGGAAAATCCGCGCGGTGTGCCTTTCGCGACCATAGTGGGCCGGCGCGGCGGATCGGCCATGGCGTCCTCGGTCATCAATGCCGTCACGGCGGATCTCTCGCCATGACAAAATGGCTCAGCATCATCGGCATGGGTGAGGACGGGCTTGAAGGCCTTTCGCCCCGCGCCCGGACCCTTCTCGACGGCGCCGAGGTCATCGTCGGCTCGACACGGCTCTTCGGCCTGATCGGCGACAGCAAGGCGGAGCGTCATGAATGGCCGCAGCCCTTCAGCGCGGTCATCGACCGCATCAGGCCCTTGCGCGGGCGTCCGACCGTCGTGCTGGCGACCGGCGATCCGCTCAATTACGGCGTGGCGCGCAAGCTCATGGAGATCGTGCCTTTCGCCGAAATGGAGATCGTGCCGCATCTTTCGTCCTTCAGCCTCGCCGCCGCGCGGATGGGCTGGCCGCTCGGCGATTGCGATACCATCACCTTGCATGGCCGCCCGGCCGCCAATCTGGAAGCCTTCATCCAGCCCGACGCACGGATCCTGGCGCTGACCGCCGATGCCTCGACGATTCCGGAAGTCGCCCGCCGCCTCGTCGAGCGCGGCTATTGCGAGAGTGAAATCACGGTGCTCGAGAATATGGGCGGTTTGCGCGAGAGCCGCGCGAGCTTCCGAGCTGACGAACCCTTGCCGCGCTCATTCTCCGACCTCAACACGCTCGCCATCCATTGCCGGGCGAAACCCGGGGCGGCCCTTCTCTCCCGTGTGCCGGGCCTGCCGGACGAAGCCTATGTCCATGACGGCCAGCTCACCAAGCGCGAGGTGCGCGCCGCGACGCTCGCCGCGCTCGGCCCCTATCCCGACGCGCTTCTGTGGGATGTCGGCGCCGGTTCGGGTTCGATCGCCATCGAATGGATGCGCGCCGCCCGCGGCGCCCGCGCCATCGCCTTCGAAAGCCATGCCGAGCGCCTGAGGATGATCGGCGAGAATGCCGACAGGCTCGGCACGCCGCGCCTCACCGTCATCGCCGGCCAGGCGCCGGCGAGCTTCAAGGGTCAGCCGCGGCCCGATGCCGTCTTCATCGGCGGCGGCATGGGGGTGCCGGGCGTCTTCGAGGATAGCTGGGCGGCGCTCAAATCGCAGGGGCGCATGGTCGCCAATGTGGTGACGCTCGAAGGCGAGCTGCATCTCGTCGATCTGCAGGAGAAACATGGTGGTGATCTGGTGCGCATAGAGGTCTCTCATTTCGCGCGCATCGGCAGCTTGCGGGCGCTCAAGCCGCGCATGCCGGTGCTGCAGTGGCGGGCGGTGAAACCATGAGCGGCACCTTCTATGGCCTGGGCGTCGGCCCGGGCGATCCCGAGCTCATCACGCTCAAGGCCTGGCGCATCATTTCGCATGCGCCGGTCATCGCCTATCCGGCGGCCAATGGAAATGACAGCCTCGCCCGCAAGATCGCCGCGCCCTTCATCCCCGAGGATGTGACGGAACTCGCCATCACGGTACCGATGCGGCGCGAGCGCGAGCCGGCGCAGGACTCCTATGACGAGGCGGCGAAACTCATCGCCGGGCATCTCGACGACGGCAAGGATGTCGCCTTCCTCTGCGAAGGAGATCCCCTATTCTATGGCAGCTTCGCCTATCTGCTCGACCGGCTGGCGGCGAAACATCCGACCGTGATCGTGCCGGGCATCACCTCCATCACCGCCTGCGCGGCGCAGATCGGCCGGCCGCTCGCGGCGCGCAACGATATCCTGAAGGTCCTGCCCGGCACGCTCGATGCCGAGCGCCTCAGGCAGGAGATCGCCTCGACCGACGCTGTCGCCATCATGAAGGTCGGCCAGCATTTCGAGAAGATCCGCGACGTGCTGACCGAGCTCGGCCTCGCCGAGCGTGCCACGATCATCGAAAAGGCGACGCGCGACGATGAGAGGATCACGCGGCTGGCGGATGTGCCGCGGGGCGAGCGGCCCTATTTCTCGACCATACTGATCTATCAGGGAGGCGAGGCATGGTGAGGCCGCCGGCGATTTTCATTCTCGGCGCCTCGGCGCTGCCTCTGGCGCGCCGGCTCAAGGACGTATTGAACGGCGAGATCCACGGCCCGCATTGTGTCCCAGGCTCGGACAAGTCCTATGAGAAAGCGACAACCGCACTGCAGGCCCTGTTCCGCGGCGGGCGGACGATCGTGGCGCTCTGCGCCTCGGGCATCGTCATTCGCGCCCTCGGTCCCGTGCTGGCCGACAAACGGCAGGAACCGCCCGTCCTGGCGCTGGCCGAGGACGGTTCCTCCGCGGTGCCATTGCTCGGCGGCCATCACGGCGCCAATGAGCTGGCGCGGCGGATCGCCGGCGTCACCCAGGGCCATGCCGCGATCACCACGGCGAGCGATCTGCGTTTCGGCGCCGCCTTCGACGATCCGCCGGAAGGCTGGAGCCTCGCCAATCCGGACGACATGAAGGATTTCGCGGCGCGCCTGCTTGCCGGCGGGAAGGTCAAGCTCGAAGGCGCCCTGCCCTGGCTCGACCTGCCGTCATCAGCCGCGGCACCGCTGACGATCACGGCGACGCATCAATCGGTGACCGGATCACCGTCACATCTCGTCTATCATCCCAGAGTGCTCACTTTGGGCGTTGGCGGCGAGCGCGGGGTCGACGCCGCCGAGCTGATCGGTCTCGTCGAGGAGACTCTCGCCCGTCACAGGCTGGCCAGGTCTTCGCTCGCATTGGTGGCCTCGATCGATCTCAAGGAGGACGAAGCCGCCATCGCCGCCCTGAGCCGTCATCTGGATCTTCCGTTGCGCGTTTTCACCGCGGAAGAGCTCAATAAAGTCGCCGCACGCCTCAAGACGCCCTCCGAGGTCGTGATGAGCGAGGTCGGCTGCCCGGGGGTCGCCGAGGGCGCCGCATTGGCCGCCGCCGGATCTTCCGCGGAACTGATCGTCGCCAAGACGAAATCGAAGCGCGCCACCTGCGCGCTGGCGCTGAGCCCCGCGCCGATCACCACACTCGCCGGACGCGGGCGCGGCACGGTCGTACTGGTCGGCCTCGGTCCGGGCGATGCCGATATGCGCAGCCCGCAGGCGAGCGCGGCGCTTGCCACCGCCACAGACTGGGTCGGCTACGGGCTCTATCTCGATCTGGCCCAGGACATGAAATCGGACCAGACGGAGCATCGCTTCCCGCTTGGCGGCGAGGAGGACCGGGTGCGTCATGCGATCACGCTCGCCAAGGAAGGCCGTCAGGTGGCCCTCATCTGCTCGGGAGATCCGGGCATATACGCCATGGCGGCGCTTGCCTATGAGCTCATCGATCTCGAGCCGGCGCGCATCGCCGTCGAGGTGCTGCCCGGCATATCCGCTTTCCAGGCGGCGGCGGCGCGCGCCGGCGCCATGATCGGCCATGATTTCTGCTGCGTGTCCCTGTCCGACCTGCTGACGCCCTGGGACGTCATCGAGCAACGCCTTCACGCGGCCGCGCAAGGCGATTTCGTCACCGCCTTCTACAATCCGCGCTCGTTCAAGCGGCGCGATCAGCTCGACCGCGCCATCGCCATCCTGAAACCGCACCGAAAGCCGGACACGCCGGTCATCATCGCCAGCAATCTCGGCCGGCCGGAGGAAACCGTCCGCATCGTGCCGCTGGAGGACTTCGATACCGGCGTGGTCGACATGCTGACGCTCGTGATGGTCGGCTCCTCGCAATCGAAATCATTCATGCGTGGCGACGGACGGACCCATGCCTATACGCCGCGCGGCTACGCCAAGAAGAGGCAGTAGCCGCATGACGGACGACCTCACTGCACAATTATCGTCATCCCGACGAAAGTCGGGATCCAATAAACCCTATCAATGCGAGCGATATCGCCCAGTTCGATCTACTCAATGGATCCCAGCTTTCGCCGGGATGACAGTTGAAGGAGTGAACGGGCGCAGCATCCCGCTGAGAAAGTGGATATCAGCATGACCGTTCATTTCATCGGCGCCGGTCCCGGCGCTCCCGATCTCATCACCTTGCGCGGCCTGAAGCTGATCCAGAGCTGTCCGATCTGCCTTTATGCGGGCTCGCTGGTGCCGGAGGAGATCGTCAAGGCGGCTCCAGAAGGCGCGCGTGTCATCGACACCGCTCCGCTCCATCTCGATGAGATCATCGCCGAGATCGAAGCCGCCCATCAAGCAGGCCAGGATGTGGCGCGCGTCCATTCGGGCGACCCCTCCATCTATGGCGCCATCGCCGAGCAGATGCGCCGGCTCGACAAGCTCGGCATCCCTTATGACGTCACGCCGGGCGTGCCGGCCTTCGCGGCGACGGCGGCGGCGCTCAAGACCGAATTCACTCTGCCCGAGATCGCCCAGACCATCATCCTCACCCGCACCGCCATGCAGGCCTCGCCGATGCCGGAGATGGAGACGCTGGAAGAGCTCGGGCGTTCCAGGGCGACACTCGTCATCCATCTCTCGGTGCGCAACCTCGCTTATGTCGAGCGCGCGCTCACCCCGCATTACGGACCCGACTGCCCGGTGGTGATCGGCTACCGGGTGAGCTGGCCCGATCAGCAGATCATCCACGGTACGCTGGCGACCATCGCCAAGAAGGCGCGCGCCGCCAAGCTGACCCGCACCGCGCTCGTCATCGTCGGCCCGGTCCTCGGCGCCCATGATTTCCGTGACTCGGCACTCTATGACGCCGGTCACGAGCATGTGCTGCGCAACCGCAAGACAGCGAAATCCAGCCAAACGCGATGAAAATGCGATCCAAATCCAGGATTCTCGGGTGATGTGAGTTTACGCACAGCGCCCGGGCGCCGCGCCCGTTAGCGTCTCCTCATCAGCTTCGCACCGACCGCCCAAGAGTCGGAACTCAGCATGAGGAGAGCCGCCATGACACCGCCGATCGATTCACCCTATTCAAGCCTGTCGCCTTTCAGCAAGCTCACCCACTGGATGAATGTCAGGCGGGAGGCCCGTCGCGCCCGCCAGCACGAGGAGAAGGCCGTCGACCTGCTCCGTGCGATGGAACCCAAGCTCGCCAAGGATATCGGCGTCGACATCAACAAGTTCGGGACGCCCGAGCCGCCTGAACAGAATATGCAGGAAATCGTCACGCCGTTCCGCGCCCGGCATCACGACCCGTTTTGATCCAATCTCCGTGACCTTCGGCTTCGGCTGAAGGCGCCTGCCCCATTCCGGTCCGACGCCCGGAATGGGGCTCTTTTTTTGCTGCGTCAGGACGCCCGCTCGATACGCAGCTGATAGCAGTTGTTGAGAGCGGAGCGGACATGGACATAGGCGATATCGGGCCGCTCCAGGATCCTCGCCGCGGCCTCCTCCATGTCCTCGGGCGCCACGATCGTGCCCGTGCCGTAGGCGATGCGATCATTGGCATAGTAGCCCTTGATCAGATAGCGCCGGCCATTCTTGAAGAACATGTCCGGTGCCTCCGCCGTCGCGGCATAACGCTCGCAAGGCTCGGCATGAATGAAGATCGGCCCCGATTCTGCATAGGGCTGCAGGGCCGGAAACGGCCGGTAATTCAGGATGAGATAGGCTTGGCCCTTGCCGACGTCACGCTGGCAGTGGCGGCACGGCACGCCATCGCCATCGGAAATATGGCGTTCGGGTTTCTGGCCATTGGCGTCGGGCGCGCCGTTCTGAAGGGCGCGGACTTCCTCGGTATCGAGCGCAATAAAGGCGATGGCGGACATGCGGAATCTCCTTGATCGATGCTGCGATCCTGATCCCGCCGGGTGTCAGAAACCACCCGAAAACAGATCGGCCTGCCGGTCCCCCCGCTCTTTGGCGGGCACCACACCTTCATGCGCCAGCAGCCATTTCTTGCGCGGCACGCCACCGCCATAGCCGGTGAGCGAGCCGTCGGCGCCGATCACGCGATGGCAGGGCACCACTACAGAAATGGGATTGCGGCCATTGGCGAGGCCGACGGCGCGGGTCGCCTTCCTGTCGCCGAGCCGCACGGCCAACTCGCCATAGGAAATGGTCGTGCCGGCGGGTATACGCCGGAGCTCGCCCCAGACGCGCTCCTGAAAGGGCGTGCCGCCGCCAACGGTCGGCAGAGTATCGACGGCCCGGATGTCGCCGGCATAATAAGCGCGCAACTGGTCCGAGAAGCCGCAAGGATTGGCGGTCTCCTCGAAAACGAACTCGCCGAAACGGTGGCGCAGATCTTTCAGATAGCGCTCGGGCTGGTCGTCGAATTCGAGCCCGATGATGCGGTCGTCCCGCACCATCAGCAGCATGGGGCCGATGGGAGTCTCGATATGGTCGGTGCGGATGATCGTGCTCATGGCTCGAACCTATTCGCTTGTCGTCATCGGACCACCCGAAATCGGCTAGGCCTGAGAGAGCGCCTTGGCCAGGATCGGCAGGCTCACATCCATCCGATAGTCGACGGCGGTGTGGTCGTCGGCGAACTCCTCGTAAATATGCGGCACCTTCAACTCGGTCAGGCGCTTGTGCATGCGCCGCGATCCATAGACGAGGTTAAACTGGTCGATGTCGCCGCAGTCGATATAAAGCGCCTTCAGCTTCTTCAGGCCTTCGCCATGCGTTTCCACGAGCGTCAGCGGGTCCCATTTCACGTAATTCGCCCAGCGCTCCGGTATGAGCTCGCAGGTGTCGATCGTCACCGGCAGGCGCACGCCCATATAGGCGCCCGGATCGGGATCGTAGGTGGCGGCCATGGCGAGATCCATCAGAATATGGACGTCCGCGTCCTTGACCTTGGGCGCGGCGAAGAACTTGTCGAGCCACTTCTGGATGGAGTTATCCGTCGTCGCCAGAGCGCGCAGGACCTTCGGGTAGTCGGGGAAGAAGAGCAGCTCGAAGCCGACATCGCCCGAATGCGAGGCGCCGGCGCTCCAGAAATCAGGATGCAGCATCACCTGGGCCATGGTGCCATAACCGCCCGAGCTCTTGCCGAAGCAGCCACGCCGGCCGGCGCCGCCGCAGCCGAACTTCTTCTCGACGAAAGGCACCGCCTCCCGCAGCAGGAAATCGTCCCAGCGGCCCATCACGGCCGAATTGATGTATTGATTGCCGCCGAGTCTGGTGAAGCAATCGGGAAACGCCACGACACAAGGCGGCATCGCGCCCGTGCCGATGAGCCGGTCGAGACGCTCCGGGACATTCTCGCCGAAATTCTTCCAGTTGCTGTGCGCCGGCCCGCCGGCGGTGAAACCGACGAGATCGACGAGGAGCGGCAGGCCCGCGCCGGTTTCTCCGGCCGGCACATAGACGTCGATGATCCGTTCGCTCGGATCGCCCAGCAGGTTGCTCTTCAGCACCTCGCTGTCGATCATCAGGCGATGCACGGTGCCGCGCGGCAGTTTGAAATCTTTGCGCATTCATGCCCCCTCTCTGAAAGGCCCATTCAACTCCAGAAAGTGCCAGACCGCAAAGCCTAGCTTTCGCGCGCCACGCCTTCGACCAGCGGCACGAAGCGCACCGGCAGCAACTCTTCCTGCGTAAAGCCCCGCTCGGTTCGAATGATGCGTACAAGCTCCTGATTCATCGGCGCATCCTCGAGCGGAATGATCATGATACCCCCGACGGCGAGCTGCTCCGCCAAAGCCCGAGGCACCTCCTTCGCCGCGGCGGTCACGATGATGCGGTCGAAAGGCGCCTGGTTGGGCCAGCCCTTGATGCCGTCGCCCACCATCTGCGTGACATTGTGAAGGCCCAGCGCCTTGAACCGCTCGCCCGCCTCGAGCGCCAAGGTCCGGTAGCGCTCCATCGTATAGACCCTGCGGCAGAGCGGCGACAGGATCGCCGCCTGGTAGCCTGAGCCGGTGCCGACCTCCAGCACCTTGCAGCGGTCATCCAGCTTAAGCCGGTCGGTCATGAAGGCGACGACGAAAGGCTGGCTGATCGTCTGGCCGCAGGCGATGGGCAAGGCCTGGTCGGCATAGGCTATGCGCTGGAACGGCTGCCCGAGGAACATTTCGCGCGGCGTGCGCTCTATCGCTTCCAAAATCTTCCGATCACGGATGCCCTGGTTGCGCAGGGCCATGATCAGCTCGATCCTGCGATAGTCCTCGTTCACATCTTCTCCAGCGCCTTTCTTATCGGCTCGAAGGCGTCAAGCTGCGTCAGATTCATATGGAGCGGCGTCACCGAGATGCGCTTCTCGAAGACGGCGCGCAGGTCGGTTCCGGCCGGCGGGTTGCCGCGCTCGCGCTGGAAGCCCAGCCAGTAATAAGGCTTGCCGCGCGTGTCCCGGCGCTCATCGATATGCAGGAGATTCTGGTCGCGCTTGCCCTGGCGCGTGACCTCGACGCCCGCCACTTCGTCCGGCCGGCAGTCCGGAAAATTGATATTCAGCAGCACGCCCGGCCCCAGGGGCACGTCGACGAGCTGCTTCAGCACCGCCGCGCCATGGCGCTCGGCCACCTCATAAGTCAGGGCATCGCGATTGTGGATGCCGATGACCTGCGACATCGCGATCGACTTGATGCCGAGCGTCGTGCCTTCCATCGCCGCGGCGATGGTGCCCGAATAAGTCACGTCGTCGGCGATGTTCTGGCCGCGATTGACGCCCGACAGCACGAGATCCGGCGCTTCCGGCATGACTTTGCGGGCCGCCATCAGCACGCAGTCGGTCGGCGTGCCCAGCACCGCAAAGCGCCGATCGCCGATCTTGCGCAGGCGCAGGGGATCGGACAGCGACAGGGAATGCGATGCCCCCGACTGCTCGGATTCGGGCGCCACGATCCAGATATCGTCGGAAATCGCGCGGGCGATCTTTTCGAGCGATTCGAGGCCTTCGGCATGAATGCCGTCGTCATTGGTGAGGAGAATCCGCATCACTTCGCTCTGATCGCCGTCTCGTTGTTCATATAGGGCCGCAGGACCTCGGGGATGGTCACGCTGCCATCCGGATTCTGATAGTTCTCGAGCACCGCGATGAGGGCGCGCCCGACCGCCACGCCCGAGCCGTTGAGCGTGTGGACGAAACGGGCGCCCTTGCCTTCCTTCGGCTTGAAGCGGGCATCCATGCGGCGCGCCTGGAATTCTCCGCAAATGGAGCAGGACGAGATCTCGCGATAGGTGTTCTGCCCCGGCAGCCACACTTCGATGTCATAGGTCTTGCGGGCGGAGAAGCCCATGTCGCCGGTCGACAGCGCCATGGTGCGGAACGGCAGATCGAGCCGCTTCAGCACTTCCTCGGCGCAGCGCGTCATGCGCTCATGCTCCTCGCCCGACTGCTCCGGCGTGGTGATCGAGACGAGCTCGACCTTGGCGAATTGATGCTGGCGGATCATGCCGCGGGTATCGCGGCCGGCGGCGCCGGCTTCGGCGCGGAAGCATGGCGTCCAGGCGGTCACGCGCAGCGGCAGTGCGTCCTCCTCCAGCAGCGACTCGCGCACCAGGTTGGTGAGCGAGACCTCGGCCGTCGGAATGAGCCAGCGGCCATCGGTGGTGTGGAACTGGTCTTCGGCGAATTTCGGCAGTTGCGCGGTGCCGAACATGGTCTCGTCGCGCACGATCAGAGGCGGGGCGACCTCGGTATAGCCATGCTCGCTCGTATGGAGGTCGACCATGAAGCTGCCGAGCGCGCGCTCGAGGCGGGCGAGCTGGCCCTTGAGCACCACGAAGCGGGCGCCGGAGATCTTGGCCGCCGTCTCGAAATCCATGAGGCCCAGGGCCTCGCCGATCTCGAAATGCTGTTTGGCGCTGTTGAGGCCCTTGGGCGTGCCGGTGCGGCGGATCTCGACATTGGCGGTCTCGTCGGGGCCGACCGGCGCGTCATCACCCGGTATGTTGGGAATGGCGGCGAGCGTCTCATGGAGCTTCGCCTCGGCGGCCTTCAGGGCCTCCTCCTCGCCCGGCATGCCTTCCTTGATCCGGGCGACCTCCGCCTTGATCTCCTCAGCCTTCGCCTTGTCGCCCTTGGCCATGGCCTGGCCGATCTCCTTGGAAGCGGCGTTGCGGCGTTCCTGGAGGGCCTGGAGCCTGGCGATCAGGCCGCGGCGGGTGTCGTCGAGCGCGATGAGGCCTGCCGCCTGGGCAGGCAAGCCGCGTTTGGCGAGCCCCAGATCGAAGGCTTCGGGGTTGTCGCGGATGAGTTTGATGTCGTGCATGGCGATTCCTATGGTCGCCGGATGCTATAAAGCGCCCGGCGTCCAAGGCAAAGCCCGAACGACTTCTAGGATTTTAAGGATTAATCAGCCCGACTTGGCCTCTTCCGCCTCCGCCTTGGCGGCGGCGATGGCCCGGCGCCGTTCCAGGAAGCGGACGGCCTGGACCGAGACCTCGTAAAGCCCCATCAGCGGCACCGCCATGGCGATCTGCGAGATGGGATCGGGCGGCGTCAGGACGGCGGCGACGACGAAGACGCCGACAATGGCGAATTTCCGGCCGCCCTTCAGCTGCTCATAAGAGAGCACGCCGATCTGGCCCAGAAGCGTCAGGATGACCGGCAACTGAAAGCACAGGCCGAAAGCCAGGATCAGCATCATGACGAAATCGAGATAGGACCTGACATCGGGCATCAGCTCGACCGGCAGTTGCCCGTCTCCGCCGGTCCCTTCGATCAGGCTGTAGAAGAATTTGATCGCCACCGGCAGCAGGAAGAAGAACACCAGACAGGCGCCGAGCAGGAAGAAGATCGGCGTGGCGATGAGATAGGGCCGGAAGGCGTTGCGCTCATTGCTGTAGAGGCCGGGCGCCACGAACCGGTAAATCTGGATGGCGATGAGCGGAAAGGTGATGAACAGCGCGCCGAAGAAGCCGATCTTCAGCTTCACCATGAAGAAGCCGAGCAGCTCGGTCTGGATGAGCCTGGCCGAGGCGCCGGTGCCCCATTCGAACGGCTTGATGAGAATGTTGAAGATCTGGGTCGAGAAAGCGAAGCTCAGCACGAAGGCGAGGAAGAAGCCGATCACGCAATAGATGAGCCGCCTGCGCAACTCGATGAGGTGATCCATCAGCGGTGCTTCAGTGGCGTCGATATCGGCCTGACTCATCAGTGCACCACCGGCGGCGTTTCAGTTTTCGCGGCCGTGACTGGCGCGGGATCGGTCTTCGCGGGCTCTGCAGCGACGGCCGCAGCCGGGGCCTCGGCGGGTTTGGCGCCATTGTCGCCGAAATACTTCTTGAAGTCGTCATCCTGCTTCTTCAGATCGGCGGAGAGCTCCTTCGCCACCTGCGGGATCGGATTGGCGGCGGAGATCGAGTTGACCTCCTTCTTGATGTCCTCGACGGGATTCATGGTCTTGAGATTGTTGATCTCTTTCTTGATCTCGTCGACGCCCGCCTCGCGCATCGCCTCATCGAGATGGCCCTGGAATTCACGCGCCATGCCGCGCACCTTCTGCATGGTGCGGCCGAAGGCGCGCAGCACCTTGGGCAGATCCTTGGGGCCGATGACGATGATCGCCACCAGGACGACCACCATCAGTTCGGTATAGCCGATGCCGAAATCGAACATTGTGGCTCTGCAGCCCCCTGAACGAAGGGCCGCGCCTCAGCTCAGCTCTGGACCTTGTCGCCGACCTTGGTCTCGGCCGACTGCTCGAGCGTCTTGGTCTTGTCGCCATCCGCGTTGGCTTCGGTCGTGTCGTCGGCCATGCCCTTCTTGAAGCTCTTGATGCCCTTGGCAACGTCACCCATCAGATCGGAGATCTTGCCGCGGCCGAACAGAAGCACGACGACCAGGATCACCAGAAGCCAATGCCAAATCGAAAGCGAACCCATTTACTGCTACTCCCTTGAACTTATTCAGGGCTTTCCAGCCCGCGTCGCGCGCACTATTGCAGAAAGGGTTAAGCGCCGCAACAAAACTGCCCATTGAAATATGGGAACCGATCCGCCCCTAGATGGGGGTGGAACCATCCGCCGTAAAGACCAGAGCCTGCGCCGGATCGACGGCGAAGGGCGCGCTGACGCCCTGCCGCGGCGCCAGGACGGCCGGCATGCGGATGGCGAGCGGCGCCTCCA
The DNA here is from genome assembly GCA_049323275.1 of Pseudomonadota bacterium. Classification (GTDB taxonomy): domain Bacteria; phylum Pseudomonadota; class Alphaproteobacteria; order Rhizobiales; family Aestuariivirgaceae; genus Taklimakanibacter. The sequence continues at coordinate 12,602 of JBMOOM010000013.1, forward strand.
GTCCCTTGAACACGACAGTGAGCGCGCTGGCATCGCCGATGAAGCGGGAACTCAGCACGAAGCCTTCCGGCCCGAGTCCTGAGGAGCTCAGCGCGAAAGCCTGCGGGCGCAGCATGACCAAGACCGCCTCGCCATCGGCACGCCCCGGCGCCGGGAAGGTTCCCACCGGCGTCTCGGCGAGACCGCCGCGCACCCGGCCGGTCAGTTCGTTCATGTCGCTGAAGAAGCGCGCCGCTTCGGCATCGGCGGGCCGGCCGTAGATTTCGGCCGGCGTGCCGGTCTGAATGAGCCTGCCGCGCCGCATCAGCAGGATGCGGTCGGCGAGGCCCAGCGCCTCGATCGGGTCGTGGGTCACCAGCATCGCGGTGGCGCGCGTTTCCTTGAGCAAGGCCAGCGTCTCCGCCCTGACGCTGTCGCGCAGGCGCTGATCGAGGCCGGAAAACGGCTCGTCCATCAGCATCACCTGCGGGCGCGGCACGATGGCCCGCGCCAGCGCCACGCGCTGCTGCTCGCCGCCAGACAGGCGATGCGGGTATTCGTGCTCATAATCGGCGAGCCCTACCCGCTTCAGCGCCAGGCGCGCTTCCTTGACGGCGTCGGCGCGCTTCAGGCCGCGCAGGCCGAAGGCGACATTGTCGATGATGGAGAGATGCGGGAACAGCGCGAAATCCTGAAACATCAGGCCGATATTGCGCTTCTCGGGCGGCACGAAACGGCCATTGCCGGCCATCTCCAGGTCGTCGATGAGCACCCGTCCGCTCTCCGGGCGCTCGATGCCCGCCGCGATCCGCAGCAGCGTCGTCTTGCCGCAACCGGATGGGCCGAGCAAACAGACGATCTCGCCGGGCGCCAGATCGAAGCTGACGTTACGGACGGCCGGAACCGGGCCGAAACTCAGGCTCACATCGTCGAAGGTCAGCCGGCCGGCAAAGGTCGCCGCCGCCGTGCCGCGCGGTCCCCAATCATGGGGCCGCGCCGTTTCGGTGATTTCTGCCTTATTCATGACGGGCGGTGTACACTATCCGCCGGGCATCGGCCAAGAAGGCCGACCATCACAGTCAGGAATTAGGCTCTTCCGGCTTGGGCTCATCCGCGCCGGTGTCGTCGGCCGGCGCAGCATCGCCGGGGCCATTGTCATCGACCTCGGCGTCCAGGGGCTCGGGCAAGGCCGCCTCGGCCTCGAACTCGGACACGACCTCGTCTTCTTCCGGCAGATGCATTTCGAGGGGCGATTCCTCGGTGCCGTCGAGGGGATCCTCGTCCGGCGTGAGCTCGTCCGACATCTTGGGCACCGGCATGTCGAAGCCCGGAGGCATGGTGGTGTCGAGAAGGCCTGCCCCGCGCAGCTCCTGCAGACCCGGCAGATCGCCGATCTCGTTCAGGCCGAAATGCGCCAGGAACGCCGGCGTCGTACCATAGGTGACGGGACGGCCCGGCGTCCGGCGGCGGCCGCGCATGCGCGTCCAGCCGATCTCGAGCAGCGTGTCGAGCGTGCCCTTGGAAATGGCGACGCCGCGGATTTCCTCGATCTCGGCGCGCGTCACCGGCTGGTGATAGGCGATGATCGCCAGCGTCTCGAGCGCCGCCTTGGACAGACGCTTCTGCTCGACCGCCTCGCGGCGCAGGAGGAAGCTCAGATCGCTGGCGGTGCGCAGCGCCCAGCGGCCGGCGACCTGAACCAGATTGACGCCGCGATTGGCGTAATTGGCCTGCAGATCCTCGAGCAGCGAGGCGAGATCGGCGCCTTCCGGCAATGCGGCGGTCAACTGTTCCGTGGACAGAGGTTCGGAGGCGGCGAACAGCAGCGCCTCGACGATCCGCAGGTGATGGCTGCGATCGGCACGCGGATGCATGGTCACGACGTCATTCGTTTCCGGCATGGCCTCTTCCGCCACCTCCGTCACCGATTCCTCGGTCTCGGCATCATTCGCAATTGGCTGTGGCCTTGTCATGACTTCCACTTCCTTCTCACGCGGCGCTGGCGCGCCGGCGCATGTAAATAGGTTCGAAGGCCCGGTCCTGCCTGATCTCGATCACCCCTTCGCGGGCCAATTCGAGGCTCGCGGTGAAGCTCGAGGCGATCACCGTGGTGCGGCCTTCCGGCGTCGAGAAATAATCGGCGAGCCAGGTGTCGAGGCTGCCCCAGTTGTCCATCCGCCCGACCAGGCGCTCGAGAATCTGGCGCGCATCCTTGATCGACCACGCCTTGACGCGCTTGATCGTATAGGTGGTGTGGCGGGCGAGCTTCTGGCGCCGGCTGGTATAGGCCTTGAGCAGGTCGATGAGATTGTCGGTATATTCGACGCGGGTGTCGAAGACGAGCTTCTCGGGCTCGCCGCGCGCGAACACATCGCGCCCCAGCCGGTCGCGGGCCATGAGCTTGGCGGCCGCGTCGCGCATGGCCTGCAGCTTCTGCAGGCGGAAGGACAGCTGGGCGGCGAGATCCTCGGCCGGCACCTCCTCATCGCCAGGCGCCCTGGGCAGCAGCAGCCGCGACTTCAGATAGGCGAGCCACGCCGCCATGACCAGATAGTCGGCGGCGATCTCCAGGCGGCGCTGGCGCGCCTGCTCGATGAAAGCGAGATATTGCTCGACCAGCGCCAGCATCGATATCTGCGAGAGATCGATCTTGTGCTGGCGGGCGAGATCCAGGAGCAGGTCCATCGGACCTTCGAAGCCCAGCACGTCGACGATGAGGGTCTCCTCATCGGTCTCGGCCTCGGGCGCCGCCTCCTGGCGGACCGGGCCTTCGCCATCCGGCCATTTGGTTTCAGGTGTGTTCTCTTCGCTCGTCATCTTCGTGCAATCGCTTTCGTCCGCTTGTCGCAGAAAGCGGAGGTGATTCGCCCGCCTCAGTAGAGATTATCCCCAGATTCCAAGCTTTTCGAGTAATCGCGCAGTTCGGGCGCGGGCCGGAGCGCATCGGGTCCGACAATGACGCTTTCTTGACGACCGGCTCAGTTGCCGCGCACCAGGCAGTCGCGCTCGCCGCCGGCAATGAGCGAATCGCACACTTTCGAGGCCTGGGCCCTGGAGGCCATCGGGCCGACGCTGAGCCGGTAACGCGGGCTGCCGGCGACCGTCGCCTTCACGATACGCGGGCTGAAGCCTCCCAGCACGCCGCCGTGCTTGGCGCGCAGTCGGTCGAATTCGGCCTGCGCCTCAGCTTCCGAGCGGAAAGAGGCGAGTTGGGCGGTGAAGCCGCCGCCCGACGACGGCTTGGCCTTCTGAGCCGGCTGCTCGGGCTCAGGCGCCGGGATGGGCTGCGGCTCCGGCGCCGGCGTGATCGCGGCGATCTGCTGCGGCTCGGCGCCCGACGAATCGGCCTGGACAGCGTTGGGATCGGGTGCATTGGCCCAATTGCCGGTGGCGCCGCCACGAGCCTGGGCGTTTTCGGCCGCCTTGCCGGTCAGCTTGCGCTTGCCGGTCGGACCGCTGCCGAGGCTATTGAAAAACGACTTGGATTTCGGCTCGCTCGCCGCGCTCTCGGTCGCTTGCTGGACCGGGGCCGGCTCGGGCTGAGCGATCGGCGTCTGGGTCGTCACGACGGGCTGCTGGGCGGGAGGGACAAGAACGAGGGGCTCAACGGCGCCTTCGGTGCCGGTATCCACGGCATCCTCGACGGCGGCAGTCTTCTTCACCGGCTTCTTCTCAGCCTTGAGCTTGGGCTTGGCCGGTTGCGGTTGGGGCGGAAGCTCTTCGGGTTCACTCACCACCTGCTCCGCCGCTGGCGGTGGTGCCGATGCAATCTGTTCCGTGGCTTTTGCCAGTTGGCCTGGGACCGGCGCCCCACCATCGGACGCGGTGGTCGAGGCGGGCTCCGGAGCCGGAGCCGTGGTTCGTTCCACGGCTCCCATCGCAGCAGTCTGCTGGTTCGTCTGGCCCTGCAGGGAGCCCTGCTGATCCGTCGCCCCCGGCGGGGGCAGCGGCAGAGGCAGCGGCTCGCTTGAATTGTCCTGCGTACCGCTCGACGGCGTCGGGAGAGGCGCGGCGCCCTGTCCCTCATTGCCGCCGGCCGGCTCGACCGCCTGGGGCTGCTCCTGCGTCGGCACCACCTGGTTCTGGTTGCCGTTCACTTCGTCATCGCCAAGGATCCGGTCGTAGATCTGCTTGCGCTGGGCGTCGGTCGTCGGGTTGGCGTTCGTGCCCGGCGCGTTACCCAATGATCCGCCGGTGTTCTCGGGGGCCGTCTTGGACGACGAGTCCGGCGCCTCGATGACCGGCACGTTGCCGCCATTCGCCTGGCCCGGATTCTTCATATAGGTCAGGTAGTAATAGATGATGCCGCCGGTCAGGACGATGCCGCCCAGCAGGATCGCGAGGAGCCACGGCCAGGGGCCGCGACGGCGCCGCGGCTCGGCTTCGTAGCCCTCCTCATAGTCGCGATAGGCGCGGTTATAGTCCTGCGCCGAGGCGCGCCGGCGCTGTGGGCGCGGCGGTTCTTCGTCCTCGAAGACCTCATTGACATCCTCGTCATAGGCCGGGGCCGGCTGCTGGCGGCCGCGCGCGGGCACCGGCGGACGACGGCGGTAGTCGGGCAATGCCGGTCCGTCGAGCTCGTCGCCATAGGCCTGCTGCGATACCGGCGGCAGAGCCGGCGGGCGGCGATAGGAATCATATTCGCGATTGACCGGCGCCTGCGGCCGTGGCGGCGGCAGCGGCGCCTCGCGACGGGCGAGCGGGTCTTCACGGAAGGCCGCGGTGTCGGCATAGGGCCGCGATTTCGGCGTGAAGCTCCCGCCGGCCGGCGGGTCGAGCGAACGGTAGTTCGGGGCCGGCGCCTGCGGCTGCTGCGGCGGCGCGCCGTAGCGCGGCTGGAAGGCCGGACCGGCGGACGGCGGCGGGCTCGCCTGCGGCTTCGGCGGCTGCGGACGCGGCGGCGGGACCGCGGCATTGCCGCCCAGCGCCGGACGCGGCGGGGTCAGCGGCGGCGGCGCGGAAGCTCCGCCGGCCTTGCCGGAGAACGTCGGATATTCACGCTCGGCCGGCGGCGGTGGGGGCGTTGGCACCGACTCACGCTTGTCCTTGGCAAGCTCTTCGGCCGAGAAGCTGAATTTGGGTCTTTCGGGCTGGGCCGGTCGCTGGCTCTGCGGGGCGGGCGCGGCAGGCTGCGGCGCGGGTTGCGCCGGCGCCGGCGCCATCGGCCGGTTGCCGCCGCGCGCTTGCGCAACACGCTGCTCGGCCAGCCGCTCGGCGGCCTGACGCTCAGCGCGCAGGCGGTCGCCCAGGCCGGCGGCTCCCTGCGGGAGAGGCGCTACCGGGCGCTGCTGCTGCGGCGGCTGCGATCTGGGCTGGCCCTGCGGCGCCGGAGCCTGGGCCCTCGGCGGCACGCGGGGTGCCATCGGCGCGGGCGTCCGGGGCGCCATCGGCGCCGGCCGGGTCACCGGCTGATGGCCTTGCGCGGAAGGCTGCGGCCGCTGTGGGGCTGGTTTCGCCGGTGCGGCAGCCGGTTTGAATTCATCGGAAATCTTCGGCAGGTCTTTGCCGGATGTTCCCATGCCCAATCTTTCGCGCCAGCGGGCCTTGCCGGGACTGTTCGAAGTATCTTGATCCATCCACCTGTTCCCGCGTCTACATTTCCTCTACGGGCTTCACTCCGAGGATTCCTAGGCCGTTTGCTAGAACATAGCGAATCACGCGCAATAAAGCGAGCCGTGCAAGGCTAGTTTGCATGTCGGAACCCAAAATAAATCTTAATTGCGGCGACTCTTTGCCCTTGTTCCAAAGGGCATGAAAATCGCTAGCCAGATCATACAGATAAAACGCGATCCTGTGCGGCTCATGAGCCGTCGCGGCGGCCTCGACGAGGCGCGGATATTCGCCGATCCGGCGCACCAGCTGCAGCTCCGCCTCATCGACAAGCCTTGAAAAATCGGGCTTCTCGGTGCTTCCGGCGAGCTCGCCGGCATTGCGGAAAACCGAGCAGATCCGGGCATGGGCGTATTGCACATAAAAAACCGGATTGTCCTTCGACTGTTCGGTGACCTTCTTGAAGTCGAAGTCGAGCGGCGCCTCGTTCTTGCGGTAGAGCATCATGAAGCGCACGACGTCGGAGCCCACCTCCTCGACCACGTCGCGCAAGGTGACGAACTCGCCGGCCCGCTTCGACATCCGGACCGGTTCCCCGTCGCGGAACAGCTTCACCAGCTGGCACAGCCTGACGATGACCTTGACGGACCTGTTGCCGGCATTGGCGGCGCCGATCGCCTCGAGCCGCTTGACATAGCCCGCATGGTCGGCGCCCAGCACATAAACGAGCTCGGTGAAGCCGCGCAGGATCTTGTGGCGCGAATAGGCGATGTCGGAAGCGAAATAGGTATAGGAGCCGTCCGACTTGATCAGCGGCCGGTCGATGTCGTCGCCGAATTGAGTCGCACGGAACAGCGTCTGCTCGCGGTCCTCCCAATCCTCGGGCAGTTCGCCCTTGGGCGGCGGCAGCCGCCCCTCATAGATGAGGCCGCGCGCGCGCAGGTCTTCGACGGTGCGGTCGACCTCGCCCGTATCGTGCAGGGCCTTCTCCGAGTTGAAGACCTCCTGGCGGATATTGAGCGTCGCCAGATCCTCGCGGATCAGATCCATCATCATCGCAAGCGCCTTCTGGCGCACGACCGGCAGCCACGATTCTTCCGGCAGATCGAGCAGCGCCCGGCCATGCTCCGCGGCGAGCGCCTGCCCCACCGGCTTCAGATAGTCGCCGGGATAGAGGCCAGAGGGGATCTCGCCGATATCCTCGCCCAGCGCCTCGCGATAGCGCAGATGAGCCGAGCGGGCCAGCACGTCGACCTGCGCACCGGCGTCGTTGATGTAATATTCACGGGTGACCTGATAGCCGGCGCAAAGCAGAAGCTCGGCCAGCGCGTCGCCGAACACGGCGCCGCGGCAATGGCCGACATGCAGAGGACCGGTGGGATTGGCCGAGACATATTCGACATTGACCTTCTCGCCGCCGCCGATGTCCGAGCGGCCATATCGATCGGCCAGCGCCAAGGCGGCGTCGAGAAATCTCGGCCAGAAAGACGCCTTCAGCTTGACGTTGATGAAGCCCGGACCGGCAATGTCCGTGGACTGAATATCGGGATCGGAAGCGAGCCTTTCGGCCACCAGCTGGGCGATGGCGCGCGGCGGCATGCCGGCGGGCTTGGCCAGCACCATGGCGGCGTTGGTGGCGAGATCGCCATGCGCTGAATCACGCGGCGGCTCGACCATCACCCGGCTGAGATCGAGGCCTTTGGGCAGCTTTCCGTCCTGCGCCAAGGCGTCGATCGCGGCGCGGACATTGTGCTGAAAATGGGCGAAGAGGTTCATGTAACTCTACGAGCGATAAAGGTTTTCTGTCCGGCCCTGCCCTATCGGATGCCGCCTCGCGCGTCAAACGATTGGATCGGGTGATAACGTTTCGTCATTTACGATGTGACGAGATAATCCGCCAGCCCGGACCGAACAGGATGACCAACTCGCATACGCGTGATAGCAATCGAGCGCAATGATTCCGGAGCCTTTCATGCGCCTCGCTCATCTGAAATCACCGCTCGCGGCCCTCGCTTTCGGCCTTGGCCTCCTCGGCGCGGGCAGCGCCTTTGCGGCCGAGGCCTATACGGCGACGGATCTCAATGTGCGGACCGGCCCCGGAACCGGGTACGACCGCATCGGCACTCTGCCGGCAGATTCGGGCGTCGATGTGATCGATTGCGCCAAGGGCTGGTGTCTGGTGCGCGGTCGCGGGTTGCGCGGCTGGGTTTCGGCCAATTACCTCGCCCGCGGCGAGGAGCCGACCAATGTCATCGTGCTGCGCCCGGAGATCTATATAAGCCCCGGCCACTACTACCGGCCGCATCACTGGCGTCCACGGCCCCCGCATCGGCCGCGCCCGCCGCACAGACCGCGGCCGCCCAAGAAGTGCAAGATCGCGCCCGGCTTCCCCTGCCCGCGCTGAGCCAGACTCCTATTCAGTATGTGTTGACCAGCGGCTTCTCGCTGGCCGTGAGCCGGCGGATGAATTTGTGCATGTGCCAGTGGATGGCGCATTTGAGCGCATAGATACGCAGCAGCGACGGCTCAGGCCTGGCTTTGAGGAACTGCCAGAAGCGGCGGCGATAGATCCGGCGCAGACCGCTGTCGGGCACCTTGGCGAGCACCCGCAGCATGAGGCCGATCGATTCGGCCCATAGCCGCGCCTCATGGGCGCGATGCATCCAGGGGTGGGCCGCCGCATAAACCTTCCACGCCCGGTCGATGACGATGCCGCCATCACGATAGAGATCGTCGACGCGGTCGAAATAGGCCTTGGGCTCGTAGAGGCCGGTCATCAAGCGCACATAACCTTGACTCAGCTGCTCGCGGCTCATCTTGACCGGATGCACATTGGTGCCATGCGGCGGGTCGTCATCCTCATCGAGCCGGCCGGCCGCCTTGAGCCGGTCATAGAGCGGCGTGCGCGGAATGGCCGACAGCATGCCGACCATGGCGGTGGAGATACGCGCCTCGCGCAGGAAGCGCTCCTGGGCGGCGAAGATGCGCTCGTCGTCATTGTCGAAGCCGAGGATCATCCCGGCCCAGACCTCCATGCCGTGGTCCTGGATGCGCCGCACCTTGTCGGCGAGGCTGCCGCCTTTGCGCAGATTCTGCAGCTTCTTCGCCTCTTTCAGCGACTCCTCGTTCGGCGTTTCGATGCCGACGAAGACCGCGCCGATATTGGCCTCGACCATCAGTTGCATCAATTCCTCGTCGTCGGCGAGATCGATCGAGGCCTCGGTCACGAACATCAGCGGATAACCGTTGCGGCGCTGCCAGGCGATGACATCGTGCAGCACCTCCTTGATCGCCTTCTTGTTGCCGATAAGATTGTCGTCGACGATGAATACCAGCGGCAGCTTCCGGGCTCTGAGCTGATCGAGCTCGGCAAGGACCTGGTCGGACGTCTTGAGGCGTGGCCTCCGGCCGAAGATCACGATGATGTCGCAGAACTCGCAGGTGAAAGGGCAACCGCGCGAGAATTGCACCGAGCCGAAGGCATAGCAGTTCATCCTGAGGAGATCGAGGCGCGGCATCGGAATCTTGCTGATGTCGGTCTTCTCGGCCTGCTCGTAGCGCTGCTGGACGCCGCCCCGTTCCCAATCCTTCAAGAATTGCGGCCAGGTCTCCTCCGCCTCGCCGACGAAGATCACATCGGCCAGGTCGCCGAAATAATCCTCCTTCACCGAGATCCACGGCCCGCCCACCACCGTATAGGCCTTGCGCCGCTTGAGCTCCGTCAGGATCTCGCGCATGCGATGGCGCTGCACGATCATGCCGGTAAGCGCCACGATATCGGCCCTGGCGCAGCGGTCGAAATCGATCGCCTCGACATTCTCGTCGACCAGAGTGATGCGGTGCGGCTCGGGCGTCAGCGCGGCGATCAGGGGCAGCGCCGCCACCGGCATGGTGGCGCGCTTGCCGAGCAGCGGCAGCGCATGCTCCAGGCCCCAGAAGGAGATCTCGAATTTCGGATTGATGAGGACGATGTCGGCCATGGGTCTCTCCACGCGCGCCTCTCGCCGCGGAGATTAACCGAGTTCGCGTGTTTGCGCTACCGGAACAGCGGGTCGAGATCGAACAGCTTCTTGTGCTGGTCCAGAGCGTAACGATCGGTCATGCCGGCGATGAAATCGCAGACCTGGCGGGCAAAGCCGCTCCTGTCGTCGGTGAAGGAGTCCTCGCGCCAGTCGGCCGGCATCAGCTTCGGGTCGTTCATATAGGCCTCGAAGAGATCGCGGATGACGCGCTGGGCCCGCTCCATGATGGCAATGACCCGCTCATGACGGTACATCCGGTGCGACAGGAAGCTCTGCAGAACCCGGTTCTTTTCCCGCATCTGGGCGCTGAAGGCGATCACCGGCATGCGCAGGCCTCTCACCTCGTCGACCGAGGCCGGCTTGAAAGCCTTGAGCTGCTTCGAGCTTTCGGCGAGCACGTCGCTCACCATGGCCGAGATCAGCCGGCGCACCGTCTCATGGATCATGCGCGGCCGCTCGAGCTTCGGGTACGCTTTCAGCACCTGCCCCAGCGCCGCCCCGACCAGCGGGTCGTCGCCCAGATCGATGACGTCGAACAGGCCGGCCCGCAGGCCGTCATCGATGTCATGGGCGTTATAGGCGATGTCGTCGGCGATCGCCGCCGCCTGCGCCTCGGCCGAGGCGAAGGAAGCGAGCATCAGGTCAT
>JBMOOM010000014.1:0-22225 GCA_049323275.1 Pseudomonadota bacterium
GGGAAACTCGCGGAATACACAGGCCCAGCCTGGTTTTCCCCTTCTCCCGCGTGCGGGAGAAGGTGGCCGAAGGCCGGATGAGGGTGTCTCTCTCAGCCGTTATAAAGCCGCAAGTGCGGGAAGTATTAAAGCTTCGCTTTTGTTCTCTTGAAGCGCCGTCGTGAACTGAACCAACACCCTCATCCGCCCTGTCGGGCACCTTCTCCCGCAAGCGGGAGAAGGGGAAAATCTGGATTGAATTCTGAGTCTCGGCGATTGAAGATGAGTTCCACCTACGTGATTTACGCCGCTTTCTCCAACATCCCATAATTTTTCCCGGACAGTCCTGCGCAGGTGGAAGAAGGGGAAATGTGGAAAGCGCCTCAGGCGGGAGGTGGCGCTAGCGGGGCGGCGTCGCTCTTCCTCACATGCCAGGCGAGATAGGCGATGGCGGCGCCGATGCTGATCAGGTTGACGCCGAGCAGGACGCCGATGAGCCACACCGCCGTCACCGGCAGGCTGGCCCACAGGATCAAGGCCAGCAGGATGCCGACGAGGCCGCTCGCCAGAACCCAGCCCCAATTGGGGAAGGGACGGATGGTGAGGGCGAAGACGACCTTCGACATGCCTTCCATCATGAAGAAGATGATGAGCAGCAGAGCCAGGGTCATCAAGCCTTGTGTCGGATCGCGCAGGAACAGGAAACCGATGAGGATGGCGAGGATGACGGAGATGAGCTGCAACCAGAAATGCGGCACCTGGCGCGCGCCGATGAGGCTCAGACCCTGCAGCACGCCGCTGGCGATCAGGAGCCAGCCCAGGAGCACGATCACCGCGGCGGACGAGATGACCGGATAGATGATGGCGAGAAAGCCGGCGACGATGAGCAGAACGCCCTCGACCAGGTACCAGAGCGAATAGCGCTTGACCGTCTCGCGCATCGCCTCGCGGAAGACTTCGGCGGCGAGATCCAGGGACATGCTCATGGTCGCGCTCCTCTTTAGTTTAGCTGGCGCATCGGCTTATCCGAAAACCGCTGCGCACTTTCGGGCCGATGCTCTGGAGAGGAATAATATCAGTTTTCGAGCACCGCGCCCAGCTTGACGATGGTGGTGATGCCGTCGGTCCCGGGGTCGGCGACATAGGCATTGTCGGGCGTGAAGAAGCGGATCAGGGATTTTCGCGTCGCATCGACCAGAACGATCTCCCACCCTTCGAGGAGCCGCCAGCCCGCGACATTCTCCATCACCGGGAAAACCGCCGTGCATTGCGGATCGACATCGATCTGCATGCCGCCGATCACCTGATCCTTGTGCAAGGTGACCTTGCAGCTCTTGCTGCCATCGGCATTCTGGATCGACCAGTCGCCGAGGAAATCGGCGGCCATGGCCGGATCCACCGAATCGAGATCGAGCGGCGCCTGCGCCTGCGCCGGACCATTGCTGAAGAGAGCGAGCAGGGCTATCGCCCGGAGTTTCTTCATGATGACCGCCATGTCCCGTCAATTCAGGACAGATCAATCCTTTCGCCGGCTTCCGTCAAGGCGCGGTCGAGAAGGGGCCCCGACTGCAATTCGGCGATCAAAGGCGCGATGTCGAAGATCGCATCGCCCTCGCGGCCGATCGGCAGCATCTCGCCGATGATCTCCATCGCCGGGCGGATGCCGCGGCCGAGATCGGCCTTGCGCAGGCGGCGGCGCTTCATCGCCCAGAGCGCGATCATCAATTCGAGCCCGGCGATCTTCCAGCCGGCATCGATGACGCGCATCAGATCATGCACGGCATGAAGCGCGTGGCTCGCGGTGTCCTCGACGCCGTCGGCCACCTGGCCCACGGAATTGAGCAGGCTCGGACGCGCCCAGATCTTTACCGAGGTGACGAGCGAGGCGGTGATGTGGCCGAGATTGAGGAACTGCACGCCGCCGACGGCGCCGCCTTCCTCGGCAAGGCCGGTCGGCAGGCCGGTGAAGGCCGGCCATTGCTGCTTGTGCACGCGCTCGCCGGCGAGATCGCAGATCTTGCCCAGGGCCTGGCGCAGATGATCGGCGGCCAGCGTCAGGCGCGTGGTGTCCATGTTGCCGTTCGACACGGCGCCCGCCGTCTCCTGGTCGATGATCGGATTGTCGTTCACCGAATTGAGCTCGGAATTCCAGATGCGCGCCGCCTCGGTGAAGACCTCGGCCGAGGCGCCATGGACCTGCGACACGCAGCGGAACGACAAGGGGTCCTGCAGGAGGCGCGCCTCGCCCTCTCTCCACAGGCGGCTGTCGCTCAGGAGATTGCGCAGGCGCTGGGCCGAGCGGCGCTGGCCCTCGCGCTTGTGGGCGCGGTTCGCGGCTTCCGATATGGCGCCGAGATTGCCGCGGAAGCCTTCGAGCGCGGCGGCGGCCGCGAGATCGAATGCGGCGAGCAGGCGCTCGGCCGAAGCAAGCGCGATGGCGCCCTGCGCCAGCGAGACGGCGTTGTTGTTGATGAGCGAAAGGGTTTCCTTAGGTCTAGGAAGGCCGAGCTTCCGGGCCTCCGGCCGGTTGAGCAGCCAATGCGCCAGCTGCGCATTGGGCACCAGGTCGGACGCGCCGACCGAGCCCGAACCGTCGATGTCCGGCATATCAGGCCCGTTGATCGCCGCGGCGATCAGCTCGACGAGCTCCGGCGACACGCCCGAAAGCCCGTTGGCGAACTGGTTGACGAGATAGATCAGGGCGCCGCGCACCGCTTCCCTGGGCAATAACGGCCCAGGCACTCGCGTGGCATGGGCCGCGACGAGCCGGGCATTGTAGGCGGCAGCGGTCGCCGGATCGACGGCGAAGTCCTTCTGCGAGCCGACCCCGGTGGTGATGCCGTAGGCCGGCCGGTTCTCCTTCAGGATGGTCTCGACCACGGCGCGCGAGGCCGCGATCGCATTGAAGGCCGAGGGTGCGACCGAGACGGGCAGAGTGCCCGCCGCCGCTTTCGCGAGACCGTGGAAGTCAAGATCGTGACCCGAAATGACCAGGGACGCCGTGTGCCGTGTCATAATTGTGAGCTCACACACCAATGCCGAGCGACGGCAGCTTCAGGCCTTGTTCCTTGGCGCATTCGATGGCGATGTCATAGCCCGCATCGGCATGGCGCATGACGCCGGTGCCCGGGTCGTTCCACAACACCCGCTCGAGGCGGCGCGCCGCGTCATCGGTGCCGTCGCAGACGACGACCATGCCGGAATGCTGCGAGAAGCCCATGCCGACGCCGCCGCCATGATGCAGCGACACCCAGGTGGCGCCGCTCGCGGTATTGAGGAGGGCATTGAGGAGCGGCCAGTCGGAGACGGCGTCGGAGCCGTCCATCATCGCTTCGGTCTCGCGGTTCGGCGAGGCGACCGAGCCCGAATCGAGATGGTCGCGGCCGATGACGATCGGCGCCTCGACCTCGCCCTTCCTCACCATCTCGTTGAAGGCGAGGCCCAGACGGTGACGCTGGCCGAGACCGACCCAGCAGATGCGGGCAGGGAGGCCCTGGAAGGCGATGCGCTCCTTGGCCATGTCGAGCCAGTTGTGAAGATGCGGATCGTCGGGGATCAGCTCCTTCACGCGCTGGTCGGTCTTGTAGATGTCCTCAGGGTTGCCGGAGAGAGCAGCCCAGCGGAACGGACCGATGCCGCGGCAGAAGAGCGGACGGATATAGGCCGGCACGAAGCCTGGAAAGGCAAAAGCGTCCTTCAGGCCCATATCCTGGGCGACCTGGCGGATGTTGTTGCCGTAATCGAGGGTGGGCACGCCCGCCTTGTGGAAGGCCAGCATCGCCTCGACATGGGTGCGCATGGATTTCTTCGCCGCCGCTTCGACCGCCTTGGGATCGGAGATACGCTTCTCCTCCCATTCGGCGATGGTCCAGCCGGCGGGCAGATAGCCATTGACCGGGTCATGCGCCGAGGTCTGGTCGGTGACGGCGTCGGGCCTGATGCCGCGCTTGACCATGTCGGGCAGGATCTCGGCGGCATTGCCGAGGACGCCGACCGAGATCGGCTTGCCCTGCTTGTGCGACTGCTCGATCATCGCCAGCGCCTCGTCGACCGATGCCGCCTTGGCGTCGAGATAACGGGTCTTGAGGCGCATCTCGATGCGCGACGGCTGGCATTCGATGGCGATCATCGAAGCGCCGGCCATGGTGGCGGCGAGCGGCTGGGCGCCGCCCATGCCGCCAAGCCCTGCGGTCAGGAACCATTTGCCCTTGAGATTGCCGCCATAATGTTTGCGGCCCACTTCGGCGAAGGTCTCATAGGTGCCCTGCACGATGCCCTGGGTGCCGATATAGATCCAGGAGCCCGCCGTCATCTGGCCGTACATCATGAGGCCCTTGCGATCGAGCTCGTTGAAATGCGCCCAGTCGGCCCAATGCGGCACCAGGTTGGAATTGGCGATGAGGACGCGCGGCGCATCCTTGTGGGTGCGGAAGATGCCGACCGGCTTGCCCGACTGGACGAGGAGCGTCTCGTCCGCCTCGAGCTTGCGCAGCGAGGCGACGATGCGGTCGAAGGCCTCCCAGTTGCGCGCGGCGCGGCCGATGCCGCCATAGACGACGAGCTCCTCGGGACGTTCGGCGACGCCGGGATCGAGATTGTTCATCAGCATGCGCAAGGGCGCTTCGGTGAGCCAGCTCTTGGCGCTGATCTCGTTGCCGATCGGCGATTTGATGATGCGGCTGTTGTCGCGGCGGGGATCCATGGGGGCTCCTACTGGCTCAGTGTTCCGGAAGGTGATGTCTTGTATCGGCTGTAAAGGGCATAGCGGCTGGCGGGGTAGATCAAGGTCGCGACGGTGACGACGTGACCCTTGCTCCAGCTGCGGCGGTGCAAGGCAAGGCAGGGCTCGTGCTCGCCGATATCGAGAAGCTCGCGCTGCTCCGCCGTCGGCATGATCGCCTCGACCGTGTGCTCGAGCTCATCGACCGGCACCGCGGCGACGAGATAGGCGGTTGGCGTGATCTCGGCGAAATCCTGGTCGTTGAATTGCGGTACGACGAAGGGATTCACATAACGGTCCTCGAGCTGCACCGGCACGCCGTTTTCGGTATGGACCATCACGAGATGGAAAAGCCTGGATGCCTGCCGGAGCTCGAATTCGTCGGCCAAAGCCTGCGGAGCGTCGATCGTCTCCTGGCGGTCGACATAGGCAGCGTGCTTGTGTCCACGCGTTGCGATCTCTTCGGCGATGTTGCGCAATTCGAGCAGGCTCGACCGCGCCGGCGGCTCTTTCACGAAAGTGCCCACCCCCGGCACGCGCGACAGGAAGCCATCGGCGGTCAATTCGCGCAAGGCGCGGTTGGCGGTCATGCGCGAGATGCTGAAGCTCTCGACGAGCTCATTCTCGGACGGCACGCGGGTGCCGGGCGTCCAGGCGCCCGAGCGGATATGCTCGAGGATATGCTCCTTCACCTTGGCGTAAAGCGGCGCGGTCATCAGAGGCCGCCTCTGACCATCTCGCCCGCCCGGAACACCGCGGCGCAAGGGTTGAAGCCCAGGGGATAAGCGAGGTCGCCCGGCCGCTCGACATTCCACAAGACGAAGTCGGCCTTCATGCCGGCGGCGATCACGCCCCGGTCCTTGAAGCCCAAAGCGCGCGCCGCATTCGCCGTCACGCCGCGCAAGGCCTCCTCCGGCGTGAGGCCGAAGAGGACGCAGGCCATGTTCATGGTGGCGAGCAGCGAATGGACCGGCGACGAGCCGGGATTGAGATCGGTCGCGATGGCGATCGGCACTTTGTGGGCGCGCAGCGCCGCAAGCGGCGGATGCTGCTTCTCTCTCAGATAGTAGAAGGCGCCGGGCAGCAGAACCGCGACGGTGCCGGACCGGGCGATGGCCGCGACGCCGGCCTCGTCGAGATATTCGATGTGATCGACGGACAGCGCGCCGCAACGGGCGGCGAGAATGGCGCCGCCCAGATTGGACAGCTGCTCGGCATGGAGCTTGATAGGCAGGCCGAGCTTTTTAGCGACGGCGAAGACACGGTCCATGTCGTCGACCGAGAAGGCGATGCCCTCGCAGAAGCCGTCGACCGCATCGGCGAGCTTCGCGCTCGCCGCGGCGGGCAGGGATTCTTTGCAGACGAGGTCGACATAGGCGGCGTGGTCGTCGCGATATTCGGGCGGGAAGGCATGGGCGCCGAGGAAGCTCGTCACCACATCGACCGGGTGGCTCTCGCCGAGCTTGCGCGCCGTGCGCAGCATTTTCAGCTCGGTCTCGACATCGAGCCCGTAGCCCGACTTGATCTCGATGGTCGTGACGCCTTCGGCGAGGAGCGACTGCAGCCGCGTCGCCGCCGATTTGAGAAGCTGCTCCTCGCTCGCCGCGCGGGTGGCGCGCACCGTCGAGACGATGCCGCCGCCGGCCTTGGCGATCTCGGCATAGGACGCGCCATTGAGGCGCTGCTCGAATTCATGGGCGCGGTTGCCGCCATAGACGATGTGGGTGTGGCAGTCGATCAGGCCGGGGGTGAGAAGGCGGCCGCCGCAATCGATGCGGTCGCTCTTGGGAGCGTCCTTGGCGGCGCCGGCCCAGGCAATGCGGCCGTTCTCGATCAGCACCGCGCCATCCTCGATCAGCCCGTAGGAAGGGCCGTCCGCCATCGTCGCCAGCTTGAGATTGGAAAAAAGCATCGAAACCCACTTGTATAAGGTTGTATATACAGTATAGTCGGATCATGGCACAGCGCAAGTTGAAATTCGCATCCGCCCTTCTTCCCACCGGCTGGCAGAAGGATGTCGTCCTAACGATCGACGGTCAGGGCCTGATCGAAACGGTCGAGTCCGGCAATGCCGACAAGAGCCTCGCCGTCGTGAAAGGCTTCGCCATCCCGGCGGTTCCCAATGTCCATTCACATGCCCATCAGAGGCTGATGACCGGCCTCGCCGAGGTGGCAGGCCCGGGCGCCGATTCCTTCTGGACCTGGCGCGAGGTGATGTATGGCTTCGCGCTCAAGCTTTCGCCTGAAGACCTTCAGGCGGTCGCGGCCCAGCTTTATGTTGAGACGCTGAAAAGCGGCTCCACCATCATCGGCGAATTCCAGTATCTGCATCATCAGCCGGACGGCTCACCCTATGCCGAGCCGGCCGAGCTCACCCTGCGCTGCCTCGCCGCGGCCGAGGAGGCGGGCATCGCCATCACGCTGCTGCCGACGCTTTACGCCTATGGCGGCTTCGGCGGCCAGGCGCCGACGCAGGGCCAGCGCCGCTTCATCAACGGCGCCGAGCGCTATCTCAAGATCCTCGCCGCCTTGCAGAAGGCCATCGCCGACAAGCCGCTGCACCGGCTGGGCATCTCGCCGCATTCGCTGCGCGCGGTGACCAGGGAGCTTCTGAGCGAGGTCATCACCGGCCTTGACGGCATGGGCAAGAAAGACGCGCCGATCCATATCCATGTCGCCGAGCAGACCAAGGAAGTCGATGACTGCCTCGCCTGGTCGGGCGGCAGGCGGCCGGTCGAATATCTGCTCGACAGTTTTTCGCTGTCCAACCGCTGGTGCGCCATCCACGCCACCCATATGACGGCGGACGAGACGGAGCGCATGGCGAAGAGCGGCATGATCGCCGGACTCTGCCCGACGACGGAGGCCAATCTCGGCGACGGCATTTTCCCCGCCGACAGCTTCCTCAAAGCCAAGGGCGGCATCGCCATCGGCTCCGACAGCCATATCAGCGTCAGCCCGGCGGAAGATCTGCGCCAGCTCGAATATTCGCAGCGCCTGCGCGACCGCACCCGCAACGCGCTGGCCGCCGGTCCCAACCAGTCGACCGGGCGCACGCTCCTCGACGCCGTGCTCACCGGCGGCGCGCAATCCATGACCCAACCGGTCGGCGCCCTCAAGGCAGGCCTCAGGGCGGACATCGCCGTGCTCGATGATGAGCAACCGGCCCTCATCGGCCGCAAGGGCGATGCGGTGCTCGACAGCTGGATCTTCTCCGGCGGCAATCCGTGCGTCTCAGACGTCTTCGTCGCCGGGCGGCAGGTCGTCCAGGGCGGCCGGCACATCAATGAAGACGCGATCAAGAAGAACTTTCAGGCCGCGGTGAAGCGGCTGGCCAACTAAGGACCAAGGTGCATCGATGACCATCCGTATCGGCGACAGCCCTCTCACCCTCGCTTCCATCCGCCAGGCGCTCGCCGGCCCGATCAGCGTCGAGCTCACGCCCAAGGCCCGCGCGGCCATCAAGCGCAGCGCCGAGACGGTGACGAAGCTGCTCGCCACGGGGGATGCGATCTATGGCGTCAATACTGGCTTCGGCAAGCTCGCCAAGCAGCGCATCGCCGCCGCAGATCTCTCGGCGCTTCAGCTCAATATCGTGCGCTCGCATGCGGCGGGCGTCGGCACGCCGCTCGATGCCGCGGTCGTACGCACCATCATGCTGCTCAAGATCAATGCGCTGTCGCAGGGCGCCTCGGGCATCAGCCTCCAGGCGATGGAGACGCTGGCTGGTCTTCTCAATCAGGACATCCTGCCGATGATCCCGGGCCAGGGCTCGGTCGGCGCCTCGGGCGACCTGGCGCCGCTCGCCCATCTCTCGCTGGTGCTCATCGGCGAAGGTGAAGCCTTCGTCGAAGGCAAGCGGGTCTCGGGCAAGGACGCGCTCAAGGCGGCCGGCCTGTCGCCGGTGCCGCTCGGCCCCAAGGAGGGGCTCGCTCTTCTCAACGGCACGCAGGTGTCGACGGCGCTGGCGCTCTATGGCCTGATCGCCGCCGAGCGCAATGCCGCCGCGGCCATCCTTGCCGGCGCGCTTTCGGTCGACGCGGTGATGGGCTCCGATACGCCTTTCGATCCGCGCATCCATGCGCTTCGCCCGCATCCCGGCCAGCAGCTCGCGGCCAAGCACTATCGCCGTCTGATGGCGGGCAGCGCCATTCGCGCCTCGCATGTCTCGGGCGATGACCGGGTGCAGGATCCCTATTCCTTCCGCTGCCAGCCGCAAGTGATGGGCGCCTGTCTCGATCTCCTCACCAATGCGGCGCGCACCCTGGTCATCGAAGCCAATGGCGTCTCCGATAATCCGCTGGTCTTCGCCGAGGATGGCGCGGTGCTGTCGGGCGGCAATTTCCACGCCGAGCCGGTCGCCTTCGCCGCCGACATCATCGCCATGGCCGTCGCCGAGATCGGCTCGATCAGCGAGCGCCGCATCGCCGCTCTGATCGATCCGACCATTTCGCTTCTGCCGCCCTTCCTCATCCGCAATCCGGGGCTCAATTCGGGCTTCATGATCCCGCAATGCACCGCCGCGGCGCTGATGAGCGAAAACAAGCAGCTGTCGCATCCGGCGAGCGTCGACAGCGTGCCGACCTCGGCCAATCAGGAAGACCATGTCAGCATGGCGACCCATGGCGGCCGGAGACTCGCGCTGATGAACGCCAATCTGTCGCGCATCATCGCCATTGAGCTGATGTCGGCCGTCGAAGGCATCGACTTCCGCCGTCCGCTCACCTCGTCCGAGCCGCTCGAAGCCGCCTATGGGCTGGTGCGCGGCAAGGCCAGGGCGCGCGACATCGACCGTGAATTCGCCACCGACATCGAGGCCGTGGCGGCAATGGTGGAGACCGGCGCCTTCGAAAGCTTCGTGCCGGGCCTGCTGGCCGAACTCGGTGTTGCCTAACCCGCGTGGCGCTTGCGGAACAAGGCCACATTGTACCGGGTCGCGCAGCGTTTGCTGCAGAAGCGCTGGCGGCCGGGCTTGGAGTGATCGGCGAAAAATTCGGCGCAAGGCGGCGCCTCGCATTGATGCAGGCGCTTGGGGCCGAGTTCGGCGATGAGATCGGCGAGGCCGCGCGTCACCACCGCCTCGACATGCTGGGCAGCTTTGAGTTGCGGCGAGGGGACGAAGACGACGCGGAAGAACCGCCCATCCTGAACGGGCCTGGCGATCCAGGGCCAATGGGCGAGCTTATGGTCGAGATAGTCCGTGAGATCGGCCATCGTCATGTCGGCGGTCACGAAGCGGCGCAGCGTGGCGCGCAGGTCGTCGCGATAGAGCTGCAGGCTTCTGGCGAGCCGGCCCCAATCGAGGTCCCAGTCGAGCTCGCACCATTCGCTCAGAAAGACGCGCGCATGCTCAGGGTTCGCGAAGAGATCCGGGACGGCGCGGACCGGATCATAGCTGTTGATGAAGGCCATGGCGAATGCCGCAGGATCACGGTCCCCGCGCAACCGGGCCGGACCTTGAAGCGTAATGCCCTGTTCCATCTTCGGACGTGCTCGGCGGATTTGGCCTTCACCGCCAGTATAGAAGCCGTCCGATTTTCGTCTACCCGTTTGTCCACATGCAAGTTAGGTTCTGAAGCATGACACAACTCTTCGATCTTCGCCCCGGCGATGGCCCGCTGATCTTCTCGGTGCCGCATGCCGGCACCGATCTTCCGCCCGACATCGCGGCGCGGCTGACGCCGCATGCGGCGAGCCTTCCCGATACGGACTGGCATGTCGAGCAGCTGTATGATTTCGCGGACGAGCTCGGCTGCGGCATGATCCGCGCCAATGTCAGCCGCTATGTGATCGACCTCAACCGCCCGCCGCAGGATGAAAGCCTCTATCCGGGCCAGGCGACCACGGGGCTCTGCCCGCCGATCGAGTTCGACGGCACGCCGATCTATCGGGACGGCACCGAGGTCTCCGCCGAAGAGACGGCCCGCCGGCGTGAAACCTACTGGCAGCCCTATCACGACGCGCTCGCCGCCGAGATCGCGCGGGTGAAAGCGCGCCATGGCTATGCGCTGCTCTTCGACTGCCACTCGATCGCCTCGCGCGTGCCGAGGCTCTTCCCGGGCCTGCTTCCCGATCTCAATCTCGGAACCGTCCATGGCACGAGCTGCGCCAAGGGGCTCGAAGAGGCCATCGCGAAGGTGATGCGGGAAAGCAATTTTACCCATGTGCTGAACGGCCGCTTCGTCGGCGGCCATATCACGCGCCATTTCGGCAAGCCGCAGGCGGATGTGCATGCGGTGCAGATGGAAAAGGGCCAGGACAGCCATCTGATGGATGACGGTTCGAACCGGCTCGACCCCGCCAAGGTGGCGAAGCTCAAGCCGGTGCTGCGCCGCATCGCCGAAGCGATGCTCGCCTGGCGGCAATGATCCCACTCCCTGTGGGGGTGACAGTTACGCGTAATCGAGCGTCTGGCCGAGGCCGAGCGTCTTCGCCTTTTCGAGCATCGCCGCACCGAGGGCGATGTCGGACAGCGACAGGCCGCGATGCCAGAACAGGATCGTCTCGTCGTCGCGCTCGCGGCCGGGCTTCCTGCCCGCGATGATCTCGCAGAGCTCGCCATGGACGGTCGCCTCGCTGACGAGGCCGGCATCGATATGCGGGCGCAGCGCGCCGAATTTGCCGGCGCGGAACTGGCTGAAATCGTCGATGACGATCTTGTCCATGATCGACATCATCGAAAGCTCGAGCGCGCTCACCGTGCCGTAGGGGATCACGCAGGCGCCCTTCTTGATCCAGGAGGTCTTGAAAATCTCCTCGCGCGCTTCGAGTCGCGATGCCTCGACCATGATATCGGCGCCCTCGAGACAGCTCTGCCAGTCCTCGGTGACGATGATCTTCTTGCCGAGATCGCGCTCGAGGGTTTTCGCGAAGGCCTCACGGCTTTCCTTGCGGCGCGAATGGACACGGATCTCGTTGAAATCGAAGAGATGATCGAGGAGACGGACATTCCAATAGGAGGTGCCGCGGGCGCCGACATGGCCCAGGATCTTCGAGTTTTTCCGCGCCAGATGGCGGGCGCCGAGCGCGGACAAGGCGCCGGTGCGCATCTCGGTAATGGCGGTGGCGTCGAGAATGGCGACCGGCATGCCGGTCCGGGGATCGAAGAGATTGAGCAGGGCCATCTCGGAGGGCAGACCCCTCTGCCAGTTGTCGACATAATCGCCGACGATCTTGACGCCGGCGAGCGACAAGGGCGCCACATAGCCGCGCAGCACGTTGAAATGGCCGCGAAAGGCGGGATCCGGGGTGAGATGCATGCGCGGCTCGATCACCGTCTGGCCCTGGCCCTGCGCCAGGAGGCCGCCTTCGACGGCGGCCAGGATCTCGCCATCCGTCATGGCGAGACGGGCGATGTCGGGCCCGTTCAGCCAGGTGAAGCGGATCGGGCCGTGGCCGGTCATTGGAAGCCCGGCGGGTCGATGACCGGAATGTCGGGAGTGAGGCGGCCGCCACTGGTCAGATGCGCGATGATCGCCTGTGCGGCGTCTTCCGGCGACAGCCTGGTCGTGTCGAGCCTGAGCTCCGGCTTCTCCGGCGCCTCGTAATCGGAATCGATGCCGGTGAAGTTCTTGATCTCGCCGCGCCGCGCCTTGGCATAGAGGCCCTTCACGTCGCGGCTTTCGGCGACGGCAAGCGGCGTGTCGACGAAGATCTCGACGAATTCGCCCTCGCCCACGAGCTCGCGCGCCATCAGGCGTTCCGAGCGGAAGGGCGAGATGAAGGAGACGAGCACGATCAGGCCGGCATCGACCATCAGCTTCGAGACCTCGGCGACGCGGCGGATATTTTCCACCCGGTCGGCGTCGGTGAAGCCCAGATCCTTGTTGAGTCCGTGGCGGACATTGTCGCCGTCGAGCAGATAGGTCATGTGGCCGGCGGCATGCAGGCGCTTCTCGACCAGATTGGCGATGGTCGACTTGCCGGAGCCGGACAGGCCGGTGAACCACAGAATGGTCGGCTTCTGGCCGGCCTTGGCGGCGCGCGAGCCCTTATTCACATCCATCGCCTGCCAATGGATGTTGGAGGCGCGGCGCAGGGCGAAATTGATCAGCCCCATGCCGACCGTGTTGTTGGAAAAGCGGTCGATGACGACGAAGCTGCCGAGATGACGGTTCTCGCCATAGGGCGCGAAGGGAATGGCGCGGTCGAGATCGATATTGACGACGCCGATCTCGTTGAGGCTCAGCGTTTTCGCCGCCATATGCTCGAGCGTGTTGACATTGACCTTGTATTTCGGCGCCTCGAAGGTGCCGGGAATGGTGAGCGGGCCGGCTTTGATGAGATAGGGGCGGCCGGGCAGCATCGCCTCGTCGTCCATCCACAATATGCGGGTCTCGAACTTATCCGCGACGGCGAGCGGCGAGGCAGCGGCGCAGATGACGTCGCCGCGGCTGATGTCGATCTCGTCGGTGAGCGTGACGGTCACCGCCTGGCCGGCGATCGCCTGGTCGAGATCGCCATCATAGGTCACGACGCGCTCGATCTTGGAGATGCGGCCCGACGGCACGGCGCGGATCTCGTCGCCCGGCTTCACGATGCCGGAGACGATATTGCCGGAAAAGCCGCGGAAGGCCTGGTTCGGACGGTTGACCCATTGCACCGGCAGGCGGAAGGCGCCGTCGGTCGATTCGCGGCCGACAGGCACGCTTTCGAGATGCGCCATCAAAGTCGGCCCGTGATACCAGGTCATGATCTCGGATGGATCGATGACATTGTCGCCCTTCAGCGCCGAGAGCGGGATGCAGGTGAAGTCCTCGAGCCCGAGATTCTTGGCGAAGGCGCGGTAGTCGGCCTCGATCGCCTCGAAGACGTCGCGGCGATATTCCATCAGGTCCATCTTGTTGACGGCGACGACGATGTTCCTGATGCCGAGCAAGGTGGCGATGAAGGAGTGGCGGCGCGTCTGGGTGAGAACGCCCTTCCTCGCATCGATCAGGATGATGGCGAGATCGGCGGTCGAGGCGCCGGTCGCCATGTTGCGGGTATATTGCTCGTGGCCCGGCGTGTCGGCGACGATGAATTTGCGCTTGTCGGTGGTGAAGGCGCGATAGGCGACGTCGATGGTGATGCCCTGCTCGCGCTCGGCCGAGAGGCCGTCGACGAGAAGGGCGAAATCGAGCGCGCCACCCTGCGTGCCGACCCGCTTGGAATCCGCTTCCAGCGCCGACAGCTGGTCCTCGAACAGCATCTTGGCTTCATAGAGAAGCCGGCCGATCAAGGTGGATTTGCCGTCATCGACGCTGCCGCAGGTGATGAAGCGCAGCAGGTCCTTCTCCTCCTGCGAGCGCAGATAGGCCTCGACGTCGCCGCCCTGGAATTCGATGAAACGTGACATGGTTATACCGTCGTCCCGGCGAAGGCCGGGATCCATTGAATAAGTACAAGGGGGCGGCGGCCGTCGCGTGGAGAGAATTTAGGCGATCCCGGCTTTCGCCGGGATGACGGACAGGGGAACGACATCAGAAATATCCCTCCTGCTTCTTCTTCTCCATCGAGGCGGCCTGGTCCTTGTCGATGACGCGGCCCTGGCGCTCGGAGGATGTGGTCACCAGCATTTCCTGGATGATGTCGAGCAGCGTCGTGGCGCTGGATTCGATGGCGCCGGTCAAGGGGTAGCAGCCGAGCGTGCGGAAGCGGATGAGCTTCATCTCCGGCGTTTCACCGGCATGCAGCGGCATGCGGTCGTCGTCGACCATGATCATCTGGCCGTCGCGCATGACGATCGGGCGCTCCTTGGCGAAGTAGAGCGGCACGATCGGAATCTTCTCGAGGAAGATATATTGCCAGATATCGAGCTCGGTCCAGTTGGAGAGCGGGAAGACGCGGATCGACTCGCCCTTGTTCTTGCGGGCATTGTAGATGTTCCACAGTTCCGGGCGCTGGTTCTTGGGATCCCAGCGGTGGCGGCTGTCGCGGAAGGAGAAGATGCGTTCCTTGGCGCGCGACTTCTCCTCGTCGCGGCGGGCCCCGCCGAAGGCGGCGTCGAAACCGAATTTGTCGAGCGCCTGCTTCAGCGCGTCGGTCTTCATGATCTGGGTGTGCAGCGCCGAGCCGTGATCGAAGGGATTGACCTTCTTGGCGAGGCCGTCGGGATTGATATGGACGATGAGGTCGAGGCCGAGCTTGGCGACCGTTTCGTCCCTGAATCTGATCATGTCGCGGAACTTCCAGGTCGTGTCGACATGCATCAGCGGGAAGGGGGGCTTCGAGGGATAGAAGGCCTTCATGGCGAGATGCAGCATGACGGCCGAGTCCTTGCCGATCGAATAGAGCATCACGGGGTTCTCACATTCGGCCGCGACCTCGCGGATGATGTGGATGCTCTCGGCTTCCAGCCGCTCGAGATGGGTCAGCTTTCTGGAGGACATTCTTTATCTCACGGAATGGGGGCCTGCTTATGGCTCTTGTGCACCGCAAACTCAAGCTTCTGTTGAGCTTGGCGGGTCTGCGTCCTAATAAGGTTCACCAGGAGGTCAATCTTGGACAGATCAGGTGGCGCGCGGGCGAAAAAATCCCGGGGAGAGGCGCAATCCCTCCCATATCAGGAACCGCATCAGACGACGCCGGGCGCGCATAAGCTGCTCGAGGAGTCGATCGGCCGGGAGGTCAAGCGCTTCCGCGAGAAACTCGGCCTGACGATCAGCGAGGTTGCCAAGTCGGCCGACATGTCCGCCGGCATGCTGTCCAAGATCGAAAACGGCGCCACGTCGCCGTCGCTCGGCTCGCTTCAGGCCTTGTCGCGGGCGCTGCATGTGCCGGTCACCGCCCTTTTCCGCGGCTATGAGGAGCTTCGGGATGCGACTTTTGTCAAGGCAGGCCAAGGGCTTACCATCGAAAGGCGAGGCACCCGGGCGGGCCACCAGTATCAGCTCCTGGGCCATAGCCCGCATGGGCCGGTCATGGTCGAGCCTTACATGATCACGCTCACCGCCCAGTCGGACGTTTTCCCGACCTTCCAGCATGCCGGCGTCGAGTTCCTCTATATGCTGGAAGGCGAGGTGGTCTATCGGCATGGCGACAAGACTTACGACATGCTGCCGGGCGATGCGCTGTTCTTCGATGCCGATGCCCCGCATGGGCCGGAAGAGCTGCGCAAGCTTCCCATACGCTATCTTTCCGTGATCTGCTATCGCCGCGACGAATAGGGAATGAAACTCATTCGCCTCCTGGCCCTGTGTCTGGGCGTCGCCGGCAGTGTGGTCTTCACCGGCGCTTTCGTCGCCTCCTGGACCAGCGAGCATTTCATCGGCGAGACGGCGCGCGAGGTCGTCCGCTACCGGGTGGCCCAGGAAATGAATGAGAAAGTCGAAGCGCTCGGCGCCGATTTCCTGGTGGAGAAGGCCAAGGTCCTGTTCAAGGAAAAGGCGGAGCAGATCGAGCTTTTGAAGCTCGCCCTCAAGGCGAAGCTGCCCGAGATCGTAGCCGGGGTCGCCAATCAGATGGCCGATCCCAAATGCCCATGCCGGAAATGGACGCCGGAGCCGGTCCGCAACGTCCTCCTGGCGATGCTGGCCGACGCCTCCCAGGTGCAGGACCGGCTGGCCGGCCTGATCAAGACGAAATACCTGGAAGTCGAGGCCCAGCTGACGCGCGAATACCGCATCTTCACCGGCACCAACGCGCTCGCTTTCATGCTTCTGACGGTTGCAGTGCTGGTCCGGCGCCGGGCCGGCCTGCATTTCCTGCCCGTCAGCCTGGTGCTGCTGCTTGCGACGCTGGTGACGAGCTATTTCTACCTGTTCAACCAGAACTGGCTGCATACGATCGTCTTCGGCGACTATGTCGGCTTTGCCTATTCCGCCTATCTCGCCTTCATCTTCGCGGCGCTCGGCGACATTCTGCTCAATCGCGCCCGCATTACCACCAGGGTGCTGGACGCCATTCTGGCGCCCTTTACCCTGGTCAACCCCTGCTGACCTTCATTCCTGTGGGGAAAAAATTATTCCCCCCAGTTGCAAGTTCCGCGGACCGCTGATACATGATCGAGGAACCTCACTGAACGGGAGACTTTGCCATGTGCGGTATTGTCGGCCTCTACCTGAAGAACCCCAAATTGCAGCCGAAGCTCGGCCAGCTGTTCAAGCCCATGCTCATCGAGATGACGAGCCGCGGGCCCGATTCAGCCGGCGTCGCCATCTACCGCAACCCGGCGAAGAAGGGCTTCACCAAATTCTCGCTCGCCCATGACGATGCGAAATTCGCCTGGAAGAAGCTCGCCGCGGCGCTGAAGGCGCATACCAAGAAGCAGGTGAGCGTCGAGCAGATCGGCAACCACGCCATCGTCACCACCAACGCCAAGGAAGAGGCGGTGACCCAGTGGCTCAAGGCCCATCATCCCGACGTGCGCGTGGTGGGCTCGGGCCAGGCTATCGAGATCTTCAAGGAAACCGGCCTCCCCGAAAAGGTCTATGAGAAATTCGATCTCGCCAAGGCCAAGGGCAGCCACATCATCGGCCATACCCGCATGGCAACCGAGAGTGCGGTCACCACCGCCGGCTCGCACCCCTTCGCCACCGGTGCCGATCTCTGCCTCGTGCATAACGGCTCGCTGTCGAACCACAACCGCCTGCGCGACAATCTCAAGCGCGAAGGCCTCGAATTCCAGACCGAGAACGACACCGAAGTGGCCGCCGCCTATATGACCTGGAAGCTGCGTCAGGGCTCCTCGCTCAAGGAGACGCTGGAAGACGGCATCAAGGATCTCGACGGCTTCTACACCTTCTGCGTCGGCACGCATGACGGCTTCGCCGTGGTGCGCGATCCGATCGCCTGCAAGCACGCCATTCTCGCGGAGACCGACGACTGGGTGGCCATGGCGACGGAATTCCGCGCCATCGCGCATCTGCCCGGCGCCGACAAGGCGAAAATTTGGGAGCCGGCGCCGCAGACGATCTACAACTGGGGCGGTCACTGACATGGCTCCGCGTAACGCGCTGGCGAGACAATCCAACGAGCAGCACATGATTGAAATCGATCTCGAAAAAGAAGGCGTGCGGGGCGTCAATTCACGCCTCCATACGCTCGCCAAGGACACCAATCAGCGGCACTGGCTGATCAAGAACCCGATGGGCCAGCATGCCATCGCCTGCGGCCTCGATGCGCCGATCACCGTCGAGGTCGGCGGTCATGCCGGCTTCTATTGCGGCGGCATGAACAAGGAAGCGGAGATCCTGATCCACGGCCATGCCGGCCCCGGCGTCGCCGAGAACATGATGTCGGGCATCGTGCGCGTCGACGGCAATGCCAGCCAGTCGGCCGGCGCCACCGGCAATGGCGGCCTTCTCGTCATCAAGGGCGATGCGGCGTCGCGCTGCGGCATATCGATGAAGGGTATCGATATCGTCGTCGGCGGCTCGGTCGGCCATATGTCGGCCTTCATGGCGCAGCGCGGCCATCTCGTGGTGTGCGGCGATGCCGGCGAGGCGCTCGGCGACTCCATCTACGAGGCGCGCCTCTATGTGCGCGGCAAGGTCGACAGCCTGGGCGCCGACTGCATCGAGAAGAAGATGACCGACCATCATCTCGCCAAGCTCGCCCGCCTTCTGGAGAAGGCCGAAATCAAGGCCAATCCGAAGGACTTCCGCCGCTTCGGTTCGGCGCGCAAGCTCTATAATTTCAACATCGATCACGCCGACGCATACTGAGGCCATCATGGATCCCAATACGCCGCGTACCACGCCCCGCAAATCGGCAACCTTCGACGATTACACGCTGTCGGAAATCCGCCGCGCCGCCACCACCGGCATCTATGACATCCGCGGCGCCGGCGCCAAGCGCAAGCTGCCGCATTTCGACGACCTGCTGTTCCTCGGCGCCTCGATCTCGCGCTATCCGCTCGAAGGCTATCGCGAGAAATGCGGGACCAATGTCGTGCTCGGCACCCGTTTCGCCAAGAAGCCGATCGAGCTCAAGATTCCGATCACTATTGCCGGCATGAGCTTCGGCTCGCTCTCGGCGCAGGCCAAGGAAGCGCTCGGCAATGGCGCGACGATCGCCGGCACCTCGACGACGACCGGCGACGGCGGCATGACGCCGGAAGAGCGCGGTCATTCGAAGACGCTGGTCTATCAGTATCTGCCGTCGCGCTACGGCATGAATCCGGACGATCTGCGCCGGGCGGACGCGATCGAAGTCGTGGTCGGCCAGGGCGCCAAGCCCGGCGGCGGCGGCATGCTGCTCGGCCAGAAGATCTCCGACCGCGTGGCGCAGATGCGCTGCCTGCCCAAGGGCATAGACCAGCGCTCGGCCTGCCGGCATCCCGACTGGACCGGTCCGGACGATCTCGAGATCAAGCTGCATGAATTGCGCGAGATCACCAATTGGGAGAAGCCGATCTATATCAAGGTCGGTGGTGCGCGGCCCTATTACGACACCGCGCTGGCGGTGAAATCGGGGGCCGATGTCGTCGTGGTCGACGGCATGCAGGGCGGCACCGCGGCGACGCAGGAAGTGTTCATCGAGCATGTCGGCCAGCCGACGCTCGCCTGCATCCGCCCCGCCGTGCAGGCGCTGCAGGATCTCGGCATGCATCGCAAGGTGCAGCTCATCGTGTCGGGCGGCATCCGCAACGGCGCCGATGTGGCGAAGGCCCTGGCGCTCGGCGCCGATGCCGTGTCGATCGGCACCGCGGCCCTGGTGGCGCTCGGCGACAACGACCCGCATCTGGAAGAGGAATATCAGAAGCTCGGCACCACCGCCGGCGCCTATGACGACTGGCATGAAGGCCGCGACCCGGCCGGCATCACCACGCAGAATCCCGAGCTCGCCAAGAGGCTCGATCCCAAGATCGCCGGACGCCGTCTCGCCAATTACCTGAAGGTCATGACGCTCGAGGCGCAGACCATCGCGCGCGCCTGCGGCAAGAACCATGTCCATAATCTCGAGCCGGAAGACCTGGTGGCGCTCACCGTCGAAGCGGCCGCGATGGCGCAGGTGCCGCTCGCCGGCACCAGCTGGATCCCGGGCAAAAGCGGATATTGATGCCGATGCCGCCCGATCGTCCTGATGTTTCGGGGCTTCGCGAAAAGCGAGGCGCCGGAGCATGCTCCGGAAATATGATCGGCGGCCGGCGCATTGTCCTCTCCTCGCCGCAGCGACCTGCGCTATAGATCGTCGGCAAAGGAGATCGCCCCATGGATCTTTCCGCACTTCTGATCTTCGCCGGAGCCCTCTTTCTCGCCGCGGGCTCCCCCGGGCCCAGCATCGCCGCACTGGTGGCGCGGGTGATCGCGCGCGGCTATCACGGCGTGCTGCCCTTCGTGGCCGCGATGTGGATCGGCGAGGCCGTCTGGCTGGCGCTTGCCGTCTTCGGGCTCGCGGTCATCGCCCAGACCTTCTACTGGGCGTTCCTGATCATCAAATATCTGGGCATCATCTATCTGGTCTACCTTGCCTATAAGATGTGGACGGCGCCGGTCGCGGTGGAAGAGGGCGATCTGCTGCCGGCGGATTCGTCCTTCCGGCTGTTTCTAACCGGGATCGCCATCACGCTCGGCAATCCCAAGATCATGATGTTCTACATGGCGCTGCTACCGACGATCGTCGAACTGGCCGACGTGTCGCTCACCGGCTGGGGCGAACTGACGCTCACCATGCTGGCGGTCCTGATGGTGATCGATTTCAGTTACATCCTGCTCGCCGGGCGCGCCCGCAAGTTTATCCGTTCGGCCAAGGCCATGCGGGCCGCCAACAGATGCAGCGCGCTCGCCATGGGTGGGGCGGCGGCCGTCATGGCAACGAGGTAAGACATGGCCCATCTCCATACCGCCCACGTCCTGTGGGAAAGCAACACCCCGGACTTCGTCAAGAACACCTATTCGCGCGCCCATCACTGGTCCTTCGATGGTGGCCAGACGGTGCTCGCCTCATCCTCGCCCAGCGTGGTCAGGGTGCCGTTCTCCGATCCCGCCGGCATCGATCCCGAAGAAGCGCTGGTGGCGGCGATCTCGAGCTGCCACATGCTGACCTTTCTCTATTACGCGGCCAAAGGCGGCTTCGCGGTCGCCCGGTACGAGGACCATGCGGAAGGCCTGATGGGCAAGAACGCGCAGGGGCGGATCGCCGTCACGCGCTGCACCTTGAAGCCCAACGTCACTTTCACCGGCAAGGCGCCGACGCGCGCCGAGCTCGATCATCTGCATCACGTGGCGCATGAGGAATGCTTCATCGCCAATTCCGTCACAACAGAAATCATCTGCGAACCGCAGGGTGTGTAAATCTAGGGTTGGAAACAGGAGACCTTCATGGCCGGCGATCTGGCTAAATTCGCTAAAGACAAGAAAGTAAAATTCTTCCTCTTCAATTTCACCGACCTTTTCGGCACGCAGCGCGCCAAGCTCGTCCCGGCCGAAGCGGTCGCCAGCATGCAGAAATCGGGGGCGGGCTTCGCGGGTTTCGCCACCTGGCTCGACATGACCCCGGCGCATCCGGATATCTTCGTGATGCCGGACGCGTCCTCGGTGATCCAGCTGCCGTGGAAGCCGGAAGTGGCATGGGTCGCGGGCGATCCGTGGATGGAAGGCAAGCCTGTCTCCCAGGCGCCGCGCAATGTGCTCAAGGGCCTGCTCGACAAATGCGCCAAGCGCAACATGAAGCTGATGGCGGGCGTCGAGCCAGAATTCCATCTCATCAATGCCGACGGCTCGGCCGTCTCCGATCCGCGCGATACGCAGGAGAAGCCCTGCTATGACCAGTCGGCGGTGATGCGCCGCTTCGACGTGATCTCCGAGATCTGCACGACGATGATCAATCTCGGCTGGGGCCCGTATCAGAACGATCACGAGGACGCCAACGGCCAGTTCGAGATCAACTGGAACTTCAACGACGCGCTGACCACGGCCGACCAGCTGTCCTTCTTCAAGTTCATGGTCAAGTCGATCGCCGAGAAGCACGGACTCCGCGCCACGTTCATGCCCAAGCCCTTCGTCAATCTCACCGGCAATGGCTGCCATGTGCATATCTCGGTGTGGGACAATGCCCGCAAGCGCAATCTCTTCCACGACAAGAAGGGCGATCTCGGCCTGTCGCCGCTGTGCTATAACTTCCTCGGCGGCCTGATGCATCACGCCGAAAGCTTCGCCGCCATCACCAATCCGACGGTGAACAGCTACAAGCGCATCAATGCGCCGCGCACCACCTCGGGCGCCACCTGGTCGCCCAATACGGTGACCTTCGGCGGCAACAACCGCACCCACATGGTGCGCGTGCCGGATGAAGGCCGCGTCGAACTGCGCCTGCCCGACAACGCCGCCAATCCCTATCTGCTGATGGCGGTGATCCTGGCGGCCGGCCTGCATGGCATCGACGAGAAGATGGATCCGGGCAAGCGCCTCGACATCGACATGTATGCCGAAGGCCACAAGGTGAAGGGCGCCAAGAAGCTGCCGCTCAACCTCCTCGACGCGATCCGCAATTTCGAGAAGGACACCTACATCCAGGACGCCTTGGGCGCCGAATTGTCGTCGGCCTATATCAAGCTCAAGACCAATGAGTGGCACCAGTTCTGCCGCCACCTCACCCAGTGGG
>JBMOOM010000015.1:0-97893 GCA_049323275.1 Pseudomonadota bacterium
TCAGCCCGGGCCCCAGCTTCGTGATGGTGCTGCGCACCTCGATCGCTTTGTCGCGCCGCGACGGGCTCGCCGCCGCGGTCGGCATGGGGCTCGGCGGCGCCTTGTTCGGCACGCTGGCGCTTCTCGGTCTGACGGCGCTGCTCGCCCAGGTCGACTGGCTCTATATGGTGCTCAAGCTGGCGGGTGGCGCCTATCTCGCTTATCTGGCGTTGCGCATCTGGCGCGGCGCGCGTGCGCCGCTGGCCATCCCGCAATCGGCCGCCTTCCGGTCGAAGACGCTCAAGCGGTCCTTCTCGGTGGCGCTGATGACCCAGCTCAGCAACCCCAAGACGGCGGTCTCCTATGCCAGCATCTTCGCGGCCCTTCTGCCGCCGCAGGTGCCGGGCTGGATGATCCTCGCGCTGCCCCCGATGATCTTCGTCGTCGAAACCTCGTGGTATGCGACGGTCTCTTTCGTCTTCTCCTCGCAGCGTCCGCGCCGTGCCTATGTCAGAGCCAAAGCCTGGATCGACCGGGTGACGGCCTTCGTCATCGGCGGTCTTGGGCTCAGACTCATTTATGAGACGGCGAGGGCCCATAGGATGTGGAGCTGAATACCTGGCCGGGAACTCATCCGCTCGCTGGGCGTTTGCCTTCCATGGCTACCATACCGACACCACCCCAACCCGAACCGCCGCCGCCCGATCCGGCGCCCATTCCGCCGCATGATCCGGTGCCCAATCCGCAACCCCGGCCGACGCCGGGAAAGCCCTTGTGACGGCTTCATCAATTTGTCTTTGCTCGGCTTGACCCGGCCATTCAGGGTCCACGCCATACCGTTGGTGGTTGGAGGGGCTGGATGGCCGCCTCAAGGGCGGCCATGACGAATTTGGGAGGGCGGCCGTGACGAGTTCGGGGATCAGGGCTGGTGAAATCTTGAATCGACTGAATCGTTTAGGCCCGTCTGCTCAGGTTGCATCTGAGCCGTGCAGCGGCGTCCATTGACAGGGCGGGGCACGCTTGTTAGCGCCCTTGCATCATGTCAGAGGCGCCAGACTCCTATTTCATTGGTGTCGATACCGGCGGCACCTATACGGATGCCGCGGTCATCGAGGCCGCCAATCACCGCGTCATCGCTTCGGCGAAAGCCATCACCACCAAAGGCGATCTCGCCATCGGCGTGACGGAGGCCATCACCAAGGCGGTGGCGAGCCTGCCGCGTGGCCTCAAGCCCGAGGACATCTCGCTCGTCTCGGTGTCGACGACGCTCGCCACCAATGCGGTGGTCGAAGGCCATGGCGCCGCGGTCGGCGTCATCCTTTCGGGCTTCGATGCGCAAATGGCCGAGCGCACCGGCATTGCCAAATCCTTCCCCGGCATGCCGGTCGAAATGATCGCCGGCGGGCACGACCATAATGGCGACGAGAAGGCGGCGCTCGACACGGCAGCGCTCGAGGCGGTGCTGGCCCGGATTGGCGGCAAATGCGACGCCTTCGCGGTCGCCTCCGCCTTCGCGGTGCGCAACCCGGCGCATGAGCACAGGATCCGCGAGATCATCACCGCCCGGACGGGCAAGCCGGTGACGCTGTCGACCGAGCTCTCTTCCTCGCTCGACGCGCCGCGCCGGGCGCTGACCGCCGCTCTCAATGCCAGGCTCATCTCGCGCATCTCCTTGCTGATCGAGGCGGTGAGCCGCGCCATGGCCGGCCTCAAAATCGCCTGCCCGCTGATGATCGTGAAGGGCGACGGCACGCTGGCGCTCGCCGAGACGGTGGCGATGCGGCCGATCGAGACGGTGCTGTCGGGACCGGCGGCGAGCCTCGTCGGCGCCCGCTGGCTGTCGGGGCTTGACGATTTCATCATGTCGGACATGGGCGGCACCACCACCGATCTGGGCGTGCTCAAAGACGGGCGCCCGCGGGTCACGGACGAAGGCGCCGAAGTCGGCGGCTGGCGCACGATGGTCAAGGCCATCGACGTGCGCACCATCGGGCTCGGCGGCGATTCCGAAATCCATTTCGAGGCCAATGGCCAGCTCACCGTCGGCCCGCAGCGCATCGTGCCGGTGTCGCTGATCGCCGAGCGCTTTCCGGAAGTGCTGGCGATGCTCGACAGCGATCTCGCCAGCAGCGAAGGCGGCTCGCTGCATGGCCGGTTCGTGGTGCATCCGTTCGGCGCCGCAGGCCGGCTGGCGGCGAGCGACCTCTCGGCGCGCGAGAAGGAGATTCTCGACCTCGTCACCGACCGGCCGAAGCCGGCGCGCAAGGTGGCGGTGTCGTCGGGCGCCCAGCGCGCTCTGGCGGCGCTCAAGCGCAAGGGGCTGGTGCAGATCTGCGGCTTCACGCCGTCGGACGCCGCCCATGTGCTCGGTCTCCAGGCCAACTGGTCGAAGCCCGCGGCCGAGAAGGCGGCACAGCTCCTTGTGCGCTTCCGCGAGATGAAGATGCCGTCGCCCGAACGGGTCACGGCATTCTGCGAGGAAGTGTGGTCGGATGTGGTGCGGCTCACCGGCCGCGTCATCCTCGACATGGCGCTGGGGCAGAAGACCGGCGGCGACGCCTTGCTCGACGCCGTGTGCTCGGGCCGCGGCGGCATCGGCCTCACCCGCATCGGGGTCAGCCCGACGGTGCCGGTGGTGGCGGTGGGCGGGCCGGTGAAGATCTATTATGGCGAGGTGGGCAAGAGGGTCGGCGGCGAAATCGTCTTCCCGGAATTCTGCGACGTCGCCAATGCGGTGGGGGCGGCGACCGGCGTCGTGTCGCGCGCCGTGACGGTGACGCTCGAAGGCGACGGCAGCGGGCTGTTCCGCCTTTACGGACCGGATGGCACGAAGAGCCTGACCTCCGGCGCCGAGGCGCTCACGGAAGGCGAGGCCCTGGCGCGCCAGGCGGCGCTCGCCGCCGTCACGCAGATGGGGGCGGGAAGTGCGGAAGTGAAAGTGAGCATCGACAAGAGCTATCTGCCGGATGCCGTCGACGACAACGGGCTGCTCAAGGCCGAGATCACCGCAGAAGCGATCGGACGGCCGGAGACGCGGTAGGGAACTTTTCCGGTCGCCGGGGGTTAACGCCTCATCGAGTCAGGGCGGAGGGCGGCATCCTGAAGATCGGCGTGGTTCTCAATCGCGACAGCGGCACGCTCAAGGATGGCGACGCCGAGCAGATGGCGGAGACCATCGCCGGGATCATCCGCAGCCACAACCACATTTCCGATGTGAAGCTGGTCGCCGGGTCAGAGATTCAGCGGACACTCGAGGCCGCGCGCGAAAGCCATGATGCCGTGCTGGTGGGCGGCGGCGACGGGACCATCTCGACCGCGGCGGCGATCTTCGCCGGCCATGAGACGGCGCTCGGCATCCTGCCGCTCGGCACGATGAACCTCTTCGCCCGCGCGCTCGCCATTCCGCTCAAGCTCGAGGATGCGGTTGCCGCCCTCGTCACCGGCGACAGGCGCCAGATCGATGTCGGCGAGGTGAATGGCGAAATCTTCGTCCATCACGTGACGCTCGGCCTGCATCCGCGCATCGTCGCCGGGCGCGAGAAGCAAAGCTACCGCTCGCGCCTCGGCAAGAAGCTGGCGGGCTTGCGCACCTGGTGGAAGCTCGTGCGACAAGCGCCGCGCATGCGGCTCAGGCTCGAGGTCGATTCCGAACGCCTGAGCCTCAGGACCGCATCGCTGATCATCGCCAATAATCCCTTCGTCGAAAGGCTGGGCGGTCTGCCGCATGGGGAAGTGCCGGACCAGGGCAGGCTCGCGGTCTATGCCGCCCAGACCCGCGACTGGAAGGAGCTTCTCGCCATGTCGGTCGAGGCGGGTCTGGGAAAATGGGAAAGCAACAGCAAGCTCGATTTCCTGGAAGGGCGCCGGATCGTCATTCACACCGAGCGCAGGAGGCTCCTGGTGTCGGTCGATGGCGAGCTGGTTCGCCTCCGTCCGCCTTTGAAGGCCCGGAGCCTGCCGGGCTCCCTGTCGGTGCTCTGCCCGGCATCCGCCGGGGCGGAGCCTGTCAAATAAGGTTCCGGGCAATGAAACTTTTCCGTCGCCCATCCGTTACTCCGCGCAGGTAGGAGGCCCTCCCGGCCGCCGCCAGGGGATCATGCGGAGCTTCTGGCGGCGGCAGCATGCCGGCGCTCGCGCCGCGCCCTCCGTTGAGAGGAGGCCAATAGATGTCGCAAGACCATGAAATTGAAATGGAAACCGAACGGGTCCGGTCGGGCGTCGAGCTCCACCGTATGCGCTTCGTCTTAGGATTCGGCCTTCTGGGCGCCGGTGTCGGGGTGCTTCTCGCCTGGGCCTTGCTGTGAGCCGGCCCTGAGCGGGCTGGGCGGCGCGCTATTTACAGAATCGCTTTTCTGCTGTTTCTGAGGCGCTTTAGGGGGCGCTCAGAAATACGGGGTCACTCATGACGGGCGCGGCGCGCAATTTCTTCATTCTGGCACTCCTCTATGCGATCTGCGGCATGCTGCTGGGTCTTTACATGGGCTTGTCCCAAGACCACAGCCAGATGCCGGTCCACGCTCATGCGATGGTGCTGGGCTGGCTGATGTCGGGCTTCTTCGCCTTCTTCTATCATTTCTTTCCGGCGATCGGCCAAACGCGGCTGGCGACAGCGCATTTCTGGCTGACAGCGGCCAGCGGCATCATCCTGCTCGTGTCGCTGTTCTTCCTGTTCTCGGGCAATCCCGCGTTCGAACCGGTGGCCGGCATCTCGTCGATGGCCTTCTTCGCCTGCTTCCTGCTGTTCGTGTGGATCGCCCGGCCGGCCTTCAGCCGCGCCGCCTGATCATCCGCTCTTGCGTCATGACCCCGAGACTGGCAACAAAGTGCGAGTTTTAGGGGGATGAGACATGGCCGAGTTCTTCACGCCTGAGAACCTGATGACGTTTCTGGTGCTGACGGCGCTCGAAACCGTGTTGGGCTTCGACAACCTTCTCTATATATCGATCGAGGCCAAAAAGGTCGCGGCCGACAAGCAGAAATATGTCCGCCAGGTCGGCATCGTGCTGGCTATCGGCCTGCGCATCGCGCTGCTTTTCGTCGTCCTCCAGCTCATCAGCGCCTTCCAGGATCCGCTGTTCAGCTTCGACTTCTCCCCGATCGCGTCAGGTTCGGTCAACGGCCACAGCATCATCGTACTGCTCGGTGGGCTGTTCCTGCTCTATACGGCGCTCAAGGAAATCTACCACATGCTGGCCGCGCCCGAACTCGGCCATGGCGAGAAGAACGGGCGCGCCATGCGCAGCGTCGCTTCGGCGCTGATGTGGATCCTGATCATGAACATCGTCTTCTCCTTCGACACGGTGCTGTCGGCGGTGGCGCTCACGAAGAATTTCTGGGTGATGGCGCTCGCCATCGTCATTTCGGGCGTGCTCATGGTGGTGCTGGCCGAGAGGGTAGCGACCTTCCTCGCCCGGAACCGCATGTATGAGGTGCTGGGTCTCTTCGTGCTGCTGCTGGTCGGCGTCATGCTGATGTCGGAAGGCGGCCACCTGGCGCATCTGAGCTTCTTCGGCTACCCGATCGAGGCGATGGCCAAGAGCACCTTCTATTTCGTGGTGATCGCGCTCGTCATCGTCGACATCATCCAGAGCCGCTACCAGAAAAAGCTCCTGGCCGAGAAGGGGGATCACTAGCCCTCGGTTTGCAGACCTGGGTACTGACGTGGTATATACAATGTCAGTACTTCGGAGATTTCCATGGCCAAAGAAGCCGTTTTCACGATGAAGCTCGAGCCGGAACTCCGCGATGAGTTCATGGCGGCCGCGGCTGCCGAGGATCGGCCGGCGTCGCAAGTCGCGCGCGAGTTGATGCGCGACTATGTGGAGCGCCGCCGCCGGATGCAGGCATATGACGCTTTCCTGGAGCGCAAGGTCGACGTGGCGCGAGCCGATAAACGGGCCGGACGGGTCCATACGAACGAGGCTGTCGAGGCGGAGTTCGCCGGCAAGCGGGCTGAGCTGCGCCGGAAAGCCGGTATGTGAAGGTAATCTGGACCGCGTTGGCCCGAGATGAACGCGCTGCCATTATAGCTCATATCGCGAGCGATAATCCGCGTGCGGCGCTGCGCATGGATGAGCGCTTCAGCGACGGTGCGTCCCGGCTGGAGCGTCATCCGAAGATAGGCCGGCCTGGAAAGGTCACTGGCACGCGGGAGCTCATTCCGCATGAGAGCTACCGGCTGGTCTATGAAATCGATGGGGACACCGTGTCGATCCTGACTCTGATCCATACCTCACGATTGTGGCCGCCGTTACGTGAGTGAGCGACGGCAAGCCCTGGATTTGCATGTGCCTGCCGCATCGGCTAGAAGCCGCGTCGGCAAATCAATTCATCGGTAAACGGAACCCCTGATGGCGCGTCAGTTCATCTATCATATGCACGGCCTTTCCAAAGCCTATGCGGGCGGCAAGAAGGTCCTCGACAATGTCAACCTGTCCTTCTACCCGGACGCCAAGATCGGCGTGCTCGGCCCGAACGGCTCGGGCAAATCGACGCTTCTGCGCGTCATGGCTGGTCTCGACACTGAGTTCACCGGGGAAGCCTGGGTCGCCGAAGGCGCCACGGTCGGCTATCTCCAGCAGGAGCCCGAGCTCGATCCGCAGCTCAATGTGCTGGGCAACGTCATGGAGGGTGTGGCCGCCAAGAAGGCGATCCTCGATGAATACAACGCCCTGATGGCCGACTATTCGGACGAGAATGCCGAGAAGGCCGCCGTCCTGCAGGACCAGATCGACGCCCAGAATCTGTGGGACCTCGAAAGCCAGGTCGAGCAGGCCATGGACGCCATGCGCTGCCCGCCTGGCGAGTCCTCGATCGACAATCTGTCGGGCGGCGAGCGCCGCCGCGTCGCCCTGACCAAGCTGCTCCTCGCCAAGCCCGACCTGCTCCTCCTCGACGAGCCGACCAACCATCTCGATGCTGAAAGCGTCAACTGGCTCGAGCATCATTTGCGCGAATATCCGGGCGCCATCCTGATCGTCACCCATGACCGCTACTTCCTCGACAATGTGACGGGCTGGATCCTCGAGCTCGATCGGGGCCGCGGCATTCCCTATGAGGGCAATTACTCGGCCTATCTCGGCCAGAAGGCCAAGCGCTTCGCCCAGGAAGCCCGCGAGGATGCGGCGCGCCAGAAGGTGCTCGAGCGCGAGCAGGCCTGGATCGCCTCATCGCCCAAAGCGCGGCAGGCCAAGTCGAAGGCGCGCTTCAAGGCCTATGACGAACTGGTCACGGCGAACGAGAACCGGCTCAAATCGACGACGGCGCAGATCATCATTCCGCCCGGCGAGCGGCTCGGCAGCAATGTCATCGACATCGAGGGGCTGAACAAGGCCTATGGTGACCGCCTTCTCATCGACAATCTCTCCTTCAAGCTGCCTCCCGGCGGCATTGTCGGGGTGATCGGCCCGAACGGCGCCGGCAAGACCACGCTCTTCCGTATGCTGACCGGCCAGGAGCAGCCCGATTCAGGCTCGATCAAGATCGGCGAGAGCGTGCAGCTCGGCTATGTCGATCAGAGCCGCGATGCGCTCGATCCCAACAAGACCGTGTGGGAAGAGATTTCCGGCGGCAACGACATCATCTATCTCGGCAAGCGCGAGATGAATTCGCGCGCATATACCGGCGCCTTCAACTTCAAGGGCGGCGACCAGCAGCAGAAGGTCGGCACGCTGTCGGGCGGCCAGCGCAACCGCGTGCATCTGGCCAAGATGCTCAAATCGGGCGCCAATGTGCTGCTCCTTGACGAGCCGACCAACGATCTCGACACCGAGACCCTGGCGGCGCTCGAGGAGGCGCTGGAGGATTTCGCCGGCTGCGCCGTCATCATCAGCCACGACCGCATGTTCCTCGACCGGCTCGCCACCCATATGCTGGCCTTCGAGGGCGACAGCCATGTCGAATGGTTCGAGGGCAACTTCCAGGATTACGAGGAAGACAAGAAGCGCCGTCTCGGCGAGGATTCGGTGATGCCGAAGCGCATCAAATACAAGCAGTTCACGCGCTGATCCCGCGATCAGGGATATCGGCCGTCCCGGCGCCACGGGGGCGGCCGATTTCTTTTCAGGCCAGCATTTCCAGCGCGACGCCGCGGCAGTCCATCTCGAATTCGAGATCGACGACCGGCGGGCGCGTGTAGTGCCAGGTCAACCCGGAGCGCGCGGCGCCGCGGCGGACGATCTCATCGGCGAGAAAGGGATGGAGATCGTGGATGGTGTAGGCCTGGACCGCGCTGGTCTCCTTCCAGGAAACGCCGAGGCGCGTGAGGCGGCGCTCCATCTCGCCCAGCACATAACGCGCCTTCTCGCGCATCCCGTCCGGGCTGAGATCGCCCAGGCGCACCGTGTGGTCACGATAATTGGCCTTGCCCTCGGCGCTTTCGCCGCTGCCGGCGACGACGAAGCCCGGACGTTCGGCGGGCCGCTCGACGGTGAAGGTGAAGGCGTGGAAGGCGGGCTCGGGCGGCGGATCGATGAGCGGACAGACATTGGTGCGCGCCACCGGATTGGTCTCGCCGTCGGTAATGCCCCAGCGTTTCAAGGTCTCGACATAGAGGCGGTTGAAGCCGCGGAAGCCTTCCTCGTCGAAGGGCGCCGGCGAGCGCAATTCGCAGGCGCAGAAGGAGGCGAGGGGCCGGCGTTCCTGCTTCAGGAAGGCCTCGATCCGCGCAAAGCCCTCGGCGAGCGGCAGGCTGTCGCGGAAACGCACCCGCACCAGGTCGAAGCCCGGCGCCGCGACGACGCCCGCTGAATATTGGAAGACGCCCGGAACGTAGCGGTAGCCGCCGGCCGCGAAGAGCGTGGTGTCCTGCTGGGTCATCTGGCTTTCCTGAAAGCGGTGAGGAAGGCGGCGAGATTATCGCCGAGCATCGGGGTGAGATAGCCCCCTTCCTGAACGAGGACGGTGGGCAGGCCGACGCGGGCGATCTGTTGTGCCATGGCGACGAAACCTTCAGTGGTGACGGCGCCGCCATTGAGCGGATCGGCCTCATGCGCATCGAGACCGAGCGCCAGAACAACGGCGCCCGGCTTGAAATCGGCGATCCGCTTGGTCGCCTTTTCGAGCGCTGCACTCCAGATGCGGTCGCCGCTCTTGACCGGCACCGGCAGGTTGAAGTTGAAGCCTTCGCCTTCCGCGGCGCCGCGCTGCTCGTCATAGCCGTAATAGAAGGGATAATAGGTGGCCGGATCGGCGTGGATCGACACGGTCAGCACATCGGCGCGGTCATAGAAGATCGACTGGGTGCCGTTGCCGTGATGGACGTCGATGTCGAGGATCGCGACACGATCGTGCCTGCGGCGCAGATATTGCGCGGCGAGCGCCGAGTTGTTGAGATAGCAGAAGCCGCCGGAACGCTCGCCATAGGCATGATGACCGGGCGGGCGGCAAAGCGCATAGGCCGAGTCGGCGCCGGATGAGACGAGCTCGGCCGCGGTGAGCGCGCTCATCGCCGAGGAATGCACGGTGCTCCAGGTGTCGGCCGTGAGGGCGCCGGCGAAGTCCATGATGTGCCAGCCGGCACGGCCCAGTATGTGCGAGGGATAGGCGGAGGGCGCCTCGACCGGGCGGATGCTCGGCATGATCTCCGGATAGGCGCCCGGCAATTTCATCCATTCGGCATGGCCGTTTTCGAGAAAATCGAGATAACGCGCCGGATGAATGCCTTCGAAACACCGGCGATCGAACTGGCCGGGCTCGCGGAGCTCGAGCTCCGCTTTCAGCGCGCCGGCGATCAGGCGACGGATTCTTTCCGGGCTCTCGGGGTAATCGACCAAGGCGCCGTAGCGCAAATAACGGGTCGGCGAATGCGCGTTCTGTTTCTCGCTGAAGATGGCTTTCATCAGATCCTGTCCGGTTGCGACTCAAATATCTCTCGACACATCGCCCAAAGGCGTGGCCTGGCACAAGAGCACATAACTTTGCGCCGCCTGACGGCAGACATGGCGCATCGTCGCCTTTACTCAGAATAAGATCGAACAGCGCGCCCTCGGCAGGCGTCCCGGCAAGTCTGGCGCCGCCGCGGGCGAGCGTCTCCGGAGCGGGGCCGCATCCTCACGGGCGAAATGAAAGATGCCCGGGTGAGGCGAGTGGACTGGCCGGTTTCGTGCTGATTGGCTATTCTGGGCAGTCCACTCCGGGGCTAGAACGGCGCCGAACGCAAGGATTTCCCGATGTATATCCCGCCCGCCTTCCGTGAAGACGACCCGCAAGTTCTGCGTGAGCTGATGCGTTCCGCGCGGCTCGCCAATCTGGTGACCGCCACCGTGGAGGGACCGGTCGCGACGCCGCTGCCTTTGGTGCTTGCCGCGGATGAGGGCGAACTGGGCGTTCTCTATGGCCATGTCGCCAAAGCCAATCCGCAATGGAAGACACCAGTCATCGGCGAGGCGCTCGCCATCTTCATGGGGCCTGATGCCTATGTGACGCCGTCCTGGTATGCCTCGAAGGCGGAGCATGGCAAGGTCGTGCCGACCTGGAACTATGCGGCGGTGCATGCCTATGGGCCGGTCGAATTCTTCGAGGACGAGGACCGGCTGCTCGCGGCGGTGAAGCGCGTCACCGAATTGCATGAAGGCCCGCGCCTCACGCCCTGGCAGGTGAGCGATGCGCCCGAAGCCTTCATCAAATCGCAGCTGCGCGGCATTGTCGGTCTGCGCCTGCCGATCACCCGTCTGGAGGGCAAGCGCAAGATGAGCCAGAACCGCAATGCGGCGGATCGCGCCGGCGTCGCCAAGGGGCTCGCCGAAAGCGACAGGCCGATGGACCGGCTCGTCGCCGGCCTCATACCGATAGAGGGTTGATCAAGCGGCCTGGGCGTCGGCCCGATTCTTCTCGCGGGCAAATGGACTGAGGCCCAGC
Organism: Pseudomonadota bacterium; assembly: GCA_049323275.1. GTDB lineage: Bacteria > Pseudomonadota > Alphaproteobacteria > Rhizobiales > Aestuariivirgaceae > Taklimakanibacter. The sequence continues at coordinate 10,837 of JBMOOM010000015.1, forward strand.
CATTTCTGCATGGAGCGCGCGATCGCCGGATCGCCGGAGAGATCGAGAGCGCCGGCCTCGACTTCCTTCTCGACCGTCGACAAGCCCATCCAGACCGATGTCATGGCGCGCAGCGACCCGGTGACCACGAGGTCGATCTCGTGGCCCGGATCGACGAGACACAGGTCGACCATGCCCTTGTCGATCACCAGCCACCAATTGCGGCGCGCGGCATCGAGCTCGGGATATTCGAACTGAATGGTACAGCGCTTCTCGGGCAGGGGCGTGGGATCGAGATGGCGGCGCATGTCCCACATCAGCAGCGAGGGATCGAGGTTCTTGAGCGACAGACTCGATTCGACCCAGCGCTGGCCCCAATTGCCGAGCGACATCACCAAAGGCCGCAAATCTTCGCCGGCACTGGTCAGGACATAATCGACGCCGTTCGACTGCTTCGACGGGCGCGTATAGATGATGCCTGCTTTCTTCAGCTCTTTCAGGCGTTTGGACAGAAGAGTCGGCGACATGCGCGGAACCCCGCGCCGGATGTCGTTGAACCTCGTGCTGCCGCACAGGACTTCACGCAAAACCAGCGCCGTCCACCTTGTGCAAAAAACTTCCGCCGCCATAGCGACCGGACAGAACTGCCCGTAACTGCCTTGCTCCACTCTTGATCTCCTGTGGCCAGGCCCTCGGGCGCGGAAGCTACGCCAAAGGATCGGGCCAAGTCCAGTACAGTTTTGCAAGCCCTGAGAGAGGCGTCACCGCGCTTCAGTCGGCCAGCCGGTACACTTCCGTGACTAGAGCAGCGGATAATATCCGTGGAAAGATGATCATGGGCGCGCATAATGCAGTGGAGACAGGACATGGATCAGCCGCAGAACATTCGTTCCATGAAGCACGAGAACATCGTCGAGATCGCCGACAGGCTGGGCCAGCGCTTCGCCGCGACTTCGCTCGAGGATGAGGATCATTTCGTTGCCGACAATATCAAGGCCCTGAAGGAGGCCGGCCTTGTCGAGGCCGGCGTGCCGGTCGAGCTGGGCGGCGGCGGCGCCACGGTCGACGAGTTGGCCGAGATGCTGCGCGCACTCGCGCATCACTGCGGCTCCACGGCGCTCGCTTTCTCGATGCACACGCATCAGGTGGCTATCCCGGCCTGGCGCTTCACGCATCAGAAGGTCGCCGCCGTCGAGCCGCTGCTCAAGCGCATCGCCAATGAGCGCATCATCCTTCTGTCGAGCGGCGGCTCCGACTGGATCGCGGGCTCGGGCAAGGCCGAGAAGGTCGAGGGCGGCTATCGCATCACGGCGCGCAAGGTCTTCACCTCGGCGTCGCCGATCGGCGATCTCCTGATGACCGGCGCGGTCGATGAGGCGACGAACGAAGTATTGCATTTCGGCATTCCGATGAATTCGCCGCATGTGAAGGTGCTCGACACCTGGCGTACGCTCGGCATGCGCGGCACCGGCTCGCACGACGTGATGATCGACGGCCATGTCGTGCCGGACGGCGCGATTGCGGTGCGGCGCAAAGCGGGACAGTGGCATCCGCTGTTCCAGATCATCGCGACGATCGCTTTCCCGCTTGTCTATTCGGTCTATCTGGGCGTCGCCGAAAGTGCCCGCGACATCGCGGTCGGCCTCGCCAAAAAGCGCAAGCCGGACAGCCATGTGCTGAAGCTGGTCGGCGAGATGGACACCGCTCTGCGTGCGGCGCAGCTGGCGCGCCGGTCGATGCTGGACGCGGTGGCGCGCAATGCGCCCTCGGCCGAGTCCATCAATGACGTCATGATCGGGCGCCAGCTCGTCGGGCAGAATGCGATCCGCGCGGTCGAGCTCGCCATGGAAGCCGCGGGCGGCGCCGGCTTCTACCGCGCGCAGGGGTTGGAGCGGCGTTTCCGCGACATCCAGGGCGCCCGCTATCATCCGCTGCAAAGTGGTCCGCAGGCGGAATATGCCGGCGCCATGGCGCTCGGCCTGCCGATCGACACGATCTTCTGAGCTTGTGTGATCTCGAGGCTTCTTGCGACCGGCTCGGCCATGCCATAAGCGGGCATGGCTGACTGGTCCCCGACGCAATATCTCAAATTCGCCGATGAGCGCACGCGCGCGGCGCGCGATCTCCTGGCGCAGGTTCCGCTTGCCGAGGCGCGCCGGGTCTATGATCTGGGCTGCGGGCCGGGCAATTCGACCGAGCTGCTGATCCAGCGTTTTCCCGAAGCGAAGATCATCGGCGTCGATTCTTCACCCGGCATGCTGGCGCAGGCGCGCAAGGCCTATCCGCAGGCGAGCTTCGTCCAAGGCGATCTCAACGACTGGCGGCCGGAGGCGGGCGCCGATCTCCTCTTCGCCAACGCGCTGTTCCAATGGGTGCCGGATCACCTGAAGGTCCTGCAGCGTCTCATGGCGGCGTTGCCGACAGGCGGTGTGCTCGCGGTGCAGATGCCGGACAATCTCGACGAGCCCTCGCATGTAGCGATGCGCGAAACGGCGGCATCCGGTCCCTGGGCGGGCAAGATCAAGCAGATCGGACGCGCGCATCTGCCGGCGCCGACGGTCTATTACGATGCGCTCAAGCCCGAGGCGGCGCGCGTCGATATCTGGCACACGATCTACAATCACCCGATCGACGGCGCCAAGGGCATCGTCGAATGGGTGAAAGGCACGGGACTCAGGCCCTATATCGATCCCCTCGACGAGACCGAGGGCCAGAGCTTCCTCGCGGCCTACGAAGCGCGCATCGCCAAGGCCTATCCCCTGGCCCATGACGGCAAGGCGCTGCTGAGATTTCCGCGCCTCTTCATCCTGTGCGTGAAGTAGCCTAATCTTCCTCCTTCGGCGCCCAACGGGTGAATGCGCGCAGATGGTGGTCTGGCCTGGCGCCCTTGATGTCGCCGGGCTTCGCCAATGCGAAGGTACGCCGGCGCAACTCCGTCACCAGTTCGTTGCGATCCTCGATATGGGCGATCTCGCCGAAGGCGATGGGCGGACCGACTCTCAGAATGAGGCTCGTGCCGATGCGGCGCGCCGTCTCGCGGAAGACCAGCGAGGACCTGAGCGTATCGCTGACATGGCTCGCGAGCTGGAACAGCCGGCTGTTCTGACCGACGAAGAAAATGGGCACGATGGTGGCGTGTGAGGCCCGAATGAGCTTGGCGGTGAAGGGGGCCCAAGGCAGCTCGACCGCCGGCCCCTTATGCGGGCGCTCGCTGGTGGAAACGCCGCCACCCGGAAATATGCCGATGGAATGGCCGGCGCGCAGCCAGGACAGCGCGGCGAGCCGCGAGCCGACATTGGTCTCGCGCGCCGCGCGGGTCCCGGCGAAATCGACCGGGAGGAGATTGTCGCGCGCATCGGGGATATGACACAGCACCGAATTGGCCAGCACCTTGGTATCGGGGCGCACCAGCATCGCCGCCCAGGCGAGGCTGATGCCGTCGAGCACGCCGTAAGGGTGATTGGCGATGAAGATCACCGGACCTTCCCTGGGGCTGAGATCGAGGGCGGCGCGATCGATCTCGATATTGATCTTCAAGAGCCGTAATGCGGTGCCGAAGAAGCTCTCGCCGGGCTCGCGCTCATTGCGGCGATCATAAAGCTTCTTCAACTTGCCCTGGCCGCCGATCTTCTCGATTGCCTGGATGACGGTGCGCTGGAGGAGGGGCTGGTCGGCGGTCGAATAGGTGAACCTGACCGGCCGGTCGCCATCGGGCCGGTTCTTTTCCTTGCTGCCGCGGCTGCCGCGTTTGCTCATTGGTTCGCCAGGTCCCCCGCGCCAATTTCAAGCGCCCATGCATCACAAGCAAGTGACTTTTCCGGCGGGAGGGTGGAAAACTAGCCCCGCGACAACAAAACAGGGGAGTTCGCATGTACAGGCTTTATGGGCGCCCGGGGTCGGGTTCGGTAGTGGTCGAGGCGGTGCTGGAGGCGGCGGAAGCGCCTTACGAAGTCGAGATCATCGAGCGGTCGACGGATGGCCGTGTCCCGGAAAAGCTGGCGCGGATCAATCCCTTGGGACAGGTTCCGGCGCTGACGCTGCCGGACGGCACGGTGATGACCGAGTCGGCGGCGATCGCGCTCTATCTGGCCGACAAATATCCCAAGGCCGAGCTGGCGCCCGCGCCCTCGGCGCCCGAGCGGGCTTCCTATCTGCGCTGGCTCGTCTATCTCGCCACCAACATCTACATGACGGATCTGCGCGCCTATTATCCCGACCGCTATACGTCCGACCAGAATGGCGGCAAATGCGTCAAGTCGGCGGCGCTCGCCCGCATGGCGCAGGAATGGGATATCTATGCCGCGGCGCTCGGCGACAAGCCGTTCATCCTGGGCGACAAGATGTGCGTCGCCGATGTTTATGCCGCCATGCTCGCCACCTGGAATCTCGACGTCGTCGCCTTCTTCAAGAAACATCCCAATCTGCGCGCCATGTATGACCGCGTGACCGCCAATCCCGCGATCGCACGGGCCTGGGGACGCAACGAGATGGAGGACTGGAAGAACTAACCCGTCGCCCTTCAGGCAGCTTCGGCCTGGTCTCCAAGGCCCACCACCCGGCAGATCGCGTAAACGAGATCGGCGCGGTTCAGCGTATAGAAGTGGAAGCTGTTGACGCCTTCGCGGCGCAGGAAATCGACCTGCTCGGCCGCCACCATGGCGGCCACCAGATTGCGCGTCTCGGGATCGGCGTCGAGGCCGTGGAAGCGCTGAGCGAGGGCCGGCGGAAGAAAAGCGCCGCATTTTTCGGCGAATTCCTTCACCCGCGCGAAATTGGTGATCGGCAGGATGCCGGGCACCAGCTCGATATCGATGCCCCTGGCGAAGACGCGGTCGCGGAAGCGCAGGAAGGCGGCATTGTTGAAGAAGAACTGCGACAGCGCGCGGGTGGCGCCATGCTCGGCCTTGTCGGCGAGGAAGGCGAGGTCCTCCTCGATCGATACGGCCTCGGGATGCTTTTCCGGATAGGCCGAGACCGAGATCTCGAAGGGCGCGATCTCGCGGATGCCGCGCACCAGGTCGGCGGCGTTGCGATAGCCTTGCGGATGCGGCACGAAACGGCCGCCGACGCCGCCCGGCGGATCGCCGCGCAGCGCCACGATATGGCGGATGCCGGCCTGCCAATAGCCGCGCACGACCTTGTCGACGTCCTCGCGCGGCGCGCCGACGCAAGTGAGATGGGCGGCGGGAATGAGCGAGGTGCGCTCGCGGATCGCATTCACCGTGCCGAGGGTTCGTTCCTGCGTGGTGCCGCCGGCGCCGTAAGTGACCGAGACGAAGAGCGGCTTCATCTCCTCCAGTTTGCCGATGACCTTCCAGAAATTGTCCGAGGCCTCGGCCTTGGGCGGGAAGAATTCGAATGAGACTCTGAGGTCGGACTTACTCATCACGCCGGATTTCCTTCTACGCGATTCTTCGCGGTGTGTTTTTCTTTTGCGACATTCGTGGGCGGCCGCTCTGCCAGCCATAGCGAAACGGTGAGCCCGGCGCCGTTGCTTTTCGGAGGCGGCAAGGTCCGTTCGCGGACCAGGCGAAGATCGGCGCGCTTCAGCCAGGATGCAATGGCGTCGGGCGCGATGCCGAGGCGGCGATGAGCATGCTGGTCGCGCAGATGCTCCAGCTCATGCGGGGCGAAATCGACGATCAGCAGGCGCCCGCCCGGCTTGAGCACGCGGGCCGCTTCGGTCAGCGCCCGGGCCGGGTCGTCGAGATAGTGCAGGACCTGGTGAAGGGTGACGAAGTCGGCGGCGGCGTTGGGCAGCGGCAAGGCATAGATGTCGCCCTGGCGCACCTGCGCCTGGCGCAGGCCCGCGGCCTCCAGATTGGCGCGCGCCACGCCGAGCATCTCACGGCTCTGGTCGATGCCGATGGCCTGGGCGGCGCGGCCGGCGAAAAGCGAAAGAATGCGTCCGGTGCCGGTGCCGAGATCGAGGAAACTGCCGAGATCGCCGGGCCCGGCGAGATCGATCATGGCGGCCTCGACGTCGGACTCGCTGACATGGAGCGAGCGCAGTTTTTCCCAGTTGGCGGCATTGGTGCCGAAATAGAGGGCGGCCGCCTCGGCGCGTTGGCGGCGAATCTCCTCGAGCCTGGCAATGTCGCTGACCAGGACCGAATCAGAGCCGGGGAGGAGGTCGACGATGGCGCGGGCGAGGGCGGCGCCGCGCGTCTGCTCGCTCAGGCGGAAGAGGACCCAGCTTCCCTCCTTGTAACGGGACAGGAGACCCGCCTCGGCCATCAGCTTGAGGTGGCGGCTCACCCGGGGCTGGCTTTGGCCGAGAATCTGCGTCAATTCGCTGACATTGAACTCGCCATGCGACAGGACGAAAAGCAGCCTCAGCCGCGTCGTTTCGGCGATGGCGCGCATTCCGGCGAGAAGTTCGTCCATAGGCTGTTCCATTGACATGCTCACATAAACATATCTTTATGTCAAAATCAACGTTAGGCGCGCCTTAACCAAAAAATCGCCTTAGTCCGACATATGCTGCAATGAATAGTCACGCATTTTCTGGTCGTACTTTGGAAAAAATGCGCTAGAGTGCGCCAATAGGGGAGTCCTGATGACCCGTGCGGAAGGCAATATCGGAAGCGTTCGAATGCGACGCATGATGGCATGCGTCGGCATTGCTGCGCTTTTTGCCCTGACCGCCGGGTCCGCTTCGGCCGAACGCCAGGCCGAGAAATCCGGCTTCAAGGGCACCCCGATCACCGTCAAGCCGGCCGATGAGCGCAAGAAAAAGCTCCGCGCCTACAAGCCCAAGCCCGAAGAGCGGGTCATCATCGAACCGGCCGCTACCGTGCCGGGGGTGGATGTCGTCGATGGCGTGCAGGTTCCTGGTGATCTGAACGAGACCGGCGATGACGGCCAGATTCCGGGCGACCTCGTGGCCGCGCAGCCCGATCCCCTGGAAGGCGTCAACCGCGTCGTGTTCGGCTTCAACCAGGTCGTCGACCGGCTGGTTCTCGAACCGTCGGCGCGAATCTATCGCGCGGTCATCCCGCCGCCGGTGCGCCGCGGCGTCAACAACGTGCTCACCAATCTCGCGAGCCCGATCACGCTCGCCAACGACATTCTGCAAGGCAATCCGGAAGCGGCGGCCAACACCATGAAGCGCTTCATGGTCAACAGCACGCTGGGGATCGGCGGCATATTCGATCATGCCACAGGCCTCGGCGAGCCTTTGCATCGCGAGGATTTCGGCCAGACGCTCGGCACCTGGGGCGTCGGACCCGGGCCCTATATCGTGCTGCCGGTCATCGGGCCGGCCAATCCGCGCGACATCGGCGGCGTGGTCGTCGACACCGCGATCAATCCGATGACCTGGGTTCTCTATGATGCGCCTTTGTGGGAGCGCTCGATTCCGGTAGGGGCGGAAGTGATCACCGGCCGCGAGGCGCTCCTCGACGACTATGACAATCTGCGCAAAAATTCGCCTGATTTGTACGCCAGTGTCCGCGACCTCTATGCGCAGAAGCGGCAAAGCGAGATCAACAATGAGACGGCCGGGTATGACACCGCCTCCGGCGTGTCCAGCTTGCCGCCGTCAACGGTCCCGCAAACCCTCAACCCCTATTGAGGATCCTCCACGATGACTGACATTGTCCGGCCTCTCAGCCGTCGCCTTTTCGTGTCCCTCGGTCTTACCGCGGCATTAGCCCCATCGCTGGCCTTCGCCGCCTCGTCGGCCGAGAGCTATGTGTCGTCGGTAGGCAACGGTGTGATCGCCGCGGCGCGCGCCAATTCGGTGAGCCAGTTCCGCTCCTTGCTCAAGTCCAATGCGGATATCGCGGCCATCGCGATCTATTCGCTCGGGCCCTATCGCAAGAGCCTGACCAACGACGTCAAGGCCGAGTATTACAGCCTGGTCGAAGCCTATATCGCCAAGGTCTTTCAGCAGAACGCCAAGAAGCTCGCGGGCCAAGGCCTCGAAGTGAAGGGGACCAAGGACGCCGGCGACAGCGTGCTGGTCAAGAGCGTCCTCAAGATGGGCGGCGGCGGCTCGATGCCGGTCACCTGGCGGCTGGTCAAGCGCGGCGGCGGCTTCCGCATCTTCGACGTGAATGTCGACGGCATCTGGCTGGCCTCGACCCAGAAGACGAATTTCGTGTCGGTCCTGAAGAAGAACAACGGCCAGATCTCGGCGCTGCTCGACTATCTCAGGAAATAGCCGTCACAGGATCTTCACCAAATCCGAGCTTGCACATACCCCGGCACCTCTGGCAGGACTCCAGGCCGCGAGAGGGCAGGCATCAATTGATGGAACTAGGATGAGCTCTACACGTCTTGCCAACCGCCTCAGCCGCCGCGGCCTCCTGAGACTTTCGGCGCTGCTCCTCACCACCACGCTCGCCGGCCGCGAGGTTCTCGCCGCCAGCCCCGCTGAAAAATACGTGACCAGCGTCGGCACCAGCGTGATCAAGCTCGCCAATAGCGGCGGCGGCAAAGCCGCGCTCCGGCAGCGCTTCTCGTCCCTCATCAATCAGCATACCAATGTGCGCTCGGTCGGCCTCGTCGCGCTCGGCCCCTATCGGAAGGACCTGCCGCCCAATATGGCGGGAGAGTTCGTGAAGCTCGTCTCTTTCTATATGGCGGCGTTCTTCGTCTATTATGTCGATGAGTTCCAGGGCTCGAATATCGAGATCGAATCCTCGGCGAAGCAGGGGAACACGACGATCGTCAACTCCCTGGTGCGCTTCAAGAACGGCTCGACGAGCCAGGTGCGCTGGCGTATCCTGGGGGCGGGCCAGGTCGGCGATATCAATGTGCGCGGCGTCTGGCTGTCGCTGCAGCTCAAGAAGCGCTTCACCGACGTGCTGAAGCGCTCGAAAGGCGATTTCAACGCTCTGTTCGACGAGCTGAAGAGCGCTGAAAGCTGGTAAGGGCCGCAGTTGACGACCCGCCGCCCGTTCCGTTAGGTCTTGGCGCTTGAAGGCAAATCAAGGCGAATCATGACGACATTTTCGAAGAGCCTGTCGCGGCGCGCCTTCATCAGGGCGGGCGCCGTGCTCGCGGCCACAGCGGCCGGCGGCAGCGCGGCCATCGCCGGCGAAAAGGATCATCCCTCGGTCGCCTTCATGCGCAAGGTCGGCAAGGACCTGCTCGAGGCGCATCGCCAGGGCACCGTCAACGCCTTCCTGGCCGTCATCCAGCGTTACGCCGATGTTCCCGAGATCGCGCTCTATTCGCTCGGCCAGTACAAGGCCAATCTCGGCGCGGCGCAGCGCCCGCGCTATTTCCGCGGTGTGGCGGTGTTCATGTCGCGCTACTTCGCCGACCAGTCGCGCGAATATCCGATCGCCAAATATGAAGTGGGCGAGGCGACCACCGACGGCAAGGACGTGATGGTGTCGAGCCGGATCTTCCTGATGTCGGGCCAGGTCTATACCGTCAACTGGCGGCTGGTCTGGCGCAACAAGAGCTACAAGGTGGCCGACGCCAAGGTGCTCGGCTTCTCGATGATCTATATGCAGCGCGGCATCTTCACGTCCTATCTGTCGAAGCGCAAAGGCGACCTGTTCCAGCTGATGTCGGCGCTGGAGGGATAAGCCTCCATTAATCTTAAAATTCTAACGTCCGGAACGGGTCGGTTGCGTTCCGGAGTTGGTCATGCGTTTCCATAGGCTTGCGGGGCTCGCCATCAGCGCGGGCATTCTCGCCATGCTCTCGGCCTGCGGCGATGGTTCCAAGCAATTCACCACCGAAGGCCTCATCGCTCCGCCGATCCATTGCCTGACCGATCCGCGCATCCTGGGCGAGGCGGAAAAGCTCGATCCGATCGATGAGGGCAATGGCTGCCAGGTGCCCAATCCATGGAAGATGTATTCGGTCGCGGGCGTCCAGTTCAGCCAGCCGGCGACGCTCAATTGCAGCGTGACCCAGCCGCTTCATGACTGGATGAACGGCACGGTCCAGCCGGCGGCGGAGCAGGCCTTCGGATCGCAGGTGACCGGCATCACGGTCGCCGCGTCCTATTCCTGCCGGGCGCGCAACAGCAGGCGCGGGGCGAAAATGAGCGAGCATGGCTTCGGCAACGCCATCGACATATCGAGCTTCACGCTCGCCGACGGCCGCAGGATCACCGTCAAGAATGGCTGGCGCGGCGAGGGCGACGAGCGGGAATTCCTGCGCCAGATCCGCCAGGATGCCTGCGGCGAGTTCATGACCGTGCTGGGGCCGGGCTCGGACCGCTATCACGGCGATCACTTCCATCTCGATCTCGCCAACCGGCGCAGCGGCAAGGCATATTGCAAGTAGCCGTTTGGGCTACTCGACCACTCCCGGCTTCTCGCTGTTCACATATCTGAAGCTCGCCGGGTCGAAGAAGGGCGTGTCCTGGCCGAGCCAGACATAGGCCAGCAACACCTTGTCGATGACGACGAAATACTGGATCGCGTCGTTGGTCGTGCCGTAATCGCCGCAGGCGGAGAACACCTCGTCGGTCGCCAGCAGCTCTTCCATATACGCGGCATTGGGCTCGTAATTATAGGTGCCGGAGGCGAAGTCGAGATGGACGAGGCAGCGACCGATCTCCTTGTCGGCGATGGAGGGAGCGGCGATCTTGTGGATCAGCACCGAGGGTTTCTCGGCGCCCAGCGGCCAGAAGCGCGCGACGGGTCCGCCATGGTCGCCGCCCCAGGACTGGATCAGCTCCTCGCGCTCATTGAGGGCATAGATCACCTTGGGCAGGTCCTTGCCCGTGCAGGCCTGGTAGCGGAAGCTCAGCTGCTGATTGGGCTTGCCGTGGATGAAGACGGTCTGCTCCTTCCATTCGCAGCCGGGCAGAAGCACAGCGCCCGTATCCTCGGTGCCGGTCTGGGCCGCAGCGGCGACAGGCGCCAGAAGGAAGAGCGCGGCACATATCCATTTCGGCAAAGACGTCACCGGCAACTCCCTGAGTCAAATCATGGTCTTGGCTGAACCGGCTGAGAAACCGATTCAGCCTATTTGAGCACTTTCGTATAGGCCTCGAGAAACTCGTCGGCATCGCGCGGGCAGCCGCCGCCTTCCTCGGGCGGGTCGACATAACGGTCGAGATTGAGGCCGATCCAGCGCACCTGGCCGGGCACGATGCCGAGATCGCCGGACTTCGAGTAGAGGCAGAGGGCGATGAGCCGGCCCGATTCCGCGATGGCCAGCGCCGCATTGTTGCCGGCGCAATTATGCGCCTCGCAGACGGCGGCGATGAGCCCGTCCTCCTGCCGGGTGATCGGGGTGCCGACATCGAGATTGTCGATCCAGTCGGCGGTGCCGGACCCGGCCGCTGTGTCCAGCGCCTCGATCACCTTGGGATTCTCGAAGAAGGAATAGCCGCCGATCACGTCGAAGGGATATTTGCCGACATAATCCTTGAGCTCATCCGCGGAGGCCGGCAGATCGGCCGCAGTGGCGATGCCTGCCGTGGCGACAAGACAAAGTAGGCTGGCAAGCTTGGGAAGCTTCATGAGGAGAGCCGGGTTGTTTGGGTAGGCATCCACTATAGCCGCGTGAATGTGGCATCGCCGCGGCTTTCCGGGCTTTTCACACAACTCCTTGTCATGACGCAATAGTTTGCTTGTTCCCCCATGGGCAGGGCGGCCATAATCCGCTGTCGCCACCCGGAACAAGGAGAAAACGTCCTGCATGCCGCATGAAACGCCGCTCATCGCCACGATCGTCATCGGGCTGGGCCTCGCCTTCGTCCTGGGCGCCGTCGCCAACCGGTTCAAGGTGCCACCTCTGGTTGGCTATCTCCTGGCCGGCGTCGTGGTGGGACCGTTCACGCCCGGTTTCGTCGCCGACCAGTCGCTGGCGCCGCAGCTGGCGGAGATCGGCGTCATCCTGCTGATGTTCGGCGTCGGCCTCCATTTCTCGCTCAAGGACCTCCTGTCGGTGAAGGCGATCGCGGTGCCGGGGGCGGTGGTGCAGATCGCCATCGCCACCCTGATGGGCTACGGCATCGCCTGGTATCTCGGCTGGACGCCGGCGGCGGGCCTGGTCTTCGGCCTGGCGCTGTCGGTGGCGAGCACGGTCGTGCTGCTCCGGGCGCTGCAGGAGCGCCGCATCCTCGAGACCGAGCGGGGCCGCATCGCGGTGGGGTGGCTGATCGTCGAGGATCTGGCCATGGTCCTGGCGCTGGTGCTGCTGCCGGCGCTGGCGCAAGTCCTCCAGGTCAAGGGCGCTGATACCCCGCATGTCGATCCCCTGGCGGAGTATGTCGGCCCCGGCCTGACCGGCGTGCTGGTCATCACCTTCATCAAGGTGACTTTGTTTGTCGCCCTCATGCTGATCGTCGGGCGCAAGGTCATCCCCTGGCTCCTGCATTATGTCGCCCATACCGGGTCGCGCGAATTGTTCCGCCTGGCGGTGCTCGCGATCGCGCTCGGCGTCGCTTTCGGCGCGGCCAAGCTGTTCGGCGTCTCGCTGGCGCTGGGCGCCTTCTTCGCCGGCATGGTGTTGAGCGAATCGCAGCTCAGCCACCGGGCGGCGGAGGAATCGCTGCCTTTGCGCGACGCCTTCGCGGTGCTGTTCTTCGTTTCGGCCGGCATGCTGTTCGACCCGATGAGCCTGGTGCGCGACCCCTTGCCGGTGATCGCGACCCTGTTCGTCATCCTGATCGGCAAATCGCTCGCCGCCTTCCTCATCGTGCGCGCCTTCCGCCATCCGACATCGACGGCGCTGACCATCTCGGCGAGCCTCGCCCAGATCGGCGAGTTCTCCTTCATCCTGGCCGATGTCGGGCTGGGCCTCGGGCTCATTCCGAAAGAGGCGCGCGACCTCATTCTCGCCGGCGCCATCCTGTCGATCCTGCTCAATCCGCTGGCCTTCGCCGCCATCGACCTGGTGAAGGCGAAGGTCGAGCGCAAGGCGGATGGCGAGGCGCCGGCGAGTGCGGAAGTGGAAGACGACCTGCCGAAGACGCAACTGACCGACCATGTCGTTCTGGCCGGCTATGGCCGGGTCGGCGGCCTCGTGGCGCAGGCGCTCACCGAGGAGGGCAGGCCCTTCCTCGTCATCGAGGATGCGAGCAGCCGGGTCCAGGCGCTCCGGGACAAGAATATCGAGGTCATCCCGGCCCATGCCGCCAAGGCCGAAACACTCGCCGCCGCCAATATCGCCGGCGCCCGGCTCGCCATCCTCGCCATTCCCAATGGCTTCGAGGCGGGCCGGGTGGTCGAGCTGGCCCGTTCCGTCAATCCGGGCATACGGATCATCGCCCGGGCCCATTCGGACGAAGAGGTGGACTATCTCTCCAAGCTCGGCGCCGACACGGTGATCATGGGCGAGCGCGAGATCGCCCGCGGCATGATTGCGGCGCTGGGGGAACCGGCCAAACCGGAGGCGCCCAGCCCGGTCGTGCCGGATGCCGCCTGATTTGCATTTTGGGCCCGGGCGGATTATCTCTCCACCCATGGAACAGGAAATCATCACGCCCAAGGCTCCGCCCGCGCCCGGTTCGCATACGATGGGCATTTTTCACAGCTTCCTGTCGGCGGCAGGGGTAGTGCTCCTGTCGGTGACCAAGCTCGGGGCGGCCTTCGCCGCCATCATCTGGGCGCTGTCGCGGCTCCTGGGCCTGCCGGACGTCGTCATGTACGGCCTGATGGTGCTGGGCCTCTTTCCGGTCATCTGGTCGACCATCTGGATCGCTGGGCGCGCCTGGCATGTCGAGCAGCTGCTCGAGACCGGCCGCGACGTCGACCGTCCGGTGTTCCAGGCCTTCTACTACTGGAAGAAGCGCTGACCTTCTCCCTTTCGCCGCGCCTCGAGGCCGACAGCGTGTTCGTGACGGACTGGCCGCTCTGCCAAGTGCGGCTGATGGACGATCAGCGCTTTCCCTGGCTCATCCTGGTGCCGCGCCTGCCTGAGCTCGAGGAATGGAGCGCGCTCACGCGCGCGGACGCGCATCAGCTTTCGGACGAGATCGCGCGGGCAGGCGAGGGACTGACGCAGCTTTTCAAGCCGGCCAAGATCAATGTCGGCGCGCTCGGCAATATCGTGCGCCAGATGCATGTGCATGTCATCGCCCGTTTCGAGACGGACGCCGCCTGGCCGGGTCCGGTCTGGGGGCAGGGCGCGCGCCTTCCCTATGAACCGGCGGCGCGGGCGCGGCTGTGCGGCGAGTTGCTTGAGCGCTTCACCAGGAATCGGCCGCATAAGGATGGAAGCGCCGGTTGAGTTCATCGCCGGTTTGAATTCCTGCCGCGGCTCGCCGGCTTCGGAGCCGGAACCATCTTCGTTCACCGTGCCGCGCAAGATCGCGCGACGTGGTCTTGATGGAATACAGGGTAGAAAGAGCGAAAACCCGAGAAAGCACCATTCCAGATCGGGACTTTGGCGCGCTTCGACCAAATTCCAAGGACCTTTGGCGACGCGAGGGGCGACCGAACAGGGAACGGAATCCGGACCCGAAGACTCCCCTAATGGGCGCCCCCCTATCACCGAAATTCGCTGGCCCGGACCTCCGATGATACGCTTTTCGTCGACACCCTTGGGCCGGATGAGGAATGGGAGGGAGCACCGCTGGTGTGAGGTCATGTCGGCCCTCGGCGATCGCTGGATATTTCGTGAGACCATCCCTGTCATTTCCGGTCCGGTCTAGGGCAGGGCACACGCCTTCCCTATGAGGCCGCAGCGCGCGAGCGCCTATGCGACGAACTCGAGGTGCGATTGGACCCAAGGGCGTAACCGTTCAATGGTCCGTGGAATTTCATTCATAACGCTGTTTCTGACGCGTGCCTAACGCAGGGGAAGAGGTCCGAGGTCGTGGGCCAAGCGCAGTCCTAACGCGCGATGTTCTATGACTCCCTCCAAGAGCTCTATGAGCGTAACCGAGCAAAAGGACCTGTCATGGCTAATTTCGTAGTCACTGTTCTCGCCGACGAGAATGACGGCAACATTTCGGCCAACGATTTGTCGCTGCGAGAAGCCATCGCGATGGCCAATGCCGATCCGGATGCGGATACCATCACTTTCGCGGCGGCGCTTGGCGGCAAGACCATTGTCCTCAGCGACGAACTGGCGCTCACCAGTGATGTCACGATCGACGGGGACATCACTGGTGACGACAGAGCGGATGTGACGATCTCCGGCGACAACGCCCATCGCATCTTCAATGTAACCGGATCGTCCACCGACATAACGCTCACCAGCCTCAGGCTCACCGGCGGCATGAGTTCGGGCGACGGCGGGGCCATTTTCGCTTCCGATGCCGGCACGCTCGACATTCTCAATTCGACCATCGGGTACAGCGGCGCCGCAGGCAATGGCGGCGGCATCGCCGTCGATCAGACCGACGTGACGATCACCAATTCGCTTGTGGAATACAATTACACCACAGGGGAGGGAGGCGGCATCTACGCCAAAGACAGCAATGTCGCGATTACCAACTCGACCATCGGCGTCAATGACGCATTCGGCAAGGGCGGCGGTATCAGCGCCTGGAACTCGACTCTCGTCCTGCAAAGCGCCACGATCGCTGAAAATCTCGCCGGTGCGGGCGGCACCAACACGGACGAGGGCGGCGGCATTTACCAGGAATCCGGAGGATCGATCACCGCCACCAATACGGTCATCGGCAACAACTATTCGGGACTGATTTCATTCGAGCCCGACTTCGTTCCCGCTGCCAACAACGACGTGCGCGGGACGATCGATGGCGCGACCAACAGTGCGTTCAGCACCAATGTCGCGCTTGGCGCCGGCTCCACGAACAATCTGGTAAATATCGGCGATGTCGCCCTGGTCGCAGTGTACGACAATAATGGGGCCGTGGTGGCCTTCGCCCCGGGTTCCGGCAGTATCCTGATCGATGCCGGCAGCGCCGCGCTGCTCCCTGCCGATATTCACGACCTCGACCAGGACGGAAACACAAGCGAGGCCCTGCCGATCGATGCTCGGGGAGCGTATCGCGTCCTCGGTTCGGGAGTCGATATCGGCGCCGGGGAGTTCTATCCCGTGGTGCCGACAGATCTCTTCACCGCCCTCGACGGGCTGCCCCTGAGGGATGCGGCCGGCAATGCGGCGACGGCCGACTCACTTTTCAATGGCGATGCTGAAACCGTGGTCTTCGTGATCAAAGATACGCTGACTCCGGGCGGTGAATTGACGTCGCTCGCGCTGGCGGAAATCGCGCAAGCCAATGAGCTCGCCACAGCGGCAAGCGCCGCCGGGCGCACATTGGATGTGCGCATCGTCGTTCTTGACGGTTATTCCGAGCCGCTCGACGGGGTTTCACCGCTGGTCGGCGTCTTCCATGTCGACAATGCCGAGCCGTCGGCATACGAGGCGCGGGACGTCCTCGTGGCCTCGTTCCTACCGCCCTTCGAGTTCTCCGGATGGCCGATGGGAGCATTTGCGTTCCACCGCCCGCCAGCAACGGATGCGATAGACCTCGTCAAAGCGCTGGACTTCGGCGCTTACATGGCTGGAAATGTCGAATACACGACCCTGGATGAGCCGCTCGAAACCGCGCTGAATGCCAGCGGCAGCCCGGCTGTCGACCTCGCCCCGCACTTGACCTCTTCACCCAACGCCACGACAAGCCTCGGGCAATTCGACGAAGTCGGCGAATTCGTGCCGGACCTCGTCTTCACCGACCAGAACGGAAATGCCCAGTCGCTGCTGAGCTATGGCGACAATCTGGTGGTCATGTCCGTCTGCACGGTCTGGTGCGGGCCTTGCCAGTACTACTCCCAGAACATGGAAAGCCTCTCGGCCGCGCTGGGAAGCGACTTCAGCTTTCTCGAGGTGCTGGTCGAGAATGCGAGCAGCGGGATGGCCACAACAACGGATGCGCTGAAATGGCATAACAAATTCGATCTCACATCGTCCGTCATAACGACCAATGGTGACGTCGACGTCCTGATGGATTTTGTGCGGGGCACGCAGACTCCCGCTTTTCCGGATTACATCGTCATCAATGGGGCCACCGGCGAAATCATCTCCCGCTGGCAGGGAGTCCAGATCGACCCGGCCTATTTCGAGGCTATCGCGCATGACTATTATTCGCGCTTCGCCGCGATGGATTTCGGCGGCACGAAAGGCGCCGATACGTTTACCGGCGGCAAGGGCTTCGACACCATCCATGGCCTTGCCGGAAATGACACCCTGTCGGGCCTCCATGGCGACGATCTCATCGATGGGGGCAAGGGAAATGACACGATCAACGGCGACAACGGCAACGATACGCTGATCGGGGGAGAGGGCGGCGACAAGATCGATGGGGGCGATGGCAATGACATGATCGTCGGCGGTGACGGCGGGGACAGACTGGATGGCGGCAATGGCACTCACGACACGCTCTCTTATGCCGGCTCACAGAAAGCGGTAACCGTGAATCTGGCCACCGATACGGTCAAGGGCGGCGATGCCACCGGCGACAAAATCGCCAATTTCGAGAATGTCATCGGAACCGATCAAGGCGACAGCCTGACCGGCAATGATGCGGCCAACACGCTGACGGGCGGCAAAGGAAATGACACGCTCAGAGGGGGCAGCGGCGATGACCGGCTGATCGGCGGCGCCGGCATCGATACGCTGGACGGCGAGGCGGGATCCGACACATTCGTGCTGACGCCGGTCTTTGCCGACCGCGATATCATCCAGAATTTCGAGGCCGGCGACAGGCTCGAGGTCTCCGCATCTTTGTTCGGCGGCGGTCTCACCGCCGGGTCGCTCGATGCCTCACAATTCCTGTCCAACAGCACCGGTCTGGCGGGCGATGCCGATGACCGGTTCATCTTCAATTTCGCCTCGCACGAATTGTTCTATGACGCGAATGGCAATCTCGCCGGTGGCAGCCGGCTGGTCGCCACCTTCACCGGCGCGATACCCGCGCTCGCGGCGACAGACTTCGACATCCTGGCCTAGCGCGTGATCAGGAAAAGTTCCACGGTCTCCGAACTGTCTGTGGCGCTGGCGACGTGCCGATCCGTGTTCCTGTCGCTGGTTGTGTTCAGCATGTTCGCCAATTTGCTGATGCTCACCGGGCCGCTTTTCATGCTGCAGGTCTATGACCGGGTCCTGACCAGCGGCAGCGTTTCCACCCTGGTGGCGCTGGCGCTGCTGGCCGCCGCTCTTTACGCGTTTTACGGCTTTCTCGAGTTCGTCCGCTCGCGGCTTCTCGTCAGGATCGGGCGGATCGTCGATGAAACGCTGCGCATGCGCGTGTTCGACGCGGTCGCCATGCGGGCGCTCAGCGGCGGAACGGGCGCGCGTAGCGAGGCGCTCGGCGACCTTCAGGCGATCCGGCAATATCTGCAAGGCAGCGGGCCCCTCGCGTTTCTCGACATGCCGTGGGCGCCGGTCTATCTGGCGGTCATCTTCCTGATGCACAATCTGCTCGGCTATATGGCGGTTCTCGCGGCCGTCCTGCTGACGGTGATCGCCATTCTCACCGAGCGCACGACCCGCCGGCACGCCATCGTGACTCACCGCGCGCTCATGCAGGCGAATGCGTTGGCCGATCAATGCCGCGGCAATATCGAAGCGGCAACGATCCTCGGCATGGTCGGCCGCCTGCGTCAGCGCTGGGCCGGCGCCCAGGATGAGGCGCTCGAAAGCCACATGCTGGCCAGTGATCGCGGGGGTCTGCTGGCGAGCCTGTCGCGTACGCTGCGTCTGGTGTTCCAGTCGGCCGTCCTCGGGCTCGGCGCCTATCTCGCGATCCGCCGGGAGGTCTCGCCGGGCGTGATGATCGCCGCCAGCATCATCATGTCGCGGGCACTGGCGCCGATCGAGATGGCGGTCGGCCAATGGCCGCAATTCCAGGGCTTCGTGCGGTCGTGGCGCCGGTTGGGTGCCTTCCTCGCCGATACGCCGGCGCGCAGGCCGCGCATGGGCCTGCCGCAACCGACCGGCCGGCTGACGGTGGACAATCTGACCGCCTATGCCGCCGGCACGGAGATGCCTCTGATCGGAGGTGTGTCGTTCGCGCTCGAGCGCGGCGATGGGCTGGGCATCATCGGCCCGACCGGGGCCGGCAAATCGACCCTGGCAAAGGCATTGGTGGGGGCCTGGCCCCTGATGCGCGGTACGGTCAGACTGGACGGCGCGACGCCGGATCAGTGGGATGCCGACGTGCTTGGAAGGTCGATCGGCTATCTGTCGCAGGAGGGGGAGTTGTTCGACGGCACGGTGGCGGAGAATATCTCGCGCTTTGCCCTCATGCCCGATCCGCAAGCCGTTGTGGCGGCAGCCCAACAGGCGGATATCCACGAGCTCGTCCTGCAGATGCCGGACGGCTACAATACGGTCATCGGCCAAGGGGGGCGCCGGCTCTCGGCCGGCCAATGCCAACGCCTTGGACTTGCCCGGGCGCTCTATGGCAGTCCGGTCCTCCTGGTGCTCGATGAGCCCAATGCCAATCTCGACGCGGATGGCGAGGTGGCCCTGGTCAAGGCGATCGCCGCGGTCCGTGCGCGCGGCGGCACCGTCATCGTCATTGCGCACCGGCCGAGCGCCATCGCCTCGCTGGACAGGCTGATGGTGCTCAGGGAAGGACGGGTATTCGCCTTTGGCCATAAGGATGACGTGCTTGCTAAAGTGCTGGCGCGCCCTGTCGATGGCTCCGGCCGGCCCGGCGGCCTGACCGTCGTCGAGGCGAGGGGATGACGTCCTCACCCACCATCAAGACCTTGCACCGCTACCAACTGGCGGGCTTTGCAGGCCTGGGCTTGCTGATCGGCGCCATGGGCGCGTGGTCGGCGCTGGCCTCGATCCAGGGTGCGGTGATCGCGCCGGGGACCACGGTCGTGGAGACTTATCTCAAGCGAATTCAGCATCGCGACGGCGGCATCGTCGCCGACATCGCGGTCAAGGACGGGGACCGGGTCGAGGCTGGACAAGTCCTGGTGAAGCTCGACGAAACGGATACGCGCGCCGAGTTGTCGATCCTGCAGGCCACCCTCGATGAAATGGATGCAAAGCGGGCCCGCCTCATCGCCGAGCGCGATGATCAGGCGGAAATCCAGTTTCCCGCGACCTTGCATGCCAGAGCCTCCGAGCCGCGAATAGCGGAGCTCCTGAGCGGGCAGCGGAAATTGCTGAGTGTGCAGAAGGCGGCGCTCGATGGGCGCATCGAGCAACTGACCGAGCGCATCGGCCAACTCGGGCAGGAAATCGAGGGGCTCAAGGCGCAATATAACGCGAAAGGAGAGCAGACGGCGCTCGTGCGCGAGGAGCTCACCAATCTCCAGAAGCTCCTGAAGCAGGGGCTGGTCGAGGCGAGCCGGGTGTTCGCGCTCGATCGCGAACGGGCGCGGCTGGAGGGCGAAGAGGGGGAACTCGTTGCCAAGATCGCCGCCGCCAAGGGACGGATCAGCGAAACCAAGCTGCAGATCATCCAGATAACGGATGATGCGCGGACCCGCTCGCTCAGCGATTTACGCGAAGCGGAAGCCAAGATCGCCGAGACCAACGAGCGGCTGATCGCGGCCAAAGCCAAGCTGGCGCGCATGGAGATCCGTGCGCCGCGCGCCGGCGTCGTGCATCAGCTCAGTGTGCACACGATCGGCGGCGTGATCGCTCCCGGCGCGGACATCATGGCGATCGTTCCCGAACTCGATGAGCTGGTGATCGATACCCAGGTGCGTCCGGAGGATATCGATCAGGTCGATCTCGGGCAGACGGCGCAAGTGCGCTTCCCCGCATTCGATCAGCGCACGACACCCGAGGTCAATGGCGAGGTCGTACGAGTGGCGGCCGATCTGACACGCATATCGGCAGATTCGCTGCCATTCTACGCCGTGCGTATCCGGCTCGGATCTGAGCAGATCAAGCTGCTCGGCGTCCACAAACTCAAAGTCGGAATGCCTGCCGAGGCGTTCATCCGGACCAGAGAGCGCACCCCCCTCAGCTATTTCCTGCAGCCCCTCACCGACCAAATCGCCCATACGTTCCGCGAAGGGTAAGCCCCGAGAAAGACACATTCACGTTTGCGGCGCCTCCTGCATGACCCCCGCGGCCGGAGGCTCGGGTTCCGTTTCATGTTTCGGTCCGACGAGAAAAAGCCCGGCGGCAGTCAACCCGAGCGCCGCCCAGATCCAGCCATTGAGGCTCTCGCCCAGAAGCACAACGCTCCAGCCGATGCCGGCCATGGTGGTGAAATAGGCGGCCTGGCCGGCGAAGACTGAGCCGAGACTGGTGATGAGATGGAGAAACAGGACATTGGCGGAGAGCGACGCCGCAGCGAGCAGGATGATGGTCAGCTCCATAGCGCCCGGCGCGGCGGTCGGATAGATCATCTGGCCGGTCGAGAGCGCGACCGGCAGGAGGTGACGGCGGCGACGAGTTGCATGATGCCGACCGTCGTGATGGTTGCGATACCCTCCGGCCGCCGCGCCGCCAGCATGATGCCTTCGGCCGCATAGCAGGCCGGTATCGAGAGGGCGACGAGCGTCCACAACAAGGCGCTGGAGCTCGCCCCGGTGAACTTGTCATAGAGAATGACGAGCACACCGAGAAGGCCCAGGAGCAGGCCGGCAAAGCGCGAGAGGCTTGGCTGCTCGATCCGCATGAAAGCGGCGAAGGCGAAGGCGAGGAAACCTTCGAGGACGACGATGATGGAAATGATGCTGGCCTCGATCTTACCCGCGACAAAGAACAGGAGGGATTCGCTGATGACGGCGCCCAGGAGTGCATAGGCTATGAAATAGCGCCAAGGTATCTCGTGTGGCCTCGGCATGGTTCCCTTGGCCACCGACCAGCCTATGCAGCAAAGGCCGCTCAGCAGGCTGACCCAGAAAGCCATGCCAAAAGGATGCGCATCGAGCCCGGAGGCCATGCGCGACAGCGGTGCGACCAGGCCCCAGATGAGGCCGAGCAGGATCAGTCCGAAGCCGCCGCGCAAGGTCTTGACGGACTGGCGGAGACGACGTTCGCGCTCATAGACCTTCTGCGCAGCGTCGGAGAAGACGCGGGCGAGATCGCCCAGCGCATCACGCCTTTCGGAAATTTCCCCGAGTCCGAGCCTGGCGGGATTGTAGTTACCGACTTTCAGGATCTGTGCCGCGCGCGCCAGCTTCTGGACCTGCTTCAGGTAGTCCACCTCCGCGTCACGCACATACTTCTTCTGGAGAAGCGTGTTGACGCGCGCCCGGAAGATCACCGGATCGAAGTTCTTGGGCAGGAAGTCTTCGGCTCCGAGCTCGATGGCCTTGACCGCGCTCTCCGTATCGTCGAGCGAGGAGATCACGATGACCGGAATGTCCTTGAGCGCCGGCTCTCCCTTCATCGCCTCAAGCACCTCGAAGCCATCCATCTCGGGCATGACGATGTCGAGGAGCACGGCATCCACAGGGTGGCTCCGCATATGGTCGAGCGCCTCGGGTCCGCTTGCCACCGAATGGCACTGATGTCCGAGAGCGGTTGCCGCGCCGGCGAGCTTGAGCCGCAAGGTCCGCGTATCGTCGACGACCAGTATCCGTCCCTCTCTGCTCATGTGGCTTCCCCGTTCAATTCCCTGCCGATATAGGCGGCGAGCTCTTCCTTGAGCGCGATGCAGCCCCGGGCGATCATCTGCGAACTCTCCAATGCATCGACCAGCGCACCTTGCTTGCTGCCAAACTCGATGGCGGCGCAGAGCTCCGCGAGCTGCGCATCACCGAATTCCCGGGCGCTGGACTTGATCGTATGGGCGGCGCGGCCCAGCAGGTCGAGCCGTCCGTCCCTGGCGGCGGCGAGGGCTGCTTCCGCCAGGGGCTCCGCCTCGTCGATGAAGCTCTGCAGGATCTCCGCCAGGACAGTCTCGTCGCCACCGATGAGGTCTTTCATGTGCTGGAGCGCCTGAGGCGAAATGCTCATCATATTCTCCCATTTCCCCGCCGTGCGACGCGCGCCCGCCAACTTGTCCGCAGAGCGCCGACGAGCTCTGAGAGTTCGATGGGCTTGCTCACATAATCGTCCATGCCCGCTTTCAGATAGGTCTCCCGGTCACCCGCTATGGCATTCGCTGTGAGGGCTATGAAATAGGGCTGCGCCACCTCCGAGCGGAGACTGCGGATGATCTTCATCGCCTCGATGCCGTCCATTTCCGGCATCTCGATATCCATGAGAATGGTGTCGAAGGAGGCGGCGGCGGTCATGTCGACGGCCTCCCGGCCGCTCACCGCCAGTTGCGGCGCGTAACCCAGCTTCCGAAGCAGCGCCGAACAGAATTTGCGGTTTGTCGGATGGTCGTCGACCACGAGAATATTGAGAGGGCATTCGCCCGCGAGGCTGCCGTCGAGTTCGACCGCCGGCTTGACGGCAGCCGGCGCCGCCACCTTGGGAACGGCGAGGATCGCCGCCATGATCGATTGCAGCAATGCCGACGGTTTGATCGGCTTGCTCAGGATATCGGCGAAGAGGTTGGGGCCCGCCATCTGCACGATCTGGGCGCGGCTCATATGCAGCGAGCTGTAGAGGATGAGCGGCAATGACCGGCAATGGGGCAGTTCATGGATCCGCTTGGCCACATCGATCCCGGACAGATGCGGCATCTGCATGTCGAGAATGACCACGTCCGTCGGTTCGCCGCGGCCGAGGACGGACAAGGCTTCCTCACCGCCGGTCACCAGCGTGGGCACCATGCCGAACGACCTGGCATGGAGCTCGAGGACCCGCCGATTGGTGGCGTTGTCATCGACGATCAGAACGCGCGTGCCTTTCACACTCTCGGTATCGAAGGAAACGGTGCCTCCAACCGCCCATTCCACCTTGATCGTGAATTCGAACACGGCGCCGCGGCCGACTTCGGAGCTTACCGAGATTTCGCCGCCCAGCATCTCGACAAGCCGCCTGGAAATTGCGAGCCCGAGGCCGGTTCCGCCATAGCGGCGCGAGGTCGAGCTATCGACCTGGCTGAACGACCGGAACAGCGTCCCGAGACGATCCGCGGGAATTCCGATTCCGGTGTCGGCGACGCTGAAGCGCACGACGTCGCTGCGGGCGCCGTCACACATCACTTTCAGGAACACCTCACCTCGTTCCGTGAACTTCACGGCATTGTTGAGGAGGTTGAGCAGGACCTGACGCAACCGGGTCGGGTCCGACACAACGTGACGTGGCAGTTCCGGGTCGATCCAGTAGATGAGCTCGAGATTTTTCTCCGCGGCACGCGACGAGACGAGATCGAGCGATTCTTCCACGCATTGATCGAGATGGAACGGGATCGCCTCGATATCGAGCCGACCGGCCTCGATCTTGGAAAAATCGAGAATGTCGTTGATGATCGAAAGGAGGCCCGCGGCGCTACGCGCGATCGTATCGCAATATTCGGTTTGCTCGGCATCGAGCCTGGTGGCGGAAAGCAGATGCGTCATGCCGATGATGCCGTTCATCGGCGTGCGGATTTCGTGGCTCATGGTCGCGAGGAAAGTGCTCTTCGTCGTATTCGCCGTTTCGGCGAACTCCTTCGCGGCGATGAGCGATTTCTCGAGCTCGCGCAGCTTCTCCACGTCACTGGTGGTGATCTTCAGCAGGCGCTGCGTCTCGTCAAGCAGACGAGACCGTTCCAGCGCCACGCTTGCGGCATTGGCAATGGTGGTCAAAAGCGAGATGTCGGTCTCGACAAAGGCATTTTCACGGTCAAGATTCTGCAGCGAGATCACGCCGCGGCATTTTCCTTCGAAGATTAGCGGCACGAAGAGGCAGCATTTCGGGGCCTCGCCCTGGCGCACCGCGGGGTTTCCGAATTTCTTCCGAGCGGTTTCCATATCGCCTGCCAGCAGCAGAGGCTCGCCGGTTTCCATCACATGTTTTCGATAGCCGACCAAAGGCATTGGATCGTCCGGATAGCGGATGCCGCGCTCGATCGTGTAGGGGAAATGCAGAACTTGTTCCTGCTCGTCGAACAGCCCAATGTCCAGCACGTGAGTGTCGAAGACCTCATGGATCTTTTCACCGATGACGACGTATACTTCCTCGGCTTTCAAGCCGGAGGCGAGGGCCTCCTGGAGCCCATTGACATAGGCAAGCTCTGCATTCCGCGCCTTTGTTTCCTGCACCATTTCCTGCATCTCGTCGAAAAAGCGGGCATTCTCGAGAGCTGCGCCAATTCCCGTGCTCAGTATCTGCAAAAGGCGCTGATGATGCTCGTTGAAAGCATTCTGCTGGTAGGACTGCACGCTGATGACGCCTACCGTCTTCTCGCCCGCAATCAACGGCACGCCCAGATAGGCTTCGGTCTTGTCGTCTTCCGTGAACACAAGCCAGCCAAGTCGGGCCTGCTCCGCCTGCGAACCCAGGAGCAATGGCTGGCGCGACCGAATTATCTTTGTCGTAAGTCCCTCGCCGAACGAAAATGAAGGTTGCTGCTGGTAGCCCCGATAATAGGAATAAGGGACGCTGATCGTCTGGGACTTCTCGTCATAGAGAAGGATTTCAGTGATCTCGGTCTTGAAAATCTCGCGCACCTTGTCGCCGACGATGCGCGTCAGCGATTGCGCGCTCAGCGACGTGGCCATGGCCTCGCCGAGGCTGACAAGTATGCCGAGCTCGTGGGCGCGCTTGTCCTTGGCTTTCATCAACTGGTCTGACTCGGCCAGCGCCTGCCTCAGGCGCTTTTCCTGGTCCCGCATCGCGATCTCGGCGTTCTTCAATGCGGAAATGTCCTTCACGCCTGCAAAGACGCGAGTCCAGTCCTTCGCATACGCGCTGGTCAGCCGGAAGGTCTCGACGAGGTGGATCACTTTTCCCGATGGGGTGACATCGACATTCTCGATCTCGGCGTAGGACTCACCTGACATGAAACGCTGGATGCACAGCGGATACATGTGGAAGCTCGCCTGGGGAGCCGATTTGAAATAGTCGACGAGTTCGCGCATGGAGGACAGCCCATAGGTTCTGACCGCCACTTCGTTGATGTGAACCCACTCGACAAGCTGGGGAATCCTTGCCACTTCCTCGGGATGAGCGGCGAAATAAGCGACGATGTCGGTTACGCCGTCGGCTGTCAGCTTGTCGACATGGCGCTTAAGCTTCGACCAATCCTCGGCAAATAGAGGGTGCGGACTTACCTCGAACAGCTCGCGAAAGCATCGCTCCCTGTCCTGCAGTTCAAGGAGTTGCTGTCCAACGGGATCAGGAGTGGTCGTGCCGTCAGGCCGCATCAGCTCTCACCCTTCTTTTTGTTTCGAGCAGCGCCAGATCCGCAGAATCCGGCACGTCTCCAGGCTCTGTTCCCATCGACTTCATTCGTCTCATCGGCCGGGAATTATCACGCCGGCGCAATCGAAAGTTGCGTTGGTGAGGGGCGTCATGCCTGTCGGCAGTCCAACCTTCCCCGATTCAGGAAGGATTCTAGGTGAGCCTGCGTCAGCTTAGCGCTTACCAAACCGGCTTGGGTGGCTTGCCTAGCGTTAGTTTTGAATTAGAGTCGCGTTAGGGCGAGAAAATTCGGGTATTTAATGCCGCGCGACACTTCCCAGGCAAGATTCAAGCTGCTTCTTTTTGGGGGATTTCGCATTCAGGATGCCGAGGGCCGACTGCTCGACCTGACGGGTCGAAAAGGCCCGGCGATCATCGCCTATCTCGCCCGTTGCCCCGGGATGACCGCCGCGCGGGAGAAGTTGGCCGATCTCCTGTGGAGCGATAGCGACAGCGGGCATTCGCGAAACAGCCTGCGGCAAGCCTTGAGCGTGCTGCGCCAGGATCTGTCATCTTGCGGCGCTACCCTCCTGCACAGCAACAAGGACACCATCAGCCTCGGTGCAATCGACAGCGATGCGGATATCCTGGAAATGTCGCCGTCGGCCCGTTCGGCAGGACAGCTCGAAGAGGCGATCGCCGTCTACACCGGGCCATTTCTGGATGGCTTCTTCCCGGGCAGCAGCACGTTTGAGGATTGGGCTGCCGCCGAGCGCGAAAAGCTTCTCGCTCTCGCCATCGGATCTCTCGAAAGGCTGGCGCGGCTGGTGGATGTGGAGAAGGGACTAGCCGTCGCCCGGCGTCTTCTCGCCCTGGATCCGACACGCGAGGCATCATACCGGTTGGAAATGGAGCTGCTGGCTTTGAGCGGCCAGCGCGACCGGGCCGTCCGCGCTTTCGAAGCCTGCCGCGCCATGCTGCAAAAGGAGTTCGGCGTCGATGTCAGTCTCGAGACAAGGAAGCTGTGGCAGTCCTTGCTGGTTGGCCCGGACCCTGAGCCTTTCTCATCTCCGACACGGAGGATGAGCAGCGCGGCCGATGCCGTCAGCTTGAAAAAGCCCGCCGTCGGTCTTCTTGGCCTGGTGAACCTGACCACCGAGCGCAGCGGGGATCATTTCGCCAAAGGCCTGATCCAGGACATCGCCACCGCTCTTTCGCAGCGGCGCGATTACACGATCGTTACGGAGCTTCCGACATTCACGACCGAGACGGGAAGCCTGGATGTTCGCCGTATCGCCGCGACCTACGATGTGCAGTATCTGCTGAATGGCAGTGTGCAGCGTGCCGGCGACAATCTCCGGGTCAATGTCCAGCTCATCGACACGGCGAACGGGCACAATGTCTGGGCCGAGCGTTTCGATGGGCGCATGCAGGAGGGCCTTGATTTCCAGGACCGGATCGCGCAGGCCGTCACTATCGCTCTCGGCGTCGAACTGCGGCTGACCAACTGGAAAGTGCGCGACAAGAGCCCGCCCGGGAGCCCGGAGGTGCGGCGCCTGATGAATCAGGCGATCACCAAATACTATGAAATGACCAAGGCATCCATCCATTCCGCCATGGGCTTGGCGGAGCAGGCCCTGGCCATCGAGCCGGATAACCCCCGCGCTATGCGGACCGTGTCGGTCATCATATCCGTGGGACTGGGGTTCGGCACACTACCCAACAGGCCCGAACATATCGACAGGGCCATTTTACTCGCGCAAGGCGCCGTCAGAGCCGTGCCGGATGATGAAATGGCGCGTTGCTTCCTGGCTTTTGCCCTATCGAGCGCAGGGCGCATCGAGGAGGCCGTTGTGGAATTGCGCCACGCGATCACCCTCAATCCCAATTACGCCAATGCCCATGGCGACCTCGCGGTTCTCTACGCTCTTCAGGGGCAGACCGAAAAAGCGCTGCACGAGACAAACGAGTCCGTCAGGCTGGGCCCGCTCGGATCAACCGAGTTCTGGCGTCATCACAGCATTGTCGTCGCCAAATTCGGCAATGGCGACGATCACGAGGCCTTGGATGCCGCGCGCAAGGTGGTGCGCACAAGGCCGGAGTTCATTCCCGGCGCGCTCTACTGGGCAGCGGCCGCGATGGCCACGGGCAATGCCGAGGAGGCCTCGCGGGCCATTCATCACTGCCTTTCCCAGATACCGGACCTCACCCTTGCCAATGCATCGCCCGGATTCGTGCCGCGCTATGTCAGCGACAAGACCCATCACAAGTTCCTGACTTTGCTGTCGCGCGCCGGCCTTCCGAACGCGTAGATCTGTCGGAATTCAGTTCAGGAGGCGCTGTCGCAGGCCTTGCCGATCTGGCGCTCGACCGCCTTGCGCACCTTGTCCTTGAAGTCGGTGTTCCTGGCGATCAGCTTGCCGATGTCGCCATGCGGCTCGACCTTGAAATCGGTGACGGCACAGTCCTTGTTGGCGATCTCGACCATCACGTCGAAGCTTTCGTCGACGCTGATCTGCACTTCCTCGTCCTCATCCGTCTCGCAGGCGACATAGACGGTCGCCGCGAGCTTGCGGCTGGTGTCCGAGGTGCAATAGTCGAGCTTCTCGACCCGCACTTCCCGGGTCTGGTCGATCTTGATCTTGACCTTGAACAGCCCGGCATCGACCTTCTGCTTGAGGCCCTTGCACAGCTTGGCCTTCTCGATCAGAGGCTTGACGACCTCGGCGACGGTGGCGCTTTCGGGGCCGCCGCATTCGAATGGGCCGGCCGCCGAAGCCGGCAGCGTAGCCGCGAAGAGCCCAAATCCCATCAGACCGGCCGCGAACGCTGGATATTTCATGAGGCCATCCCTGTCATATTCGTAATCTTACCGCCAATTGCGGGGAAATTCAGACATTTGGTAATCGACGGTTTCGCGGCCTTCTAGCCCGCTGGCAGCGGCCGCCGAATCCACTATGCTGCGCCGCGTCATGTCCATCTGGTCCCGCATAAGCCAGGCGATCACGGTCATCGGCGATTCGGTTTCGGCCTTCCTCGCGAAGATCACCGCGCCGCGCCCGAGCCCGGAAATGTCGATCGCCTTCACCATCGGCGTCATCGCGCTCGGCGCCAAGATGGCGAAGGCCGACGGCGTGGTGACGGGCGATGAGATCGCCGCCTTCAAGCAGGTCTTCCGGGTGCCGGAGCGCGAGCTCTCGGGCGTCGCCAGGGTGTTCAACCTCGCCAAGCAGGATGTGGCGGGCTACGACGCCTATGCGCGGCAGCTGGCCCGGCTCTTCGGCAACCGCCCGCAAGTGCTGGAAGACGTGATCGACAGCCTGTTCCATATCGCCAAGGCGGATGGAGCGGTGCATGAGCGCGAGCTCGCTTATCTCGAAAGCGTCGCCGAGCTCTTCGGTTTCGGCAAGCGCGACTTCGCCCGCATCAAGGCGCGCCACCTGGCTCCCGCCAAGGACGATCCCTATGTCATCCTAGGGATCGAGGCCTTCGCCAGCGACGAGGAGGTGCGCAAGCACTATCGCAAGCTGGTGCGCGACAACCATCCCGACAAGCACATCGCGGCCGGCGTGCCGGCCGAGATGATCGCGGTGGCGACCGAGCGCCTGGCCCGCATCAACGCCGCCTACGAAATGATCGCCCGGGAGCGCGGGCTGTGAAAGGCACGGCACTTCCACACCGCGTGATGCCGTCGCCCAATGCCGAGCCGCGCCAGGACGGCAAGACGGCGCGTATCCTGCTCTTGCATTATACCGGCATGGAGAATGCTGAACGCGCCTCGGCCTGGCTGTGCAATCCCGCCTCGAAAGTCTCCTGCCATTATCTCGTCGACCGCGAGGGCCTCGTCATCCAGATGGTCGACGAGGATCTGCGGGCCTGGCACGCCGGCCGGTCGATATGGAAAGGCGAGCACGACATCAATTCATGCTCGATCGGCATCGAGATCGAAAATCCGGGCCATGACAACGGCTATCTCGATTTTCCGCCCGCGCAGATGGCGGCGGTCATGGCGCTCGGCCTCGACATCGTCGCGCGCCACAAGATCGCGCCGGAGCATGTGCTCGGTCATTCCGACGTGGCGCCCAGACGCAAGATCGATCCCGGCGAAAAGTTCGATTGGCAAGGACTGCATGAGCAAGGGCTCGGTCATTGGGTCCCGCCTTTTCCCCTGGGCGGCGGCCAGTTCTTCCAGCTCGGCGACAGCGGCGATGCGGTCGAGGCGCTGCAGGCGATGCTGGCGCTCTATGGCTACGGCATCGACATCACCGGCCAGTACGACGCCGATACGCAGATCGTGGTCAGCGCCTTCCAGCGGCATTTCCGGCCCGCCCGCATCGACGGCATCGCCGACCGCTCGACCATCGAAACCCTGCGGCGCCTGATCGACGCCTTGCCGGCGAGCGCGTAGTCCTCAGCTTTTTGCGCAGGCGCGGACGAGGCTGTCGAAATCGGCGCCTTCGAGCGGGAAGATGTTGTCCTCGGTGCCGGCGCGGACCTCGAAACGGTCGGCCTTGCGCAGGGCGGCGAAAATTGGGTCGCCCGCCGCGATTTGGGCTTCGGCGCTGGTCGCTCCCGACATCTCGTTGGCTGTCGTAACGGCAGCGTAGGAGAAGGTCTTGCCGCCGACCACGAGGTTCACGGTGATCTTCTCGTCGGGCTTGAGCTCCTCACCGGCCTCGGGAACGAAGAGGCGGATATCTCCCGATTGCAGGGTGCAGCCGAAGCTCACCCCGGCATCGTCGGTCTCGGGCACGCCGAAGACGAGATAGGCGTCTTCATCGCCGGTGTCGAAGAGCCATTCCCGTTCCTGAGCCCAGGCCGAGCCGGCGGCGCAGATCAAAAAGCCGGCCAGCAGATAACGCCTCAACATTATTTACCCTCTCTTCCTCGCCCGACTCATAGCCGAGTTGGAGGGCAGCGATAAGCCCGTTCAGCGGCACAGCACGCCGGCTTTTTTGAAGCCATCATGCTTGTCCGGATCATGCGCCGTGAGGCGGTTGGACGTTCGATCCGGTGTTTCCACCGGTCAGCCTGCCGATCACCCAGGCGATGGCGAGGATCAGCAGCGACACGATGGCCCAGATGACGACCGCAGCAACCTCGCCGACGCTCTGCAGGAAAAGGGCCAGCCAATTGACGAACTCGACCGTTTCGGCGTCGCCGCCCACCTTGTCGGCATTATTGGCGGCAAAGCCGGTCAGCGCATTGAGGAGCCAGTAGCCCAGCGCCATGATGGCGGTCCACAGGCCGACGCAGACCCAGGCGATGACCCATATGATGCTCTTCACGCTTTCGTCTCCCGTTCAAAATGCTCAAGCAGCAGTTTCAGGTTCCGCGTATTCGACTTGAATAATAAGTCAAAAATATCTCCGGCGACCGGGATGGCGCCAAGCCCTGTATCGATGGCGACGTTGCCGATCATGCGGATGAGGACACGCGGCGGCGCGCCCAGCCTGACGGCCTCCATGAGGGCGAAAGCCGAAATGCCGAGACCGACGATATCGCCGGCCCCCGGAATGAGGCCGAGAGCCGAATCGGCGCCGACGCGGATGCGGGTGCCGGGAATTCGCAGCGCCGTATCCATCACATGGGCGAGACGCTTCAGCCGCGCCAGGCGGCGGGCATGATCGTCGAGGCCGAAATCGGCGGCAGAGGCGGCGGCAAAGGTCGTCATCTTTCTCAAAGCCGGTGTGAACGGCCTCTTCTCTGTTTGCGCATCGGCTTGCCCGAAAACCGCGCACACTTTTCGGGCCGATGCTGTAAATGGTAAATGCGCCTGACATTTCAATCATCTTGGACGGTTGACGCCGGGGCTCGGGCCGCTTACCTGTCCTTTGCCAGCTGGCCGGATGGCCGCCGGGATGGCCGCAAGGCTTTCCGGGAGGAAAGTCCGGGCTCCATGGAAATACGGTGCCGGGTAACGCCCGGCGGGGGTGACCCCAGGGATAGTGCCACAGAGAACAGACCGCTTCAGATCCGTCCGAAGCAAGGGTGAAACGGTGCGGCAAGAGCGCACCGCGCGGCCGGCAACGGGCGCGGCACGGTAAACCCCACCGGGAGCAAGACCGAATAGGGGCGGCACGGGCTTCGGCCCAGGGGCATTTTCAACCCGCCGCCCGGGTTGGTCGCGCGAAGCGCATGGCGACATGCGCTCCAGATGAATGGTCATCCAGCGCCTGCAAGGGCGTGGACAGAACCCGGCTTACAGGCCGGCTGGCGCCTCTCTCTTTCCGCAACGTGTGGAAAATCCACGCTCGCTATTGGTGATTGTGATGCTGTCCTAGCGGCATGTTCCGCAGGGCGGTTGCCTGACATGTCGTCATTGGGCCTATTCCCTGTGGCTAAGTCCTGTCAGCGAAACGATTTGTTAAGGCGGTACGGAGCATTGTCGGCATCTCATTAGTAATCTGTTCACCGTACCGAAAATGGCTTCGCCCTTGCCCAGCGCAGATGCCCGGCACCGCCCGGTGATGCTCGCGGAAGTGCTGTCGGCGCTCGCGCCGCGGGACGGCGGCATTTATATCGACGGCACCTTCGGCGCCGGCGGCTATACGCGCGGGATTCTCACCGCCGCCGACTGCAGGGTGCTGGCCATCGACCGTGACCCCGATGCGATCAAGGGCGGGGCGGCGCTGGCCGCCGCTTTTCCCGACCGCCTGACGCTGGTCGAAGGGCGCTTCAGCGACATGGAAAACCTCGCCCGGCGCTTCGGCATCACGATGATCGACGGCGCCGCTCTCGATATCGGCGTCTCGTCCATGCAGATCGACGAGGCGGCGCGCGGCTTCTCCTTCGCCAAGGATGGCCCGCTCGACATGCGGATGGAACAGTCGGGCCCCTCGGCGGCGGATGTCGTCAATGGGGCCGAGGCCGATCACCTCACGCGGATCATCGGCATACTCGGCGAGGAGCGCAAAGCGCGCGCCATCGCCCATGCGATCGTGAAGGCGCGCGCCGAAGCGCCCATCCTGACGACGCTCGAACTGGTGCGCGCCGTCGAACGCGCCACCGGGCGGCAGCGACCGCAGGACCGCATCCATCCGGCGACCCGCACTTTCCAGGCGCTGCGCATCTATGTGAACAGGGAGCTCGAGGAGCTCGGCCACGCGCTGGCGGCGGCGGAGCGCCTGCTCAGGCCGGGCGGGCGCCTGGCGGTCGTCACCTTCCATTCGCTGGAAGACCGGATCGTGAAGCGCTTCTTCGCCGAGCGCAGCGGCAAGCTGCCGTCACCCTCCCGGCATATGCCGGGCCGCGAGGAGGGCGAAGCGGCGCGCTTCACGCCCGTCTTCCGCGGACATCGGGAAGCGGATGACACCGAGACGGCGGCGAATCCACGCGCCCGTTCGGCGAAATTGCGCGCCGGCGAGCGCACCGCGGCACCGGCTCTGCCGCTCAATCTCGAAGATATTGCGGTTCCATCGATCGAAGGGCGGCGCAACTGATGCTCAGGGCTTTCAATGCATGTCTGGTCGTGGCGGTGCTGTGCTCCGCCTATGTGCTCTATTCGCTGGAGCATTCCATCCGCGGCATCGAGCGGCAGATCTCGCGTTCCAATGCGGCCATCGCCAATGAGAAGGAGACGATCGGGCTTCTCAATGCCGAATGGTCGAGCCTGATCCGGCCCGAGCGGCTGCAGCGTCTCTCCGAGCAGTATCTCAAGCTGAAGCGCATCTCGCCCGAGCAGTTCGTGAAGCTCAACGAGCTCGCGGCGCGCATTCCCGACGAGCCGCCGGTGAAGCTCGAGGAGCAGGGCAAGGATGCGATCGGCGACATTCTCAAGGCGATGGAGTAAAGCGTGATGCTGTTTTCGATGCGCCAGGATGGAAGCCTCGCCGGACGCAACCGCCTCAGGCTGGTGAGCTTCGGCTTCATCATGTTCTTTTTGGCGATCAGCACGCAGCTCGGCTATCTCACCTTGTGGCAGCAGCGCCCGGAGAAGCCGGTCATCGAATATAGCGAAAGGGTGCCGCGGCCCGACATCGTCGACCGCAACGGCGTAGTGCTGGCCACCGACGTCTCGGTCTTCTCGCTCTATGCCGATCCGCGCAAGATCCTCGATGTCGACGAGGCGGTCGAGCTTCTCACCGCCACGGTGCCGAGTTTCGACGCCAAGTCGCTGCGCCAGAAGCTGTCGCAGCCCAACCGCGCCTTCGTGTGGCTCAAGCGCGAGGTGAGCCCGGCGGAGCGCGAGGCGATCCACAATCTGGGCATTCCCGGCGTCGGCTTCCGCGCCGAGACCAAACGCGTCTATCCGATGGGCCGTCTCGCCGCCCATGTGCTGGGCTATGTCGATCTCGATTCAAAGGGCATCGCCGGCATCGAGAAGTTCCTCGACGACCAGGGCGCGCTCTATACCGCCTCGCTCGGCGAAGACAATACGCGCGCCATGCCGGCGACCCTGTCGATCGACATCCGCGTCCAGCACGCGATGGCCGACGAGCTCGCCAAGGGCATCGCGAAATTCCGCGCCAAGGCGGGCGGCGCCATCGCGCTCGATGTCAGGAGCGGCGAGGTGCTGGGCCTCGTCTCGCTGCCTGATTTCAATCCCAATCAGGAAAACAAGAACTTCACCTTCGACCAGGCCAACCGGATGACGAGCGGCGTGTTCGAGCTGGGCTCGGTCATCAAGGCCGTCTCTTTCGCCATGGCGCTCGACTACGGCACCGCCAATCTCGAAAGCCGGTTCGACGCCCGCGCACCCCTGGTCATCGGGCGCGCCGCCATCCACGACTTCCAGCCGACGCGGCGCATCCTGACGCTGCCGGAGGTGTTCACCAATTCCTCCAATATCGGCACCGCCCGCATGGTGCTGGCCGTCGATCAGGAGCGGCACCAGGAATTCCTGCGCCGGGTCGGACTGATGGACCGCCTGGTCACGGAACTGCCCGAAAACGCCAAGCCGATCCTGCCCAAACGCTGGGGCCGGCTGGTCCAGGCGACCGTCGCCTTCGGCCACGGTTTTGCCGTACAGCCCCTGCAAGGAGCCCAGGTGGTAGCGGGTCTGATCAATGGCGGGAATATGCTTCCGGTGACGTTCCTCAAGCGTGACGCGGCCGACGCGCAGGCGATGGGCAAGCGCGTGGTGAAGCCCGAGACGAGCAAGACGCTGCGCTACCTGTTCCGGCTCAACGGGCTCGAAGGCAGCGCCCGCAGCGCCAATGCCAGGGCGCCCGGCTACCGCATCGGCGGCAAGACCGGCACGGCCGAAAAGGTCGTCAATGGCCGCTATGACAAGAGCAAGAACCTGACCGTCTTCACCGGCGCGTTTCCGATGGAAGATCCCAAATATGTCGTCATGGTGCTCCTCGACGAGCCGCAGGCGACGCCCGAGACCTATGGCTTCTCGACCTCGGGCTGGAACGCGGTGCCGACCGCCGGCAACATCATCGCGCGCATCGCGCCTCTGCTCGGCGTCGAGCCGGAGCTCACCGAAGAGGAGCGCAAGGCGATCGCCAAGCAGCAGGCGAAAGAGGCGAAGGAAGGCAAGACCTGAGATGAGCGTCCTTCTTTCCAGGCTCCTCGCCGATGATGCCGTCCTGCCCAAGGGCAGCGAGGACGCGGCGATCTCCGGCCTCACCGCCGACAGCCGGCAGGTGAAGCCGGGTTTTCTTTTTGCCGCCTTGCCTGGCACGAAGGTCGACGGCGCGCAATTCATCCCGCAAGCGGTCGCCGCCGGCGCGGCGGCCGTGGTCGTCGGCGATCAGGTCACGGCGCCGCCGGCGAAATCGATCCTGATCAAGTCCGGCAATCCGCATCAGCTCTTCGCGCGCATCGCCGCGCGTTTCGCCGGCGCCCAGCCCGATATCGTCGTCGCGGTCACCGGCACCAACGGCAAGACGTCGGTCGCCGCCTTCGTCCGCGAGATCTGGCAGTCGATGGGCTTCCGCGCCGCGAGCATCGGCACGGTCGGCATCGTCGGACCGCAAGGCGAGGAATATCTCGCCCATACGACTCCCGATCCGGTCAAGCTGCACCATTCTCTGGCGGCGCTCGCCCAGGATCACGTCACCCATCTCTCCATGGAAGCATCGAGCCACGGGCTGGCGCAGTTCCGGCTCGACGGGGTGCGGCTCGCCGCCGGCGGCTTCACCAATCTCACCCGCGACCATCTCGATTATCACGCGACCGTCGAGGAATATTTCGACGCCAAGATGCGGCTCTTCTCGGAACTGCTGCCGGAGGGCGCTCCGGCCATCGTCAACGCCGATGTCGAGATCGCCCGCGATGTCGAGGCGCGCGCCAAGGCCCATGGCCTGACGCTGTTCACCGTCGGCGAGAAGGGCCGTGACCTGAAGCTCGTCTCCTGCGTGCGCGACGGCTTCGGCCAGCGCCTGGTGCTGGCCACCGCAAGCGGACAGCACGAGATCTATCTGCCGCTGGTCGGCGATTTCCAGGTGTCCAATGCGCTCGTCGCCGCCGGGCTCGTCATCGCCACGGGCGGCGAGGAAGCGCTCGTCATGCATGCGCTCGAATCGCTCAAAGGCGCCAAGGGCCGGCTCGAGCTGGTGGCGCATTCGGCCAGAGGCGCGCCGATCTTCGTCGATTATGCCCACACGCCCGACGCGCTCGAAAAGGCGATCCTGGCGCTGCGGCCCTATGTGAAGCGCAAGCTCGCCGTCGTGTTCGGCGCCGGCGGCGACCGCGACAAGGGCAAGCGTCCGCAAATGGGCGCCATCGCCGCGAAGCATGCCGACATTCCCTATGTGACCGACGACAATCCGCGCTCCGAGGATCCGGCCGTCATCCGCGCCGCCATCATGGCGGCGTGCCCGGGCGGCATCGATATCGGCGACCGGGCCCTCGCCATCCGCACCGCTGTGGATGCGCTGGAAGAGGGCGACATCCTTCTCGTCGCCGGCAAAGGACATGAGCCCGGCCAGACGGTCGGCGGCAAGGTGCTGCCGTTCAGCGACCATGATGCGGTGAAGGCGGCGGTCGCCGGGCAGGATTATCATGGCTGAACGCGCTTTGTGGACCATCGAGGAGCTGCGCGCCGCCGCCGGCGGCAATTTGCGCGGCGATGTCTCCGTGCCGCTCACCGGCGTCTCGATCGACAGCCGCAGCGTGGCCAAGGGCGATATCTTCGCCGCGATCAAGGGCGATCGCGTCGATGGTCACGACTATGCCGAGAATGCGCTCAAGGCCGGCGCCGGGCTGGCGATCGTGTCGCGTCCGACCGACGCCATGGCCTCGGCCGGACCGCTGCTCGTCGTCGATGACGTGCTGAAGGCGCTGGAAAAGATCGGCCTCGCGGCCAGGGCGCGCTCCAAGGCGCAGATCGTGGCGGTGACCGGCAGCGTCGGCAAGACCAGCACCAAGGAGATGCTGCGGCTGGGCCTGTCCGCTTCAGGCTACACGCATGCCTCGGTCGCCTCCTTCAACAATCATTGGGGCGTGCCGCTCACGCTGGCGCGCATGCCCGCCGACACCGCCTATGGCGTGTTCGAGATCGGCATGAACCATCCGGGCGAGATCACACCGCTGGTCAAGATGGTCCGGCCGCATGTCGCGGTCATCACCACCGTGGTGGCGAGCCATCTGGGCTATTTCTCCTCCGTCGCCGAGATCGCCGACGCCAAGGCCGAGATCTTTCTCGGGCTCGAGCCTGGCGGCCATGCGGTGCTCAACCGCGACAACGAATATTTCGACCGCCTGAGCGAAGCCGCGCGCCAGGCCGGGATCGGCAATATCGTGAGCTTCGGGCAGAGTCCCGGCTCGGATGTCCATCTCGAAAGGTCGGTGCTGCATGCCGATTGCTCATGCATCACGGCCAGCATCCAGGGCGAGCCGGTGATCTACAAACTGGGCGTGCCGGGCGAGCATATGGTCCTCAACAGCCTGGCGGCGCTCGCCGCCGTGAAGCTCGCCGGCGCCGATCTCGCGCGCGCCAGCCTGGCGCTCGCCGCGGCCCAGCCCGCCAAAGGGCGGGGCGTGCAGACGACGCTCAAGGCACCGGGCGGCAACATCCTTCTCATCGACGAAAGCTACAATGCCAATCCGGTCTCGGTCAGAGCCGCGCTGGCGCTGCTCAAGCGGGCGGAGCCGGGCAAAAACGGCCGCCGGATCGCCGTCCTGGGCGACATGCTGGAACTCGGTCCGACGGGGGCGGGCCTCCACGCCGAACTCGCCGAGCCGGTAGACGAGACCAAAGTCGATGTCCTATATGCCTGCGGGCCTCTCATGGCCCACCTCTGGAACAAGACCCCGCCGCACCGGCGTGGGGCCTATGCTGAAAAATCGGACGGTCTTGCGGCTGCGCTCATCGGCGGGCTGAAGGCCGGCGATGTCGTGATGATCAAGGGATCGCTCGGCAGCCGCATGGGACCGCTGGTCGACGCCATCAGGGCTCAGTTCAAACCCGCCGACAAGGACGGCCGCTAATGCTTTATCATCTGCTTGTCAGCCTGACCGACGAAGTCTCGGTGCTGAACGTGTTCCGCTACCAGACGACCCGGACGGGCTCGGCGATCCTGACCGCGCTGCTGTTCATCTGGCTGTTCGGCCCGACGATCATCTCGCTGCTCAAGGTCAAGCAGGGCAGAGGCCAGCCGATCCGCAGCGACGGCCCGCAGCGCCATATCGTCGAGAAGCAGGGCACGCCGACCATGGGCGGGCTGATGATCCTCTCCGGCATCCTGGTGTCGACGCTGCTGTGGGCGGACCTCACCAATTATTATGTCTGGGCGGTGCTGTTCGTGACCCTCGGCTTCGGCGCCATCGGCTTCTATGACGATTTCCTCAAGGTGACGAAGTCGACGACGCATGGCTTCTCCGGAAAGATCCGGCTGCTGATCGAGGTCGCCATCGCGGCCGTCGCGGTCGCCATCTTCATGGGCATCGGCGACAAGACGATCTCGAGCGCGCTGGCGGTGCCCTTCTTCAAGGACGTGCTCCTCCAGTTCGGCTTCTTCTTCCTGCTGATCGGCGTATTCATCATCGTCGGCGCCGGCAATGCGGTGAACATCACCGACGGGCTCGACGGCCTCGCCATCGTGCCGGTGATGATCGCCGCCGGCACCTATGGCCTCATCGCCTATCTGGTCGGCAATGCCGTCTTCGCCGAATATCTGCAGCTCCATAATGTGAAGGGCACCGGCGAACTGGCGGTGCTGTGCGGCGCCATTGTCGGCGCCGGCCTCGGCTTCCTGTGGTTCAATGCGCCGCCCGCCATGATCTTCATGGGCGACACCGGCTCGCTGTCGCTCGGCGGCGCGCTGGGCGCCATCGCGGTCGCGGTCAAGCATGAGATCGTGCTCGCCATCATCGGCGGCCTGTTCGTGCTCGAGACCGCATCCGTCATCGTCCAGGTCGCCTCCTTCAAGCTCACCGGCAAGCGCGTCTTCGCCATGGCGCCGCTGCATCATCATTTCGAGCAGAAGGGCTGGAAGGAGCCGACCATCGTCATCCGCTTCTGGATCATCGCTTTCGTGCTGGCGCTGATCGGGCTGTCGACCCTCAAGCTGCGCTAGGCACCCGATGTTTCCAGCCAAGACATTCGCGGGCAAGAAGGTCGGGGTCTTCGGCCTTGCCCGTTCGGGCACGGCCTGCGCCGAAGCCCTCAGGCTGGGCGGCGCCGAGGTCTTCGCCTGGGACGACCAGGCCGCGTCGGTCGAGAAGGCGAGAACGGAAGGCCTGCCGGTCGGCGATCTCAAGGCGCTGGATTTCGCGACGCTCGATACGCTGGTTCTGAGCCCCGGCGTGCCGCTCACCCATCCGAAACCGCACTGGACGGTCGAGAAGGCGAAAGCGGCCGGGGTCGAGATCATCGGCGACACGGAAGTCTTCCAGCGCGAGCTCGCCGGCACCGGCGCCAGGCTGGTGGCGATCACCGGCACCAACGGCAAATCGACGACGACGGCGCTTACCGGCCATCTCTTCCAGTCGGCCGGGCGCGATGCCGATGTCGGCGGCAATATCGGCAAGGCGGTGTTCCTGCTGCGCCAGCCGGTCAAGGACCGCGTCTATGTGCTGGAGCTGTCGTCGTTCCAGATCGATCTCATGCCGAGCCTCAGGCCCGATGCCGGCATCCTCACCAATATCACGCCCGACCATCTCGACCGGCATGGCACGATCGAGAGCTATGTCGATGTCAAGGCGCGGATGTTCGCCCGCCAGAAGCAGGGCGATACCGCGATCATCGGCGTCGACGAGAACTGGGGCGAGGGCATCGCTTCATCCATCCGGACCGGCGCGCGCGTGGTTCCGGTCTCGGTCGAGCGCATGCTGGCGGAAGGCCTGTCGGCGCCCGACGGCGTCCTGATCGAACGGCGCGGCGGCACGGAGATCGCGACGCTCGATCTGCGGCAGCTGCCGGCGCTCAAGGGCCGGCACAACTGGCAGAATGCCGCCATGGCCTATGCGGCGGGGCGCGCGCTGGGGTTGACGGTCGATGAAATCCGTGACGGCCTCAAGAGCTTCGGCGGCCTCGCCCATCGCATGCAGGAGATCGGCCGTCTCGACGGCATCGCCTTCATCAACGACTCGAAGGCGACCAATGCCGATGCGGCGGCGAAGGCGCTCTCATCCTTCGACGACATCTACTGGATCGCCGGCGGCATCGCCAAAGCGGGCGGCATCGAGCCTCTGGCGTCGTTCTTCCCGAAGATCAGACGCGCCTATCTCATCGGCGAGGCGGCCGACGCGTTCGCGCGCACGATCGGCGACAAGGCGCCGTTCGTGAAGACGGGCACGCTCGACAAGGCGGTCGAGGCGGCGGCGCGCGATGCGGTGAAGGACGGCACAGGCAACGCGGTGGTGCTGCTGTCGCCGGCCTGCGCGTCCTTCGACCATTATCCGAATTTCGAAGTGAGGGGGGATGCCTTCGGCAAGGCGGTGGCCGCATTGCCGGGCATCCGGATGACCGTAAAGGGGAACGGACATGCTGATAAGCCGCAGTGACCGGGGGCTCTTCGCCTCCTGGTGGTTCACCGTCGACCGGCTGCTCCTGAGCGCCGTGCTGCTGCTCATGGCGGCGGGCGTCCTGATCAGCATGGCGGCAAGCCCGCCGGTCGCGGCCCGGCTCGGTCTCGACAGCTTCCACTTCTTCCGCAACCAGCTCTTTTATCTGGGCATCGCGGTCGTCATCCTCACCGCCACCAGCCTGCTCGAGCCGCTGCAGGCGCGCCGCGCCGCCTTCCTCGTCTTCTTCGGCTCGCTGGCGCTGATGGTGCTGGCGCTGTTCTACGGGCCCGAGATCAAGGGCGCCCATCGCTGGATCGATATCGGCCCGATCAATCTGCAGCCTTCGGAGCTGGCCAAGCCCGGCTTCATCGTCATGGTCGCGTGGTTCCTGGCCGAGCAGACGCGCCGGCCGAACATGCCCGGGCTGCCGATCGCGCTTCTCCTCTGCGGCGGCTTTGTCGGCCTGCTCATCCTGCAGCCGGATTTCGGCCAGTCGGCGCTCGTCGTCCTCACCTTCATCGCGCTGCTCCTCATCTACGGCATTCCGTGGATCCTCGTCTTCGGCATCAGCGCGCTCGCGGTCGCCGGCGTGTTCCTCGCCTATGAAGCGATCCCGCATGTCGCCTCGCGTATCGACCGCTTCCTCAATCCGGAGAAGGGCGACACGTTCCAGGTCGACACCGCGACGCAGGCCTTTCTCAATGGCGGCGTGTTCGGCGCCGGCCCGGGCGGCGGCGAAGCGAAGCAGATCCTGCCCGACGCCCATACCGACTTCACCTTCGCGGTGGTGGGCGAGGAATTCGGCTTCATCGCCTGCATGGGCCTGATCCTGCTCTTCGCCTTCATCGTCATCCGCATCCTGGGGCGCGCCAAGGCCGAGCCCGATCCGTTCGCGACCTTGTCGATGAGCGGCCTCGCCGTGATCTTCGGCCTGCAGGCCGTGATCAATATGGGCGTCAATGTCTCGCTGCTGCCGGCCAAGGGCATGACCTTGCCCTTCATCTCCTATGGCGGCTCGTCGCTCATCGGCATGGCCTTCGCCATGGGCCTGGTGCTCGCCTTCGCGCGCTCGCGCACGCTGGCGGCGCAGAGCGATCCCGCCTGGCGGACGGTGACGGCTTGAGCGATCCGATGACGTCGCGGCTCATCGTTCTCGCCGCCGGCGGCACCGGCGGCCATCTCTTTCCGGCCCAGGCGCTCGCCGAAGCGCTGATCCGGCGCGGCTATGCCATTCATCTGATGACGGATGAACGGGTGCGCGATTACGGCCGCTCCTTCCCGGCGCTCGAAACCCATCTGGTGCCGGCGGCGACGATTTCGCCCGGCAAGCCGCATCTTCTGCCGGGGCAGCTGCTGCGCCTCTACAAGGGCTACCAGACCGCACGCGGCGTTCTCGATCGCCTGAAGCCCCTGGCGGTCGCGGGCTTCGGCGGCTATCCGTCCTTTCCGCCGGTCATCGCCGCCTCGCGGCTCAAGATCCCGTCCCTGATCCACGACCAGAATGCCGTGATGGGGCGCGCCAACCGCGCGCTGTCGCGTTTCGCCGACGCGGTCGCCTCGTCCTTCCCGACGCTCGGACGTCTGCCGGAGGCTTCCAAGGACAAGCTGCGCTATACCGGCAATCCGGTGCGCGGCATCGTGCTCGAGAAGCAGGGGGCGGCCTATCAGTCCTCGGCCGCCGACGCGCCCTTCAATCTGCTCGTCTTCGGCGGCAGCCAGGGCGCCCGTTTCTTCGCCGAGTTCATGCCGAAGGTGGTGAAGCTCCTGCCCAAGGCGGTGCTGCGTCACCTCAAGATCGTGCAGCAATGCCGGCCCGAGGACATCGAGCGGGTGAAAGCCGCCTATGGCACGCTCGACATCGCCTTCGAGCTCGCCTCCTTCTTCGCCGACATGCCGCAGCGTTTTGCCGATGCGCAGCTCATCGTGTGCCGGTCGGGCGCCTCGACCATCGCCGAGCTCGGCGTCATCGGCAGGCCGGCGGTCATGGTGCCGCTGCCGCACGCCCTCGACAATGATCAGCTCCATAATGCGGAATTTTTTGCCGGAAAGGGCGGCGGCTGGGTGCGGCCACAGGCCCAGTTGGAGCCGCAAGAATTCGCTGCATTCCTGACCCGGCTCAGGTATCAAGACGCCGAACTGGCCGGGGCGGCGCGAGCTGCCCTGGCGCAAGGCATGCCGGACGCCGCCGAGCGCCTCGCCGATCTGGTCGAGGATCTGGCCCGCCGCGCAACCATGGAGACGATACAGAAATGAAACTTCCGCGCGACGTCGGACCCATCCATTTCATCGGGATCGGGGGCATCGGCATGAGCGGCATCGCCGAGGTGATGGCGACGCTCGGCTACAAGGTGCAGGGTTCCGACCTCACCGACAACTACAACACCGCGCGCCTGCGCAAGAACGGCATCGCCGTGGCGGTCGGCCATGACGCCGCCCATCTGGGCGAAGCGCAGGTGGTGGTCGTGTCCTCGGCGGTGAAGCCGGAGAATCCCGAGCTGGTCGAGGCGCGCCGGCGCTTCCTGCCGATCGTGCGCCGCGCCGAGATGCTGGCCGAGCTGATGCGCTTCAAATCCTGCGTGGCGGTGGGCGGCACGCATGGCAAGACGACGACGACCTCGCTGGTCGCCGCGCTGCTCGATTCAGGTGGCCTCGACCCGACGGTGATCAATGGCGGCATCATCAATGCCTATGGCACCAATGCCCGGCTCGGCAAGGGCGACTGGATGGTCGTCGAGTCGGATGAATCCGACGGCACCTTCGTGAAGCTGCCGGCCGATGTGGTGATCGTCACCAATATCGATCCCGAGCATCTCGATCATTATGGCTCCTTCGACAAGGCGAAGGAGGCGTTCCTCGCCTTCGTCGAGAATATTCCGTTCTACGGCTTCGCCGTGATGTGCATCGACCATCCGGAGGTGCAGGCGCTGATCGGGCGGGTGCGCGACCGCCGCATCATCACCTATGGGCGCAGCCCGCAGGCGGATATTCGCCTCGTCGACACGTTCTACAGCAATGGCGAGATGAAGTTCTCGGTCCGCATCAACGACCGGCGCAACTCCGCCGTTCACGATATCAGCGAGCTGAGCCTGCAGATGCCGGGCGATCACAATGCGCTCAATGCGACGGCGGCGCTCGCGGTGGCGCGCGAGCTTGGCATCGGCGACGACAAGATCCGCTCGGGCTTCAAGAGCTTCGCCGGCGTCAAGCGGCGCTTCACCCGCACCGGCGAGCATGATGGCGTGGCGGTGTTCGACGATTACGGCCATCACCCGGTGGAGATCGCGGCGGTGCTGCGCGCGGCGCGCGGCGTCACCCAAGGCAAGGTC
This sequence comes from Pseudomonadota bacterium, assembly GCA_049323275.1. GTDB lineage: Bacteria > Pseudomonadota > Alphaproteobacteria > Rhizobiales > Aestuariivirgaceae > Taklimakanibacter. The sequence continues at coordinate 55,086 of JBMOOM010000015.1, forward strand.
GTCGCGGTGATGCAGCCGCATCGCTATACACGGCTCTCCTCGCTGTTCCAGGAATTCTGCTCGTGCTTCAACGACGCCGACACGGTCGTCGTCGCGCCGGTCTATTCGGCGGGCGAAGCGCCGATCGAAGGCGCCAGCCATGACGCGCTCGCCGAGGGTCTGCGCGCCCGCGGCCATCGCAGCGTGCTCAAGATCGACGCGCCGGAGCAACTGGCGGAACTGGTGAAGAGCCAGGTGAAACCGGGCGACATCGTCGTCTGTCTCGGCGCCGGCACGATCACGCAATGGGCCTATGCCCTGCCGGGACAGCTCGCTGCCCTCGACGGAAAAGCCGGAGCGGCATGATGAAGCTCGATGGTGAGAAGCTGCTGGCCCGGCTGCCGAAGCCCAAGGGCCGGATCGAGGCCAATGCGCCGCTCGCCGACCTGACCTGGTTCCGGGTCGGCGGACCGGCGGAAGTGCTGTTCACGCCGGCGGACGAGGACGATCTCGCCCAGATGCTGAAGGCGACGCCCGCCGATGTCCCGGTCTATGTCATCGGCGTCGGCTCCAACCTCCTGGTGCGCGACGGCGGCGTGCCCGGCATGGTCATCAGGCTCGGCAAGGGTTTCGGCGAAACGACGCTCGAGCCCGGCAACCGGATCAGGACCGGGACCGCGGTGCCTGACGTAAGGGTGGCCCGTTTTGCCCTCGATCATAGTATCGGAGGATTAACCTTTCTGAGAGGTATACCCGGCACGATTGGCGGCGCGCTTCGGATGAACGGTGGAGCCTATGGTCGCGAGACCAAGGACGTTCTGATCGAGGCGCGGGCCGTTGACCGGAGGGGATCGCTTCACGTGCTGTCGAATGCCGACATGCAGTATACGTACCGTCATTGCGGTGCGCCGGAGGACTTCATCTTCACGCAAGCCCTGTTCCAGGGCGAGGCGGGAGATAAGGACGAGATCGCGCGCGCCATGAACGAAGTGACCGAGCGGCGCGAGGCGACGCAGCCGATCAAGAGCCGCACCGGCGGCTCGACCTTCAAGAATCCGCCCGGACACAAATCCTGGCAGCTGATCGACCAGGCGGGCCTCAGGGGCTTCGCCATCGGACCGGCGAAGGTCTCCGAGCTCCATTGCAATTTCCTCATCAATGAAGGAGGCGCCACCGCCGCCCAGATCGAGGAATTGGGCGAAACCATAAGACGGCGCGTGAAGTCCGCATCGGGCATCGAGCTCGACTGGGAGATCAAGCGCATCGGCATTCCGGCGGAAGGTGCGTGATGCCCATGCGCGATCCGAAAAACACCCATGTCGCCGTCCTGATGGGCGGCTGGTCGGCTGAGCGCGAAGTCTCGCTGTCGACCGGCGAGGGCTGCACCGATGCGCTGCGCCGCGCCGGATTCGAGGTCACGCCGATCGACGTGAAGCGCAATATCGCCGAGGTTCTCGCCGATCTCCGTCCCGATGTCGCTTTCAACGCGCTGCACGGAAAATGGGGCGAGGACGGCTGCATGGCGGCGATCCTCGAGACCATGGAAATTCCCTATACGCATTCGGGTGTGCGCGCCTCGGCCATCGCCATGGACAAGGTGAAGTCGAAGATCCTGTTCGCCGCCGCCGGCGTTCCGGTCGCGGAGAGCCGGGTCGTCGATCTCGAACTGGCGGCCACGCAGCATCCGCTGCCATTGCCCTATGTGCTGAAGCCGCAGGCGCAAGGCTCGAGCGTCGGCGTCCATATCGTCGATCACAGCTCCAATGGCCCGGCCGCCATGATCCTGGAGGAGCGCGATCTGTTCGGCGACCAGGTGCTGGCGGAGCGCTTCATTCCCGGCAAGGAGCTCACCTGCGCGGTGATGGGCGATGTCGCGCTCGGCGTCATCGACATCCTGCCGGCGGCCGGCTTCTATGACTACAAGGCCAAATATGCGCCCGGCGGATCGGTCCATGTGCTGCCGGCGGAGATTCCGCGCGAGATCTATCGCAAGGTGCAGCAATATGCGCTGGCGGCCCATCAGGCGCTCGGCTGCAAGGGCGTGAGCCGGGCGGACTTCCGCTATGACGACACGCCGGGCAGCGACGGCGAACTCATCCTCCTCGAGGTCAATACCCAGCCGGGCATGACGGGCACGTCGCTGGTGCCTGAGCTCGCGGCGCATGCCGGGCACACTTACGAGGATCTGGTGACCTGGATGGTCAATGACGCCTCGGTGAACAGATGAAGCTCGCACAGGATATCCGCCGCCGCGCGTTCCAGTTCTTCCGCCGGCTGCCGCCCAAGGGGCCCAGCTTCCGGACGCGTTTCCTCGCCAGGACAGGCGCCTGCGCGCTGCTGTTCGGCTCGATCATCCATGGCCTCGTCATCGGCGGCCATCTCGATTATGACGGCAGCCCGTGGCGCAAGCTTCCCGGCCAGATCGCGAGCTCGCTCGGCTTCGCGGCCGACGATATCCGCATCACCGGTCTCGTCCATCAGGAGCCGGAAACGCTGCTCAATGCGCTGGGCGTGCAGCCCGGCGGCTCGCTGGTCGGCTTCGACGCCGCCAGGGCGCGCGCGCTCCTCGAGAATCTCGACTGGGTCGCCTCGGCGCGGGTGATGCGCAAATATCCCAACCGGCTCGACATCGTCGTCAGCGAGCGCCAGCCTTTCGCCATCTGGCAGCGCGACGGCGCGCATTATGTGATCGACCAGACCGGTACGGCGATGAGCACGCTCGATCCGCGCCGACTTGCCTCGCTCCTGCTCGTCACCGGTGAAGGCGCGCACCGCGCCGCCGCCGAGCTGGTGGGCCAGCTCGACCAAGTGCCTCAGATCAAGCGGCATGTGACCGCCGCGGCGCGTGTCGGGGAGCGGCGCTGGACGCTCTATCTCGACAATGGCGTGACGGTGGCGCTGCCCGAGAAGGATCCGGCTCGGGCGCTCGAATCCCTGGCCCAGCTCAACCGCAGCCAGAAGATCCTGAGCAAGGGCATCAAGTCGATCGATCTGCGGCTCGCCGATGAAATGATCGTCGAATTGCCGGAAGCGGTCGCGCCTGAAAAGGATATTAAGAACTTCAAGGTAAGCCAGCAGCAGTAGTTTTGTCCGTGCGTGGGGAAGGGACTTTTGCATGACCGTCATTGAATTGCCCGTCAAGGGAGATGCAAAGCCCCCGGTTGCCGCCAAGGGCAGCGTCGTCGCCGCCCTCGATATCGGCAGCACCAAGATCAGCTGCCTCATCGGCGAAGTGGTGAGCCAGAACCGGCGCAGCGCCGACGGCAAGGAAACGTCCGCCTTGCGCGTCCTGGGCTTCGGCTGCCAGGCCTCGCGCGGCACCCGCAACGGCGTCATCGTCGATCTCGACCAGGCCGAGCGCGCCATCAGGCTCGCGGTCGATGCCGCCGAGAAGATGGCGAAGCGCACCATCACTTCCGTCTTCGTCAATGTGGCGGGCGGCCGTCCGCAGTCGAACTCCTATGCGGCCTCGGTGCAAACCGAGACCGGACAGGTCACGCCGCGCGACATCGAGACGGCGACGCGGTCGGCGCTCTCGCAAGGCCATCAGCCGGGCCGGCGCACGCTGCATACGGCGCCGGCGCAGTTCCATCTCGACGATGCGCGCGGCGTCATGGAGCCGGCCGGCATGTTCGGCACGACGCTCACCGCTGAAGTCAATGTCGTCTCGGCCGAGCCCGCCGCCTTGCGCAATCTGGCGCTGGTCATCGAGCGCTGCCATCTTTCGGTCGCCGATTATGTCGTGGCGCCCTATGCCGCGTCGCGCTCCGTCCTCGCCGAGGACGAGATCAAGCTCGGCGTCACGCTCATCGACATGGGCGGCTCGACGACCGGCGTCGCCTCGTTCCATGACGGGCATCTGGTCTTCGCCGACGTCATTCCGGTCGGCGGCATGCATATCACCCACGACATCGCGCGCGGGCTCTCGACCACCATCGCCCATGCCGAGCGCATGAAGACGCTGTGGGGCAGCGCCATGGCGACGGTCCTCGACGACCGCGAGACGGTGGCGGTGCCGCTGCTCGGCGAGCGCGGCGTCGACACGATCTATCACGCGCCGAAGTCGATGCTGACCGGCATCATCAAGCCGAGGCTCGAGGAGATCCTCGAAATGGTCCGCGAGCGCCTCGACAAAGCGAGCTTCGCCAGGCTCGCCGGGAGCAGGGTGGTGCTGACCGGCGGCGGGAGCGAGCTCACCGGCGTGCGCGAGATCGCCGCGCAGTGGCTCAACCGGCAGATCAGGCTCGGCGCCCCCCTGCCGGTCGCCGGCATGCCGGAAGCGGCGCGCTCGCCCGCCTTCGCCACCGTCTATGGCCTTCTCAACTACGCGCTCAAGCCCGACATCCACCACGCCGCCGGCGTCGCCCGGCAGGCGATGAAGGATGCCGAAGCGGGCTATCTGCGCCGCGTCGGCAAATGGATCGCCGATAGTTTCTGAGATTGGTTGTTAACTTTTGCCGGCCGAGGGGCTAGTACGTGCCCTCCCGGGAAGAGGTCAGCCAATGAAAACGAACCATCGACGCAGCTTCAAGGCGACCAGGCCGTCCGCAAAAGGGGGCGCCTTTATCCAGAAGCGCAGTGCGTTTGCCGATATCGCGTATCATGATTGGGCCGGGTTTGAACAACGCTACGACGGCAATCGAGGCGTCGCGCGTTCCATTCGCGGTGCGAAGAGATATACGAACTCCTGCTTGCGCCACCGCGAAAAAGCGACGACGCGGCGATTGGCTTATGAGCAATTCGAGTCCGATTGAACGATTTGCCGTGGCCTGCAGGCTCCCCTCGCGCCGGGTAGTCGCCAACAGTTTCTGAGCGTAATTTTCCAACCGACTCAAGGGCGCCTCACACGATGAGGCGCCTTCGCCCTTTTTGTTCGTAAATCCGATTTTATTCAATAGCTTATTGAGGTCGTTTGAGACGAAGATTCAACTTCCGGCCGGCAATGCTCGAGCCGATGGTCAAGGAAATGCCCTGCCGGTGCCCCGTTATGAGTCAATTTTAATTCAAAAAATCCGGCCGTGGTTAGCGTTTGTTAACCATTTGTTATCGAATGGGTAAGAAAGATTCCTACTGGGGAAAACTTCACTTCCAGGTGCTTCATATGACGATAAATCTCACCGTGCCGAGCTTGGCCGAACTTAAACCACGCATCACCGTTTTCGGCGTGGGCGGCGCCGGCGGGAATGCCGTCAACAACATGATCGAAAGCCGCCTCGAAGGGGTCGAGTTCGTCGTCGCCAATACCGACGCGCAGGCGCTCACCCAGAATGTCGCCGAAAGGCGGATTCAGATGGGCACCGCCCTGACGCAGGGGCTGGGCGCCGGCTCGCAGCCGCAGATCGGCGCCGCCGCCGCCGAAGAGGCGCTGCCGGAAATCCTCGACCATCTGGCCGGCGCGCATATGTGCTTCATCACCGCCGGCATGGGCGGCGGCACCGGCACCGGTGCGGCGCCCGTCATCGCGCGGGCGGCGAAAGAGCAGGGCATCCTCACCGTCGGGGTGGTGACCAAGCCCTTCCATTTCGAAGGCGTGCGCCGCATGCAGACGGCGGAGCGCGGCATCGAGCTCCTCGCCAAGAATGTCGATACGCTCATCGTCATCCCCAACCAGAACCTGTTCCGCGTCGCCAATGAGAAGACCACCTTCGCGGCGGCCTTCGCCATGGCCGACCAGGTCCTCTATTCCGGCGTCGCCTCGATCACCGAGCTGATGACCAAGGAAGGCCTCATCAATCTCGACTTCGCCGACGTCCGCGCCATCATGAGCGAGATGGGCAAGGCGATGATGGGCACCGGCGAGGCTTCCGGCGAGAAGCGCGCCATCGAGGCCGCCGAAGCGGCGATCTCCAACCCGCTCCTCGACGACGTGTCGATGCGCGGCGCCCGCGGCCTGCTGATCTCGATCACCGGCGGACCGGACCTGACCCTCTACGAAGTCGACGAGGCGGCCACCCGCATCCGCGAGGAAGTGGATTCGGAAGCCAACATCATCCTCGGCGCGACGTTCGACGACTCGCTCGAAGGCACGATGCGCGTCTCGGTCGTGGCCACCGGCCTCGCGATCGAGCAGGCCGAGCATCTGGGCGAAGAGACCGCCCAGGAGCAGGAAGCTGCCGCCCGCCCGGTCTTCGGTTATACGGGCAAGCAGCCGATCCCGGTGAAGAAGCCGACGCCGATCCAGATGGCGCCCGCCGCTCCGGTTCCGCAGGTCAAGCGCGTCGCTCCGGTGCCGCCGCAGCCGGTGCAGCAGCACCACGAGCATGAAGCGGAAGAGGAAGATCATCACCACGCCGACGTGGAGACCGTCCAGCAGGCCGTGCATCAGGCGCGCGCCCAGCAGGCGCCGCGCATGCCGGTGGTGGAGGACTTCCCGCCGATCGCCCAGCGTCAGATCGCGGCGCAGCAGAACCGCATCGAGAATATCGCCGAGCACGCCGCCAAGAAGAAGCGCGGCCTGTTCGAGCGCCTCGCCGGTGTAGGGCTGTCCCGCAAGGGCGACATGCCGGCGAGCGAGCCCGCCCCGCAGCAGGCCCGCCAGGAGCCGCGCATGCAGCCCGAGGCGCAGCGCCCCCAGGTGGCGCAGATGCCGGTGACGAGCGCCGCGCAGCCCGCCTATGACGACGATCAGCTGGAGATTCCGGCGTTTCTGCGCCGCCAGGCTAACTAGGCTTAAGTTACTATAGCAGTTGACAAAAAGCCCGGCGGTCACACTTCCGCCGGGTTTTCTGCATCTAAGTGAGCCGGGCCGCTGGAATCCCTGATTGTGGAGGGGTAAAAGGCGGCCCCATCTGATATCCAAGCGGGAATTCGACGGTTGACTCTTCAGTTCAGGACTGGCGTTCGGTTTGCAGCGGGCTTGCGCCTTGGCTCCGTGGTTGCCGTCGCGCTGGCGCTCAGCGCCTGTTCCAGCATGTCCAATCTGCTCGACCGCGGGTCGTCGACCTCGACGCAGGCCGCCTCGTCCGGCTCCGGCGACGGCATCGCCCCGGATATGGCGAGCCCCGAGCAGACCGAGCCGGTGGGCCCTCTCTACAATAAGGGGCTCGAGCAGATGCAGTCGGGCGAATACCGCACCGCCGCCAAGACCTTCGCCGAGGTCGAGCGCCAGCATCCTTATTCCGCCTGGGCCACCAAGGCGCAGCTGATGCAGGCCTATGCGCAATATCAGCGCAATGCCTATGACGAGGCGATCAATGCGGCGCGGCGCTTCCTGACCCTTCATCCGGGCCACAAGGACGCGGCCTACGCCTATTACCTGATCGCGCTCAGCAATTACGAGCAGATCATCGACGTCCGGCGCGACCAGACCAATACCCAGAAGGCGCTCGCCTCGCTGGAAGAGGTGAGCCAGCGCTATCCCGGCACCGCCTATGCCCAGGACGCCGCCGCCAAGGCGACGCTGGCGCGCGACCATCTCGCCGGCAAGGAAATGGAAGTCGGCCGCTACTACCTGAAGAAGGGTTCCTATCTGGCCGGCATCAACCGCTTCAAGCGGGTGATCACCGAATATCAGAACACCTCGCACACGCCCGAAGCGCTCTACCGCCTGACCGAAGGCTACCTCGCTTTGGGCGTCAGATCGGAAGCCCAGACCGCCGCGGCGGTGCTCGGTTATAACTACCCCAAGAGCCAGTGGTACCAGGACGCCTATGCGCTCCTGCAGAATGACGGCATCCTGCCGGCCGAGAACAAGGACTCCTGGATCAGCAAGGCGCTGAGTTCCGTCAATCCATTCTGACGGCCCGTTCGCTTCGCCCCTTCGGTCCGATGCTCTCGGGCACTTCCCGTCCTTTCGAAGACTCAGCTATAAGGGCGCCATGCTGACGGCGCTCTCCATCCGCGATATCGTCCTCATCGAAAAGCTCGACCTCACGCTCGAGCGCGGCCTCACCGTGCTCACCGGCGAAACGGGAGCGGGCAAGTCCATATTGCTCGATGCGCTGGGCCTGGCGCTGGGCGCGCGCGGCGACAGCAGCCTGGTGCGCAACGGCGCCGAGAAAGGGGTCGTCACCGCCGCCTTCGCGCTGCCCAAGGGGCATGCCGCCTTCGAGCTTCTCGCCGAGCAGGATATCGAGGCCGAGGGCGAGCTCGTCATCCGCCGCATCCAGAATGCCGACGGCCCGAGCCGCGCCAGCGTCAACGACCAGCCGGTCAGCCTCAATCTGCTGCGCCAGATCGCCGGCACGCTGACCGAGATCCATGGTCAGCATGACGACCGCGCACTGGTCAATTCCGCCAATCACCGGCGGCTGCTCGACGCCTTTGGCGGGCTTGAGGCCGAGGCCGACAAGGTGCGCGCGCTGTGGGAGACGCTGAGCGCGGCCGAAACGCAGCTCGTCGAGCACAAGACGAGGCTCGCCCGCTTCGAAATGGAACGCGAATTCCTGACCCATGCGGTGGATGAGCTGCGCAAGCTCGATCCGCAGCCGGAAGAAGAGACGTTCCTCGCCGAAAAGCGCCAGCTGATGATGAATGCCGAGCAATTCGCCAGCGCGCTGAGCGACGCTGAGGACGCGCTGAATGGCGACGGCGCCGTCGAGGCCCGGCTCAATGCGGCTTTGCGCAAGCTCGAACGGCGCAAGGACCAGGCGCAGGGCCGGCTCGACCGCATCTGCGAGGCGCTCGACCGGGTGCTGCAGGAAATGGGTGAGGCGCACCGCGCCTCGGCGGAGGCCTTGCGTGCTTTCGCCTTCAATCCGCGCGAACTGGAAGAGTCGGAGGAACGGCTCTTCGCGCTCAGGGCGGCGGCGCGCAAGTATAAATGCACCGTCGATGCGCTGGCGAGCGTGCGCGAGAAAATGGAGGGCGACCTGCAGGCGATCGCCGATGGCGGCGCGGAATTGGCGCGGCTCGAGGCGGCTTTCCGGGCGCATGGCGACGCTTTCGACGAAGCGGCGGCGAAACTGAGCGACAAGCGCAAGAAGGTTGCGCGCAAGCTCGACGACGCCGTGGTGAAGGAGCTGGCGCCTTTGAAGCTCGACAAGGCGCGCTTCGAGACGCGTGTCGAAGCCGATCGCGGCCGCGGCGGCAGCCATGGCTTCGACAAGGTCGAGTTCCTCGTCGCCGCCAATCCCGGCACGCCGTTGTCGCCCTTGATGAAGGTCGCCTCGGGCGGCGAGCTGTCGCGCTTCATGCTGGCGCTCAAGGTCATCCTCGCCGCGAAAGGGTCGGCCCCCACGCTGGTGTTCGACGAAATCGATACCGGCGTCGGCGGCGCCGTAGCCGATGCGATCGGCGTGCGCTTGGCGCGCCTCGCCAAGGGACTCCAGGTGCTCGCGGTTACGCATTCACCGCAAGTGGCAGCACAGGCGGGCCAGCATATGCTCATCACCAAGATGGAAGAGGTCGGCAAGAAGCGCATGGTGACGCGCGTACAGGAACTGAGCCCGGCGAGCCGGCGCGAGGAAATCGCCCGCATGCTTTCCGGCGCCAAGGTCACCGAAGAAGCGCGCGCTCAGGCCGATCGTTTGCTCAGGGCGGCTCCCTAGAGCCCTTCTCGTTTTGATCGAATCGTTCCGCTTCGCGCGCACTTTTCGGGCCGATACCCTAGCCGGCATTACCGTCAAACAGGAACAAAGCACCTGCTCGTTCCTTATATAGAGCGCTTCCCGAATCGGCAGCAGGGCTCACGAGAAGCGCTTGGGACCGCTACGACGCAGCGTCGCGACGCATGGATTCCAAGTTGGCCCACAGTGCTGCGATTATTCAAGGACAACCATTCTGGCTGTTCAGAGTAGAGGAGATCTCCTGATGTGCGATTATAGTCTGCATCACGTCGCCTCTCGTCCCGCCAAAGTCGGTGACAAGCTGGTAACGTCTGCCTTCGACGGTTCGACCACGCATGGCTTCTGCGCCGTCGACCAACCCGGCACGGCCGTGTGCCTTCGTCCGGGCACGGAGCTTGCCTTCGAGAGCGGCATAGAGAGCCATCATGCCACGCTCGGCGGCCTCGGCGTCGAGTTCACCGAACTCGACGGCAAGGTGGCGCGCTTCACCCAGGTCAATATGGAGCAGCCGCATGCCTATCACGACGCGCTCGAATTTCCCGACGGCAAGATCGTGATGGTGACGCATCTGCGCAAAGGGCAGTGCGCCACCGTGCTGCAGCTGCCGCCGGTCGGCGAGCCGGCCAAGAAGGAGGAAATAGTGGTCGTGCCGGTCTATATCGGCTGAAGACTGCGAATCGCCGCCCGTTCAGTCTGCTGAGCGGGCGGACGCGGGACGGTGTCTACCGCATGGCGAGAGCATCTTGTGCTCGCGGCAAGGTCATGTATGAAGCCCCGATAATTTGGCGACCAGATTCTGGTCGCCAAAATCTGCAACTTTGGCGGATTCGCCCGGGGACTTCAGATGAAAGCGATTATCGATACGGATCCAGGCGTCGACGACGCGATGGCGATCTTTTACGCCGCCTCCTGTCCCGAGATCGAGCTCGTCGGGCTGACTTCCGTCTATGGCAATGTTCCCGTGGAAATGGCCACGCGCAACGCGCTGCACCTGGTCGAGATGCTCGGCCGTCCGATCCCGGTGGCGCAGGGCCTGGCCAAGCCCTTGCGCGAGCGGCCGTGGAAGCCGGTGCACTGGATCCATGGCGAGCAGGGCTTCGGCGCGCTGCCGGCGCCGGCGCCACGGGGCCGTGCGGTCGACAGCCCGGCCGTCGATTTTCTCATCGAGCAGGCCCGGCGCCATAAGGGGGAGCTGGTCGTCTTCCCGATCGGGCCGCTCACCAATATCGCCGCGGCGATCGAGCGCGATCCCGATTTCGCCAGGAATGTCGCCCGGATCGTGATCATGGGCGGCGTCGTCCATGCACGCGGGAATGTGACGCCCTTTGCCGAGGCCAATATCTACAACGACCCGGATGCGGCGCAGATCGTGCTCCATTCGGGCGCCGAGACGTTGCTGGTCGGCCTCGACGTCACCGACCGCACCTCGGTGACGAAGGAAAATTTCGCCGCGCTGGCGAAGCGGGCGCCGAAATTCGGCGGCTTCCTCGCCGAGATCTCCGATTTCTATATCGACGTCTATCTGGGGCGCGGCGCCATCGGCTGCAGCCTGCATGACCCGGCGACCGTCATCGCGGCGCTGAGGCCCGAGCTCTTCCGGATGGAGGAGGGCGATGTCGAGGTCGGGCTCGAAGGCGAAAAGCTGGGCCAGACGGTGGTCAAGCCGCGCAACGTCCAGAAGACGCGCGTCTGCGTCGAGGCCGATTACGATCGCGTGGTCGAGGTGTTTCTCGACGGGATCGCCAGCCTCGGCTGATCAGGACGTTTCGCCCGTCTGCAACGCGCCGGCGATCACATGCGAGGGGTTGCCCTGCGCGTTCCAGCCGTCGAGCACCTCGAAAGCGCGCCGGGCGAGCTCGCCGAGCGGCAGCGCGAAAGTGGTGAGGCGAGTGCTGCCGTTGAGCGCCTCGCGGATGCCGTCGAACCCGACGATCGCGATATCTCCCGGCACTTTCAGCCTTGCTTCGGCAGCGGCGCGCAGAGCGGCCAGCGCCTGCTCGTCGGTGGTCGCGAAGAGCGCGCGGGGATGCCCGGATTTGGCCAGCAATGGACGGAGAGCGCTCTCGGCGCCCAGCCTTTCGAAGGAGACGCGGTGGAGGCGGCCTTCCGTCGGCAGGCCCGCTTCGGACATGGCCTGCTGCCAGCCGCGCTCGCGCTTGCCGGACGGACCGAAGTCGTCGGGACCGGCGATGCAATGGATGTCCTCATAGCCCCGGGCGATCAGATGGCGGGTCGCGACGACGCCGCCACCGACATCGTCGAAGAGCACGCTTGGATCGGGCGCCTCGGCCGGGGCCGAATGGACATAGATGCGCGGGCAGCCGTCGAGGCCCTCGGCATGGCCGGTGATGCTGGTGACGAAGATGCCGCGCGGGCGCAGATCGGCGAAAGCGCGCTCGTAGTCGAGCTCGACCGCGGGGTCGTAGGCGGTGTTGCCGATGAGGGTGAGGAAGCCGCGCGCTTTGCCCTCGCGCTCGAATTCACGCGCCAGCTCGCTGAAGAAGGCATTGGAGGAATCGGGTACCAGGAGGCCCACGAGATTGGAGCGGCCGGCCATCAAGGCGCTGGCGAGCGGATTGCGCCGATAGCCGAGTTCGGCAATGGCCTGCTCGACCTTGGCTTTGGTCTGGGGTGCCACGGTTCGCGGGCCGTCGTTCAAGACATAGCTCACCACGGCGGTCGACGTGCCGGCCAGCCGGGCGACGTCGGCAAGGGTAGGGCGGCGGGCTCTTTCGGCCATGGTCAGTCGCCTTTTGCTTGTGAACAGAGCATCGGAAAGCACCTGAGGTATATTGACAATAGCAGAAGCTAAGCGCTTAGATAAGGCATAACCTGCCAATTCCGGCGGGGTCAAGGACGGATCCGGGGGCAATCGGGGGTATGACGCAGGTGGCGACCGGCAAAAGCGATGTCGAGATCGGGCAGGCCCAGATCGAGTGGGTGAGCCGCCATTCGCCGGTGCTCAACGGATTCGTGCGCGAGACCTTGGCGGACGGGGCGCTCAAAGGGGCACGGATCGCCGTCGTCGTGCATCTCGAGGCCAAGACCGCGTTTCTCGCCACGGTGCTGGCCGATGCCGGGGCCGAGGTGGTCGTGGCGGGCAGCAACCCGCGCACCACGAGGGGACCGGTGGTCGAGGCGCTGAAGGCCCGCGGCCTTACCGTCGTCTCGGCGCCCGACGGCGACCATGCCAGCTGGGAGCGCGAGCTGCTCGCCGCCGCCGATTGGGCCCCCCATTACATCATCGACGACGGCGCCGAGCTCACCATGCGGATGGGCAAGTTCCGGCCCAAGCTCTATGCCAATCTCAAGGGCGTCTCCGAGGAGACGACGACGGGCACCGCGCGCCTGCATGCGCTGCGCGCGGCGGGCAAGCTGCCTTTCGCCGCGCTCACCGCCAATGACGCGCGCTGCAAGCATCTCTTCGACAACCGCTATGCGACAGGCCAGACGACGCTGCAGGCGATCCTGCGCCTCACCAACCGGCAGATCGCCGGGGCCCGCGTGGCGGTGATCGGCTATGGTTATGTCGGGCGCGGCATCGCGCTTTATGCCAAGGCGATGGGCGCCCATACGCGCGTCGTCGAAACCGATCCGGTGCGGGCGCTCGAAGCGCATATGGACGGCCACAAGGTCGGAACCGCCGCCGACATGCTGCCGGGCGCCACCATGGTGATCGCGGCGACGGGCGGCATGCGCGCCGTCGGAAAAAGCGAATTCGTCCATCTCGACCATGATGTCCTCCTCGCCAATGCCGGCCATCACGATCTCGAGATCGATGTCGACGCGCTGGCGGGCCTGACCAACGACCGGAAAGAGACGCGGCCCGGCATCACCACCTTCCGGGTGAAGCAACGCGACCTCCATGTCCTGTCGGGCGGGGCGCTGGTCAATATCGCCGGCGGCAGCGGCCATCCGGTCGAGATCATGGATCTTACTTTCGCGGTGCAGGGCCTGGGCGCGCATCATCTCGTCTCGGCCAAGCTCACGCCCGGCGTGCATATCATCCCGAAGGCGCTCGACGACGCGATCGCCGCGGCGAAGCTCAAGAGCATGGGGATCTCGCTCAGCGAGGCGCGCTCGGAACAGGAAGACGACATCGCCCAGTGGATAGAAGGGATGCCCAAGTGACGACAGCCGATCTCGCATCTGAGGGAGCCGAGCGCATCGCCTGGGCCTCGCGCGGCATGCCGGTGCTCGCCGCAATTGCCGCGCGTCTCGCCGCCAGCGGCCGCCTGAAGGGCAAGAAGGTCGGCGTTGCCCTGGTTCTCGAGCCCAAGACGGCCAATCTCGCTCTGGCGCTGAAGCGGGCCGGCGCCCAAGTCAGCGTCTATTGCGGCGGCAGCTCGACCGAGGCGCGGGTCGTTCACGCGCTCCGAGCGCAAGGCCTGGCGGTCTTCGCCGAAGCCGGCGCCTCGGCGGAACGCGATCTCGAACTCGCCCGCGACTTCCTGAAGACGGAGCCGGACATCCTGATCGATGACGGCGCCAGCCTCATCCGGCTGGCGCATCGCGAATTTCCCGATCTCGTTGCGGGGATGATCGGGGCGGCGGAGGAAACCACCAGCGGGATACGTCCGCTGCGCGCGATGCACGAGGAGGGGGCGCTGCGCCTGCCCGTCATCGCGGTCAACGATTCGCGCATGAAATATCTCTTCGACAATGTCTACGGGACCGGGCAATCCTGCGTGATGGCATTTCTCGACATGACGAATCTGCAACTGGCCGGCCGCGAAGTGCTGGTCATCGGCTATGGCTGGGTCGGCAAAGGCGTCGCGATCCATGCCGCGGCCCTGGGCGCCCGCGTGACGGTCGCCGAGCTTGATCCGGTCAAGGCGCTGCAGGCGATCCATGACGGTTACGCGGTGAAGAGCGTCGCGCTCGCCGCGCCGCTGTCCGAAGTCGTCTTCGCCTCGACCGGCATAGCCGGCGTGGTGACCGAAGAACATGTGCGGAATTTGCCCGACGGCGCGTTCCTGTGCACCGCCGGCGGCGGCGATTTCGAGCTGCCGATGGATTACCTGCGTTCGCTCGGGACCGCCAGGGACGTACGCCAGGGCGTTGTGGAATACACACTGCCGAGTGGTGCGCGCATCCGGGTGATGGTCGATGGGCATTGCATCAACTGCTCGGGCGGCGAGGGCAATCCGATCGAGGTGATGGACCTGTCGCTGTCGCTGCAGGCGATCGCGGTCGAGGAGCTGGCGGGCGACGCAGCCCCCAAGGCGCCCGGCCTCTATCCGATCTCGGAAGCGGCGGAACGTGACGTGGCATTGATCAGGCTCGGCCATGAAGGCGGCGTGATCGAGCCGATGACGGAACAATTGGCAACGGCAATACGGAGCTGGTGATTATGACGATGGGTGTTTCGAAGTGGTTGCGCAGAAGCGTTTCCGGTGTGGCGCTGGCCACCGCGTTGTTGGCGCTCAGCGCGTGCGGCGAGGAGCAGGCGGCGACCGACAAGCTCAAGACCGGCCCGATCCCCGAGGCCAAGGCCGAGCTCACCGTGTGGTCGTTCCTGCCCGGCAATTATGAGAAGGGTGCGGAAGCCTATAACGCGATCGCCGCGGACTTCCAGAAAGCGCATCCGCAGATCACGGTGAAGATCATCGACATGCCCTACGGCACCTATTTCGACCAGGTGCGCAACGCGGTCGTGGCGCAGAGCGGGCCCGACGTCATCACCATGTATGGCTCGGCGCAGGCCTACAGCTACAAGAACGGTCTCTATCCGCTGCAGGACGCGATCGATCCGGCCCTGCGCAAGGAGATCAAATATCTCGACGAGAATTATTCGGCCGACGGCAATCTCTATATCCTGCCGACCGGCTCCTATGGCTATGTGATGCTGGTCAACCGCGCCATCTTCGCCAAGGCCGGGATCGACCCGGCGGCGGCGCTCGCCAGCTGGGATTCGATGCTCGCCACCTGCAAGGCGCTGACCGAAAAGGGCATCCAGCCGATGGCGTCGGGCTGGAAGGACGGTTATCTGTTCGAGACCTATCTCTACATGATCACCAGCCAGATGATGGACAAGCCGACTCTCGCCAAATGGGTCAAGGGCGAGCTCAAGCTCGACGACAAGCTGTTCACCGATGCCGTCAACTACATCATGGACATGAAGAATGCCGGCTGCTTCGGCGACGACAAGGCGCTGGGCCGCAACATGTTCGACGATACGAATGTGCAATATGCCGCGGGCGGTGCCGCAATGCTGGTCAATGGCGCGCTGAGCCGCGCCATGCAGCTGGTGAACGACCAGCCGGAAACGATGGCGATGGCGCTGCCGCAAGTCCCGGCGTCGAAGCACAAGAATCTCGTCGATGCGGGCGCCGAAGCCGGCTGGGGCGTCACCAAATGGACGAAGAGCCCGGAAGCCTCGGCGGCGTTCGTCAATTTCATCGCCAGCAGGGAATCACAGGAGAAGCTGTGGACGGCGATCGGCGTTCCGGCCAATATCACCGGCTTCCAGGCGCAAGCTCAGAACGACATGCAGGCCGCCTATCTGGCGCTGCTCGCCAACCCTGAGAACCATACCGGCTTCGCCGCCTTCCCGCTGCCGGTGCTGGCGGTGATGGAGCGCAATGCGGCGCCGCTCATGGGCGGCACGATGACCGTCCAGCAATTCATGGAGAGCGCCAACGCGGCTTTCGCGAAGACCAACTGACCATGGGGCTGGCTGAGCGACGCGTGAGGATGCCTCCCGTAATTTTCCCTTCTCCCGTTGCGCAGCAATGGGAGAAGGTGCCCGAGAGGGCGGATGAGGGCTCTTCTGAAACAGCGATCGGTCTGAAGCAAAGAGCCCTCACCCGGCCTTCGGCCACCCTCTCCCATCCTGCGGACGGGAGAGGGGGAAAACAGAGCTAGATCATGCAGGCAGTGAAGAGGAGGGGATGGCGGCGTTCGCTCGACGGGGGGCTGGTGCTTCTCGTGCCGGCGATCGTGCTCGAAACCCTCGTCCTCTTCCTGCCTCTGGTCTATGTCGCCTATCGTTCGCTTTATGACTGGCAGCCGGGCAGCGTCTCGACCTTCATCGGCTTCCGGAACTACCGGCATCTGCTTGCCGACCCGGAATTCTGGCAGGTCATCGGCAATCAGCTCTTCTACCTGCTGGGACTGCCGCTCTGGGTGATCGCGCCGCTCGTCGTCGCTTTCGCCTTGAGGGAAGGCGTGTGGCGGCCGGGCCTGTTCCGCTCGATCTATTTCCTGCCCGCGGTCATGTCGCCCGCCATTGTCGGCCTCGTCTTCCGCACGCTGCTCGCCACCGACGGGCCGGTGAATGCGGCGCTCGAGACGAGCGGGCTGGGCTTCCTCGCCCATCCCTGGCTCACCGATGTCACTTATGTGAAGCCGGTCGTCATCTTCCTGGTCCTGTGGGCGAGCTTCGGCACCGGCGTCCTCATCTTCTCGGCCGCTTTCGCCGCCGTGCCGCAGAATATCTTCGAGGCGGCGCGGCTCGACGGCGCCCGCTTCTGGAGCGAGTTCTGGCATATCGCGGTGCCGAGCGTGCGCGGCACGGTGTTCCTGTGGGCGATGTTCCAGCTCGTCTGCATCTTCCTCTTCATGTTCGGCTGGATCTATGTGCTGACCGGCGGCGGCCCGGGCCTCGCCAGCGCCACCATGGATTTCTTCATCTATCAGCAATTCATGCGTTTCGGCTTCTACGGTGCGGCGGCGGCGCAGTCGATCGCGCTGGTCGGCGCCATCATCCTGTTTCCGGCCCTGGGCTATGGCCTGCGCGCGCTGGTCGAGACCTGCTTCAAGCGGAGGCGCGCATGAAAGCGGGCGGCACGAGCACATTGCGCACCACGATCATGGTGCTGATCAGCCTCGCTTTCATCCTGCCTTTCCTGTTCCTCGTCGGCACCGCTGTCCGCACGCGCCAGGACTACATCATGAGTCCGGGCGGACTGCCCCGGTCCTTCACCCTCGACAATATCGTCGCGGCATGGACGCAGGCCAATCTGGGCCAGGCGCTCGTCGTTTCGCTGATCGTCGCGGTGATCGCCTGCATCGTCTGCGCCTCGACGGCGCTCGCCGGCGCCTTCTGGTTCCGCATCCATCAGGGTCGCGTGGCGCGCGGGCTCAATGTGCTGCTCGTCGCCGGCTATGCCATTCCGATGGTCGCCTGGCTGATTCCGGTCTTCGTGATGCTGGCGAATGCCCGACTGGTCAATAATATCGTGGTCGCCGGCATCATTGCCGGCGTGGCCAGCCTGCCTTTCGCGATCTATCTCATCCACACTTTCTTCCGCCAGGCGCTGACGACGGAGCTGCTCGAAGCGGCCGCGCTCGACGGCGCCCGGGTGCTGAAAGTCTTCTGGCACATCGCCATTCCGATGTCGCGGCCGGCGCTCGCCTCCGTCGTGGCGCTCGTCTTCGTGTGGACCTTCGGCGATCTCCTGATGGCGGCGACGCTGCTGCAGGGCAATCCGCAGGTCTATACGCTCACCCTGGCGGCGACGACGCTGTCGACGCGCGAGGAAGTCAATCTGCAGGGCCAGGCCGCGGCGGCGCTCGTGTCGCTCATTCCGGTGCTCCTGGTGTTCATGGTGGCGCAGCGCTCGCTTGCCGCCGGATTTGGAGCCGGCAGTGGCAAATAGGATCTGGGGCGCGGACTGGGTCGTGCCGGTCGCTTCCGAGCCCGTGCGCGATGCCGTGGTGGCGATCGAAGGGGCCCGTGTCACCTTCGTCGGCCCGGCGGCGCAGTTGCCGGCGCATCTTCGCGACGAGACGATCGACTGGACCAGAGGCGTCATCACGCCGGGCCTCGTCAATGCCCATACGCATCTGCAATACACGGGCTTCGACGCGCTGGGACGCGGCCGGTATCGCGGTTTCGAGGATTGGAGCGTCGCTTTCGAAGCGCATTATCATACCGATCGCGATGCCTCGGAATGGGGCAAGGCGGCGGCGCGGGGCGCCAGGCTCGGCCTCGCCAGCGGAACGACGGTGTTCTCGGAGATCATCACCAGCGATGAAGCGCGGGGCGCCATCGCCGCGGCGCAGGCGTCCGGCATCGAGTATCTCGAGGTCATCGCGGAAACGACGCGTTCCTGGGCGAATGGCGGGCGCGAGGAGCTGATCAAATGGCTCGGCGACAAGGCGACCATCACCACCGGCATCTCGCCGCATGCGGCTTATAATCTCGATCCTTCGGTGGTCACCGATCTGGTCGAGCTCGCCAGGTCACGCGGCCTGCGGCTCCACACGCATCTGGGGGAGTCGGCGCTCGAAGAAGCGTTCTATCTCACCGGCGACCCCGCGGTGCTGTTCATCTATGGCGATCTGCGCGACGAATATCACCTGGTGCGGCAGAAGGGCTCGGGTCTCAAGACCGCGGCCTATGCCGACAGCGTGGGTCTTCTCGGCGAATGCACCCATATCGCCCATGGCGTCTATTTCGACAAATGCCAGCGCGACCTTCTGCGCGAGCGCAATACGCGGGTGGCGCTCTGTCCGCGCTCCAATGCGGTGATCGGTCTCGCCGAGGCGCCGGTCGCGGCCTATCTCGCCGAAGGCCACGACATCGCGGTCGGCACCGATTCACTGGCCTCGGCGCCGTCTCTCGATCTGATGGCCGATGTGAAGGCGCTGGCCCGGATCGCGTGGGACCAGGGATATCGCGGCAGCGATCTGTGGCGGCGCGTGATGCGGGCGGCAACCCGGGGCGGCGCCCGGGCGCTCGGCATGGCGGAAAAAGGCTATGGCGCGCTCATCGCCGGCGGGCCGGCGGATCTGGCGCTGTTCGCCATCGACGTGGCGGACGAAAATGTCGAGCGGGCGCTGGTCGAGCAGGGGGAAGGCCGATGCGCCCTCACCATCGCGCAAGGCCGCATTGTGCATGACAGTCGCAAGCGGGTGGGATGAGAGACATGTCCAATCTCAAGATCAGCAAGCTTCACAAGCATTTCGGCACGGTCGATGTGCTGAAGGACATCAATCTCGACATCCGCTCGGGCGAGTTCGTGGTCTTTGTCGGCCCGTCGGGCTGCGGCAAGTCGACTTTGCTGCGGTGTATTTCAGGTCTCGAAGCGGCGAGCTCCGGCTCGATCGAGATCGACGGCCAGGTGATCGACGATGTCGAACCGGCGCAGCGGGGCATCGCCATGGTGTTCCAGAACTATGCGCTCTATCCGCATATGGATGTGTTCGGCAACATGGCCTTCTCGCTGAAGATGCAAGGCCTGGCCAAGGACGAGATCCGGCGCAAGGTCGAGGCGGCGGCGGAGAAGCTGCAGCTCACGCAATATCTCGACCGGCTGCCGGCGCAGCTTTCCGGCGGCCAGCGCCAGCGGGTCGCCATCGGCCGCGCCATCGTGCGCGATCCCAAGGTGTTCCTGTTCGACGAGCCTCTGTCCAATCTCGATGCGGCGCTGAGAGTCCGCATGCGCATGGAGATCGCCCAGCTCAAGCTGCAGCTCCCCAACACGACCATGATCTATGTGACGCATGACCAGGTCGAGGCGATGACCATGGCCCAGCGGATCGTGGTGCTGAAGGACGGCAAAGTGGAGCAGGTGGGAACGCCGCTCGAGCTCTACGAGCGACCGCAATCACAATTCGTGGCGGGTTTCATCGGGTCGCCGCGGATGAATTTCTTCACCGGCCGCAACGCCGAGACGTTCAAGGCGCATACGGTCGGGGTCAGAGCCGAGCATCTCGACATCGTCGGCGAGGACGGCGTCTGGTCCGGCAAGATGATCTATTCGGAGAATCTGGGGGCCGACACATTCATCTATGTCGATATCGGCGCGGAAGCCCCGGTGGTGGTGCGGCAGCCCGGCAAGTCAACCTTCGCCGCCGGCGCCGAGATCAGGCTGACGCCCAAGGCCGGCGAGTTCCACCTGTTCGATCAGGCGGGCCAGCCGCTTTCGAAATAGCGCATAAAAGCTTTTAGTATCCATTTGTTAGGGCACTTCTTTGGAGGGCTGGTAAAAAATTGCGACTTCGGCCTTGTAAGAACGACACTTAAGATATATCTTGAATATCAATCTTAGTATCTATCGAAAGGTATATCACATGTTTGGACGTCATCATGATCATGAATACTGGGGCCGGCACCACCGCCACCACGATTGTGCGCCCGGCGGGCGCTGGGGCCGGGGCAGGCGTTCCGGCGACGACGATGAGGGCTTCGGGCGCGGCGGCTTCTTCGGCGGCCGTGGCGGGCGCATGTTCGGCCACGGCGATCTCCGCCTGGTGCTGCTGGCGCTGATCGCCGAAAAGCCGCGGCATGGCTATGAGCTCATCCGCGCCATCGAGGAGAAATTCGGCGGCAATTACGCGCCGAGCCCGGGCGCCGTCTATCCGACCCTGACGCTGCTCGAAGAGCAGGACTATATCGTCGCGGAAGCCCAGGAGGGGACCAAGAAACTCTACCACGCGACCGAGGCGGGCAAGCAGTTCCTCGAGGAGAACAGCGTCGCCGTCAAAGGCATCCAGGCGCGCATGGATCTCGCCGCCCAGGCCTTCGCCATGCATTCGACGCCCGAATCGGTGCGCGAGGCGATCAGGACGCTGAAGCAGTCGCTCCATATGCGCCGCGGTCCCTGGACCGCGGAAGAGGCCGAACGGGTGCGCAAGCTCATCGAAGCGACGGCGCGCCAGATCGTCGGCGGCCCGGAGAACTGATCCTGACAGGTTCGGGGTCTCGGCTCACCTATCCTCAAGCACGGCACTCCCGCCAAAGTCTTCAACTTTGGCGGGTTTTGCTCTATTCGATTCCGAAAGGAATGAGCCTCCGACCCATGCCCGCCGCCGAGAAGAAAACCGTCGACAAGCTGACCCAGAAGGAAGCCGCCAGCGAATTGCAGCGGCTCGCCGCCGAGATCGCCCATCACGATGAGCGCTATCACGGCCAGGATGCGCCGGAGATCTCCGACGCCGACTACGATGCCCTGCGCCTGCGCAATGACGCGATCGAGGCGCGCTTCCCGGATCTGGTGCGCGAGGATTCTCCCTCGAAGCGGGTGGGCTCGGCGCCGCAGAGCAAGTTCGGCAAGATCCGCCATCGCGTTCCGATGCTGTCGCTCGGCAACGGCTTCTCCGATGAGGATGTGCTCGAATTTCTGGGACGCATCCGCCGCTTCCTCAACCTTGCCGATGATGCGCCGCTCGATGTGACGGCGGAGCCCAAGATCGACGGCCTGTCGCTGTCGCTGCGCTACGAGAAGGGCAAGCTCGTGCAGGGCGCCACGCGCGGGGATGGCGCGGAAGGCGAGAATGTCACGCTCAATGTCCGCACGGTGAAGGACATTCCCAATCATATCGACGCCAAGGACTTTCCCGAAGTGTTCGAGGTCAGGGGCGAAATCTACATGTCCCACAAGGACTTCGCCCGGATGAATGAGAAGCAGATTCAAGCCGGCGAAAAGGTCTTCGCCAATCCGCGCAATGCCGCGGCGGGCTCGCTGCGCCAACTCGATCCGGCGATCACCGCGAGCCGGCCCCTCCGTTTCTTCGCTTATACATGGGGCGAGGTGTCGAAGCTTCCGGGCGACACGCAGTGGAACGTCATCCAAGCCTTCAAGCGCTGGGGCTTTCCGGTCAATCCGCTGATGAAGCTCTGCCATTCGGCGGATGAGCTGCTCGCCCAGTATCACAAGATCGAGACCGACCGCGCCAATCTCGGCTACGACATCGACGGCGTCGTCTACAAGGTGAACCGGCTCGACTGGCAGCAGCGGCTGGGCTTCGTCAGCCGGTCGCCGCGCTGGGGCCTCGCGCATAAATTCACCGCCGAGAAGGCGATGACCATTCTCGAAGGCATCGACATCCAGGTCGGCCGCACCGGCGCCATGACGCCGGTGGCGCGGCTCAAGCCGGTCACCGTCGGCGGCGTCGTCGTTTCCAATGCGACGCTCCACAATGAGGACGAGATCCAGCGCAAGGACATCCGCATCGGCGATACGGTGATCGTGCAGCGGGCCGGCGACGTCATTCCGCAGATCCTGGGTTATGTCGAGGACAAGCGGCCCACAGGCGCCAAGGCCTACGAATTCCCGACGACCTGCCCGGTCTGCGGCAGTCACGCGGTGCGCGAGGTCAATGAAAAGACCGGCAAGGTCGATGCGGTCAGGCGCTGCACCGGCGGCCTCATCTGCGCCGCCCAGCGCGCCGAGCGCCTCAAGCATTTCGTGTCGCGCAACGCCTATGACATCGAGGGCATGGGCGACAAGGTGATCGAGGAGTTCCTCGAGCTCGGCTTCATCGCGTCGCCGCCCGACATTTTCACGCTCGAGGAGCGCAAGGTGAAGGTCGACGAGCTCGAGGGCTGGGGCGAAACCAGCGCCCGCAATCTCTTCGCCGCGATAAATGCCCGCCGCAGCGTCGGCATCGACCGCTTCATCTTCGCCCTCGGCATTCCGCATATCGGCGAGACCAATGCCAGACTGCTGGCGCGCGCCTATGGCTCGGCGGAAGCGCTGCGCGATGCCATGCGGGCGGCGGCCAAGGGCAAGGAGGACGAAGCCTATCAGGAGCTCCTGTCGCATGAGGGCATCGGTCCGATCGTCGCCGAGGCGGTGGTCGATTTCTTCGGCGAGCCGCATAATGTCGAGGTCTTCGACAAGCTGCTGGCGCAGGTGACGCCGACGCCGCTCGAAGCGGTGCAGCAGAGCCCGGTTTCCGGCAAGACCGTCGTCTTCACCGGCGCGCTCGAAAAGATGACGCGCGAAGAGGCGAAGGCCATGGCGGAACGGCTTGGCGCCAAGGTGGCGGGCTCGGTGTCGAAGAAGACCGATCTTCTGGTGGCCGGACCCGGCGCCGGCTCCAAGCTCAAGGACGCGCAGAAGCACGGCGTCGAGGTGATCGACGAAGACGAATGGTTCCGTCGCGTCGGCGCTTAGAGCGTCGGGCGTTCCATTGGAATCGCCCCGACGCTCTATTTTTTTGTTCTTGCGCATCGGTTTGGCCGAAAACCGCGCGCACTTTTCGGGCCGATGCTCTGACTACTCACTCTTCAATTTGTCGCTTCGGCGCGGAGCCAGGATGTGAAAGCGCGGATGGCCGGCGAGGACAGGGGCCGTTGCGGACGCACCAGCCAATGCGTCAGACCGTGCTCGAGACGCGTCGGGAAGGGCTCGAAGAGGTTGCCGCTGCTCAAATGAGCCTCGGCGAGTCGCGCCGGTACCAGCGCCACGCCGTCGCCGTCCATGGCCGCCTGAATCAGCAACAGGGTCGACGCCAGGCGCGGTCCTCGTGCCGCCCAATCCGGGTTGCCGAGGCCGAGCATCGCAATGAAGTCCGGCCAGGAAATGGCCGGATCGTCATCGTGCAGAAGCGTCGCCCGCCTGAGATCGGCAGGGTTGCGCAAGCGGGTTTTGAGGGAAGGAGCGGCAACCGCGATCAGTGCGTCGTCCATAAGCCTTTCCGCTTTGACTCCCGGCCATCGGCCGTTGCCGGATCTGATCGCGATATCGATGCCCGAGTGAGCACCGGGCTCGACCAGCGTCTGGCTCTCCGACACCCAAGTTTCGAAGGCCGGATAACGGGTGCGGAAGCGCTTGAGGCGCGGGATCAGCCACAGTGACGCGAAGGAGGCGGTCGTGTTGATGCGCACCGTGTCGCGTCTGGCCGTGCCGCGTCCGGCCGACTGCGCCGCTTCGGCGATCAGGGCAAAAGCCTGCTTTGCCGCTTCGGCGAAACGCGTGCCGGCTTCGGTCGGCGCCAGCCGGCCGCCGCGCCCGCGGGTCAGGAGAGCTGCCCCCAGCTGATCCTCGAGCGTCCGCACGCGCCGGCTGACCGCGCCATGGGTCAGGCCCAGCTCGCGCGCGGCGGCGACCGTCGAGCCGAGCCGGACCACCGTCTCGAACATGCGGACGGCTTCGAGTGGCGGCAATCTGGGCGGGGTCGGGGTGTGACGTGGGCTCACAGGCGGGGACGATAAGGCGCTGGCCTGGCGGAAGCAATCGCCCCATCTCTGCGGCACTGGAAGAGGAGATTTCATATGCCGACCGTCGCCGTCATCAATGGCTCGCTGCGCAAGACGTCGCTCAATGGCCGGCTGGCCCGGGCTCTGGCCAGGCTGGCGGCACCCCATCTCGAATTCCGGTCTCTGGGTATCGCCGACCTGCCGCTCTACAATCAGGACGACGAGGTTGAGCTGCCGGCCGCCGTCGCGCGGTTCAAGCAGGAGATCACCGCGGCCGATGCGGTGCTGTTCGTCACGCCGGAGCACAACCGTTCCATGCCGGCCGCCCTGAAGAACGCCATAGACTGGGGATCGAGACCCTATGGCACCAGCGTGTGGCCCGATAAGCCAGGTGCCGTCATCGGCACTTCATCCGGCACGGTCGGCACCGCCGTCGCGCAGGCGCATCTGCGCGCGGTGCTCACCTCGCTGGGCGTTGCGCTGATGGGCCGGCCGGAGGCCTATGTGGTGTTCAGAGAAGGGCTTCTGGATGAGGCGGACAATGTTGTCGACGCCACGGCGCTCAAAATGCTGAGCGCCTATGCTGAGGCCCTTGGACGCTGGGTCAAGCGCCTTGCCTGACAGTGTCGGGGAGCAATTTTCTTCAAGCGGCCCGAGGCCGGAATGCTATATTTGGGAGATGCTGCAGATATCGCCCCGCGACTCCGTCGGTCCCGAGAGTCTCTCTCCGCAAGACGAGACTTATTTCTGGCGGGTGTCGCGGCATGGCGATCTCGACTGTTTCACAGCCACCTTCCGCAAGCATGTCTTCCCGCCCCATACGCACGAGACCTATGTCATCGGCGTGACGTTGGATGGCGTTCATTCCTACATGCATAAGGGCGTGAAGGTGCGCTGCGAGGCGGGCACGATCTGCTTCATCAACCCGGACGAGGTGCATGACGGCTCGCCCGACACCTATGGCTATTCCTACCGGATGACCTATCCGGGCCCGGACTTCCTCACCGCCGTGCTCGGCGAGGCCACCGGCCGGGCGGTCGGCGCGCCGCGCTTCCGGCTGGCCGGCGCCCATGATCCGGAGCTCGCCCAGATGTTCTGCGCCGCGCATCGGGCGCTGGAAGACAATACGCAGCCGCTCCTCGCCGACGAGAAGCTGATCGGCTTCTATCTGGCGGCGGTGGAGCGTTATGGCGGCGGCCTGCCGTCGATCATCGCGGCGGGGGCGGAGCCGGATGCGATCGCGCGCACCAAGGACTATCTGCTGGCGCATCTGGGCGAGGCCACCGATTTCCAGGATCTCGCCGCCCATGTCGGCTTGAGCGCCTGGCATCTGATCCGGGTGTTCCGCAAAGCGACGGGGCTCACGCCGCATGCCTGGCTCGTCGATCGGCGCGTCCACCATGCCCGCGAATTGCTGAGGGCAGGGGAAAGCCCCAGCCACATCGCGCTGCAATGCGGCTTCGCCGACCAGGCGCATCTGACGCGCAGCTTCAAGGCGAGGCTCGGTGTGACGCCCGGCCAGTACCGCGCGCTGCTGAACTAGGCAGCGCAAAAACCTTCAAGACGATTCCTGTCACCCTTGCTAGAGAGGCGCTCCCTCGGAGAGACGCATGTCCAAAACCACCACAGAATTCCGGCAGGGCATCATCGATGTCCTGCCCATCCTTGCCGCCGCCGCGGTGATCGGTCTGCTATGGGGGACACAAGCCGCAGGCAAAGGCCTGTCGCCTCTGGAAGCGGGTCTGATGAGCGTCAGCGTCTTCGCAGGTTCCGCGCAGATCATCGCCATCGAACTCTGGCGCGACCCGGCCCCGTGGTTCTTTCTCACGGTCACGGCCTTCATCGTCAATGTCCGCCACGTGCTGATGGGCGCGTCGCTGTCGCGCCATATGGGCGAAATCCCGCAAGGCTGGCGGGCGCCGCTGCTTTACATGATGGCGGATGAGAACTGGGCGCTGTCGGAAAGGCGGGCGCTGACCCAGCCTCTGACCATGCCCTATTATCTGGGGCTCGGTCTGCCCATGGTGATCACCTGGACGGTGAGCAGCGTCATCGGCGCGATCGCCGGCGAATGGTTCAAGGACCCGGCCGCCTATGGCTTCGACTTCGCCTTCTCGGCGCTGTTCATCGGCATACTGGCGGGCTTCTGGAAGGGGCCGAAGACCGGCGCCGTGCTGGCCGCCAGCGCGGTCGTCGCGGCCGCAGCGAAACTCACAATTCCCGGCGCCTGGTTCGTCGTGCTGGGCGGCCTCGCGGGCGTACTCGTCGCGGTGCTGCTCCATGCCGAGGAAGAGGCGGAAGCGGAGGCTGCGTCGTGACTCTGCAACTCTCCACCTTCCTCGCCATATTCGGCATGGCGCTCGCCACCTATGCGACCCGGATCGCCGGCCTGTTCCTCATGCGCTATGTGACCGTGAAGGGGCGCACCAAAGCCGCTTTCGACGCGTTGCCGCCGGCGATCCTGATGGCGGTCATCGCGCCGACCATTCTGGCGACCGGCATTGCCGAGACGCTGGCGGCGGCGATCACCGCTGTTGCGGCTTTCCTGAGACTGCCGATGATCGTGACCATTCTCATCGGGATGGCGAGCGTCGTACTCTTGAGAATGGTCATCTAAGGAAGAAATTCTCTATTCCCTCGGGAACTTGTCCCATGGCCGGCCGTTAGGCTGGTGATGGACAAACAGCAAATCCTGGCGCTGGCAACCATAATCGCCATGATGGCGCTGTTCGCCTGGGGCAGGCTCCGCTATGACCTGGTCGCCATCATTTCCCTCATCGCGGCCTATGCCGTCGGCATCGTTCCGGCGGAAAAGGCCTTTGCCGGCTTCTCGAGCGACATCGTCATCATCGTCGCCAGCGCGCTCATCCTGAGCGCCGCCGTCTCGCGCTCGGGCGTCGTCGAATTGGCGATGAGCTACGCCCGTTTCGACCTGTCGAAGCCGCGCGCCCAGATCGTGACGCTGACCTCCTGCATCGCGGTGCTCTCGGCTTTCGTCAAGAATATCGGGACGCTCGCCATGTTCCTGCCGATCGCCTTCAAATTCGCGCGCCGCAGCGGCACCTCGCCCTCCGTTCTGCTGATGCCGATGTCCTTCGCCTCGCTGCTCGGCGGGCTCATCACGCTGGTCGGCACCTCGCCCAACATCATCGTCTCCCAGGCACGCGAGAAGCTGCTCGGCACGCCTTTCCGGATGTTCGACTTCGCGCCCGTCGGCATCGGGCTGACGATCGCCGGCATCACTTTTCTCGCTTTCGGCTATCGTCTCCTGCCGGCGGGACGGCGCGCCGCCGCCTCGATCGAGGCGGCCTTCAATCTCGACGCCTATGCGACCGAGGTCACGGTGCCGGAGGATTCGCCCATCGTCGGCCAGTCGATCGCCGATCTGGAGAAACAGGCCGAGGACGAGATCGATGTCGCGGTGATGATCCGCGGCGGCCTGCATAAGTCGCATCCCGGCAAGGCGACGATCATCCGGGCGGGCGACATGCTCATTCTGCATGGCGAGCCGGGCGCCCTCGAGAGAGTCGTGGCGGTCGGCAAGCTCACGCTGATGCGCGAGGACAAGAGGCCGGCCAAGGAAAATGCGAGCGACGAAATCGGCGTCATGGAAGCGGTGGTCGGCGGCGATTCGCCGATGGTCGGGCGTTCGGCCTCGCAGAACCAGCTCTTCGACCGCCATGACCTCAATCTCCTCGCGGTCAGCCGGCGCGGCAGCCGGATCACCCATCGCTTGAGCACGGTGCGCCTCAAGGCCGGGGACGCCATCGTGCTCCAGGGCAATATGCGCTTCATGCCGGAAGCGCTGGGCGAACTGGGGCTGCTGCCGCTGGCGGAACGGGCCCTGGGGCTCGGGCGCAAGCGCAACATCTACCTGCCGATCGGCATACTGGCGGTCGCGATGCTGGCGGTGGCGCTGGGCCTGGTGCCGGTGGCCATGGGTTTCTTCATCGCCGCCGCGCTCGTCATCCTGGCCAGCTCCATCACCCTGCGCGAGGCCTACAACGCCATCGACTGGCCCATTCTCGTCATGCTGGGAGCGCTCATCCCGGTGAGCGACGCGGCGCAGTCGACCGGCCTCACCGACAGCATCGCTCAGCTCGTCTCGATGCTCGCCGACTTCCTGCCGCGCTGGGGTTATGTGGCGATCCTTCTCCTGATCGCCATGTGCGTGACGCCCTTTCTCAACAATGCGGCGACGGTGCTCATCCTGGCGCCGATCGCGGTATCGCTCGCGACATCGCTCAAGATGAATGCCGATCCGCTGTTGATGGCGGTGGCGATCGGGGCAGGGTGCGACTTCCTCACGCCGATCGGACATCAATGCAACACGCTGGTGATGGGGCCGGGCGGCTATCGCTTCGGCGACTACTGGCGGCTCGGCCTGCCGCTTTCCTTCATTGTTCTGTTCGTCGGCGTGCCGCTGATCCTGCTGTTCTGGCCGTTATGAGGAACGGAAGAGGGAGGCCTCTCCCGTTCCTTGCCGCGGCAGTTTACGCGTCCGGCGTCTCGGCCCAGCCCTCGCGGGTGCCGCGATGGACGACGTCATCGCCTTCGACGATGTCGCCGGCGCCGATCTCGGGCTGCTTCTGCAGCGCCTTGTAGAGCGGAGTGAAATCGGGCGATGTCGCCTTGAACAGCTCCTCGAAGCTGCGGATCACGAAATAGGTGTTCTGAAAGGTATCGATCCGGTAGCGGGTGCGCATCACCCGCATCAGGTCGAAACGCACCCGGTTGGGGCTGGCGCTTTCGAGGGCATGGATGGATTCGCTCTTCGACGACATGATGCCGGCGCCGTAGATGCGCATGCCTTTCCGCGTCTCCATCAGGCCGAACTCGACCGTGTACCAATAGAGCCGGGCCAGATTGGGAAGCGCGCCGAGCTTGAGTGCCTTGACGCCACCCTTGCCATATTCGGCGACGAAGTCGGCCATCACCGGATTCATCAGCAGCGGCACATGGCCATAGACGTCATGGAAGACGTCTGGCTCCTCGAGATAATCCATCTGCTCGGGCTTCCTGATCCACCAGGTGGCGGGGAAGCGGCGATTGGCGAGGTGATCGAAGAACACATCGTCGGGCACGAGCCCCGGCACGGCGACGACGGACCAGCCGGTCGCCCTGGTGAGGACTTCGCTGAGCCTGGTGAAATCGGGGATGCCGTCGGCGGCGACGCCGAGGCCCGACAGGCCGTCGAGATATTCGTCACAGGCGCGGCCTTTGAGGATCTCGGCCTGGCGGCGGAACAGGGTCCGCCATGTCTCGTGGTCCTGGGCAGTGTAAGTGGCGACGGGCTGGTCGATGGTAAAGTCAGCCCGCACATCCTCTTTTTTCAAGGCTGTCATGGCATGCACTCCTTTTAGCGCCGATACGGCGGAGCACCATGATAGCACCATGCCGCTTGACGGCTGAGCGCTTTTCGTCCAAAACCAAATTGTTATAGAACTAGTTGGTTATAGAATGACGCCTGCCAGCCGTCTCGACGCCGCCTTTTCAGCACTCGCCGACCCGACGCGGCGGGCCATTCTCGCCCGCCTGGCGTTGGGGGAGGCGTCGGTCCTGGAGCTTGCCGAGCCCTTCTCGATGAGCCAGCCGGCGATCTCCAAGCATCTCAAGGTGCTGGAGCAGGCGGGCCTCATCTCACGCGGGCGCGACGCTCAGAGGCGGCCCTGCCGCATCGAGGGCAAGGCCTTCGCCGAGGTGGAGGAATGGCTCGAAAATTACCGCCGCTTCTGGGAGGGCCAGTTCCGCCAGCTCGACGCATTGCTGGTCGAGCTCAAGGCGGTGAAGAGAAAAAGCAAAAGCGGCAACGTCCGCCATTCGAAGAAAGCGTAGTCAGGCCGAAGGAGAGTCCGCATGAACGCCGCAGCATCCAGAACGACCGCTGGCCTCAAAGTGTCGGCGCTGAGCGACCGGGAAATCCGGATGACCCGGATTTTCGACGCGCCCCGCGCGCTCGTCTTCGATGCCTTCACCAAGCCCGATCTGATCAAGCGCTGGATGTACGGCCCTGAAGGCTGGTCGCTGCCGGTCTGCGAGATCGAGCTCAAGGCGGGCGGCAAGATGCGGTATGTCTGGAAGCACAAGGACGGCGCCAGCATGGGGATGAACGGCGTCTTCCGCGAGATCGAGCGGCCGTCGCGCATCGTCCATAACGAGACCTTCGACGAGGACTGGACAGGTGGCGAGACTCTGGTGACCACGGTCTTCACCGAGACGGGCGGGCAGACCCTGGTCGAGCAGACGATCCTCTATGCCACGCGCGCGGCGCGCGATGCGGTGCTCAAATCGCCGATGGAGAGCGGCGTCGCGCAAGGCTACGACCGGCTGGACAACATCCTGGGGCAGTGACATGTTTCTGCTCAAGAGCATTGGCGCCGTCTTCGCCGGCCTCCTGGTCAATGTGATCTTCGGCCTCGGCACCGACCAGATCCTTCACATGCTGAATGTCTACCCGCCGTGGGGCGTGCCGATGACGGAGACCGGCGACAATCTGCTGGCGCTTTCCTATCGCTGCATCTATGGCATCGCCGGCGCCTATGCGACGGCCCGGCTGGCGCCCTATGCGCCGATGCGGCACGCGCTCATATTGGGCGGCATCGGCGTGGCCATCAGCCTCGCCGGCGCCATTGCCGCGATCCAGATGAATCTCGGACCGGCCTGGTATCCGATCCTGCTCGTACTCGTCACCATGCCCTGCGCGTGGCTAGCGCGTGATCAGGAAAAGTGGACGCCGGTTTTCCGTCCGATCACGCGCTAAATATAGGATTCGATCACGTTTATCACTTTAGGTCGATTCGACCTAAAGTGATCGTGATCTGAGCGGCGCGCTTTACCGCCGGCCGCAGGGATGAAGTGATCAGACAGCCGCGCAGGCCTGCTTGAGCCAGGCCAGCTCCTCGCCTTGGAGGAAGGCGCCGATCTCGCGCTCGACGCGGGCGTGATAGGCGTTGAGCCAGTCGCGCTCTTCCGGGCTGAGAAGGCCGGGCTCGATGAGCCGGCGGTCGATCGGCGCGAGCGTGAGGGTCTCGAAGGACATCATCGGACGCTCTCCACCCTGGACCGCCTCGGGCTCGCGCACGAGAATGAGGTTCTCGATGCGGATGCCATATTGACCTTCCTTGTAATAGCCGGGCTCGTTGGAGAGGATCATGCCGGGCTCGAGCGGCGTGCGGTCCGACTTGTTGATGCGGGCAGGGCCCTCATGGACGGAAAGATAGCTGCCGACGCCATGGCCGGTGCCGTGATCGAAGTCGAGGCCCGCCATCCATTGCGGCTGGCGCGCCAGCACGTCGAGCTGGCTGCCGCAGGTGCCTTTCGGAAAGCGGATGCGCGACAGGGAGATCATGCCCTTGAGCACGCGGGTGAAGCGGTCCCTCATCTCCGCCGTCGGCGTGCCGACGATCACGGTGCGGGTGATGTCGGTGGTGCCGTCCTGGTACTGGGCGCCGGAATCGATGAGATAGATCTCGCCGTTCTTCAGGGGCAATGCCGATGCCCTGGACACGCGATAATGCGGGATGGCCGCATGGGGGCCAACGCCCGAGATCGAATCGAAGGAGAGGTCCTTCAGCATGCCGCCCTCGGCGCGGAATGCGGCGAGCTTCTCGGCGACGGTGACCTCATCCTGATCGCCCTTGGGCGCGGCCTTGTCGAGCCAGCAGAGGAAACGCGTCACGGCGACGCCGTCGCGCTTCTGGGCGGCGCGGGCGCCTTCCTGCTCGGTGGCGTTCTTGCGGGCCTTGGGCAATACGCACGGATCCTTGCCGGCGACGATCTCGGCGCCCGACTGCGCGAGCACGGCGCGGATGCGCTCCGGCGCCCAGTCGGGATCGATCTGCACGCGGGCCTTCTGCTGGCCGAGGGCCGCGAGCGAGGCCTCGATCTCGCCCGCCGGGCGGATACGGACGATGCCTTTGAGATGCGCGGTCACGTCTTCCGGCAATTTGGCGGCGTCGATGAAGAGCTCGGCCTCGCCCTTGCGGTGGAGGATGGCATAGCTCAGCACCACCGGCGTGTAGGCGACGTCGCCGCCGCGGATGTTGAAGGCCCAGGCGACCGAATCGGGCTGGGTCAGTACCACCGCATCGGCGCCGGCCTTCTCCAAGATTTTGGCCATGTCGGTGAGCTTGTCCTTGGCGCTTTTGCCGGAGAACTGGGTCGGCTGGACCGAGACCGGCCTGGTCGGCCGTTTCGGCTGATCGGCCCAGACGGCGTCGATGGGATTGCCATCGACCGGCACCAGCCTGGCGCCGGCCTTGGCGGCGGCCTTCTCGAACCGGGAGATCTGTTCCGCGGTCATCAACCACGGGTCGTAGCCCAGGACCTCACCGGGCTTCAGCTCCTTCTCGATCCATTCCGCCGGCGGCTCCTCGACCAGATGGCGGGGCGTGAAGATCTCCGTATCGACCTGCTGACGCACCTGGATCGTGTAGCGGCCGTCGACGAAGATGGCGGCGCGGTCGCGCATCAGAATGGCGAGGCCCCAGGAGCCGGCGAAGCCCGAAAGCCAGCGCAGCCGCTCCGCATAGGGCGCCACATATTCGCCCTGGAACTCGTCCTGGCGCGGGATGATGAAGCCGTCGAGCCCACGGCGATGGAGCTCCTCACGCAAGCGCGTCACGCGCTCGCGCGAGAGATGACCTTCTGATACGTCGTCGAATGATTGGAACATATCTCATCTAACGGGATGCCAGCATCCCTGTCAAAGAGGCGTGAAGCCGTTTCCTTGGCGGCAGTAATCCTGTAGAGCGGGGAGACGGGGCGTTTTTGCACGCGGGGACAGGGGCAGCCATGAAGACCAGACCGCCGGTCGACCAGGATCTCCTGGCCGTCATCGGTCCTGATGCGATCATCGAGGCCAAGCGCCGGCTGGCGATGCTCGACGCCGTCGCCTATGCGGCGACCCGCATGATGGCGGGCGACTGGCGCGACCATGTCGGGGATTTTCTGAAACGCCTCGGCCGCGCCACCGATATGAGCCGGGTGACCCTGTTCGAGGTGCATCAGGGACCCGACGGCCATCGGGTGCAGTCCTGCCGCTTCGATTGGGCCGCCCCAGGGCTGACCGCGATCGGCAGCGACCCGCGCTATCACAATATGCCGCTCTCCGATGGTGATGATCCCAACAAGCTGGACGGCTGGGCAGAAAAGCGCGAGCGCGGCGAGATCGTGCAGGCGAAGCTCAGCCAGACGACCGGCTATACGCGCCAGGTCTTCCTCGAGCACGGCACCTTGTCCTTCATCTCGGTGCCGATCCTGGTGGGACGGAGATGGTGGGGCTTTCTCGGCTTCGACGATTGCAAGGAAGAGCGCGGCTGGAGCTCGGAGGAGATCCATGTGCTGAAGACGGCGGCGGCGCTCATCGCCGGCGCGGTCGAGCGCGAGGAGGCGGACGAGAAGATCAGGCTTTCCGAGGAACGCTATGCGCTTGCCGCGCGCGGCGCCCATGACGGGCTGTTCGACTGGGACGTGAAGTCGGGTCGCACTTTTCTTTCGCCGCGCCTGCATGAGGTGCTGGGGCTCGAGGCCGCGAGCCTCGATGGCCATATCGACACGCTGATCAATCTCTTCGTCAAGGCGGATGGCGATTTCCTGCGCGCCACCTTCCGGCACAAATTCGAGCGTCGCGAGGAGAATTTCGACATCGAATGCCGCTATGAGCCGACGGCCGGCGCCACACAGTGGATCGTGATGCGGGGCCTCATCGTCTATGGCAAGGAGGGGCCGCGCCGCATCGTCGGGGCGCTGCGCGACATCACGCGGCAGATGGAGGTGCAGAAGCGCCTCAGCGACGCCGAGCGCAAGCGCGCCAATCTGGCGCGCTACTTCTCACCCAACATGGTCGACGGGCTGATGCAGACGGGCGGCCGGCTCGATGAAGCCCGCACCCAGCGCGTGACGGTGCTGTTCGCCGATATCTGGGGCTATACGACGATCAGCGCCGATATGCCGCCGATGCAGGTCATGGCGCTGTTGCGCGAGCTGCTGCGCATGTTCGAGAAGGCGATATTCGCCCATGGCGGCACGCTCGATAAATTCCTGGGCGACGGCCTGATGGCGACTTTCGGCA
Source organism: Pseudomonadota bacterium (assembly GCA_049323275.1). GTDB lineage: Bacteria > Pseudomonadota > Alphaproteobacteria > Rhizobiales > Aestuariivirgaceae > Taklimakanibacter. The sequence goes on from JBMOOM010000015.1 coordinate 89,518, forward strand.
CGCCGAAGGCGGGGCCGCGCGATGCCGCCAATGCGCTTGCCTGCGCGGCGGCGATGGCGGACGCGATCGCGCGCTGGAACGGCAAGCGGAGGGCCAATGGCCTGAAGCCGATGCATCTCGGCATCGGACTGCATCACGGCGATGTGGTGCTGGGCGATATCGGCAGCGAGCGGCGTATGGAGTTCGCGGTCATCGGCGACACCGTCAATGTCGCGAGCCGCATCCAGGAGATGACACGCGCCCTCAATATCGCGGTGCTGGCGAGCGACGACGTCGTCAAGGCGGCGCGTCAGGAAGCGGGCGAGGAGTCGGTGCGCGAATTCAACGACAGCGGCGAGCACGAACTGCGCGGCCGCACCGGCAAGATCAGACTGTGGAGCCGGGCGGCCGAACGGTAGAGGCTTATTTCTTCACGATACGGCCCTCGACCTTGGGCGAGATGGTCTTGTTCTGGGTGACATAGGCCATCACGTCATTCGCCATCAGCTTGGCGTCGCGGACCGTCAGCAGGGGCTTGGCCTCGCGAAACACCACATAGCCGTCGCCGCCATTGGCCATGAAGTCGTTGGTGGCGAGGGTGTATTTGGCGCCGACGTCGAGCGGCTTGCCGTCGACCTCGACCGAGACGACGCGCTGGCCCTTGGGTTTCGCCGCGTCGTAAACGACCTTGAGGCCGGACACTTGCGGGAAGCGGCCGCCATTGTCCTCGATCTCGCTGAAGCCGTTCTCCAGCGCCGACAGGATGGTGGCGCCGGTCACCTGCAGCTTCATCGTGCGGTTGCCGAAGGGCAGCTCGGTCAGCACGTCCTTGCGGGTGATGGCATGACCCGCCGGATATTCCTTGTTGCCGCGCAAGCCGCCCCCATTGGTGATGGCGACATCGGCCTTGACCGCGGCGCGCAGCGAATCGGCGACGAGATTGCCCATCGCGGCTTCGGCGGTCCTGACCGTGGCGCGGCGGCTGTCGAGCGGGGTGGTCGTGGTGCCGATGGCGACATCGAGCTCCTTTTCGAGCATCGCCGCAAGCTTGTCGGTCTCGACCTTGGTCTCCGGATCGGGGGTGATGTCCTTGCTGTCGATCACCCGGAAGCTCGGATGCCATTTGACGACGCGCTTGCCGTCCTTTTCGGAGATGTCGAAGGTGATGTCGGCGATGGTGATGTAGTCGGCCTGCTCATAGGACTCCATCGTGGCGACGCGGCCGTCGTAATTGACGAGCAGATCCTGGTCATGGCCGGTCATGATGAGGTCGATGAGGCGGCTCTCGGCCATGGCGCGATCCTCGCCGCGTCCCGAATGGGTCAGCGCCACGACGAAATCGGCGCCCGCCTCACGCAGTTCCTTGGCCTTGGCGAGGCCGGTTTCGAGCGCATTGGCGATCTTGAGATTGCCTGGGCTCGAGGCATGGGCGCTTTCATCCGAAGTCAGACCGACGATGCCGATCTTGAGGGGGCCGCGCTCGATCATCAGGGTGTCGGAGAAATTGGGGATGAGCTTGCCATCGGGGTCGCGCAGATTGGCGGCGATGAGGGGGAATTTCGCCTCCGACATCCGCTTCAGGAAGATTTCCGGGCCGAAGTCATATTCGTGATTGCCGGGGGTGAAGGCGTCGGGCGGCGCCATATTGGTGAGCGCGATCGTGTGCTCGCCCTTGTCGAGGCCTGACATCAGGGAAGGGGAGATCATGTCGCCGGCATGGCCATAGACGACATGGCCGCCCTTGGCGCGCTCGGCCTTCACCACGGCGTTGAGACGGGCGAAGCCGCCGCGGTCGCCGGAGCCTTCGAATTTGTCGATGTCATTGGTCTGGATGAAGCTGACGATGACCTGCTCGGCCAGCGCCGGGCCTGTGACCAGCCAGGCGATGGCGGCGAAAAAGGCGAGTCGGTGGAAGGCTTTCATTGGGTAAGGCTCCGGACAGGGCGGGGATGATGGCGGATCATTGGAAAGTATCCGGCAGCCTCACGCAATGGCAAGATTTTCCTGCCGCGAAGTGATTGTGCAGTGCGAAAATTCAAATCGCCTGAATTTATGCGCTCTCGACATGCCGAAGCGGGTCATTTTGACCGGCTAACGCCGATGGAGTCGCCGATAAGCATCTTAAGGATCGGTTTCCGATTGTGACCGAACTGTGTCTTAATTGCGGTAAATCTAGTAATTTCAATGCTATAAGAGGTTACTGGGGAGCCTTGCCGGGGTGCTTAACGACTCCTGAATGATGATATGAGTTTTGTGCATGCCTTGCATGCCTCGCACCCCTCTGGTGGAACCCATAGGGTCTCTCATATAAGGCCCGTGCTTGTGCAGCGCACAACATCAGTCAACACCTCACCGGGTGCGATGGCCGAAGGGCAATTGGTCCGGTGTGACGAAACAGGAGCAAGAAATGAACACGACCACTCTCAACCGCGAAACCACCCATACCCGTATGGTTCCCGATTTCCTGACCCGCGTTTCCAGCCGCGTCGTCAACTACGTCTCGCGCAGCCGCGCCGAGCGTCAGCTGCAGGCCCTGGACGACCGTCTCCTGGCCGACATCGGCATGCGCCGTTCGGAAATCCACCGGATGGTCTGGGGGAACTAAGGTTTCGAGCGCAAATCCCTCCCGGGGCTTGCGCTAGGCGAATTCCCAGCCGCCCCCAGCGGCGGTGCCGAAATGATGCCCGTGGCGGAAACGCCGCGGGCTTTTTGTTTGCCCGAACACCAGCGTCGCCCAGTTGCCGAGTCTGATTGGACTCTCGGGAATCAGGCCCCGATTGCGATAAGCGGCCCTTACCGCCTGCTCCTGGTCGAGCGTGAGGCCCGACAGAATCAGCGTGCCGCCGGGCGCGAGGCTCGCCGTGAGGTCGCCCGCCAGCGCGATCAAGGGCCTGGCCAGGATGTTGGCGAAGATCAGATCGTAGGGAGCTGATGCCGCAATCCGCCGGTGCTTCAGGCCCGGCGCGGTGATTCCCGAGAGAAGCGCGCCGGCGCCATTGTTGCGGGCATTGTCGATCGTCACCGCGACGGCGATCGGGTCGATATCGCTGGCGGTGACGGCGCGGCGCAGGGCGCGGGCGGCGGCGATCGCCAGGACGCCGGTGCCGCAGCCGACATCGAGGACGCGGCGCGGGGCGCTCTTCTTCAAAAGGCGATCGAGCGCCAGGAGGCAGCCCGAGGTCGTGCCATGATGTCCGGTGCCAAAAGCGGTGCCGGCATCGATCTCGAGCGAGACGCCGCCCGAACGCCGGCGCTCGCGGTCATGCGAGCCATAGAGAAAGAATCGCCCGGCGACGACCGGCGCCAGTCCCTCGAGCGAACAGCGCACCCAATCGACATCGGGCAGGGCGGCGATGGCGAAGACCTCATCCTTGAGTAGAGGTTTGATCTTCGTGCCAGCGTTGCGCGCCTCGGTCTCGTCGGCGAAGTAAGCCACGACATTCCAGAGCCTGGCCGCCTCGTCGGTCTCGTTGATCGTGACGGCAAGCGGCGGCTCATCCTGGTCTTCAAAGAGGGCGGCGAGCTCCGCGGCGCGGGCTTCGGCCAGATGATCGATCGTGAGGGTGAATTGCATGGCTCTGCTTTCCCCGTTTCTACGCGAGATCACAAGTTCTTTAAAATTCTACCTTGGGTAAAATAATGGCGAGGGGCTATGACTGTGGCAAAAAAGTTACGCAAGGCAGGAAAAGCGCCGTTGCGGAAAGAGTTAGCTTGCTCAGGAAGAGTTTGGTCGCCTATTGCTTGGGGACAGATTTTCTGTTGGGGAATGCCTACATATGAAGAAGACTCTACTTGCCGGTTGCGCTGCAGCTACGCTGTCGCTGTTCGCGGTTCAGGCTCATGCAGCCGATGTGACTCCTGTAGCCGAGCCGAATGGCTTTTATGTAAGTTTGTTCGGAGGCGCGAGCTTCCTCGATCGCGTGGAAACGAACATATATAGCGACGACACCGACTATAAGGTCGATACCAAGACCGGCTACATTCTCGGTGGAGCTATCGGCATGCGGATTTGGGAGCCCATCCGCGCTGAGGTGGAGGTGTCCTATTCACGTTGGGCGGTCGATGATGCTCGGTTCAAGCACATGGACGGCGATGTACCCCACAAGGGTGACGCGGAGGGTGACGGCCATCTGAGCGCGACCTATGTGCTCGGTAATCTCTGGTACGACTTCCAAACCGATTCGGGCTTCACACCCTATGTGGGCGGCGGTGCTGGCATAGGTTTTGTCGGAGCCGATGTGACGTTCTTCGACGATGATTATGGGTTCGATGATGCGGACAGCGGATTTGCTTTCCAGGCGGGGCTCGGTGTCAAAGTCGATCTCACCGAGAGTATCGCGGTCGACGTTGGGTATAGGTTCAAGGGCATATTGGACGTCGACTTCGACAACCAGTGCGACAATAATTGCGATGATTTCACCGGCGGTGATCTCTATTCGCATAATGTGCAGGCCGGCCTGACCTTCGGATTCTAGGTCACCGCTGCCAGAGGCAGATCAAAGTTAGAAGGGCCGGACGTCATGCCGGCCCTTTTTGATCAGCGGACTGCCAGATCGCCCAGGGCCGTGAAAAGTTGATCGAGATGCGCTTCGTAGTGGGCCCATCGTTTCACTGATGACCGGTAGATCGGCTGGCGCACCTGCCAGCGGCTGATGGTGCTGACGGTGCGGTCGGTTTCGAAATAGTTGAGGCAGGCATCGTCCCAATCAAGCCCGAGATGCGCGATGAGTCGCCGCGAGGCGGGCTCCTGGGCAGCTGTCAACTCCTCATAATCATGATCGAGCATGGACAGGGGCAGTACCCGGCGCCAATGCTGCATGAGCCGATCATATTCGCGGTAGTAAAGCCCGACATTGGTGAGATCGGCGTTGTAGCCATGCGTGTCTGAGAAGTGATTCATGAAACATGATAGGCAAGTGTCGATCGGGTCGCGCCGGCAATGAACGATTCGCGCCTTTGGAAAAAGCAAGGCAATGAGCCCCAGCATCTCGAAGTTGTGCGGCATCTTGTCGGTGATGCGCTGTGCTGAGACCGACTGCTTCCGGAGCCGTTTGAGGTGGCGCTGGGCGAGCGCGCGCGATTGCTCCGCGCTCATTGCCTTGACGCCAGCGATGAAATTATCCGGACGGACATGTGAATAGCCCAGTGAATTGGCGATTTTTCGGATGTCCGGAAGTTCACCGGCGCCATGTATCTGAGGGTGGCTGGCGGCGATCTGCTCGGTCAGTGTGGTGCCTGAGCGCGGCATGCCGACAATAAAGACCGGTACTTCCGTGGGATCGCCGAAATCGCGTCGCTCATGGAAGAAGAGAGGCGTGAACACGCCCGTCAAAACATCGATTGTATGGCGGTACTGTACGATGTTGAATTGTCGACCGCTGATCTCCTTGGCCTTCCGGAAATGCAGCATGGCATCGTCATACCGCTTGACGTCATTGCACATTTTGCCCAACGCGTGATGATAGCGCTCACGCTCGGCGTCGGAAACGTCAGGTTTGCTAAGGATCGTTTCGATCTCGACGAATTCCGGATCCCCTTCCCGGAATTTCCGCGTCGACGACAGACCTTGATAGGACTGCGCCACTGAAGTGCCGGCGGCAATCGCACGACGGAAATAAACCGTTGCCTCTTCCATGCGGCCGAGGTCGCGCAATGTCTCGCCAAAGCCGATGGCGACAAGGGGATGATCGGGCGCAATGCGCAGCGCGCGCTCAAGATAGGGCAGCCCGTTGGCGGCTTTGTTGTTGCGCCGATGGGCGCGGGCAATATTGCACAGGGCTTCGATCAGGCTCGGACTGCTATCCAGCGCCTTGCGCAAAGTCGTGACGGCGAGATCGAAATTGCCGCTATCGAGATAGGCGGTGCCGAGATTGCTTAGATATTCTGGGTGTTTCGGACGCCTTTTGACCGCGCGTTCGAAATAGTCGACGGCGACATCCATGTAATTGGCTTCGACCGCCAGCGTGCCCATCAGATGCAGTGCCTCGGGATGTTCCGGCAAGCGATGCAGGATGCCCTGATAGATGCGTTCGGCCTCGACGAAGCGCCGCTGGCGCTGCAGTGCGATGCCGCTTTGCAGGGCGGCCAGAACTTCCGGCGCATTCTCGGCCGCCGGATTAGGCTTGCGGGCCGCCGACGCCACTGTAGCGGGGCGGCCCGCGCCAAGCGGGGGAAAATCAGTCTTGCGCATCGAGGACGCTTCGTTTCCTTCGGTTACTCCGCCGCCTCGCGGGCGAGGAAGCCACCCGACTGGCGACGCCACAGATCGGCATAAAGGCCGCCTTTGCGCAAGAGCTCGTCATGGGAGCCTTCCTCGACGATGCGGCCCTTGTCCATCACCACCAGGCGGTCCATGGCCGCGATGGTGGAGAGGCGGTGGGCGACGGCGATGACGCTCTTGCCCTCCATGAGGCTGTAGAGGCTCTCCTGGATCGCCGCCTCGATCTCGGAATCGAGGGCGCTGGTCGCCTCGTCGAGAATCAGGATCGGCGCATCCTTGAGCAGCACGCGGGCGATGGCGACGCGCTGGCGCTGGCCGCCGGACAGTTTCACGCCGCGCTCGCCGACATGGGCGTCATAGGAATGCCGGCCCTTGGGGTCGACGAGATGCGGGATGAATTCGTCGGCATGGGCGCGCTTCGCCGCTTCGACGATCTGCTCCATCGAGGCGTCGGGCCGGCCGTAGGCGATATTGTCCTTGACGGAGCGATGCAGCAGCGAAGTGTCCTGCGTCACCATGCCGATCTGCTCGCGCAGGCTCTCCTGGGTGACCCGGGAGATGTCCTGGCCATCGATCACGATGCGGCCGTGGCGCAGGTCGTAGAAGCGCAGCAGCAAATTGACGAGCGTCGACTTGCCGGCGCCCGAACGGCCGACCAGGCCGACTTTCTGGCCAGGGGCGATCGTCAGAGTGAGATCATCGATGACGCCGCGCTTCTCGCCTTCGGTCGCCTTGCCGTAGTTGAAGCCGACATTCTCGAACCTGATCTCGCCTTTGTTGACGATGAGCGGCGCCGCGTCCGCGACGTCGACGAGCGTGCGGTCGCGCGCAATCGTCTCGATGCCGTCCTGGACGGTGCCGATATCCTCGAAGAGGCCCGCCACTTCCCACAGGATCCAGTGCGCCATGCCCTGCATGCGCAGGACGAGGCCGACGGTGAAGGCCAGGGCGCCGGTCGTCACCGCATCGAGCGTCCACAGCCAGATGGTCAGCGCGCCGGTCGAGAACAGCAGGAGAGCGTTCAGGACGTTGAGCGCCACCGTCATGCGCGTGGTGGTGCGCAACGAGTTGTAGACGGTGTCCAGCATGTGGCGCAGGCCGTCCTTGGCGTAGAGATCCTCGCGATCGGCATGGGCGAAGAGCTTCACCGTCGAGATGTTGGTGTAGCTGTCGACAATGCGGCCGGTGACCATCGAGCGCGCATCGGCCTGCGCCTTCGACAATTTGCCGAGGAGCGGCACATAGTGGCGCATGACCAGGAGATAGCCGATGAACCACAGCACGAGCGGCACCGCGAGACGCCAGTCGCTCGCCGCGAACATGGCCACGGCACCGGTGAAATAGACGCCGACATAGACCAGCACTTCGGTGATCTTCATCACCGTGTCGCGGGTGCCGAGGGCTGCCTGCATGACCTTGGTGGCGATGCGGCCGGCAAAGTCGTTCTGGAAGAAGTCGACGCTCTGGCGCAGCACATAACGATGCGCCAGCCAGCGGATGCGCATGGCGAAATTGCCGATGAGGCCCTGATGGACGACCGCCTCGTACCAGAATTTGAGGACCGGCAGGATGACCAGCACCAGCACCGACATGACGATGAGGCGGGTGCCGTGATCTTCCCAGAAAGTCGCGCGATCGGCATTGTTCAGCCAATCGACGAGATTGCCGAGGAAGGAGAACAGCGCCACTTCGATCAACGCCACCGCCGAGGCGAGGCTCGAGCAGACGAGGATCATCGGCCAGAACGGACGCGTATAATGCCAGACGAAGCTCCAGAGGGTGCTGCCGGGCTTGGTTGGTTTCACAGGCGGAAACGTATCGGTCCGGCTTTCCAGCCAGCTGAAAATACGCTCGAACACGGTTTTGCTCCAAAAGACGGAACGCTTCGCCCTGTCGGGGCTCCAGAAGCGTTCGGGCAGGAAAGCTGCGACTCTCCCGAAAATCGTGGCCGTCTTATAGCGGAGCGGAAATAAAGAGGGAAGCGGCAAGGCGCGCTTCGAAAAACAGAACTCCGCCACCGAAGTGACGGAGTTCCTTGTAGTAATTGCGAACCGGGCGGAGCTTTACGGGTTGGTCGTGCCCTGGCCGGTGGTGCCGCCGTTCGTGCCGCCCTGCGGAGCAGGCGGGGTCGCCGGCTGTTCGGGCGCCGGCGTGGCGGGCTGCTGCGTGCTGCCTTC